>CALXZP010000013.1 GCA_944393255.1 uncultured Clostridia bacterium | reverse complement strand
GCACAGCGCGTTGCAGCCCGCAGCCTTGATATCGGCAAGCGCCTGCTGCATATGTATCTCGCTTTCAACTATGCAGACCGGGCACTCGTATATGTCCTCCGCCGCATACTTCTTTGAATACGCCTCTACAAGCGCCTTTCTCCTGTTTACCGACAGGCTCTCCGGGAAACAGTCGCGGCTCACCGCCACTATCCCCACCTTGATCTTTGGGATGTTTTCCATAGTAAAGTCTCTCCTTTCCTTTATTCCGGTCTTTCGGCCGGGGAAAAATGTTCCGTTCGCAAAGCATGCAGCTTCCGTTCCCGGGACATTTTTCATGTTTATGATAATATTTTATCATAAACAGAGCCGTACGTACATTATCAAACTTAATCAAATAGTAATAAAAAAATATGTATTAATTGTATATAGTGCATACCGTGCCTTTCCGCAGCATAGCATCTGACAGTACCGCAGCGCCTCTGTATGACAAAAAAAGAACATATCCCTCCCCATTTCGGGGACGGGATATGTTCAGAATATGCCTTATCAGTTATCTATAACGCATATGAGCTTTTTCGGCGTCTCATAGTTCATCGTAATATATACCGATGAATAATTCTCGGGATCCGTCATATAATCTATGATCTCGCCCGATACGCCGTCATAGACCTCATCCGTATCGACGTTGTAGATCGTTATTGCAAAGCCGTCTATAGGTATGAGCAGCATATCGTCATACGACATCGAGCTGTTGGGACGCTTCGTTGTGAAGTATGCGTATCCGTCATCCTTCATGTAGATATATCCCTGAGCCGAATAGAAGTAGTCGTCATACTTTCCGCTGCCGGTATCTACCATAAGATTGGAGATCTGACCGTACGAGTCTGTATCAAATCTTATGATATCGCCCTTTTCTATATCATTATTGTTATTTGCGGCAACAGCGTCTTCATATACGTCGGAATCCTTAAGCACATAGCTCTTTCTTGCACCGTTGATATAGACCTCGATGCACGGCACAGGCTCTTCATCGGCGTTAAGCGCCTCCGTTATCTGAGTGACAACAAAGCCTTCCTGGCTGCGTATATTGTCAGTACCGCTTGTGTTGGTGAACAATACCGCATAATCGGCGGTCAGTCCGTCCGTGTCGCTCTTATACGCATATACTCTGTACTGCTCGTCATAACCAAGGCTAGATACCTTTATTGCCTCGTATTCGTTGAAATCGTTCTCGCCGTCCGAACCCGGCTCGGGAACCTTGAATACTACAGCGTTCGGATTGAGCGCGATAGATGAATATACGCCGCTCTCGTCTATAAATGTGCGCGCATTGTACTTATACTTGTACTTGATCACCGATGAATCCGCGTCAGCGCTCTCTCTGCCTTCATTTGCCACATAGCTTGAGTTGACAGCGTACAGCGACTGCTCTCCCTCGTTCTTTTCGGCATCGCTTACGCACGATTTCTGACCGCGTGCAAAATCGAGCCTTATTATCTCATTGCTGCTGTCTTTAGTATATCTGAATATACGGCGTTCGGTACCGCCGTTTTCGGCGTCGCCCATAACGGCCGCAAGCTGATCATTAACGTTGTTTATGCTCTGACCGTCTATCGTTGCCTTTGTCCTCAGGTTTGCGGTCTCCTCGCTGCCCGCCGAGGTCAGGTATCTCAGGATGATCTTGTCGCCGCTGTCGAGCACGTCCGCCATGAGCAGATAACCTATATCCATGCTTGTATCGCCGCCGCTTTCGAGATATACAACGTCGCCGTTGATATCAAAATATGCGGTAACGGTCGAGCCTGTCTTAGGCGCGTCATAATTTCTGTTTATATACACGTCAGAGAACTGATATGTAGTTTCATCGAGAGTGATGTCCTCCGCACTTATCCTGCTCACCTTGCCGGCAGCCGTCGATCTTACGATGCGCACCGTTATCTTCTCATTATCGGACGACGTGAGTACGTGCAGAATGTCGTCGGCTGTTATATCGGAGAACGTTCCCTCGCTGCCGTCCGGCTTGATATACGTTATATCGGCGGAACCGTCGTCCTTAAAGCTGTATTTTTTGCTGTTTATGTCGTATACGTCATTGGTAGACCTGTTTACCGATGAGACCACAACAGTCTCATAGCCGGTCACATATACCATGTTATAGCTGCCGCTGTCTGTACCCAGAAGCTTGACCGAGCCAAGCTCCGGCATCATCATCGACTCGTCAAATTCACCGGTGACGTTCCTGCCGTTATATACGAGCGTGAAATCCTTGTCTATCCTCGCGGTTTTCAGTCTCGTACCGTCGTAATACTCATAAGTATAATTTTCATAGCTCTCAAGATCCTTTGAAGATATCTCAAGCTCTGTGTTCCTTGTGCTGAGAGGCGCTATATAGACAAGCGTAAGCTCATCCTTGTCGCCTGTATATATGAACTCTACATTGTAGCCGACAAGCTCTTCCGCCCTTGTTGTTCCGGCATTATAATTGATACCGTCTATCGTAACGGTGTCTATGCCGGAGATGGACTCATTAGTGGCTATATCGTTGCTCGCCTCAACAAAGCCCTTGAGCAAAGCGCCGTCGTGATATTCCGTCAGTATCGTGGCATTCTCATTCTTTGATATGCCCTTATCGGTGCGCAGGTACAGACCTACGTCCAGCGACCTGCAAAGAAGCTCTGCGGTCATAGCTCTCGTTATCTCAACAGAGCTGTCATTGATACCGTTTATGTAAATATCCTCGCCCGCCGCAGCCGACATATAGCCGTTAGGGTAGCCTCCGTTCTTTTCAGCCACAAAGGAATAACCCATAGTGCTCATAAGCATCTTGACCGCCTGAGCATATGTTACATTGTCGTCCGGCCCGAACAGTCCGCCGCCGTAGCCGCTGCATATGCCGTTCCCTGTAGCCCACGCTATAGCTCCGCTCGCAAAGTGATCCGCAGGAACGTCGGTATACCCGCTCTCGGCCGACGCAAGGTTTTCCATGTTGAACAATCTCAGAAGCATTGTAAGAAATTCCGCTCTGGTCACCTTGTTCTCCGGCTTAAATGTACCGTCGGGATAACCCTCGACAACGCCGAGCGCCATCATCTTTTCCACATCCTCCGCATAGTCTGTCTCCGCTGCGTCAGACGGAAGCTCTATGCCGGAATAAGTCGTCTTAACGCTTTCCTGCTGCGGAAGCTGAACGTTCTGAGGCTTGCTTACCGACTCATGCGCAAAGAATATGTCGTCAACATAAAACGATTTGCCTATACCGTCCTCATCTGTCTCAAGATCGAGGTTCATGGATTTTAAGTTGCCCTGGTAGTCCACCGTCCATGTACCTTCTATCAGCGTCCATTCGCTGCTGTTGACCTTTGCCGAGCCTATCTGCGGATAGTCCGGTCCGGTCTCATCCTCAAGATCTATACTCATTTTGACTGTGAAGCTCTCTCCGGGTGTGGCAGCCTTGACATACATCTGCCCGTAATAGGTCTCGTCCAGCTTTACGTCGTTTACTATGCTCATGCTGACGCCTTCCCAGCCGTTTGAGCCTCTGCCGCTTACGAGCATACTTGAAGTTCCGCTGCGCGCGGTATCGGTCGAGATCGCCGCAGCCGCTGTTCCGCGCACGCTGAAGCCCAGCTCTCCGCTTTCAAAATCATTATTTATAATCGGCTCTTCCGCTGCCAATACCGGCACCGTACTCAAAATCATAGCCCCGGCAAGCAATACCGAAAAAATCCTTTTCATATTGACCTCCTGTTTCTGTTTTGGTCGGGGAGACCGCGCCACACGTTCTCCCCCTCCTGATGTATCGGCCGCGAAAGCTTTTTCCGCGGTCATATAATTTTTATCACATGATCGTGTCAGCTACTCTGTAGAGCATTACCGCCGCCTGCGCTCTCGACGTTATGCCGCCGGGAGCAAAGCTGCCGTCACCCATGCCGTTGATAACACCGCTTCCGCTCAGAGCCGATACCGCTTCCTTAGCGTAGTCCGCAACGGAAGCGCTGTCTGTAAACGTCAGTTCTCCGGTCTCGGGGCTTACGCCCTTATACTTCATCGCCCTGTAGAGCATCACTGCCGCATCCTGACGCGTGATATTCGTTTCCGGAGCAAATTCCGTATCGGAAACGCCCGTTACGATCCCTGCTCCCGCCGCAGCTGCGATATAACTGTACGACCACCTGTCGGCAGCCACATCGTCAAACGAGGCTGCCGCTCCGCTCACCGGGATACCGAACGCAGAAACTATCATTTTAACGAACGCTTCTCTCGTCACGTTCTCGCCCGGACGGAAAGTCCCGTCGCCGTAGCCGTTTATTATACCCTGATTAGCAAGATAGTACACCGCAGTCTCAGCCCAGTCATAGCCCGACAGGTCGCTGAAGCCCGCCGGCGCGCTTGTCTGCGAAACCGACTGCGTTGGGCTCGGGTTGGCGTTAAGACCTATGCTGGTTCCCGATATTGTGTTCGAGGGACCGGTCTGACCGCCTCCGCCGCCTCCGCCGCTGCCGCCGCTGCCGCCGTTTCCGCCGGTATTGCCGGTATTACCTGTACCGCTTGAAGCGTTATCCTTAGCTTCGTTTATAAGCGACGCGATAGCTTCTATCGTCACATCGCTGTCTGAAATATTGCTTATTATGTATTTTGCCGCGTTTGTGCTTATGCTGCTGACATCCGCGCCCGTACCTTCAAACAGGGCGGCGTTCTGAGTCAGTATGCTTTGTACGTTCGTATACAGACCCGCATTCATAAGACGCGTATTTAAGACTGCGCCCGAGAATGCCTTTACAAACCCTGCAATATCGTCCGCGCCGGCAGAATCCGTCTTTTTCTTTGCCGACTCTCTCTGCTCCTCAGGCAGCTGCTTATACTGCTCGTATATCGAAAGCCCCTTGAGTCCGAGAGTACTTGCCGATGCGTCAAGCATCTGCGTCCATTCCGCCTCGCTTATCTCATCCGCGGCAGCCTTGACGGTCACGAGAGCGTCGAACAGCGCCGCCGCCTCTGCTCTCGGCTTATTGCCCAGCTCCGACTTGAATTGGCTGTACACCTGCGAACGGTCTTCCGATGAAAGCTTGTCGAGCTGGCTGTACGTGCTTGCTCCGAGGATGATCCTGTTTGTCTCATCTGACAGAAGCGTTTCAGCAGAACCGCTGTTTATCTTATTCCTCAGCTCTTCAAATTCATCCGCTGTCGCATATGAAAACTCTGCAGATATACCCGTATCGGTCATAAATGCGGTATATTTGCCTGTGGGCAATACCCCTGCCTTAGCCGAATATCCGCCGTCGGCGCCCAAACGCGCATATGCAGCGCCAACCGGCTTTCCATCGGCGTCCTTTATAATGATGACCTTGTCATTGTCCGCAGCTTCTGCGGCTGCGCCTTCTATCGTCACTCCGTTCCCGTTGTCTCTTACGCGCATCGGAACTGACGCTTCGGGCGTTCCTTCCTCAGGCGACGCATATTTTCCGGTGCCGGAGACCGCGCTTATGAGATTCATATTTTCCATACTGTCAAGAAGGAATACCATCTCATCGCCGCCCTGCGCCGTTACAGCCTTGCCGTATTCAAGCTCTGCTTTTTCCGCTGAAACTCCGTTTGCATTTACAGTCACCTTTTCCGCCGAATCGGTTATTACCGCTCTCGCTCTAACGCCGTCGATGCCCGCAGTACCGTATACGACGTTCGAGCCGTTTTCGGGAGTTCCCCAGCTTACGCTCGTCTCCGTCACGTATTCGCCGCCGTATACGATGCTTACGCTGTCGATGCCGTCAAGCAGCGACGCATCCGCCACCGCGATATCGCGCACAGTAACATCCTCATACGGAAGCTCAACGCATACGTCGTCTATCGTGATGCCCGTAGCGCTTGACGAATTCATTGTTATTATGAGCTCTACCTTTTCTCCGGGCTTATGCGCAAGCTCTACCGTGTCGCCTATAACAGCCCATTTACCTCCGGGATCTCCCGTGCTGGCTGTGTACGATGCAACATCCGAAACGGTACCGCCCGTTCTCACCTTGATGCTCGCCGAGCCCCACCACCACCAAGGCAGCATTTTGCAGCTTATGCGCACCTCGCCGCCGTTGGGGATATTGTTTTCTATAGCTTCGGTTATGTCTACCGCAACGCCTCTTACAGCCGTTCCGCCCTCGGGGAACTCGAAGAACGCGCCGCCGTCTCTCGGCTCAGCCGTGCCGTATGCAACATCGTTATACGGATAATACTTTTCCATCTCAGCCGCCGCATTGCCCGAGAATGTGTTTGAGAATACAGCGTCAGCCTTTTCGGGGAAGTATTTACCGGTATATCTCGTTCCGGATGTAAGCGGAACAACGCCCTCCTCATTCGGATTTTCAAGCCACATAACAACATTGTCGTACCTGTGGTTTCCGCTCATCTGCGTTACGCAGAGATATACCTTGTCGCCGCTCTTATAGCTGAGCTGAGCGCTGCCGCGCATTACGGCCGTCTCTGAGCCGTCGGCCGGCACAAACGAGCCTATCTCCGATACGGAAGACGAGCCGTCAGCCGATACGGTCTCAAAAAATACCGCGGCGGACGCATCGTTCCCGTCGCCCCAGAACGCCGTCAGACTGAGCTGAACTCCGAATGTAAGACCGCTTATATACTGTTTCGCATACTCGGTTATATCGCGTCTTATTCCGTTCGATGCATTCCAGCTCTCCGTTCCCATCGATGCAACAAGCTCGCCGCCGTCAAGACTTATCCCTGCTCCAGCAGTCGTATTGCCGCTGTCGTAGATGGAATATGCGCCGGTCTGAGCCTCCGATGAGAAATCATCGCTGAATATTATGCCGTCTTCGGGGACAGGCTCAAACGTCGGAGCCTCACTCGGCGTGTCTGTATTGACAGGCTCTGGATCGGCTTCGCCTGCATATTTCATCACTATATTGTCATATGTATGATAACCGGCATTCTGCGTTATACAAAGATATACGCTGTCGCCTTCGCTGAACCAAAGATCTGCGCTGCCTGAAAGCGTTATGCCACCTTGTTCTCCGTCGGACATATCATCTGCAATATCTATCCTCTTTGTGCCTCCGGAGCCCGCTACCTCAAGAAACAGCTTGGCCGGAGCCCCGCCCCACCAGGAGGTGGTCATATATGCCGATACACTGTACTTTGATCCGCTCTCGACAAGCGAGGTTATATCCTTCTTTACTCCGTTTGTCTCTTTCCAGGAGTCCTCATAATTCGCGCCGAGAACTCCGTCCGCCGCTGAGATCGCAGCGCCCGTGTTTGTGCTGTCGTATACAACATATCCGGCTGTATCGCCGCTGTCGAACTTATCGTTCAGCACCGTTCCCGGCTCGTCCGTGTTCGCCGGCGCCGTAGGCTCGGCTGTGCCGGCCTCCTTTATAAGTATATTGTCATAATTCTGATAGCTCGCAGACTGTGTTATGCAAATATATACCTTATCGCCTTCATTAAATCTCAGGCCTGCGGTTCCGGACAGACTCACCGTTCCCTCGCCTTCAGCATCAAGTCCGTCGGCGGCTATATCCACGCGGGATACCGACGTACCGTTTTCTATCTCAAAGAACAGCTTTGCCTGAGCTCCGCCCCACCAGGAGGAATATACGTCAGCCGATACGCTGTACTTCGACCCGCTTTTTACAAGCGAGGTTATATCCTTCTTCACTCCGTTCTTTTCATTCCAGTTATACGGCGAGCCGGGATCCCCGAAATTAGCTCCGAGAACTCCGTCCGCGGCCGCGATCGCAGCGCCCGTATTCGCACTGTCGTATACAACATATCCTGCCGCATCGCCGCTGTCGAACTTATCGTTCAGCACCGTTCCCGGCTCGTCCGTGTTCGCCGGAGGCGTATTTACAGGCTCCGCCGTTCCGTCAGTTTTTATTACTATATTGTCGTACTTATGGTATCCGGCGTTCTGCGTTATACACAGATACACCTTATCTCCGTCATTGAAGCTGAGCCCCGCCGTTCCGGACAGGCTCACCGTTCCCTCGCCTTCAGCGTCAAGTCCGTCCGCGGCTATATCCACACGGGATACAGACGTACCGTTGTCTATCTCAAAGAACAGCTTTGCCTGAGCTCCGCCCCACCAGGAGGAGTACACGTCAGCCGATACGCTGTACTTCATCCCGCTCTTTACAAGCGAGGTTATATCCTTCTTTACTCCGTTCTTTTCATTCCAGTCATACGGCGCGGCGTCGCCGAATTTCGCTCCGAGAGCTCCGTCCGCCGCTGAGATCGCAGCGCCGGTGTTAGCGCTGTCGTATACAACATATCCTGCCGCATCGTCATTAGCAAAATCATCGTTAAGAATTATGCTGCCGGACGTTTGTCCCTGTTCCACCGAAACAGAGATATCGTCATAATAATGCAGGCCGCTCCCCTGCGTCACGCAAAGATAGACCGTGTCGCCGCTGCTGTAGGTATATCCTGCCGTTTCTCCCGACAGCGTAACTGTCTCATCATTCGCAGACACGCTTTCCGGGCCTTCGCAAAGCATTATTTGCTTGCTGCCGGAGGCGTCCGTCACCTCAAGGAACAGCTTCGCCTTGCCTATAGGATCGTTCCAGTAAGTCGATGTGAATTTTACCGATGCGCTTACCGTGCTTCCTGCCGCACAGTTTTTAAGCCTGTCCGTAATATTCGTTTTTATACCGTTGCTGTCAGCCCAGCTGTGAGAGCTTCCGAACGATGCGGAGAGTCTTTGGTTCTCTTCATCGTAAGAAACGCTCCCCTCCGTGTTCGCGCTGTCATAAAGCGTATATGCCGCTATATCCCCTTCGTTTGAAAAATCGCATGAATACACATTATTACCTGTGTTTTCCGCAAAGACAGAAACCACGCTTGCAGCCTGCGAGCAGAACATTGCGGCAGCCACTGCAAAGGAAACTAATTTTCTGTTCACCGTATTTCCCCTTCCTTTTATTGAATTCTCTCAAATTGCCTTTTTAGGCGTACCAAAAATGTTTCATTGATACGCCTAAATTCTGTTATTCTTTTACGCTTCCGAGCGTCATGCCCTGTACGAAATACTTCTGTAAAAACGGATATACACAGAGTATCGGCACAGCCGCAACTATCGTTATAGCTGCTCTTATAGACGTCGGCGTTACCTGATTGGCAGCCTGATCCGCGTTAAGTACGTTAGCCGTGCTGCCGCTCTGGTTCATGGAGGTTGAGAGAGCCTTCATAAGCTCATACTGCAGGGTAGTGAGATTTTTTGCACTGCCGCAGTAGATATATGTATCAAACCATGAGTTCCACTGAGCAACCGCACAGAACAGTGCAACAGTTGCCAAAACAGGAGTTGCAAGCGGAAGGATCACCGTTAAGAATATCTTGAACTCGCCCGCGCCGTCTATCTGCGCAGACTCGATAAGGCTTCCCGGGATCGACTTCATATATGTACGAACTATAATAAGGTCGAACGCGCTTACAAGACCGGGCAGGATATATACCCAGAAGTTGTTTAACAGTCCGAGACTCTTGTTAAGAAGATATCCCGGTATAAGCCCCGCATTTACATACATCGTCAATACGAATATTATCGTAACAAATCTCTTGAGCACAAAATCCTGTCTTATGAGAGTGTACGCTACCATCGCGGTAAGGAATACGTTCAGCGCCGACGCTATCACCGTCCTTGCCACCGATACTCCGAACGCCACTCCGAGATTGGCGGTCTGCCATATTACTTCATAGTTATACCATGTAAACTGTCTGGGCCAGATATATATGCCGCCGCGCAGCGTATCGGTCGCGTCGTTAAATGAGACCGCTACCGTATTGATGATAGGATACAGCATAACAACGGCGAGTATTATCATCAACAGACCATTGCACAGCTCGAATATTCTGTCGCCTATGCTTTTATGTTTGATTCTCATCCGTCACAACCTCCTATACAAGCTTATCTTCGCCCAGCTTACCGGAGATCCAGTTCGCACCGAATACAAGGATAACGCTGATAACGCTCTTGAATATACCTGCCGCTGTTCCGAGAGCATAGTCGTTTTTCTGCATACCATACTTAAGAACGAATATGTCGATAGTCTCAGATACGTCCTGGATCGGGCCGTTTCCGAGCAGGTACTGTACCTCAAAACCTGCATTGAGAATATTTCCTATATTCATTATGAGCAGGATTATGAACGTACTCTTTATCGCGGGAAGAGTTACATGCAGTATCTTGTTAAATCTGCCCGCGCCGTCCATCTCAGCAGCCTCATAGAGAGACGGGTCGATGGCGCTCATAGAGGCGAGATAGATGATAGTGTTCCATCCGACCTCTTTCCATACGTTGGACGCTCCCACAATTCCCCAGAAATATTTAGGTTCTCCTAAGAAGTTTATCGATGAATCGATAGCACCTATCCTGAGCAAAATATCGTTCACGATACCGCTGTCGGTAGAAAGAACGTTCTGGACTATGCCCGCAACTATTACCCATGACAGGAAGTGGGGCATGTATGAGATAGTCTGTATGGTCCTTTTGAAAACCACGTTTTTGATCTCGTTTAAAAGCAGCGCAAGAAGTATTGCCGTTACGAAACCGAGAACCAGGTTTATAAGGCTCATAGCAAGAGTATTTCTTATATCACGAAGAAATACGGCGTCTTTAAACAAAAATTCAAATTTTGCAAGTCCAGCCCAGTCCTGATCGAAAAAGCTCTTTGCAGGCTTGTAATTCTGGAACGCCATTACCCAGCCTAACAGGGGTACGTAAGCAAACAAGATTTTCAAAAGCACCAAAGGCAGCGACATGAAGATCAAGGTTTTTTGCTGTAAACATTTTTGCCAGAAGCTTTTTTTGTTTCCGGGCTTATTTGCCGTCTTTGCCACAGCACGCACTGATAACACATCCTTTCATATTTGAGAGATACGGAACGGCTTCATGCCGTTCCGTATCCTAAGCTTTAATCATTGATCAATCCTGTGCCCAGTTTTCAACTCGCCAATCGATCACTTCATTCATTCTGTCCTCGTATGCCTGAACGTCAACATTATCGATCTCCGCGCAGTATTCATTCCATACCGAGTCGAACGTGCCTGCGTCTGACATTATAAGTCTCGGCAGATATCTTACCGCAAGGTCTGTCAGCTTCTGGTTAGCATAGTCCGCGTCAGAGCCATCCACCTTATCTATATTCCATGCCGGGAAGTAAACCGGGTTCTCCGGCGGTGTGTTCAAAAATTCCATCCAGTTCTTTTTGCCGTACTTAGCAAGGAATTCCTTATCGTAATCGACCAATGAAGCCTCGAATTCCTCCTGCTGAGCGCCGGCGCTTGCACCGTTGCCGTCTGTGTACGAGCCCTGGATCTTGGGAAGATTATAGAAGAATGCGTTCATCTTGTTCTGAGCCTTCCAAACAGGGTCGTCCTGCTGTGTGCGCTGCTCAGGTGTTCTGTAATATCTTCCGTTTTCATCTACCATATAGTCTTCGCCTTCAACGCCCCACTGGAACAGCTTCTGCCATTCTTCCGAAAGGAACGTTTCAAACATCTGTACTACAGCCTCGGGGTCTTCGCAGCTTACCGATATACCGTAGCCCTGACCTACCTGCTCATACGGCTCTGTTCTGTACCAAGGCTCTGTGCCCTCGTCAAATACGAGCGGGAGCGGAACATACTGGCGCTCATAGAGCTGCTGTGTCGTAAGGCTCTGCTCAGCCGGCTGGAATACCCAGTGCTGATCGAACATTCCGAGAACGCGTCCCGATGAGATCTTTGAAATGTACTGATCCTTGTTCTGTGTGAACGCTTCGGGGTCGATTATACCCTTTGCATATTCCTCGCTGAGCTTCTTGAAATATCTCTTTGCAAAATCGGAGTTTGCATATATCTCAGCATCGTATGTTTCCTTATCCACCTTTACGTCGCCGTCGTTCGGGTTTCCGTCAAGATAGTTCGGCGCTGTTGTGAGCACCCATTCAAAGCCGGTCGTCGCAAGGATCTCAAATCCGATAGTGGACATACCGTTTATCGTCGGATTTTTTGCCTGATAGTTCTCTATGAGCTCAAAATACTCATCAAGCGTTTTTACCTCCGGATAGCCCGCATCGGCAAGAACCGCCTTCTGTATCCAGAACGCCGGGCCCTGATAAACGCCGTCTGTTTCCGGACCGTCGAACAAACCGTATGCCGGGATAACATAAAGGTGACCGTCGCCCTCATAGCAGAGCTTATTGTAGCAGTCCTTTATATGTCTCCATATGTTCGGCGTCTTTTCCTCTGATATGTACTCATCAAGCGGTGTGAGCGCTCCTGCCTGAACAAAGGTGTTGTCTCCGCACGAAACAATGTCCGGATAATCGCCGCCGGCGATCATAACGCCTACCTTTTCAGCTTCGTTTCCTACGAGATACTCGAAATCAAACGTGTAGCCGAGCTCCTCCTCGATCTTCTTCATGAGCTTGTTGTCATCCGAAGGCTCCTCAGTAGATCCGGTTATAAATACCGAAAAGTGCTTCTGCGTTCCGCCTTCTGTTGTTTTGGTATCGTTTGAGCATGCTGTCATCGATACTGCCGCAGCAGCAGCAAGCGATCCTGCAAGGATCCGTTTAAACATTTTTTTCATTGAAAGATTACCTCCTTATTTTTGTTTTCGTGTAACTTATATATATATTATACAGGTTTTTCTCTCATATTTAAATTATCAAAATAATAAAAATATATAGTAAAAAATGATATTATTTAAATTTATATAATGTTTTATACAAATTTCAGATCCAGTTTTTCTCAATAACAGCCTTCCGCATCAAAGAGCATCCTTGTATTCTCTGGGAGTCATACCGAAGAAACGTTCAAAATGATGATAAAAATTATTGTAGTTATTGTATCCGACGTCGTATGCTATCTCGCTTAAGGACATGTTTGTCTCGGTCATCAGCTTTACCGCTTCCTCCATCCTCAGCGTATGCAGATATTCCTTTATGCTGACTCCGACCTGCCTTGCAAACATCGTGCCCAGATATCCCGGGCTCGTATACAGCTGCCGCGCCATATCCTGTATAACTATCTGTTCCTTGAAATGCTCCTTTATATATTTTTCTACCACATTGAAAGCATGTCCGTCCGTCTCCGCTTTATGCCTGTTTATCTCTTTTACAGCTATACCGCACATATTCCGGACCATACGGTAATACTGATCCAGCCATACTGTCCCCCTGTTATTGAAATCTACCGTATCGCCCGAGGGATCGTACGGAGTTCCGCCGTTTTTAAGTATGAGCTTGTTTATCCTGACAAGCAGGTACGAGGTGAATATCATTGCATATGCGATCGGGTCTCTGCTGTCCTCCAGCATCACGAACATCTTTTCAGCCTCAGCTTCCGCGCCCTTTTTATCGCACAGCTCAGTCCTTCCGACTACCCTGTCTGCATAGTCGGCTATTTCTATCGGGCTGATGCTCCTCCCGCCCGGCTCCGCCGCATCATACAGCCTGCCTTTCTCAACGTGCAGCCTGCACATAAGACTTTTTGCGGCCGCTTCCACGCACTGCGCGATACTGCATCCGTCCATGATCCGGCGTACGCCGGTCACCTCCGGTTTGATCTGCTTCACTTTTTCAAACAGCTCGCCGGCTGTACGCTCAAAATCATCCGTATTGCATATAACAAGGCTTACAATCCCGGCATACCTGTCATAAATATAAACGTTTTCGGGAAATATGCTCTCGTTTATATCATCGCTTCCGACATGCAGTATCATCACGCCGCCGGCGATATGCTCGGGATCTTCACCGCTTAAAATGCTCCTTCTCCTTGCCGCTGCAATAGCCTCGCTCATCCCTATATTGCCGCTCAGCATTCTTTTTTTATCAAGACTTGTTTTTACGGATTCGAGCGCGTCGTAAAACTCCTCTTCGTCCACAGGCTTATTTATGAAATATTTTACCCCGTACGTCATGGCGCGCCGTGCATATTCGACCTCCGTGTAACCCGTAAGGATGATTATCTCTCCCTTATACCCGCCCTTCACGAGCTTTTCTACGAGATCGAGACCGTCCATGCCCGGCATGTTTATATCCGCCACCACCAGATCCGGCTCCAGCTCTTCAAATATTTTCAGCGCCTCTGTTCCCGAATATGCTCTGCCGGCTATCTCAAATCCGTGTCCTTTCCAGTCTATCATTATATCCAGACCCTCGATAACATACGGTTCGTCGTCGGCAACCAATACTTTATACATAAAACGCACCCCTCCCAATCTTCCATATCGTTTTTTTACATATGCGGCGCTCCGCCGCTCCAGAAGCCGCCGCCTTGCATGTCCCATCCGTATACCGGATCAGTTATAATCTATCGTTATTATTATCTCTGTTCCGCTGTTTTCCTCTGAGCTTATGCTCATATCCGCTCTGTCGCCGAAATACAGCTTCAGCCGCCTGTAAACGTTTTTCATGCCTATATGTCCGGCAAAGTCCTCCTCCGCAAGTCCCTCTCTGAGCTCAATCAGCTTTTGAGCCGGTATGCCTTTTCCGTTGTCCTTCACCCTGACCGAAAGCACATTGCCGCAAAGATCGGCCTCTATAACAAGAAGCCTGTCCCTTGTAACGCCCTGCAGACCGTGGCGGCACGCATTCTCTATTATCGGCTGGACTATCATCTTCGGCACGCTGCATTCCTCCGCACCGTTTTTAACGTTTATCTCATAATTGAATTTATCTCCGAAACGGAACTTTTCCAGGCTCAGATATATTTCAATAAAGCCCAGCTCCTTTGATAACGGCTCGCTGTCGTCCGACCAGTCAAGAAGCCGCCTGAGCATCTTTGCCAGTCCCGATATCTGCGGAACTATCTCATTATATCCGTCCTTTACCGAAACGACAAGCATGGCGTTTAGCACATTGAAAATAAAGTGCGGATCAACTTGGCTTTGCAGATACCTAAGCTCCGCCCTGACCTTTTCGACCTCTATGCTTTTATTTTTAGTCTCCAGCTTGTACACATCGTTTATGAGCACGTTTATTTTATTTATCATATGGTTATAGCTGCTTGTGAGCTTTCCCACCTCGTCATTCCCAACGATGCCTTCTACCGGTGTAAACTTCTCTTTTTCCGCATCCTTCATTGAAACGATGAGCTTTGAGATCCTGTCGTTATATGAGCGGTATATGATATAGACCACCCCGAGCGCAGCCGCCGCTATCGCCAGAGTGGACGCCATAACGAGCAGTATGCTGAGAAACTGCTTCTGCAGTATGCGGCTCCTGTCGTATACGCCTACGATCTTCCAGTCGCCGAGATAAGAATCCTCTGTAAATCCGGAATCAACGGTTATATTATTCTTATCCGCCTCTATCTCACCTATATGATCAAGGTCGCTGTAAAATGCGTTTTTCTTCGGATCATACATATACCCGCCGCCCTCGTTGACCATATAGAACCGCATATAATCTACGCCGCGGTTGAGGGCCTTTTTAAGCACTATCATATTTATGCTGACCCTGACATAGCCTATCGCTCCGCTCGCATTCCCCTTATAGAGCCTGCGCACTACAGAGAGTCCGTCGGTATAAATAGCTTCCGTTTTTTCACTCTCAGACTGCGTGAGATAGTTGTCTCTGCACAGGATCATATCCTTTTCAGCCGCTTCTATCGCCTTGTACCAGCCGCTTTCCCGCTCCTCCTCTGTGAGCTTACAGACTATGCCGCCGCTTAGGACAGTATGGTTGCTGAGGTATACCTTAACGTCGTCTATGCCGGGCTTCTGCACGATATACGTACCGTAATAACTCTTAAGGTTATTGTCCGTTACATAATCATAATACTCCAGCTCAGACTTGAAGTATCTGCTTCCCATCTCTATCACAGTAGGATCGTAAGCTATAACGTTTCCCACCGCTACGGCGTCGTCAAAAATATTTTTTGTCTCGGACTTTACGCTCTGAACAACAAAATTCAGATTATCCATCTCCCTAACATACATGCTTTTATTTAAGTTGTACGAAAGCACGATGCTCGATATGATTATCGGAAGCAGTATGCTGCACACGCATATTATCGTGAATTTGACCATCAGCGACTTGTTATTCAGATATATGAGCGCCTTTTCCTTCAGCTTATGCTGCAGCCGTTTCATGAGCTTCACCCCTTTTTGAGCGCCTTTCTGCGGTAGTCGGACGGACTGAAACCGGTCACGCTTTTAAACCTGTTTGCAAAATAATAATAGTAGCTGTATCCGACGTCGGCGGCGATCTGAGTTATCTTTTTGTTCGTGTTCGTCATAAGCAGCTGAGCGTGCTTTATGCGAACATATGCAAGATAATCATTGAACTTCATGCCCGTCCGCTTCTTTATGATCTTGCTGACCGTCGCCGGCTGTATGTATACCGCGTTTGAGATATCATTGAGCGTCAGCTGCTCCGCATAGTGCTCCTCTATATACTCTATTATGGTCTTGGAGCTTGCGATATCGTCCGTAACGTTGACATTGGTGACCGAGTCGGCAAAGTTACTGAGCAGGTCTATGCACATAAGCTCAGATATATCATAGCTGAGCGCTTTTCCGAACTGCGTTACCGCCTCATTGTATATTTCCTCAAGATTTATGCCTATCTCGTTAGATATGCGGTACATCGCGAGCAGCAGCGACGAGATATATCCGCGCACTATACCGTTAGACGCCTTTTGCTCGCGCATTATCTCAAAGTCGTGCCTTACGGCGCTCTCCGCGTTCTTTATATCGTTTTTCAGCAGCATGTTAACCACCCTGTCCGTATTCAGGTCTATGCTTGAACCGCCCGCAGTCTTGTCAAAATTTTCGATCACCTTTATTTCTCCGGCAGATCCGTAAACATGCGTGATGATATATCTGTGGGCTTTTTTCAGCTCGTCTATCCCCGATACCGAGCATATATTTATGCTGTCGCAGCAATTCACGCCCGCAGCCGCAAACCTGCGCAGCGCGGCGGGCTTCTGCTTTGCACCCATCACCGAGACCGTTCTCAGCCCCAAATAGACCACAAGCATATTTTCATCGGGAAGCCTTGACCTGAGCTCATCGATAAACCCGTCTATATCCCTTAAGCTCATATGCGCGTTTATCCTGAACATGACCATTGACAGCGGCGTATCATCGGACGGCACGCTGAGCAAAAACCTTGCGCGCTCGACCGTCTCTTCATCGCCGCCGCATAAAAACAGCTTTCTGAAAACCTCCTCCTCAACGCACCGGAGCAGTCTCTGATTATCCTCCTCGCGTTCACGGTCTTCCGCTATTTCGCCGCATACCTCCTCTATCGTTTTCCGTATCTCCTCCGTATCGAGAGGCTTGAGCAGATAATGCTTCGCCCCGTACCGCATAGTTTTCTTTACATATTCAAACTCGCTGTAGCCGCTCAGTATAACGAACTTGGGCTTCTTTTTCATCTCGGTCATGCATTTTTCTATCAGCTCGCAGCCGTCCATGCCGGACATGCATATATCCGAGACAACTATATCCGGCTCCAGCTTCTTTATCATCTCATACGCAGTCACGCCGTCCTCAGCGCAGCCGGCGACCTCTATATCCAGCTCTGCCCAGTTTATCATTATCTTTAGTCCTTCCAGTACGAAAGGCTCGTCGTCAGCGAAAAAAATTGTAAACATATAAGCTCTCCCCTTGATATATTTGCGCAAAAAGCCCGCGCCTTCATCTCTTTTTTTAACGCCGAAAAGAGCTGTACATATTTTTACAGCTCTTTGTTAATTTGTGTCATTTTACTTCAAACACTACCGGCTTTGCTCCCGTAAGCTCCGCAGTCCTTTTATCCGGCTGACCGCCGCCTATGTAAAATCTGAAGCCTCCGGCAGTATCAAATCTCGAGCCGTCCTCTCCAACGAGCCTGAGATCCTCCTTCTTTACTGTGAACGCTACCGACGCTTCCTCGCCTGCCTTCAGATATACAGCCCTGCAGCCCCTAAGCTCATATTTCGGTACTCTGCACTCCGGCTCTATCGGCTCCGCATACAGCTGGACTTTTTCATAGCCGTCAGCCGCGCCGGTATTTTTCACCCTGCATTCGACCGTCATCTCATCCGCCATGCTCAGCTCGCCGCCGCCCTCATACTCAAATCTTGTATAGGACAGACCGTAGCCGAACGGATAAAGCGGCGTACCGCTGAAATATCTGTAGGTCCTTTCAGCCATATCGTAATCGGTGAAATCGGGCAGATCTTCGGTGGAGCTGTAAACAGTTACAGGCAGCTTTCCCGAAGGCGAGAACTTTCCGAAAAGCATATCCGCTACCGCCGTGCCGCCTTCGCCGCCCGGATACCACGCCTGGACTACCGCGGCGCATTCTTCATCCGCCTTACGCATATCCATGGCGCTGCCGGTCATGGACACCAGTATCACCGGCGTTCCCGTTCCGAGAACGATCTCCATAAGATGGCGCTGTATAGCGGGATATTGCATATCGTGCTTATCGCCGGAGCCGAATTCGTTTCCGGCGTCGCCCTGCTCGCCCTCTATGGAAGCATCCAGTCCGAGACATAAAACGACAACGTCCGACTGCTCCGCCACTGTGAGCGCTTCGCTGTCGCGGTCGTATTTTTTCGCCAGAACGCTCGTTCTGTCCTTATAAAGATGACAGCCCTCCGAATACATAACGTTTATACCGCGCTTTTCCGCTTCGTTCATGATACCCTCAAGCACCGTTACGTATTTAAGCGGCGTTCCCGTGTAATTTCCCAGCAGCGCCGCACGGCTGTCGGCATTCGGCCCTATAACGCCGATCGTCTTTATATTCTCCTTAAGCGGCAGAACTCCGTCATTTTTCAGGAGCACAATGCCCTGCCTTGCCGCTTCTACAGCCGTTTCCCTGTGCTCTCTGCACGCCACTGCGCTGTACGGTATATCGTCAAACTCAGTCTTGCTGTCAAATCTTCCGAGCTTGAGCCATGTCATTGCGAGACGCCTGAATGCCTTGTCTATATCCTCGTCGTTTACAAGTCCTTTATTATAGGCCTTCATGAGATGCTCATATGTGCAGCCGCAGTTCAGATCGCAGCCGTTTTTTAGCGCCATTGCCGCCGACTCCTCCGGAGTCTTTGTGACATGATGGTTTTCGTGAAAATCACGGATCGCCCAGCAGTCCGAGACCACATGACCCTCAAAGCCCCATTCATCCCTCAGGATATCCTGAAGCAGCGTCTTGCTGCCGCAGCAAGGCTCGCCGTTCGTCCTGTTATAGGCTCCCATGACCGATTCGACATTGCCCTCCTGCACGAGCGCCTTAAACGCCGGGAGGTACGTTTCCTCCATATCCTTTTTCGAAGCGACCGCGTCAAATTCATGGCGAAGCTCCTCGGGGCCGCTGTGCACGGCGAAATGCTTCGCGCATGCGGCTATCTTCATATGCTTTTCATGTCCCTGAAGTCCGTCCACGAACGCAAGTCCCATCTGCGTTGTAAGATACGGATCCTCGCCGTAGGTCTCATGACCTCTTCCCCAGCGCGGATCGCGGAATATATTTATATTCGGCGTCCAGTAGGTAAGACCCTTGTATATATCAAAATCTCCGTGCGCGCTCTGCACATTGTATTTAGCTCTTCCCTCTGTTGACGTTATATCCGCTATCTTATTGACAAGCGGTACGTTGAACGTTGCGCCGAGAGCTATGCACTGCGGGAACACTGTGGCCGTTCCGGCTCTTGCCACGCCGTGAAGCGACTCGTTCCACCAGTTATATTCGCTTATCCCGAGCCTTTTTACACCCTTTGCGCCGTGTATCATCTGCTCAACCTTTTCCTGCACCGTGAGCTTTGAAACAAGATCGTCGGCTCTTTCCTCAAGCGTAAGACTTTCGTCAAGATATTTTTCCATGCATTAAACTCCTTTTGCTGTTATCGTCAGGCGGCTGCGGTGCACACGCTCCGCGGCCGCCCGCTGCTGCCGTTATTCAAACCGCCATGAAGCCATTTCAAACATATCTGCGCCGCTTCCTTCGCCCTTAAAGACTATGAACAGATTGTGTATTCCCGAAGCGCCGTTCACCTCACAGCTGTATTCCTTATACTCGCCTTCCTCACCGTCTATACCGACCGTTCCGATAAGCTCGCCTTCGGGACCGTCAAGACGAAGCTCTATCGTTCCGCCGCTCAGCGGCGCGGCGTTTACGCTGAAGCTTGAAGCTCCGTCACCGAAATCAACGTCTCCGAGCGCGACCCAGTCGCCGTCATCTATATATGTGAGCTGCATCGTTCCGTCGTTTTCGTTCGGACGGGTGCCGATACCGTTCGACCACGCTATGGTCGCGGCATTCACACTCGTGTACGGATCAAATGTCCCCGCCGGTTCGGCGCCGGCAAAATCTGCCGTTACCGGCTTGATCTTTCCCTCGCCGTCATATTCAAGCTCGTTTATATGCGTTGACCTGTAGCCCTTGTCGATACCGAGATATTTCCCTACTGTCTGGGCATGATAGGTTATATACCATTTATCCTTGAACTCGAATACAGCGTGATGGTTGTTGCCGCCTATGCCGAAGAATTCGGCCATATTATTGAGCACCGTTCCTTCATATGAAAACGGCCCCATCGGATCATCGCTCGTCATATACACTATAGCCCCGTACGGATACTTGCCGTCCTCATGACCGCCTTCAAAATTCGTACAGTAGGAATAATAGTATCTGCCGTTGTATTTATGTATACCCGAATCCTCAAATACCGCCGGAGCGTCTATCGCGGCAGCCTCGCCTACAGTGCTTGCCATATCGCTGCCAAGCTTTATGACCCTTACCGTATTTGGGTGATCCGCCTCAACGCTGCCGTCCTCCTTCGCCGGAAGCCCTCCGCCGAAGTAGAGATACGCCTGTCCGTCGTCATCAATAAACACCGCCGGATCGAAATACCATACGACCCCATCCGTTCCGGGCGTCACTCCGGGCTTTATGAGTGCCCCGCCTATGGGATCCGTGAACGGGCCCGTGGGACTGTCGGCTTCAAGAACTCCTATCCCGGAGCCGTTATCGGCAAAGTATAAAAAGAACTTTTCCTTGCCGTCTATCGTCTTATGCGCAGCTGCCGGCGCCCATGAATTAGAAGCCCATTCAGCCGCGCCGTCCGGGTTCGTGCGTCCGCCTATATCGATCTGTCCGTGATCCGTCCAGTTCACAAGGTCGGAGCTCGATATCACTGACAGCGTATTGATATTTGAATAGTCGTTCTCCTTTATCTCGTTATTCTCATCATACATGAGGCTGTCGCCCGTCATGTACAAATAGATCCTTCCGTTATATTCCATAGCAAACGGATCGGCTCCGAAGCGCTGCGTATAAACAGGGTTATTATTCCCTATCTCCTTCACGCCCGCAGCGTTTACCAGCTCTTTTCCGTAATTCTGCATTTTTTCTTCCTCCCGCTCTTTTTCCTTTACATATTCGGAGGTATAAACATACGCCTTATACAGCATCGATGCGCTCTCGCCCCGAAGCGCAGCCTCGCTATCGCCCTTACCGCTTCCGATAAAGCCAAGCTCTCTGAGCTCTGCGGAGGTCAGCTCCTCCGTTAAGCCCGAATATTTCATAGCACGGCATATCATCATCGCCGCCTCGCCGTTCGTCACAGGTCTGCCGGCTCCGAATTCTGTTTCCGACACGCCTTCCGTGATCCCCGCCGCAACAGCGCTTTTTACACAGCTCTCATACCATGCCCCGGGCGGGACATCCTCAAACGCTATATCTGCGTCAGCCTGCTCTATGCCGAATATGCCCGCGAGAAGCTTTAAAAACTCTTCCCTCGATACCGTTTTGTCCGGCCCGAACGAGGTTTCATCATACCCGTTCACTATACCCTTTGCCGCCAGATATGAAACGATCTCCGACTCCTCCGATTCTTTCAGATCGGAAAAGGTATATTGTGGCGCGGCAAGAGTAAGCTCGCCGAAAAGAGACGTATTGCAGTATGACAGATCGGTAGGATCGCTGAACTTTGCGATGGACGAGCGTTCGCCGTCCCCGCTGCCGTCGTCGTTTATCTGTATCTCAAAGCCGATAGTCCTGTTAACGCTTCCGGAAATGCTTTTAAACGGGATCGCCGCCTCTATTGCGTAGCCGGTATCCGTCTTTACAGCCGCCGAGCTGAAATCAGGCAGCGCTCCTGTACCGTAGGACTGTACATTCTCGCAGCTTATCCTGTACTGCGTGTCGTCATATTCATAATATTCCGTCCTGCCCAGGTTTTCGTCAAGAAATATCTCAACGCTGTCCTGCATATGCGCTGCCGAAGCCGCCGTGCTCAGTACAGGGTCTGTCACCTCGGCAAAGACGTACAGATTTTCCTCGTCCCACATGCATCTGAAACGTCCGCTTGCCCCGTGCGTTTCCATGGTGAACAGGTCTATACCGCCCTCCGGAGCGGCGTCCCACATAGCCTCCATCACTCCGTCGATCTGCGGAGCGCCGTAGACCGCCTCGGTCTTTCCGCTGCTTTGAGCGGACGCCGAGGAAGCGGTCAGAACAGCGGCTCCGAAGATCGCCAAGCATAATATCTTATTCATAGCACACCCCGTTATTTAAAATCACGCGGGAAGTATCGATACCACTCTCGTGTCAGCGTTCCAGCTTACCGTAGCAGAAAGCGATTCCGAAATAAATCTTACAGGAACGAGGGTTCTGCCGTCAACTATGACCGGAGGCGAATCGAGCGCGACCTCTTCACCGTTCACAGTCGCTGTCGGGTTATTTATCTGCATAGTTATCACAGTATCGCCGTCGGTCGCGGTTATCACCTGTCCTTCCTCCTGATAATCCACAGTCGCTCCAAGCTCCTCAAGTATCGTTCTGAACGGCACCATGGTCCTGTCGTTTATTATCATCGGCGGAACGTCGAAGGAAAGCGTCTTTCCGTCGAGGTTGACAAGAATATCGTCCCTTTCGCCGTTTATGGTGAGGAACAGCTCGCCCCAGTTCTCCGTGTTGCCCCATGAAAGGTCGGTCATATCGTTGAACTTTGTTACCGACGTTCTGTTTCCGTCGCCCTTTGAGTCGTCGTTTACCTGAGCGTCAAAGCCTATTATGCCCGGCTCCGTACGCGGAGTCTTGAACGGTACAGCCATTTCCACGAGATAGCCCTGCGCCGTTTTCGTTACAGCCGTCTTAAAGCCGTCCTCTACCGCGCCTGTACCGAACGAATGTACATTCTCACAGCTTACGCGGTACTGCGCGTCGTCGTCCTCATAGTATGTGGTCTTGCCGTTGTTTTCATCTATGAATACCTCTACGCTGTCCTGCATGTACGCGTCCGCGGCCGCCGTTGAGAGCAGACTGTCCTTTACGTCCATGAGCACGTACAGATTGTTTTCGTCCCACATGCTCTTGAGCGTTGCCGTTGCGCCCTGCCATGCCATAACGTATTTGTTTATGTTGTATTCCGGAACGTTATCCCAGAGCGCCTCGGCAGTGCCGTCTATCGTAGGCGTTCCCTTTATAGCTATGCCCTGAGTTGTTGTTTTCGCGGTGAGCGGATGCTCCTCAAGATACTTATCCGGATCGAGAACGGCGTAATACGCTTCCTTAGGCTGATAGTCCTTATCGAATATCAGCGGGCAGATCTCCCATCTCCAGCTTGTTGCGTCGTCGATGCCCCAGAAAGTCACCCTGTCTATAACATCGGCATACTTTCTGTACAGCTGGAACAGCTGGGCATATTTCTGCGCCTGCAGTATCTCTTCCTCCTCGGTCATCTCCGTTCCGGCCATGCTGTAATGACCTACGTCAAGCTCGGTAACGGATATCTCAACTCCAAGCTCCTTAAACTTCTTTATCGAGTTCTCAACAGCCTTTATTGAGGTCGTCGTGCTGTAATGTCCCTGCATTCCGATACCGTCTATCTTTATGCCCTTTTCCTGAAGGCTCTTTACAAGGGTCACTACCGCGTCCGCCTTTGTAGCATCGTCAAGGTTGAAGTCGTTATAATACAGCTTCGCGCTCGGGTCGGCCTCTGCGGCAAACTTGAACGCATATTCTATATAGTCGTCGCCTATCGCGCGTCTCCACGGCGTATCGCGGAGGACGCCCGATACCGTAGACGTATCGGTTATACCGTCGATGGCCTCGTTCACAACGTCCCAGCTGTAGCACTGTCCCTTATAGTGCTCCATCACATCAAAGATGTAAGTGCGCATATTCTCAAGCGCCTCTTCCTTTGAGATCCCCTCATAGTTGAGCCAGTCCGGCGACTGCTCGTGCCAGCAGAGCACGTGACCGTGCATTTTCACTCCGTTTTCCAGACTCTTGTTAACTATATAATCAGCCGTGTCCCAATTAAATCTTCCCTTTGTAGGCTCTATAGCGTCCGGCTTCATCGCGTTTCCGGCCGTAACGATATCGAAATGATATTTTATCATATCGTCCTCTACCTTTGACGCTTCACCGACGTCCGAGCTTCTCGCAGCGCCTATGAGGAAATAATCTTTATATACGTCCTTAAGCGGCGTCAGCTCAGTATTTACCCATGGATCGGCGTCCGCCGGTCTCGAGCTTGAGCCTGTGACCTCGTCCGTCGTGTATGAAAGGCTCATGTCGTCAACCGAAAAGCTGCATATATTGTTATCGTCAGCCGAGCCTATATACAGCTTTACCGCATTTACGGGATAAGCGAAATCGCCTGTGGAGAATACTCCGCGCACCTCTACCCATTCGCCCTGCTTAGCGGTGAATTTGGTTATTGACGGGTATCTCGTATCATACCCCTGCTCCGATATCTCAAGCTGCAGATAGAACGATGCACTCTCAACAGACGTATCGTCAAGCCTTACCCACGCCTTAGCCTCGTAATTGCATTCGCTCACAAGCATGTCCTTGATATCTATCTCTATACCGTTCCAGCCCTCTGTTCTATCAGTAACGCTTGCACCATAGCTGCCCTCGTGCGCCGAACCGTTGGAGGGAGCCACAGTACAGCCCCTTGCCGCGAACGGAGTAAGCTCTCCGCTCTCAAAGCCGCTGTTTTCTATCATATTCATGCCCTCGGGCATATACGGGGTCGTTATCTGCTGTCCCTCCGCAAGGACGGATACATCGTCTATGTAAAAATTGTCTTTTCCGCTCAGGCTGTATATCTCAAGGTCCATCTCGGGCTCCGTTCCCTCAATATACACCTTCCCGCTTATCTTTGTCCACGTGTTCGGGCTGACATTTGCAGAATTGACCTTCTGTCCGCCCAGAGTTGCCGTCAGCTTGCAGGCTCTTTCGGACTTTACCCATACCGTAGCCGTGTACGCCGCAGGCTCGCCCGCAGTCTCCACGGTTATCCTTGCGCCGTCCGCTTCCGAGGCTCTGCCCGAAACGAGCACGCTCCTTTCGCCGGAATGCCCGCCGTTCGAAGAAAGCTCCACCTTAGCGCTTCCAAGCGCCTCAAAGCCTATATCGTCGTCATAGTCGAAATTCATTATGTCTATGCCGTACGCTCCGGCTGTTACCGGGCTGAGCGCCGCCGCTCCGGAGGCAAGCATAGCGCAGCAAAGCACCGCGCTCATAAATTTTTTTCTCATGATTTTCTCCTTTCCGTTTTTAAGCTATTATTAACATGATACTATTATACTATATTTTTTCACTTATTAAAATTATCAAATTTATAAACTTATGCGTAATTTTTAATATATCGGTATTTTTTCTATATAATAGATAAACGGAGCGGCGTCCGCTCCGTTTATCATTCAGCCGGCTGTACCGGCGTATTATTTCATCTTATCTCCGTAACGCGGCGGTAGTCGTAGCCTCTGTCACAGGTCAGCTCCGAGGGCGTGAGTTCAAAATACACCACGCCGTTATCGCGCACCCGTATCCGCTTTTCAAGCCTGCCGTCCGCCGCCTCAAGCCTTGCGGAAGCGGCAAGCGGGTACGCCCCGCGCTTTATGATATCGAGCTGCGCCGCATCGGGGGTTTTCGGCTCGCCTATATCATGCCACAGCTTCAGCGGGTTGCAGACCTCGGGATCCACCGTCTGCATAACGAACGAATACTCTCCGTTCTCCGCCTCGAGCGACAGCGCCAGCTCAAGCTCCTCACCGCCGCCGTCCATGCTGAAATTCCATGCTGTACCGCACCAGCCGCCGTCCTCTTTCCTCATGATAACGGCATTTTCGGAGCGGTAAACGCACTCGGCGCCGCGCTCGCTCAGATACTTGTAGAACTTGAAGCTCCAAAAGGTCGGCTTCGGTATACAGCCGTTCGCCACCATGCCGAACCCGCCGTGGAACAGGCTGAACGGCACTCCCGTTTCCTCGAAAACATCGCCGAACGTCCAGTACGAATACGACTCGTTCAGATCGCCGAGCCATGAAAGCTGGTGAGCTGTGTACGCGGCGTTAAAGTTAGTGTCGTGTATGACAGTTCTCGGATACCACGAGGTGTTGAACTCGGTTATATGTATCTCCTTTCCGCGGAAACGGTCGTAGCTGTCCGCTATATCGCGGGTCGTTTTCAAGTTGTCCCTGCCGGCCTGCGGATCATCCGGGTCGGGATATGCATAATGCCCTATCCTCTCGGAAATGCCGCACGTATAATGGTGGCGTGTTATGAAATCAATATCTATCCCATTGCTGTCGCAGAAATCCAGAAACGCCTTTATCCAGACCTCGTCCGTTCCGCCGCATACAGCCGGGCCGCCCACGCGGAAGCTCTCGTCAACCTCTTTCACAGCATAGAACGTCTCGCGGAACAGCTTGAAATACTCCTCCATATCCGCGTCCTTCCAGAAACCTTTCAGGTTCGGCTCGTTCCACACCTCCACCGGCCATGACGTTGCCTCGTCCCTGCCGTACCGGCTTATGAGATGCTCCAGAAGCGCCTTTACAAGCTCTCTCCAGCCGCCGTAGTCCTTCGGCGGAGTTACGTTGCCCTTCCAATAGAATACTGTCTGATCGCCGCTCGCCAGCTCAGACGGCATAAAACCGAGCTCCAGAAACGGACGTATGCCGAGCCTGAGATACCCGTCAAAAACGCGGTCAAGATACGTGAAATTATATTCGAGCACCTTATTCCCTTCCTCGTCCTCCCTGAACTGGTATATCGCCATATCATCGCAGAACAGACCGTGACCGCGTATATGCTTAAAGCCTATCTCGCTCTGCACAAACCGGAGCTGCTCCATATATTCCTCATGCAGCGCCAGCCCCATCCGCCCCGTTCCAACACAGAAATCAACATTGTTCCGGAACTCCTTTACAGTATCCGTCTTTTTTACATATATCTCTTCCGTCATATGCTCTCCTCCATACACTTTGCGGCAGAAGCTATAACAGCTCCTGCCGCAAATGATATTTATTCGGCTTTGAATACCGCCTTTGCAAAGTTATAGAAATGCGGTCTTATCGAGTTACCGCCGTGGTCGCCGTTGGCTATGGTGTGCCAAACGTGGTCTTCGCCGTTTTCCGTAAGTATATCATGATAATTATACGGAGCGTCGCCGACTACGCCGTCGTTTACCGCGGCGCTTACCATGAGCAGGTACGGCTCGCCCTTCGACTTATCTATCTTAAGCTCGCTCTCCTGAAGCTGACCCGGATGCTGACTCAGGTCTGCACCGGGCGTAAGTCCCGGAGCCGGGCACACGCCGCCGACATAGCCGAAGAGGTCGGAGCGCGTTATACCTATGAACAGAGCTTCTCTGCCGCCCTGCGAAAAGCCGGTTATAGCCGTGTTCTCACGTCCCGTCTTTGCCGAAAAGTTTTCCTCAATGAACGGCATAAGACTTGTGGTGAGATCGTTTATAAAGTTATCGTAATTTAAGGTATTCTCAAGATCCATACCGGTACAGACCGGCTTATCCTTGCTGCAGTATATATACGGGAACACCACTATCATTTCCTCAGCCTCGCCGTCCTCTACGAGGTTGCCGAGTATCTGCCTGAGCCTGAGCGATGCGTCGCCGGCGTCGAGGAGAGAGTCCTCGTTGCCCCAGTAGCCGTGGAGCATATACAGCACGGGATACTCCCTGCTCTCATCGTAGCCCGGCGGCAGCAGTACGTTCACATTCGTGTCACGCTCCGCCGTTTCGGAATAGTAGGTGTGTTTTTGAAGATCGCCGTAATCGGTCCCGGGTCTTTCCGCAGTAATGCCCTGCGGTTCATTTTCCGAAAGTCCCGCGCGCACGCCCTCCATAAATTCGGCGGGCGTTACCGAGCCCGGCGCTTTCGCCTCGGCAGTCGCGGAAAGCGGCTCCATGCCGTCCCACGCATACAGCTTGACTTTATAATTTTCCGCATCGCCTATGTTCAGTTTAAATTCGCATGTCATGCTGCTGTCCGTCTCCTTCCGTTCGAGCGCGATAAGCTTACCGCTCTCGTCATACGCAGCGGCGTAGACCTCCATACCGCGGTAATACGGATCATTGACCTCGGCGTCCACGGTGAGTACGCCGCCTGTTGTTTCTCCGAGCCTTGCGTCTATTTCAACCTTTCCGCCTCTGCCGCTGAGCTTATCGTCAACTCTGAAATAATCGAAATCGACATAGCCGCCCACGGAATTGGTAGCAAAATTGAACAGCGCGAACTTATATCCGGTGAAGTGGAGCATACTATATTCAAGGTTTCCGAGCGCTGCCGCCTTTGTCCAGCTCTCGCCGTCATAGCTGTAATAGAAGGTTACGGTATCGCCGCTCACAGTCCCGTCAAACGTATACTCGTTCTTGAGGTATACCACGTCCTGTTTAAGCTCTGTTATTATCTGTTCATCCGGAACAACGTTCATCATCTCGTCGCGGTCGGCAGGCTGGGAATCGGTATGCACATAAACGATATACTTCTTTCCGCCGTGTTTCTTAACGCCTATGAAGCCGTACTTCGAATGCAGCGCGGCAAGTCCGGCATAGTCTCCGTTCCTCATGCTGGCCGTATCCATCGATACCCAGCCGGAGCACTCCGGCCCGAACGTGCGCTGCGTGAGCGTGTTCCTCGCCTGCTGTATATTATCGACAACGCCGGTCGTTTTGAGTCTCAGATAGCCCTCGCGCTCCGTAAGCGACCAGTACCGGTTATCGGGATTGTGGTTCCACTGCCATGCAAGGCCGAGATATGACCCGTTCGGCTCGTGCTCGCCCTCCTGGCGCGCTACCCATTCCTCAGCCGGGAGCTCTATCACCGATACATCGTCAACATAGAAATCCATCAGGTCGTTCTCCGGATCGGGCGAGCCGTTGTACGAAGTTTCAAAATACAGTCTGTTTTCCTTAACTCCTATATCTTCGCCGATGACCGCGTTTCCGGCGATCTCGCACCATTCACCCTTTTGCGCTTCAACGCTGCCAAGCACATACCAGCCCATGTCGCCGTTTTCATTCACATGCTCCATAGTCAGATTAAAGGTCTTTTTGTCCGGGCCCTCGTCATACCGTACCATAGCGCTTATTTTATATTCGCGCTGACGGCTTATCCTGCCCGTAACGTCATACATAGGCCCGTCGCCGGTCTGAGTTCTTCCGCTTACATACATGCTGCTTGCACCCTCAGCCGCAGCGTCTCCGCTCTGCGCGATAGTCGTTCCGTTATTGTATCTCGGCGCCCACGGCGCGATGCCCGTTTCAAAGCTGCCGTTCGATATCAGATCCGTACCGAGGTTTGTAAGCATTGCCATAGAAGCTTCGTCCATATAGAAATCGGTATTTGTATCCTCTGTTATGAACTTGATATAGCCTCCGTCGAAATCCTCCGGAGCCGTGAACTGTCCGCTCAGCTCCGTCCATACTCCCGCTTCCGTGCCGCCGCTCACGATAGGCACCTCTTCTGAATAGTTGCTCAAAAGCACCGCCTTTACCGTGTCAGCCTCGTCCGTTTTTACATTGAAAGATAACTTATATTCCTTTCCCGCCTTAAAGTCGGCGCTCACATACTGCATTACGCCGTCCGAAGCGGAAGCTCTGCCGCTCACCTTAAGCCCTGTTGTTCCGTCGGTAAATTCAGTATCGTCAGCGGTAACGGAAGCATTTTCGTAAACGTCCCAATAGCTCGGGTGTCCCTCGTACACGTCCTCCATGCTGCCGTTTATCATATATTCGCCGCTCTCGATATATCCCGAATCCGGCCCCGGCTCGGACTGCGGCTCGGTCTTTACCCATACGCTGAAGCTGTATTCCGTTTCAGGAGATATGGGGTTCTCGCCGTCTCCGTTTACATACTGCATAGCTCCCGCCTGAGCCGACTGCCTGCTGTGCACGTACATGGACGGCGCGGCGGTCTTATATTCCTGCGAGTTCGTTTCCGCAACTGCCGTATCAACATTTTTGCCCGCGGCATTATCCCAAACGGAAGTAGGGCCCCAATACCAAGGCTTAGCGCCCTCATTGTCGCTCATCTCACCGTTATTGAGATATTCCGTATCATCGGCGCCGCGAAGCGACGCGTCGTCAAGATAGAAACCGACCTCGGCATTATCGGCGCATATCTCGATACGCCCGTATTTGAGGCTGCTTCCGGTCGTGAACGTTCCGCTCAGCTCGCTCCAGCCGCTGCCGTCATTTCCTGCGCTGCCGATATCTATGCGCTGCTCCTGACCGTTTTCATCCTGATACGCATAGACCGCTCTGACTGTAGTCTCTGCAGCCGCACGCGCGTCCATAAGCGTCATTTCCGGCTCCTTTGTCACTACCGGGGCATAGTTCAGCTTGCTGCCGTTGTCGAACTCGTCAGACTTAGTTATCGAACTCATCGCGCTGTTCACTCCGCTCTCCGCAGGGATGTTACCCGTTTCTGCGGCGCTCATCATCGGCCAGCCCTCATAGCCCGGTACGTTCCAGTCAACGTTTATGAGCAGCGGACACCTTCCGAGCGCGCCCCTGTCCTGGAATATAATGCCGTACCAATTGCCTTCGCTTGAGCGGTTGCTGCCGCCTATCGCGTTCGTTATACCGCCCTGACCCGGGCCGCCGCCGCCTTTATAGCCGTCGTAGTCCGCAGTCTGGTTCATTACGAGCATACCCTCGAACGGCCCGTAAGGATGGTGCTCGCCGTTTTCATCCGGTATGCTCCTGAAGCATATCTCGCCGCGCTTCCAATACTCGTCACGGTCAGGCCATACCTTTCCGTGCGGCCACGTTATTGATATGAGGTAATATTTGCCGTCTACCTTGTATGCATGCGTACCCTCGCCCTTTATATAGAAATTTTCAGGCGGCTCCGCATCCTCGTATATGGTATCGGGCACATCAAAGTCGCCCATATCGGGTATAACGTTCACGCCCTCGTCATTCGGGTCGCTCTCCTCCTCCTTTACGGAGAGGTAGCCGTCCTCCTCCACAAGCTCCTTGCAGTAGAGGGAGTTCTGTCCGTAATATACATATATCCTGCCGTCCGTATCTATAAATATAGAAGGATCGTGGAAGCATTTGAACTCCGACTTCTTCCACGGCCCGTTCTCAACGTCCGCCGACGTGTAGACCTGCGTTGTACCGGTCGTGTACGAGAATGTGAGGATATAAAACATTTTGTTTATCTCGTTATACCGTATGCTGGTCGCCCACTGTCCGTTGCCGTAAGCCTGCTGTCCGTTTCGCATAGACAGCTTATCGTTATCGTAATCGAGCGAATCGAAAAGGTAGTTTACAGTTTCCCAGTTCACGAGGTCGGTCGATTTCATTATCGGACAGCCCGGAGAATACTGCATTGCGGTGCTTACCATATAGTAAGCCTCCTTACCGTCCGGCCCCGGCGCGCATATCACATCCGGGTCGGCAACATCCGTATTCAGCACAGGGTTTGTGTAAGTGCCGTCGCCGTTATCGTTTGAGGTACCGTTCGAGTCTGCGTAATACGCCAAAGCGCCCGTTTCCGCAAACGACGACGCCGCGACCGCCATGGTCAGCATTGCCGGGACAGCCTTTTTTATGAATTTTCTAAACATATGTCCAGCTCCTTTCATAAGTCCCCGGACGGCAGCGCCGCCGCCCGGAGCTCAGTTCTTATTTAAACAGCGACAGATCTATTGAGTCTGCCATAGCCTTATAGCCTTCATTGCCCGGATGGAGACCGTCGCCGCAGTCGTATGCGTCAAGTATGTTTTTCGGCTCGGCGGGGTCGGCTGTAACAGCGTCGAAATCTATTACCGCATCGAAATTCCCCTCTGTCCTTATCCATGTATTGAGCTTCTGCCGCATAGCCTCCATGCCATCCTGACCGTCCGCATAATAGCCGCTTTTTCCGCACGGCAGTATGGTCGCGCCTATGACCTTGATACCCTTTTCGCGCGCCGCGGCTATTATCTCCTCATAGGCTTCTATTATTCCGCCGGTAAGAGTTCCGTCCGGGCTGCTGCCGTCGTATTCACCGTTGACGTCCTCGCTCTTGCCGCCTATATCGTTTATACCCTCGAGGATGATCAGGTATTTAACACCCTTCTGCTCAAGCACATCGCGCTCATAGCGCCATCTCGCCCTGTCGCCCCAGCTGTAGCCGTTGACCTTGTTTCCGCCGATACCCTGGTTTACTACCGAAAGTCCCGCCGTTTCGGGATCTGCCTTGAGCCGCGCGTTTAAGAGCGCCGGCCATGTATCCGAGGCGGACATAGCTCCGACTCCGTCCGTTATCGAATCGCCGAGACATACTATTACCCCGTTGTCCGCCGGCTGCATAACATCGACCGACGAGATGAAGAACCACTCCTCATTCGTTTCGCTGCCGATCATGGATATATCCGAAGCGGTGCCGCCGCGCCTTATATACGTTGTAGTGAGCGACACCTCATGCCCGGTTATCACAGCCGGAGCGCTCTCTATGCTCATCGTTACCGCTATCCTGCCGTCGCTGCCCGCGTCGAACAATATCGGGTCGCTGAGAACGGTCTGCCCTGCCGGAACGGTCACAGCCTCGCTTCCGTTAAAGGTCACGGCTGTATCCGTAGCTATATCTATCATGCTGCCTCCGAGCGGCTTTGCAAAACGCAGTCCGCTTATAACGAGCGGCTCCTTGCCGTATTCATTTGACAGCGTTAGCTGCATATTGTCGCCTGTCCGGGAAAGCATTATCTCCTGCCTTACAATGCTGCCGGAAAGCGGCGTAACCGGCTCTATCTCATCACGGAACTCCATCTGCGCCGCCGTCCATGAGGTCAGCATAGCCTGCTCCTCAAGCTTCGTTTCCGCGCGGTACGGACGCTGCGCCTCATCCCAGACGTAGATAACGTCCCCCGCATTCGCCGCTATCCTTATCTCCTTGCTGACGGCTCCCGGCTCCACAGATGCTTCCGCCTCTCTCACTCCGGTGAGTGCGCCGCCCTCGTACGAGGCCGCATATACGCATACCTGAGCCTCTGAATCCGTGGTATTCGTAACGGTCACTACCGCCTCATTCCCGCTGAGATACGGCGTATATACCTTTACCGCCTTATCCGACTCGGAAGCTCCGCCGTGCCTCCATATCGTTATATCGTCATAATCATGTCTGCCGCTGCCGTGCTTTATGCAAAGATATACGGTATCGCCGCTCTCATAGCTCAGTCTGCCTGCTTCGACCTCTCCGCTCAGCATGACCTCTGCTCTGCCTCCGTCATCAAACACAAGGTCGGCATATTTATCCGGCATTGAGCACAGGTCTATCGTATCCTTCGTATCTCCGTTTGCTCCCACGACCTCTATAGACATGGACGCTCTTGCGATCGTTTCATCGGAATTTCCCCAATAATAGCTGCCGAACCCGGCGTTAACGCCGAAATCGTCAAGCGCATTACCGCTCACTATATCGGTTATGTCCATCCTCATGCCGTGATCATCGCCCCAGCCCTCGGCAAAATTATACACAAGCGTTCCGTATTCGATGCCGCTCGGCGCATCCGCGCTCTCATCAAGCGTACCCTCGGCATACGGCGCATATCTGCCTATGTGCTCCTCCGATGTGAAATCGTCGCTGAACACGATAACTCTCGTATCCTGCTCGGGCTTATCCGTTTCCGACGGATCGCCGCCGGAGCCGTTTTCGTTCGTCCAGATGGTCATGTTGTCATAATCCTGATAGCCCGTTCCGTTCTTTATGCAGAGATATATCTTATTGTCCGCGCCGTAGGATATATCCGCCTCGCCGCTTAGCTCTACCTCCGCTCTGTTGTCGGTGAACACAAGCTCGCCGTAGGAACCGGGCTTGCGGTCGAGCTGGTATGTATTTACGGAGTTCCCCTCCGCGTCCGTCACGTCTATGAACATGCTTGATGTTACAAGATCCTCATCCGATGTGCCCCACCAGAAGCTGCCCATAACAGCCGACGCGCCTATAGAGTCCGCGCCGCTTTCTTTTACAAGCTCCGTTATATCCATTCTCATGCAGCGCTCGTCATCCCAGTCTGATGTATAGGAATATACAAGCTTTCCGTACATTACGCCGCTGTTTTCATTATCAAGGGTATCCGGCGCGTACGCACTGTAGAGCGCCGCGTTATCGTCCGTTGAAAAATCGTCGCTGAAAATGACCTTGCGGACGGGCTTCTCCTCTTCCTCAAGCGGCTCTGTGCCGAACTGCCAATAGTCTATATCAAACAGCTCCGCGCCGTCGCCGCCCTTATATACGAAATAAACATCGTGTACGCCCTCCGCAGGAGTTACAGCCGCGCTGACCGTATGCCATGCGTCCTGTGAAGCGCCTATCTCTATAGTTCCCGCCGTCTCGCCGTTAACGCTGTCGTATCTTATTTCTACAGTTCCTCCCGCCTTGCCGAGAACGCGAGCCGAGATGTACCGCAGCTCACCCGAACCGAGATCGACATTGGCAGCTGACGTCCAGCTTCCGTTCGTTACGCCGGTCACCTTCGTATTTACCGTATCGTCTATGCGCTCAACGCTTATATCGGACGCATAGGCTATTGTTTCCGCCTCAAGCTTTTCAGCCGCGCTGATAGTTACCCCGTCTATCGGGTCGCCGAGATAATCGGCTGTAACAGGCTTCATAGTGCCGTCATCGTTGAATTCCACCTTGTTTATATGAGCCGAGCGGCAGTCCTTGTCGTCATAGCCCATAGCCTTTTCAAGCGTTCTCGCATGATAGGTTATATAGTAATTGTCCTTATACTCGAATATGGCATGATGGTTGTTGCCGCCCATCTGGAAGAAGCCCCACATATTATTCAGCACCGCGCCGCGGTACGTGAACGGGCCCATAGGACTGTCGCTCGTCATATAGCATATAGTGCCGGACGGATACACCGAACCGTCCTCGTCCTCCAGACCATCCACATTGAAGTTGGTGCAGTATGAATAATAATACGTATCGTTGTACTTATGCATACCGCTGTCCTCAAGTATTCCCGGCGCGTCTATCATCACCGCCTCGCCGACGGTGCTCGTCATATCTTCGCCAAGCTCTATCACCCTCGCAGTTCTCGGATGCAGGGCGTCCTCCGGCAGGATCGTGCCGTCCGGCTGAGCAGGAACTCCGCCGCCGAAATACATATACGCCCTGCCGTCGTCATCGACATACACAGCCGGGTCGAACATCCAGACTACGCCCTCCGCACCCGGAGTGCTGCCGTTTACTATGGGCCCGCCTATCGGATCTGTGAACGGGCCTATAGGCGAATCCGATTCGAGCACGCCTATGCCGGACGCGTTGTCGGCGAAGTACAGGAAGAATTTCTCCTCGCCGTCTATCGTTTTATGCACAACGGACGGCGCCCATGAATTTGTCGCCCATTTAGCCGCGCCGTTCTCGATCGCCCTGCCGCCTACCGGTATCTCGCCGTGGTCTGTCCAGTTTATAAGATCCTCCGAGGATATGACCTTTATGGTATGTATCTTGCCGTATGAATTTGCACCCACTTCGCCGTTATCGCCGTATGTGAAAGCGTCCGCGGTCATGTACACATAAAGTCTGCCGTCGTATTCCATCGCGAACGGGTCGGCTCCGAAATCGTAGCCCATGAGCGGGTTGGTTCTTCCGACAGTCTTTGCAAGCGCAGGCTTCGCATCGCTCTCCGTCTCCTTCATTATGGATACGTCGTCCACATAAAAATCGTAATATACGCCGTCCTCAGCCGCTGCCGTTTCAAAATAGAACTCCGCCTTTTCGGTCGTGTTCAGCTCCTCCGGCACGGTGTAGCTCGCCTCCAGCAGCGTCCATTCGCCCTTCTTTGCCGCAGCGTTTGCGGTAAGCTTGTAATCCGGCTTTCCGTCGCTTTTGTTTCCGATCAGTATCACGTTATACGCAAGCATGTCCGGGCCTTCGTTATACTTTACCCAGCCGCTTATCTTGTACGTCTCGCCCGGCGCTATATCGCCGCCCGAAAGATCAATTATCGCTCCCGAGTTTGCAGCCGTGCGTTCCGTTATCTTGAGCGAATGATCGCCGCTGTGCGCCTCCTCGCCGGACACGGCTATGGTTGAGCCGCAGAAAGCATTCCACGGCTCCGCCGTTCCGTTCTCAAAGCCGCCGTTTGCGACCAGCTCGACCTCAGCTTCGCGCGCAGAAACGGCCGCCGTACCGGTCATACAGCCGCCCGCAACGGAAACAGCCAGGACTAAGCTTGTTATCTTCCTCATGAAATATCCCTCCTTGTTGTTTTACAGTATGATCGCAAAGGATCTGTTTTGCGATTATACATTTTTTACAATACACACCTGCAAAATGCACATTCTACAGGTATTATTCAATAATACAATTCCATTATATTAGCTTATAGGCAATTTGTAAATTAGCAAATTTATGATTTATAGTATACTTTTTATATAAAATTTTTCAGAGTCCATCCGCACGGCGCGGATATGATATATTACTGCCGCAAAAAAACAGGACTGCCGCAAAAAATGCAGCAGTCTCCCGAATGCGCCGGGCCGTACCCGGCAGCCGTCACATTCCTTATTTTTTTATCAGTCGAACAATGCAAGATCGATGCATTCGCCCATTGCTCTGTAGCCCGCAGGGCCTGGATGGAGACCGTCGCCCGAATCGTACTCAGCCTTCATTTTTGTCGGATCATCGGGGTCGCGCATTACCGCGTCAAAGTCGATGACCGCGTCAAATTCACCTGAGTTGCGTATCCATTCGTTTATGATCTGACGCATTTCCTCCATCGTCTCATTGTAATAGCCATTGTTTCCGCACGGAAGTATCGTTCCGCCTATGACCTTTATGCCCTGAGCGTGCGCCTTTTCGATTATCTCGCTGTACGCCTCGATAATACCGGTTGTTATCTTGCCGTCCTCGGGACAGTTGTTCATATCGCCCGTAAAAACGTCCTCGGTCTTTGAGCCGATATCGTTTATGCCCTCAAGTATTATGAGATATTCAAGTCCGGTGCGGTCCTTTACCTCTTTTTCATAACGGTAACGTCCGCATTCGCCGAGACCCCAGTTGTTTATCGAGTTGCCGCCTATGCCGTCGTTTACGACCGTCAGCTTCATGCCCGCTTCCTTCATGCGCTCCATGAGAACATCTGTCCAGCGGTCGTTGGCGTTGGTCGTACAGCCGCGTCCGTCGGTTATGGAGTCGCCCAGACACGCCACTGCGGCATATTCGGTATCGCGCAGAACGTCTATCTCAGATGCGAAATACCAATGCTCGTTCGTTTCCGCGCCTATCATCGACACATCGCTCACGGTCGCGCCGGTCTTTATATAAGTGGTCGTTCTCGCGCCGGAATGACCTGTTACCTTTTCCGGTACCTCGGAAGCCTTTATCGTCATCGCGATATTTCCGAGGTCGGGAACGCTGTAGCAGATAACGTCCGACTCGATCTTCTGTCCTGCCGGTATCGTAACACTCTCGCTGCCGCCGAAGGTCACGGCGGTATCCGTTGCGAGATCTATCATGCCTCCGCCGAGCGAATCGGCAAGGTGTACCGAATCTATAACGAGGTCGCTCTTGCCGTAGTAGTTAGACAGCGTGAGCTTCATATAGTCGCCGCCCGTGGACATTCTTATTATCTGCCTTATAACGCTGCCGGAGAGCGGAGTGGAGGGCATGTCGCTCTCCATGTACTCCTGCTGTGCGCTTCCCCATCCGGCTACCCACGCAACCGGCTCCATCACCGTCTTTCCGGTGAGCGGTCTCATAGCCTTATCCCATACGTATACGGTATCGCCCTCAGCCGCTTCGAAATCTATCCTTTCGTTTTCCGCACCCGCCGCGATATCCGCAGAGGTGAGCTTAAGCGATGCAAGCATTCCGTCGCCGTTGCGGGACGCTGTGTAGATATCTATCTTCGCATCCTCTTCTGAATTATTGGACACTGTTACGTATCCGCCGTTTCCGTCCTCATTGAGCACGGGCGCGGTCACCTCAACACCCTCAGCCGAAGGCAGGAGCGAAGCGTCGATCCAGATTGTTATGTTGTCATAATTGTGCGTGCCGCTGTGGTGAGTTATAACGAGGTATATCTTATCCGTATCGGCATACTCTATATCCGCAGAACCGCTTATGTTAGCGCTCTTGCCGTTCATTTCCTCCGAAGTATCGTCCGGGCCGCTGCCGAGCGTATACTCGTTTTGAACAGCTCCTGCCGCGTCCGTTACAACGGCTTTGAGAACCGCCTTGTTGTCGTTCCACGCATATGAGATCATTTCTATAGACGCATTGAGCTGCGTTATATCGTGGTCCTTTACTATATCCGTTATATCGGCCTTCATACCGTTGTCCGCTTTCCAGCCCTCATTGAAGTTATATACCAGTCTGCCGTACTGGACAGCTCCGTCCTTGAGACTTCCGTCAATATACGGCGAATACCTGCCGATATCGGACTCATCCGCGAAATCCTCGCTGAATACCACTACGCGCGTATCCGGCGTAGGCTCCGGATCGTCCGGATCGTCGGGATCCGTCTGACCGCCGTCGGAATAGCCCCAGAGCGATATGTTGTCAAATACGTGGTAGCCGCTCGGGTGAGTTATGCAGAGATAAAGCGTTTCATCTGCCGTATAGCTTATATCGCTCTCTCCCGTCACGGTGACCGCAGTTCCGTTGGTCTCTCCGGTCTGTTCAGCAAGCGTAACTGTACCCGTTACCTTGCCGTCCTTCACCTTTTCAACAAACAGCTTTACAGCCGTGCTGCCATAGTAATGGCTCGTTACGTCCGCCGACGCACCTATCTTCGATATACCCTTGCTCTTAACGAGCTCGGTTATATCTGTCTTAACGCCGTTCTTCGTATCCCATTCGTGCTCTTTATCATCTTCCGGAGTATCGCTGCCGCTGTAGGTCATCTGCATATTGTCGCCGTCTGCCTTGGTAAATACGGTGTTCGTCTCATCGTATATGCTGTAAGCGGCCCAGTCTGATGGACCGGTGTGAGCAAACAGCTCTGTCTTATCCTTTGGATCGTCCGGCTCGTCGGGATCTACCGGTCCTGAGCCGCCCGGAGTCTGCATACCGGTGAACGCTATCTCGTTGTACTGATGATTGTCAGACATCTGAGTTATGCACAGATATGTCTTTTCGTTCTTGCTGTAATCGTACGCCGCGCTGCCGGAGAGAACTATTGTGTTGTTCTCGGGCGGATTATTGCTGTCCGTTGCCTGTTCAAACAGTATCGTTTTATTTCCGCCGCTCTCGTTCTCAAGGAACGCGCTCACGCTGCCGCCCCAGTACCAGCAGGTGAAGTTCAGCTCAACGCCGAATTCGCCGCCGTTGTCGCACTGCTTTACATAGTCGGTAACGTCTATCTTTATACCGTTCTTTGAGCTCCATCCGGAAGCGGTGTTGAATGCAACGCTGAGATTGTTCCCCTTGGTGATGACAGCGCCTTCATTTGTATCGTCGTATACCCTGTAATCCTCCCATGCGCCTGTTCCCTTATGATGGAAAAGCTCAACCTCCTGCGGAGCCGGGAATTTAACCGATATATTCTTCGCATATATCGTCGGATTTTCGGTGAACGCATAAAACGCTATATCGTCCGCATTTTCAAAGGTCGTCTTGCATGTAACGGTCACGAAGCCGTTCTTATATTCATCAGCAGACGCTATATCCAAAAGATCTACCGAAGCCACGGTATTGCCGCCGGAAATGAAGCCTACAGTTGATTTAGCGCCGACTGTTCCCTTGATATCCATTGTAAGCGTAAATTCCGTATCCGCGCCGTACTGCTCCATAGCCCTCTTTACCCTTGCGGATATGTCATACTTGAAGCCGGAGCTGGTGTAAAGACCTGTTGTGGTATAATTCATAGCCCCGTCGGCATAGCTTACTACTCTCTTGTCGTCGTAGCCTGCCTTAAGGTTCACATAGCCCGCCGCAGCCGAGGAGAATTCAGCCTCGGTCGACATCGGGTGGTTTATTATAACGCCCGGCTGACGCTCTATCGTCTCAAATATTACCGGGCCTTCGCCTGTGTAGGTGAGAGTGTACTCGCCCTGCGCAAGCGTCGCTTCCATAGTTCCGTCCGGGTTGGCTATTGTCTCTACAGGCGTGCCGTCAAGGCTTATCACCGTGCCCTCCGGAGCTGTTATGAGATAGTCGCCGTCGGCAGTAACTATTGCCTTTTTGCCGCTGTCAGCCGCCGTACCCGGAATATTCATCGTATCCTCGGGGATATAGTGAACAAGCTCTTTCTGCCCGCTGCCGGAGCCTGCATACCAGCTTTCCTCCGGACCGGTATAAGCGTTTCCGAACGCCGCTCCCGGGGCCGCAAGAGCCAGCTTCTGCAGTGAGAAGCCCGAGCTGAGCTGATATATCCTTATAGTATTAACACCCTCTGTAAGAGTTACTGTCGTGTCATCGTCGTGTATGTTCCTGAGAACGCCGTCGCCCCACTTTGTGCCGTGGTCGCCCGCAAGGAAGCCGTCCTGGAGCGAGCTGTATTCCTGCGCCGCGCCGCCGTTAACGCTTACCGCATAGCGGACGTCGCCGCTTGTGGTGGTCGGATTTGTCGGAGTTGCATATATCCTGAGCGTATGGTCGCCCGCCGTATCCGCCATGACCTTATACTCCACATACGGAGCGTCATCAACCGTATAATCGACATTGAACGGCTTGGTCTTTATAGTGGAAAGAGTTCTGCCGTAATTATCTACGGTTATCCAGTTTCCGTTTGATGCCGCATAATGCTCGGCCTCAATAGCCGTTATGCCGTCTCTGCCGACAAAGGTCTTGTCATCAAGTCCGCTTACGTCTATGACCTTGGCGTTGACCGCCACAGTCACCTCGCCGCCCGCGCCGCTTACGGTCACCGTTCCCGTACTGTCAGAGCTGAGCTTTGACCAGTCTACGCTCACGCCTATGGTATCGCCTGAATAAATAGTTCCGCCCGTCTTTGAAAGAACGATCCATTCATCGCTTGCCGAAACGGTATAATCGAGCTTCTCAGCACCGCCGTTCGATACGGTCACGGCATAAGCCTCTTTATTGGTGCTTGTGAAGGTCGGGAGCGTGAGCGAGCCGCCCGCCTTTGCCGCGTTCCTTGTTCCGTCCGCATTGACTATGAGCGACGCCGGGCCCGACGGCGCAACGTATACCGCGCTCGGATACGCCCACTTTTCAAGATCCCACGACGTACAGCCGATATGAGCCAGCTCATCGCTCATCATGTGCTTCCACTTTCCGCCGGTCATCGTATTGTTGTAATAGTCCTGCATCTGCTTATCACGCTCTATGCACTCCTTAACGAGCGCCGCATACTTGTTTGCAAGAGCGCTGCCCGCCGAGCTGTACATGCCGTTGAGCGCGGAATACAGGTTCATGAGGTTAACGTTCGCGCTGCCCGCCGCCTGGTAAAGCACCATCTGGTAATACGAGTCTTTTATCTCGTCCGGCATTTTGCCGAGCAGCTCGTAAGCCTTGTCGTATATCTTATTCGCCTTGTCTATGTAGTTATATACCTCGTTTGCGTCGGTAACGCTGTAGGTCGAATTGTAAACTATCTCCGGACGTCTCGTCCCGTTGAGCTTGAGATAGTCAAGCTGGAGCTGAGCTATCTCGTTTATCGTTTCTTCCGAAACCTCATCATAGCCGAACTGCTGCTCCGTCCATTCGCGCGTATACTGCTCTATCTTGTTTTCGTCCTTCCACGCGTCGTAATCGTATGCGAGATCAAGGAAGTATGATATCTCGATCTCGTGCGGCTTAAGGTCGCCGACGTTTACTATCCAGAGATCGTCTATCTTGTATTCATACGCTCTTGTCATATTCTCCCATATCTTTTCAAGCGGAGTCGAGCTTACCCAGCGGTAATCCATCGGTGCGCCGTGGTAGTCGAAATGGTAGTAGAGACCCCAGCCGCCCTCGCGGTCGATCTCGTCCGGCTGCGGCACTGAGCGCAGGTTTCCGAAGTTATCGTCACAGAGCATCACTATGGTGTCCTTGAGCGGATTTTCGCCGTCCACTTCCCAGTCCTTGAGACCCGGCACCTGTTCGCCGTTCTCCGTTCCGCCGTACCAGTATTCCTCAACCTCTTTATAGAGCGCAAGCATCGTCGGTGCGCCGCTCTTTCCGTAGCTGTCGATTATATCGAGCTGCGATGAGATAACGTTTTCAAGATTTTCTACGTTTGTGGCAAGACCTCCCGCAAGCGACGAGTCCGCCTCGCCTCTCATGCCTATGGTCGTTACCGTTTCAAAATCCTTGCTTCTCTCGAAGCCGTCTTTCCAGAACTCGTCGAGCGCGTATGCATAATTGAAGTAATCCCAGGTAGCGCCCGAGCCCTTTTTCGCGTCCTCCGCAGTAAGATAGTTCTTATATAACTGTCCCCACTCGTTTCCGGCGCGGTGCATCGGCTCATGGTGCGAGGTGCCCATAAGCACGCCGTACTTATCCGCAAGCCTTGCGTTTTCCAGGGTATCGAAGCCCTCGGCCTGCTCCGGAGTAAGTCCGTCTATTCCCTCGGTATTGAATTCGTTCGACCACATCGCAGGCCAGAGGTAATTGCCCTTGAGCCTGAGTATCAGCTCGAACACGTGCTGATAGAACGTATGGTTATAGCCGCCGAAGGCGTTCTTTGACCACTTTGTAAGATTGGGATACTCGTCGTTCAAGAATATGCCCCTGAACCTTACCGACGGTTCCTTTGATACAGTGTTGAGCTCATCGGCATTGAAGCTGACCGCGCTCTGTAGCTCCGGTACCGCGTCGCCCCAGTACACCCACGGGCTTACGCCCATAAGCTCCGATATATGGAATATGCCGTAGATAGTTCCGCGCTTGTCGCTTCCCGCGATGACTACCGCCTTATCTACGCCGTCCATCGGCTCTTCAACGTACTGTATCTTATACACCTCGTTCCTGCCCTCGATATCGCTCACGTCTATTTTCTGAGCATCGATGAGAGCCTTTATGTTAGCGTCGTTCACGGTTCCGGCTATCACCGCCGTATCGCCCAGCGCCGAAGCGTCGGTAACTATATCGGGAGTCTGCCCGCTGACGAGCGAAACGTCGTTTGCGAACGCCTCCGCGATAAGCGATATGCCGTCGTAGTCCGCGCCGTTTGCGTCTATGTAGATATCCGTAACGCCGTTCGCGTCTGCAATAACAAAATCGCCGTCAGC
>CALXZP010000012.1 GCA_944393255.1 uncultured Clostridia bacterium | reverse complement strand
CGACCCAGAGCGCGTCAAAGTCGAGAAGCTCGCCCGATTTTGAATAGAGCTCCAGCTTGGCGAAGGAATCTATCGTATACGGCTGCTGCTCCATAGTGATATGTACGGTAACGCTTGAAGACTTTGGTCCTGACGGCGCCGGTGAAGCTGAAGCCGTCTCCTCCGGTACGGGCAATGCAGTTGCTGCTTCTCCGGGCGAAGCCGTTTCTGTCTCTTCCGGCGATACCGCCGCAGGTTCGGCTGTCTCTTCCGGCGAAGCTGTTTGCGCCGCTATTGGCACGCCGTCTACAGTTATTTCAGGCTCTTCCGAAGCGAGTACGGGCAGAGCGGACGTCAGCATTGCCGACGCGAGAACGAATGATAGTATATTTTTCATATTGCGCATATTGTGCTCCCTCCTGATAATTGATGCTCCCGGCGGTGTTAAATATCGGATCTAAATGCCGGTATATATATATTTTAGCATAAGAATACTCGTTAGTCAACAATATCTTTATTAAAAACACACAAACAAAGCAAAAGCTTATTTATGGTATGAAGCGCCCGAATTTATCATAAATCCTCTGTATATCTGTTCCGCAAGAACAACGCGCATGAGCTGGTGAGGCAGGGTTATCCTGCCGAACGACATGCGCATGTCCGAGCGCCGCTTTACCTCGTCGGAAAGTCCGAGAGAGCCGCCTATTATAAATACTATATTCCCGGGATACATTGCCGCTGAGCTTATCGCCGCGGCAACGTCCTCGCTGCTTGCGGGCTTGCCCTCAATGCACATGGATACGGTAAAGCTGTTCTGACCGAGCCGGGAAAGTATTCTTTCTCCCTCGCGCCGCTTTATGGTCTCCATTTGTTTTTCGGAGGCGTTCTGAGGAATGCTTTCATCGGGCAGTTCTATTATATCCAGCGAAGCAAAACGGCTTATCCGTTTGGAATACTCCCTGAGAGCCTCGGTATAAAATTTCTCTTTTATTTTTCCTACGCAGATTATCGTAACATTCATGAATACTGATCCTCACATTCCGGGCGTGACGTTTGTGCGTGCGGCATGCTTTATATATGCCGGGGCTGCCCGTACTCGCCGGACCGGCTGAACCGCGTGACGCTGTACCGTCCGGCCACCTGCAGTGTAACGTCCTCGTCTATTTTTACGCCGTTGTCGGTGAGCTTGTTATAGGCCTCCATTTTGGCGATCTCCGGCATATTGTTCTTATCGCTGAGGTGTCCCAGCATTATATGCTTCGTGCCGCTCCTGACAAGCTCCAGCGCTGTTTCCGCGGCGGCCTCGTTTGAAAGATGGCCTATGTCGCTGAGTATCCTCTGCTTGAGCGGATAAGGGTACTCGCAGAAGCGCAGCATGTCTATATCATGGTTCGATTCAAGGATTATGCTTCGGCTGCCTTTGATATTATCCATCAGCTCGTCTGTGACGCGCCCTATGTCGGTCGCGACTGTAAGCTTTGTATTTCCGAAGAAGAAGCTGTATCCGCATGGCTCCGCTGCGTCGTGCGGGATGGAAAACGGGAGCACGCCGATGCCGCCTATTTCAAGCTCTGTTCCGGGACGTATCACTATGCGCGAGCCGTCGTCAAGCCTGCCTATGTCCATGGCGGCATGAGTGCCCGCCGTCGCGTATACGGGCAGCCTGAGCCTTCTTGCAACTATCCCAACGCCCTTGGTGTGGTCGCTGTGCTCATGGGTGACCAGCACCGCGCTTATGCTTTCGGGGCTTATACCCGTGCTTTGTATAAGCTCAAACGCGCGTTTGCCGGAAGTCCCGCAGTCTATGAGTATATGGACTTTTCCGTTTGTAACGAGCGAGGCGTTGCCCGATGAGCCGCTTATAAGTGAATATATCTCAAACATATATCAAAACTCCGAAATAAAGGGGCTGCTGCAAAACCGCGTTCCGCTCAGCCCCTGTGTGTATTTTAGTATATTGCGCCCCGGACTTTATATATAGTCGTCCTCAAGCACCTGAACTCTCTGTATATCTCCGCCGAGCGCGATGAACTTGTCCTCAAAGCTCTCGTAGCCGCGGTCTATATGGTATATATCCCGTATTTCGGTCGTACCCTCAGCCATAAGTCCGGCTATTATCATCGCCGCGCCGGCGCGCAGATCGGTAGCCTTTACACTGGCTCCGGTCAGCTTGGGTACTCCGTCAATGATCGCGAGCTTGCCTTCAACGCGTATATTAGCGCCCATGCGCTTCAGCTGGTTCACATATCTGAATCTGTCTTCCCATACGCCTTCGCGGGCAGTGCTCGTTCCGGGGATAGTGGTCAGGAAGGTAACAAGCTGAGGCTGCATATCCGTAGGATAGCCGGGATAGGGCAGAGCTATGAAATTCACGCGGCGGAACACTGTTCCGTCCTCTACCCAAACGCGCACGCTGTCTGTCATATAATCCACCTTTGCGCCAGCCTCGATGAGCTTCGAGCCTATTATCTCGAGATGCCGCGGAATGACGTTATGAAGCGTAACATCGCCGCGTGTGGCAGCCGCCGCTATCATAAATGTCCCGGCTTCGATCTGGTCGGGGATTATGGTATATGTGCTGCCGTGCAGCGCTTCTACGCCCTTTATCCTGATAGTATCGGTGCCTGCGCCGCGTATCTGGGCGCCGCAGTTGTTCAGAAAATTGGCAAGGTCAACCACATGAGGCTCCTTTGCGGCGCTTTCGATTATTGTAGTTCCGTCGGCGAGAACGGCGGCAAGTATAGCGTTTACCGTAGCTCCGACCGAAACTATATCAAAAAAGATGTGAGCGCCGCGCAGCTCGTTCGCTTCCGCAACGAGTATGCCGCGCGAAGAATCTATCTCGGCTCCCATGGCTTCAAAGCATTTTATATGCATGTCTATCGGACGTGTACCGAAGTCACAGCCGCCGGGCGGATCGACCTTGAATCGGCGGAACCGGCTGAGAAGCGCACCCATAAGATAGCTTGAGCCTCGCATCCGGCGCGTGAGATCGCTTTCCGGCTCATAGGAATTTACTTCCGTGCAGTCCACCTCAACGGTATTTTTATCTATATATTCAACTTTAGCGTTCAATCCTTCAAGTATTCTCAGAAACAGCTTTACATCCTTTATATCCGGCAGGTTTTCTATTCTGCATGTGCCCTTGACGAGCAGACATGCCGGAAGGATAGCTACGGCGGCGTTTTTCGCTCCGCTTATGGAAACATCGCCGAGAAGCCTGTTCCCGCCTTTTACCAAGAGTTTCTCCAACAGGTACACCCCTTTAAAAATCTTCATTGATCCGGATCCCGTTATGCGCTGCCGTTGTGATAAGAAATATGTATTGCAGCATTAATATCATCAGTATGGCATCCGGTACGTTTGTATCACTATATCATATTAAGTATATCATACATGGCTCCAAAATGCAAAACAAATTTTATTTGTTTTATACATTGTAAAATAAATGTAATGCAAACAAAATATATTCGTAACAAATATATAAATGTTTAACGAAAAAAACAGTCCGCTGCCGCAGACTGTTTGAGTCCATCAGGAACCGGCGCCGAATCAAACAGCGCGCTGAACCTTTCCCGAACGGAGACAGCGTGTACAAACGTGAACTGTCTTGTGTGCGCCGTTAACTACCGCCTTTACCTTTACTACGTTCGGTTTCCATGTTCTGTTTGAACGTCTGTGTGAGTGCGAAACTTTTATACCGAAGCTTACGCCCTTGCCGCAGATATCACATTTAGCCATTTCTATACACCTCCTGATACAAAAGCGCCTGTGCGCCTGTACTAAACAAACATCAAAAATTATTCTACCATACTTTTTTTCTTTTTTCAAGAGGTTTATGCGTTTTTTTTTAATTTTTTCAATATTTTTAAAAATGAAATGATTTTATAGTGATTTATTGGCTAATTCTTATATATTATTCACCTGAATTCTATTGAAATAGTTCGGTAAATATGCTATAATGAATATAATATGTATAGAAATCTGCGCGGCGGACGGCTGCGTATGAAAGGAAGGTTGTTCTTTTTATGGAAAGTACCGCGAAGCTGCCCTTGGGGAAAATAATCGAAAAATTTTCGCTTGAGGTCATATATGAACCTAAAAACATTGACTCGGTATTCGTTACGAAATCGGATATAAACCGTCCCGGACTGCAGATGGTCGGGTTTCTTAAGAATTTCGACACTGAAAGAATACAGATAATGGGTATGGAGGAATTTAATTTCCTTGAGCAATTTGCAGTTGAAGAAAGAAAAAAACGGATGGAAATGTATTTTGCCCAGTCGTTCCCTATGCTCGTTATAACGCGTAATTTGCAGATATTCCCCGAAATGCTCGAGTATGCCGAGACGTATAATATACCGCTGGTGCGCTCGGAGCTTGGTACCTCGCAGTTCATGAGCATGATCATAAGGTATCTGAACGAGCAGCTTGCGCCGAGGAAAACGCGCCACGGCGTGCTGTGCGAAATATACGGCGAGGGCATACTTATAATGGGCGAAAGCGGCGTAGGCAAGAGCGAGGCCGCGATAGAGCTGGTCAAGCGCGGTCACCGTCTCGTTGCGGACGATGCGGTCGAAATAAAGAAGATCTCCGATTCTACGCTTTTGGGCTCATCGCCGGAGATAATACGCCATTTTGTCGAGGTGCGCGGCATAGGTATAATAGATATCAAGGAGATCTTCGGCATGGGCGCTATCAAGGATGAGCAGCAGATAGACATGGTCATACATCTTGAGCCGTGGGAAAAGGGAAAGCAGTATGACCGCCTCGGCATGGTGGATGAGTATACCAACATAATGGGTATAAATGTTCCGTCGCTGACTATACCTGTCAAGCTGGGCAGGAACATAGCGGTGATAGTGGAGGTCGCGGCAATGAACAACAGACAGAAGAAGATGGGCTACAACGCGGCGGTGGAGCTGAACAACCGCCTTATGCACCAGATGGAGGAACAGCTCAATCTGCAGTAAAACGCGGACAAGGCTTTTGCGCCGCATGGGAAGCAGCCGTCCTTTTGCGCGGTTTTCTTTTAAGGCACATATATTTTTGACGCGTCTTTTCATATATAAAGGGAGTTTAAGATGAGGATCAAATTTGACACACATACGCATACGCTTGCAAGCTCTCACGCGTATTCGACGGTATCGGAGAACGCGTCGTTTGCGGCCAAGATAGGGATGGACGGTTTCGCTGTCACGGATCATGCTCCGGCAATGCCCGATTCACCGCATGAATGGCATTTCAGAAATCTGAAAAATCTTCCGAAGGAGCTTTTCGGAGAAAAGATACTTATAGGCGCGGAGGTCAATATACTCGATCTTGAGGGAAACGTGGATCTGGACAAACAGCTTCTTAAAAGGCTTGACGTTGTAAACGCAAGCATCCATTCCCAGGCGTACAGCGGCTGCGGAGCGGAGGATCATACAAGCGCATACGAAGCTGTAGTTAAGGATCCGCATATAGATATAATATGTCACAGCGGCACGCCGGATTTTATGTATGACTATGAGTATATAGTCAAGCTGGCGGGTGAATATAATAAGCTTATAGAGATAAACAACCACAGCTTTTTCGTAAGGAGCTCAAGCATACGGAACTGCCGCCGCATAGCCGAGCTGTGCAAAAAGCACGGTACCGGTATAGCTGTAAGCTCCGACGCGCATTTTTTTACTGATATAGGAAATTACAGCAAGGCTCTCGATATGCTCTATGAGATAGGATTTCCGGAGGAGCTGGTCATGAACCGTACCTACGAGAGTTTTAAGGAATTTATGGAAGGCGCGCGAGGGAAAAAGCTTTGCAGCTGGCGGCTTGAGACCTGCTGACGGCGCGCGGATATTATTTATGACAGAAAGGAGTCGGTCATCATAGCTGCCGGTAAAGATATAATAGAAAAATTCAGAGCCGTGTCGGACGGTCTGCTTGAAAACGAGCTTATGAGCGCTCATACCTCATTTAAGATAGGCGGCCCGGCGGATATGTTCGTAAGCGTGAAGAGCGCGGAAGAAACGGCGGAGCTGATAAGGCTTGCGAGAGAAAACGGTGTTCCGTATATGATAATGGGCAACGGCTCAAACATGCTCGTCGGTGACGGCGGGATACGCGGACTGGTAATACAGATAGGCAAAGGCATGGCATATGCGCAGGCGGAAGGCTGCGAGGTAAGAGCGGGAGCGGGCATACTTATGTCAAGGCTCGCTTCGGTAATAGCCAAAGCGGGACTCAGCGGGTTCGAGCCGCTTTCGGGCATACCGGGGACGCTGGGCGGCGCCCTGTTTATGAACGCCGGGGCATACGGCGGAGAGATCGGGGATACGGTAAAGGATGTAACATATGTTGATGATGATGGAGAGCTGCACACAATACCGCGCGATGAATGCGTATTCGGCTACAGGAAAAGTGTTTTTTCTCAGGGCGGGAGATATATGCTCTCGGCCCGGCTTGAACTGAAGCCGGGGAATGAAGCGGATATTCGGGCGGAAATGGCTGAATATAACAGGCGCAGAAGCGAGAAGCAGCCGCTTTCACAGCCGTCTGCGGGCAGTACGTTCAAGAGACCGGAGGGGTATTTTGCCGGTAAGCTGATACAGGACGCCGGACTTATGGGCTTCAGTATCGGCGGAGCGGCAGTGAGCACGAAACACGCCGGCTTTGTTGTAAATACCGGCGGCGCTTCGGCGGAGGACGTGATGCTGCTTATAGAGCATATACAAAACACAGTGGAAAAACAGTTCGGAGTGAGGCTTGAGCCGGAGGTAAGACTGGTCGGCGAACGGTGAGACCGGGGCTTTGCTGCGGATCGGAGGTGCGTTTATGGATTTTACGATTTTGACCGGTATGTCCGGTTCCGGAAAAACACAGGCGATCCATTTCTTTGAGGATCTTGGCTATTTTTGTATCGACAATATGCCGCCGGCATTGATACCCATGCTTGCAAATATGCTTGCGTCGGTCAAGGATAAATTCAGAAATGTGGCGCTTGTTATAGATATCCGCGTCGGAAACATGATAAACGAGCTTCTCGGGCAGGTGGAAGAGCTGCGCGAGAAATACAATGTACGGCTTATATTCCTTGATACGAACGATAACACGCTTGTGAGCAGGTATAAGGAAACGAGGAGAAATCATCCGCTGAACAATCCCGACGGTCTGCTTGCGTCCATACAGGAGGAGCGCAGGATGCTCTTCAAGCTGCGTGAAAGCTCCGATTACGTCATAGACACCTCGTATATGACGAGCAACCAGTTGCGCGAAAGATTTATGGATATATATAACCTGACCGCGGTCAATTCAATGTTTGAGATAAAGGTCTTGTCGTTCGGATTCAAGCACGGTATACCCACCGACGCAGATCTCGTGTTTGACGTACGGTGCTTCCCGAACCCGTTCTATGAGCCGGAGCTGAAGCATAAGACCGGAAACGACAGGGAGGTCCAGGAATATGTAATGAAATTTCCGACCTCACAGAAGTTCTTTGAAAAGCTTGAAGATATGATGGAATTTCTCGTGCCTCTTTACGTGGAGGAGGGGAGACGGTCACTGGTAATAGCCATAGGCTGTACGGGCGGTCACCACAGGAGCGTTACAATGGCGAATAAGCTTGCGGAGGCGCTCGGCGCGTCGGGTTATACGGTCGATACGATACACAGAGACATTAAGATATGAAGGAATTAAAAATTGCTGCCATAGGCGGAGGCACAGGGCTTTCGACTATGCTTAAGGGATTAAAGCTGCATACGCGGAAAATAACGGCGATCGTATCCGTTGCGGACGACGGGGGCTCCTCCGGCATCCTGCGCAGCGATATGGGCATGCTGCCGCCGGGCGATGTGCGAAACTGTATTGCCGCGCTTATCGATATGGACGAGCAGTACGCCGACCTGCTGAACTACAGATTCAGAGATGGCGTTTTTCAGGGTCACACGGTAGGAAATATGATACTTGCCGCGATAAATGAGACCTCCTCAAATTTTGACGAGGCCGTCTCAAAGCTTGCGAGGCTTGTAGGCATCTGCGGAAGGGTAGTACCCGTTTCAAATGAGGCGATAACGCTGAACGCGAGACTGTCCGACGGCAGCGTCATAAAAGGGGAATCGAATATCGGCGGGAGGGATGGAAGCGCCGCGTCTATCGACAGGGCGTTTATAACGCCTGCCGGCGCGAAGCCGGTGGAGAGCGCGCTGAACGCTATACAGGACGCCGATATAATAGTGCTCGGGCCGGGAAGCCTTTATACGAGCGTGATACCAAATCTGCTCGTTGACGGGATAACCGAAGCCATACAGGCGAGCAGTGCAAAAAAGGTGTATGTGTGCAATATAATGACTCAGCCCGGGGAGACCGACGGCATGACCGCGGCGGATCATCTCGATGCGATAGAAAAGCATTCGGCAAAAAGGCTTGTCGATTACATAGTTGTAAACGACGCGCCTATACCGGAGAGCGTAAAAGAGGTCTATGCCGCCGAGAACTCAGTTCCGGTCACAGCCGATACAGACGCCCTTGCGAAAAGGGTAAACGTCCTGCACGGGAACATGTTCCTTGTAAAGGACGGACAGGTGCGGCATAATTTTATACGCCTTGCCAGAGGTATAGTCAGGCTGGGTGCGGAAAACTGATACACCGCCGCAGAAAGGATAGATAGCGATGTCTTTTTCATCGGATATAAAGCAGATACTCTGCGAAACTGAATATGAATGTCCGTGCTGCCGTACTGCGGAGCTGGCGGGAGCGCTCGGCTCGACAGGCCGGCTGGAGGGCGGGATCATAAGGTTCAATTCGTCCTCAAAAGCGGTATCGGAACGCATCGGGAAAGACCTTTCCGGTGAGTTTTCAATAGATCTTTGCGGCGGTAAAATATTGATAGAAAACGAAACTGATGTAAAGAGGATAAAGGAGCGGCTGGAGACGTTTACAGCGGAAAGTGAATGCTGCCGTATAGCGTATATACGCGGTGCGTTTCTCGGCGGAGGCTCGGTGAGCGATCCGAAGCGCGAATACCATATGGAATTCGATACGAGATCGGAGGCGGGCGCCGAGAAGCTGATAGCGCTGCTGGGAGACTTTGATATAAGAGCGAGAAGGACGCTCAGAAAAGGCCGCATAATAGTCTATATAAAGGAAAGCGGAAATATTGCCGATATAATAGGACGCATGAGCGGCGGCAGAGCGGGGCTGGAGGTCATTTCAGTCCAGGTGGAAAAGGAGATAAAAAACTCTATCGTAAGGCTCGTTAACTGTGATAGCGCAAACCTGAACAAGCAGGCAAAGGCGAGCTCAAAGCAGATAGCCGCGATAAAAAAGATCAAGGCGGCGAGAAAATGGCAGTCGATGCCTGAGGTGCTGCGGGAGATAGGGGAGCTGAGGCTCAGGTATCCCGACGTCAGCATGGAGGCGCTCGGGAAGATGACCGGACAGCAGATCGGAAAATCGGGCGTGAACCACAGGCTCAGCAGGATAATAGAGTATGCCGAGAGCATGGCCGTAAAGTAGGGCGTATGCAAAGGGCATAAGCTCGTTTATATTTATATAGAAGAAAAATTAGTGACCGTAGAATACGTCATGGGTTGGCGGTCACCGCCCAAAAGATATCAAGGGGGAGAATATATGGCATTTTGTCATCTTCATACTCATACCGAATACAGTCTGCTTGACGGCGAAGCCAGTATAAAGAGACTGGTCGCGAGACTCAAGGAGCTTGGCATGGAAAGCTGCGCCATAACCGATCACGGCACCATGTACGGAGTTGTGGATTTTTACCGCGAGTGCCGGGCGAACGGCATAAAGCCGATAATCGGATGCGAGGTGTACGTGGCTCCCAATTCGCGGTTCGATAAGGTCTACGGCACGGATAATAAATACTCCCATCTTATCCTTCTTGCCGAAAACAGCATAGGCTACAAAAATCTTATATACCTTGTGAGTATGGGATTTATAGACGGCTATTATTACAAGCCGAGGATAGACAAGGAGCTGCTCCGTTCACATTCCGAGGGGCTTATTGCCCTGTCGGCGTGTCTTGCCGGAGAAATACCGAAGGCGCTTTCAAACGGAGACCGCGCCGGAGCGAAGAGGGCGGCTGCTGAATATGCAGGCATATTCGGAAAAGACAATTTCTTTATAGAGCTTCAGGATCACGGACTTGAGGAGCAGAAAAGGATAATACCGGAGCTTATAAGCCTCGCAAATGAGCTTGGGCTGGGAGTTGCGGCAACGAACGATATACATTATCTCACCGGCGAGGACGCGTTTTTTCAGGATGTTCTGATGTGTATACAGATGGAAAAAACCATAGATGACAGCGACAGGATGAGATTTGAGACGCAGGAGTTCTATTTAAAATCGGAAGAGGAGATGCGCAGCCTCTTTTCATACATACCCGAGGCTGTAGACAACACGGCGAAGATCGCGGCGCGCTGCAATGTGGATTTCGATTTCAGCACGAGACATTTGCCGAAATTCGACGTCCCGGGCGATGGCGACGCGTTTGAATACCTTTCGTCGCTGTGCTTCGGCGGATTGAAAAAACGCTATAAGGAGCCGTCGGACGAGCTTAAGGCAAGGCTTGAGTATGAGCTTGGAGTTATAAAAAACATGGGATTTACCGATTATTTTCTCATAGTGAGCGACTTCATAAGCTTTGCAAAAACTCACGGGGTCAGCGTGGGGCCGGGAAGAGGCAGCGCGGCGGGAAGCCTTGTTTCGTATGCACTTGGGATAACGAGCATAGACCCTATAAAATATTCTCTCATATTCGAACGGTTTCTAAATCCGGAGCGTGTGAGCATGCCGGATATTGACATAGATTTTGAGCCGAACGGACGGCAGAAGGTCATAGATTACGTTGTGGAAAAATACGGTGCGGACAATGTTGCGCAGATCGTCACCTTTGGTACGATGAAAGCAAAGCTCGCTATAAGAGATGTTGGCAGGGCGCTCAATATGCCCTATGCCGATGTTGACCGCGTAGCAAAGCTGGTCCCGCGTGATCTGAATATAACGATAGACCGCGCGCTGGAAACGGCTCCGGAGCTGAGAGCGCTTTATGAGTCGGACGCAGATGTAAAACGGCTGATAGATACGTCGCGTATGCTTGAGGGTCTGCCGCGCCACGCGTCAACTCATGCCGCGGGCGTGGTGATAACAGGAGAGCCGATAGTCAGCTATGTTCCGCTCATGCTGAATAAGGATAATTTCATAACAACACAGTTCCCGAAGGACACGGTCGAAAGTCTGGGACTGCTTAAGATGGATTTTCTGGGGCTAAGAAACCTGACGGTCATAGACAACGCGCTTGAGATAATAAAAAATACGCGCGGTGAGGATATCGACGTTGAAAAAATAGACTATAACAGAAAAGAAGTGTTCGAGCTTATAGCTTCGGGCAATACGGACGGTGTGTTTCAGCTTGAAAGCGGAGGGATGCAGTCGTTCATGACGGAGCTTCGGCCGGACAGTCTTGAGGATATAATAGCGGGAATCGCGCTTTACCGCCCGGGGCCTATGGAGCAGATACCGCGCTATATACACAATAAAAAAAATCCGCAGGACGTTACCTACAAGCATCCCCTGCTTGAGGGGATACTTGACGTTACGTACGGATGTATGGTATATCAGGAGCAGGTGCTTGAGATAGTGCGGGTGCTTGCCGGGTATTCGCTCGGAAAAGCGGATCAGCTCAGGCGTACTATTTCCAAAAAGAAGGCCGAGCAGATGAAGGCTGAGCGGCGTAATTTTATTTACGGCTCAGAGGACGGGACTATACCGGGGTGTATCAAAAACGGTATAGACGAAGATACTGCGATCGCGATATTCGATGAGATAAACGACTTTGCAAATTATGCATTTAATAAATCGCACGCCGCGGCATACGCGTTTGTGGCGTATCAGACGGCGTACCTGAAAACCTTTTATCCGGTCGAGTACATGGCGGCGCTGATATCTACTATAGATGAGACGGATAAAATCAATCATTATATCATAAACTGTAGGGAGATGGGCATCGACCGTCTGCCTCCGGACGTGAACAGGAGCGGGCTTGGCTTTACTGTAGAAAACGGGGCTATACGCTTCGGACTTGCCGCCGTGAAGAACGTAGGCAGAACGTTTACGGAGCATTTGCTGCAGGAGCGGGACAGAGGCGGCGAATTTACTTCGTTCTCTGATTTCATAGACAGGATGAGCGGCGCTGAAATGAACAAAAGAGCTGTAGAGGGGCTTATAATGTGCGGTGCGTTCGACTCTATGGGCATAAAGCGTTCGCAGCTCATGCAGGTCTACGAGCACGCGATAAGCGAGGCTTCGGCGCAGATGCACGGGAACATCACCGGACAGATGTCCCTGTTTGACGACATAGAGGAAAAGCCGGAGATAGCGTTCCCGAACATACCGGAGTTCCCGAAAAGGGAACTGCTGCGAATGGAAAAGCAGTCTATAGGCATGTATTTTTCGGGACATCCGATGGAGGAATACGCCGGGCGGCTGAAAGAATACAGCGCCGATACGACGCTTGATATAAACGAAAGCGTCGCAAAGAACGACGAGGGCGAATATGAGCGCGTCGAGGGCGGTATGCATGACGGCGACAGAGTGGTCATAGGCGGTATAATCGAAGCGAGAAAAAATAAGACCACAAGAGCAAAGTCACAGATGGCGTTCGTAACGCTTGAGGATTCGTTCGGCTCGGTGGAATGTCTGGTATTCCCGAAGGTACTCAACAGGTATTCGGGCGTATTATATGAGGGGAACACACTGCTTGTATCGGGTACGCTCAGCCTTAGAGAGGATGAAGCGCCCAAGATACTTATAAACGATGCGGAGTCTTTGGATGAAGCTCTTGCAAACGGAAGTGAGACCGTTCTTCGCAGACGTACAGGGAGAAAAAACGGCTCCGCTGCATCCCGGGGCGGGGACAAGGGCGCCGCAGATGTGCGGAACGCGCCCGTGCTCTATATCAGGCTTGAGACAAAGGACGCGCAGACGCTCGGCAGAGTGCGTGAGACTCTCGCGCCTTTTAGGGGCGACGTTGAGGTGCGGCTCTATTTCAGTGATACTAAACGAACCGCGCGGGCGCCGAGAGATCTGTATTTCAACGGCTCCGCGTCGGCGGTGCGGGAGCTGGGTTATGAATTCGGAGAGAGCAACGTCATATTAAAGGAGTAATGATGTTCCGACGGCTTAAAAAACAGTAATTTACAGTGTTTTTTGCAAAATGATCAAATAATTGATGAAAAATTCGTCATTTTTTTAAAAAATTTGTGAAAATACACAAAATATATAATGATAAAATATCATAATATCATAGCAATTAACGCTTGAAATTTATTGAGAAATAGTATATTATATTAGTATGAGTATGCTGTTAAAGTTTTGACATACAGCAGGAAAACGGAGGTGCTTTCAAGGCATGGAGGAATATTCCGGAGGCGATTATATAGTCATCAAGGCGCTTGAGAACGGAGTGGACATAATAGGTCTGACAAGAGGGCGGGACACTAAGTTCCACCATACGGAACATCTTGAAAAGGGACAGGTGTATATGGCGCAGTTTACCGAAATAACATCGGCTATGAAGATCTGCGGCAAGGCCGAAATATATACGAAGCACGGAAAAGTCGTTTCCGAATAAGGGGTTTTATTATGTGGACGGTTGTTTATGTTTCACGAAACAAGGACAAGATAGATAAACTGATCGGAGTTCTTGACCGCAGCGGCATTATAACGATGCTTCGTCCGGCGGACAGGGACGGCTCGTGCGAGGGCGGCGCTTATGAGATATTGGTGCCGAAAACGGAGCTTGATCAGGCGCAGGATATAATATTTGATACCGAGCTTTCGGCTAAATAATGCCCGGGAGCGTACCGCTGTGTTTTTATGGGGAGAGCGGAAGGGATACGGATATATTATTTATGTATATATTACTTAAGATGCAGTTTTAAAACAAAAAAATTTAATCGATTGGGAGGCACATTCAATGGAAAACAGAAGCATCAGGACGATCGGAGTGCTTACTAGCGGAGGCGACGCGCCCGGAATGAATGCCGCTATAAGAGCCGTAGTCAGAACGGGAGCTTATCACGGACTTAAGGTGATGGGTATCAAGCGCGGTTATAACGGGCTTATAAACGGAGAGATGGAGGAGATGAACGCAAGATCGGTATCGGAAACGCTGCAGCGCGGCGGTACCTGTCTTATGACAGCCCGCTGTCTTGAATTCAAGACAAAGGAGGGCGTTGCGCGCGCCTGCCAGATCGCGAAAGTGTTCGGTCTTGACGGTCTTGTTGTCGTGGGCGGCGACGGCTCGTTCAGAGGCGCGAGAGATCTTTCGAATGCAGGACTTCCCACTGTCGCTATGCCGGGAACGATAGATAACGATATAAGCTGTTCGGAATATACCGTGGGCTATGATACATGTCTCAATACGGTAAAAGACGCCGTGGATAAGATCCGCGATACGGCGTCGAGCCATGAGCGCTGCTCGGTGATCGAGGTCATGGGCAGGGCGGCAGGATATATAGCTCTTGAGGCGGGCATAGCATGCGGCGCCGAGGTAATACTTGTTCCCGAGAAAGAATACAATTTTGACGAGGATGTTCTCCGTCCGATACTCGAGGCAAAATCGAGAGGCAAAAAGCATGCGATAATAGTTGTTGCCGAGGGTATAGGCGGAGTTATTGAAATGGCAAAGGAAATAGAAGCTAAAACGGGTATCGAATCGAGAGCGACCATACTCGGTCATGTGCAGCGCGGCGGTTCTCCTACCGTGCGCGACAGGGTAACAGCGAGCCAGATGGGTGCAAGATGTGTGGAGCTGCTTCTTGAGGGCAAGGCCAACAGGATCGTATGTATGCAGAAGGGTCTTATAACCGATGTTGACATAAACGAGGGTCTTGAGATGAAGAAGGAGATATCAGAGGAGCTTATAGAGCTTGCGCATAAGCTCAGCGTATAAGAAACGATCAAGGGGTATTGGTCTGCTCGATACCCCTTGTTATTGTATTTGCAGATAACCGCGGATAGAGAGCCGAGGCTGTCTGTATTGTATTTTTCTGAATTTAAGGAGAGCGCTTATGAGAAAAACAAAAATTGTATGTACGATCGGACCGGCTACCAACAGTGAGGATATGCTTAGAGAACTTATGCTTGCCGGCATGGATGTAGCTCGTATAAACTTTTCGCACGGAACGCACGAGGCTGCCAAGGAGATGGTTGACAGGATCAAAAAGGTGAGACAGGAGCTGGATCTGCCTGTAGCTATCCTGCTTGACACAAAGGGGCCGGAGATAAGGCTGAAGAAATTCAAAAACGGAAAGGCAACTCTCAGGGAGGGACAGACCTTTACGCTTTGCACCGGCGACGTCGAGGGCGACGACCAGATGGTCTCCATAACCTATGCGGATCTTCCGAACGATATATACGCGGGTTCCAGGATACTGATAGACGACGGCCTGATCGAGCTGCAGGTGACTTCGGTCAAGAACGACAAGATCGTATGTATAGTTCGCAACGGCGGAGTCGTTTCGGATTCAAAGGGCGTTAACGTGCCGAATACGGAGCTTTCCATGCCGTACATGAGCGACAAGGACCGCGCCGATATCCTTTTCGGCATAGAGCAGGATTTTGACTTTATAGCCGCATCTTTCTGCCGGACGGCAGAGGACGCGCTTGAGATCAAGCAGCTGCTCGAGCGCAACGGCGGCCGTGATATAAACCTCATAGCGAAGATAGAAAACGCACAGGGCGTTGAAAATATAGACGAGATATTAAATGTTGCCGACGGTATAATGGTAGCCAGGGGCGACATGGGCGTTGAGATAGATATGCAGGATCTGCCGGTCATACAAAAGGATCTGATACGGAAAACGTACCGTGCCGGAAAGAGGGTAATAACCGCAACGCAGATGCTGGATTCGATGATAAGAAATCCGCGTCCTACCAGAGCGGAGGTCAGCGACGTTGCCAATGCAATATACGACGGTACTTCCGCGATAATGCTTTCTGGCGAGACCGCGATGGGCAAGTATCCTATAGAGGCGGTAAAAACAATGTCGTCTATAGCGGAGCGCACGGAAAACGACATCGACTATATAAAAAGGCTCAAGCTGATGGATTTTGAAAGCGGCTTTGACGTTACAAACGCTATCTCTCATGCCACCTGCACTACCGCGCACGACCTCGGAGCGGCGGCGATCATTGCGCTTACGTATTCGGGCGGAACGGCAAGGCAGATATCGCGTTTCCGTCCCGCATGTCCGATAATCGCGCCGACACTGAGCGAGAAAGCAAGACGGCAGCTCAATCTGTCGTGGGGAGTTATCCCCGTTATAAGCAGCATTGCGGCAAATTCCGACGAGCTGTTCGACAGCGCCGTGGACGACGCGGAACGCATGAACCTTGTTAAAAACGGCGACCTTGTCGTAATAACGGGCGGAGTGCCTATGGGCGTTGCCGGTACGACAAATATAATGAAGGTGCATTTGGTGGGACATATCCTCGTTAAGGGCGAAGGTCTGTCGGATCTCCATGCCACGGGCAATGTATGCGTATGCCGAGGAAAGCGTGAAATGGACGCTAAGTTCCATGACGGGGATATCGCCGTTCTTGACAGGCTCTCCACGGACATGATCTCAATGCTTAAAAACGCGTCGGGTATAATACTTGAGGCGTCCGACCATCTGGAGGATCTGAACATCCTCTCTATGGCGCTCGATATACCGATAATTGTCGGTGCGGCGGGCGCGACAAAGATACTGAAATCGGGAACGTCCATAACAATGGACGCGTCAAACGGCATGGTCTATGCCGGGCATAATAAGATAGAATTTGAATAATGACAGATCCCCGAGACAGAGATTCGGGATTAGAAAAACCGGTGCCTCTGCACCGGTTTGTTTTTGATACATGAAACATATTAAAGAAGGAAGCGATCAAAATGGCGTATAAGAGTGAAACAAGGCTTACCGTGCGGTATGCCGAAACGGATATGATGGGGATAGTTCACCATTCGCGGTATTATCCGTGGTTTGAGCAGGCAAGGACTGATTTTATAAAAAGATCCGGGCTGACATATTCAGAGATGGAGAAGATGGGGATAATGCTGCCGCTGACGGAAACTCAGTGTAAGTATCTGTACGGCTTGAAATATGAGGACGAGGTGCTTGTAACATGCAGGATAGACAAGCTTACCGTTGCAAGGATCGAGTTTTCATATGAAGTATTCAGGCTGCCGGATATGACAAAAATGTCTGAGGGAAAAACAAAGCACGGCTTTGTGGGAAAGGATTTCAAGCCGATAAATATTAAAAAGTCATTTCCGGAAATATGGTCAAATCTTTCGGAACTGGCGTAAAAACATACCGGGGGGATCGTTATGGACAGTATAAATATAGCGGTGCTCGACGCTTCTACCTTGGGCGGCGATATAAGCTTTGAAAGGTTTGAACAGTTCGGTCGGGTGGATGTATACGACAGGACCGATACGCGGCAGGTGCGTTTTCGCGTTATGGACGCGGATGTTATAATAGTCAACAAGATAAAGCTGAACAGGGACACTCTCGGCGAAGCTAAGCGTCTGAAGCTCATATGCGTCACGGCTACCGGCTTTGACAATATAAATCTTGATCACTGCCGGGCACGGGGGATAGCGGTATGCAATGTGCGCGGCTATTCCGCAAATTCAGTGGCGCAGGTAACGGCGGCCATGGCGCTGTCGCTTGTAAACCACATACCTCAGTATGACAGGTACGTCAAGGACTACAGCTATTCAAAAAGCGGCGTTCAGAATTATCTTAAGCCTGTGTTTCACGAGATGAGCTCGCTTACATGGGGCGTTGCGGGGCTGGGAAGCATAGGGCTCAGGGTCGCGGAGATCGCCGAGGCGCTGGGCTGCCGTGTTCTCGCGTTCAAGCGCCGTCCCGATCCGCTTTACAAATGCGTTTCGCTCAGGGAGCTTTGTGCAAGCTCGGATATCATTTCCATCCATCTCCCGCTGAATGATATAACACGCGGGATAATAGACAAGGATATGATAGATATTATGAAAAAGAACGCCGTGGTAATAAATGCGGCAAGGGGAGCCGTTGCGGATGAGGCCGCGCTTGCCGCTGCGGTTGCCGAAAACAGGATAGGCGGTCTGGGCATAGACGTGTATTCGGAGGAACCGCTGTCGGCGTCCAGTCCGTATGTTTCGGTGATGGACAGGCCGAATGTTATATTCACGCCGCATATGGCATGGGGAGCGTACGAGGCGAGGGTGAGATGCATGGAAGAGATAGAGCAGAATATAGCTGCATTTTTAAAAGGACGAAAAAGGAATAGGGTGGATCTGTAATGAGACTTTTTAAGAGAATGGCAAGAGCGGCAGCTGTATCCGTCATGACAGCAGCTGTTCTGCTGTCAGCGGCGGATGTCTCGGCGTACGGCGATGACGTCAGTATAAAGCTCGGAGGTACTACAGTAACGTTCGAGCTGAGATATCCCGTTATTACAAAGCATGACTGGGATCTATATGTCCCTAAGGACACAGATCTGTTCGGCAGGAAGCGGATGGAGGTCGTCAGCGCCGAAACGCGTCCGCCGTACTTTATACTTAACAGGAAATTTATGTTCATGCCGGTACGGATAGATGCAGCTGCGGCGGTAAGCTATGCCGGAATCATAGACAGGGTAAGCGAGGCTGTTCCGGGTACGAACGTATACAGTATGATAGTCCCGGACGCGTATGAGCTTTATGCTCCTGCCGAATACAGCACAGGGCAGCTTGAAATGATAGAGTATATATACAGACGGCTCGAGCATGCCGTTCCGGTGGATATAACGCGCGCGCTTACGGTCCATTCGGACGAGAAGATATATTTTGACACGGATCATCACTGGACGCACCGCGGCGCGTATTATGCATGGGAGTATTTTGCCGGACTGAAGGGTATGAGCATTGCGCCGCTGTCCGAATTTGAAAATCGCAGCGCGTATTTTACGGGTTCGTTTGCAAGAGAGCTTACCGGCGCCGAGCGCACCGGGCTGCTTGAAAGGGATACGGAGCTGCTTGAACGGTTCATGCCTGTATATGAAACGGAGGCGAGCGCCTACGCAGATATGTATATGAACGAACGGATATACAGTATCCGGACGGTCAACCCGAATGAGGACAGCTACCTGTGTTTTATAGGCGGTGATAATCCGCTTACTGTAATAAAGAGCGGCGTCTCGAACGGGAAAAGCATTGCGATAATAAAGGAATCGGTGGGAAATCCGCTCGTGACCTGGGCGGTCAGCAATTATGAGAATGTATACGCGATAGATGTGCGCGGCTTCAAAGACGGATCCTTTGATATAGGCGCGTTTTGCGGACACTACGGCATAGACGATCTTCTGATAGAGAGCTATCCGGAAAGCATAGCGTCGGCGGATCTGCGCGGATATCTTGAAGGACTTATATAGGTTTAATTATATAGCCGAGCGCATAATGTTCATTTTGGTGTCGTTTGATTCATTGTAATTTATGGGAGATGAAAAGTATGAAAAAGACAACGGTATTTATCATAGCTGCAATGACGGCTTTTGGGTTATCGCAGGCAGCGTCGGCGGCGGAGACGGATGAAGCACGTCCGATAGAGCCGCAGGATATAGTTTTTCATCCGTCGGGAGGCGGAAAGTATTTGTTTAACAATAATCCTGAGGGAATAGACGATATGATGATTGCCTCGGGCAGCGATCCGAGGTATATATCGAACCACGACGGTCTTGAGCCTGACATGTATTATCTGTATATGTCATATTTCAATTATACGGGCGGGGGCGGACGGGGCTATGATATCGAGGTTGATGTGCGTATAACGGCGGAAGAGGACGCCGTTATCACGATCCGGAACGCTTCATTTGAAACGAACGAGGTCTATGCATATGAGGAATACGGTACTATGTACCGCGGCAAGAGGGAATGGCAGTTTAACGGAGTGTGCGCGGATATGCTCGGCGTACCGATAATAGATATGCGCGGCAGGTACATATACGAGCCGCATGAGTATGAGCCGGAAACAGTGCAAATAAAGAAGGGCGAATCCGTATGGCTCAGCGAGTTTTTCGACGGTTATGATATAGTCAGATATGCGGATCCTGTACATTTTCAGGCGGTGATAGAGGTTTCATCCGGCATAGTGGACATGGATACGGCTGCTTTGAGGCACAACGGAAAGCTCGGCGACCGTTCGTCTGTGCCGGACAATATAGGCTTCGGCATATATCGCTATGACTACACGGTAAAGGGGATAGCCGACACACTGCCGCAGGTTGAGACGGATACGCTCAGATATACCGTGGACGACTCCGATGCCGACGGGACAATACTGCCGGGAACGGTATACAATCAGTATTCGCCCGAAGGCGTGACTGTGGAGAATTGGTGCAGCAATATCAATCCGGTCTCCGATTACTGGTCAAAGACGATCGCTGTCGAATCGGACATGATAAAGCTTGAATATGCCGATGACAACAAATATACGTATTACGGCAGCAATGTAACGGAGCGCGACAACATATGGCGGTTTGATACGCGGCATACGTCGGTATCATCCTATCAAAGCATCTCCGGCAGACAGCCGGATGATTATTCGCCCAATTTTGAGGTCGAGGATATATACCTGGATGGCATAGAGCCGTATGCCTGCAATCTCGGGAACTACGGCGTTATCGAAACGTATAATTTAGAGGTGACAAACAGCGGCAGCCGGGACAGGTATTTTGAATACAACGTACAGACGAGCTCCGACGTTATAGTCTATGCCGCCGACGGCAGCGGCAGCTTTGACAAGGCGTACAGCAAGGGCGTTACGAACGAGGCGGTATTCACGCCTATGGCGTCGGTGCTGCTCCCGGCAGGAGAAACGACGGTTTTTACGGTAAATATGTTCATACCCGTCAACGTGAACGGCGGTATACAGAACAGGTTTATAATAAGAGACGCATACAACGTAAAAGCGGAGCCGTATAAGGAAAGGAATTATGTGAAGCCTATGCGCGGCAGGCGTCTTAGTGAAGTCAGAGATAAGCTGAGCGCGGGCGCGCTTGCGGAATTCGGGAGCAATCTTGACAGCTATGAGATAAACAGCGGAGACGGGCTGCACCTTGTGCGCTGGCGCGCATGGGACGGCAACACATATTTTTATAAAAACACATGGGACAACTGCAATACCGTATATGTTCTTGATGAAAATTATGAGATAATACATACATACAAGCTGCCTACAATGCCGAACGAGGCGGATATAGCGGACGGCGTGCTTTATGTCAGAGATGAGGTGAACGGGGTATATGCATCGTATGACGGCGGTGCATCGTGGTCTCAGCCCGGAATAGAGCTTATACCGGTTAGCAGCGGATTTACCGACAATATCGGACGGATCGAAACCGTGACCGTCACGGATAATAACGGTTCGGTCAGGGAATATAATGCGGATCTTTCGGAGTATGATGAATATATCGCGGGATTTGAAATGAGCAGGAGCGGCGGCAGAGAATTTAAGGACAGGAAGTATGAGTCCGTTGTCATAAACGGCGTATACAGCGCGGGCAGCGGTATGGATATGGGCGACGGAACAAGATACGTCCTGCCGGAGGATGATGAAAAATGGCTTTTAAGCGAGATTGCAAACTGTATTTTTAAGCATAACAGCGCGTCAGCCTGGTCTAAGGATCACCTTGACAAGGCATTCGGATACGGAATAGTGCCTGTGTATATGAGGTCTGACGATAAGGCGTTTACAGAGCCTCTAACACGGCTTGAGTTCTGTGATCTTATATATGAAATGCTTGAGATCATGGATTCGGTCCCCGCGCCTTCGGCAAAGATGTTTTCGGACTGCGATGACGAGCGTGTGCGTTCGCTTGCGGCGGCGGGGATAATAACCGGAGTTACGGACACCGAATTCATGCCGGACGGAGGGATAACGCGCGAGCAGGCGGCAGCTGTTCTGGCGAGGACCGCAAGGTTCATGGATACAGCGCCGGCGAGTACGGCCGTGTATATAAGGGACGAGGTATCGGACTGGGCGCGGGAAAGCGTATATATGATGTATAATGCAGGGATAATGAATGGGATCGGCGGCGGTGATTTTGACGCATACGGCGGCTATACCAAGGAGCAGTCGATCACAGCCCAGGCGAGACTGTATGAGTATATACTCTGTGCCGACGCGTACGGCAGGCTTCCGTCAGTGCCGGGTGAGAACAGGTATTACGCCGTGTATTTTGAACGTTACCGCAGCGGACGTATAGAACTGACGGAGTTCGGCGTCTCCGACGGCACCGTGCCGAAGATCGTAAACGGGGATATCCTTACGATAGAAAACGAAAGCGCGTATACAGCGGACAGAAAATACAGTCTCTCATGCGGGCAGTGGATACCGTTTGAAAAGGATTATATCAGAATAAGCAATATGTCCGGAGGACTTATCATAACAAACGCACAGCTTTGATCATACAGATAACAGGAGGACATTGAAAATGGAGCTGCTTAAGATCGCTTTGCTACAGATATGCCCCTGCGGCTGCCCGGAGGATAATCTTAAGAAGGGTATCGAATACTGTGTAAGAGCTAAGGAAATGGGCGCTGATATCGCACTGTTTCCGGAAATGTGGAGCAGCGGGTACGATATATACAGCCGTCCCGCTGCCGAATGGAAAGCGGAAGCGGTATCGGAGGACGGCGTATTTGTTGAAAAATTCGGAAAACTTGCAAAAGAGCTGCACATGGCTGTAGGGATCACTATTCTTGAGAAATATGCACCGAAGCCGAGAAATACACTTATTCTTTTTGACCGGCACGGCGAAAGAAAGCTTTGCTATTCAAAGGTGCATACCTGTGATTTTGGGGAGGAACGGGAACTTACCCCGGGTGATGATTTCTATGTAGCGGAGCTGGACACACCATGCGGAAATATAAAAACGGGAGCCATGATATGCTATGACAGAGAATTTCCCGAAAGCGCGAGGATACTTATGCTGAAGGGAGCGGAGCTGATACTTGTTCCGAACGCCTGTCCGATGGATATAAACAGGCTTGCGCAGCTGCGCGGCAGAGCGTATGAAAACATGCTTGCGATAGCTACGTGCAATTATCCGGATACGGTACCGGACTGCAACGGCGGCTCAAGCGTTTTTGACGGCGTGGCGTATCTTCCTGATACAGCCGGATCGAGGGATTTTTGTATCCTACAGGCGGGAGAAAAAGAAGGGATATATATGGCTTGTCTTGATATTGAACAGCTGCGTGCCTATAGGGAAACGGAGGTACACGGAAACGCTTACCGCCGTCCTGAAAAGTATGGGCTTTTGACAGATAAAAAGATCGAGAAGCCGTTTATAAGACCGGATCGGCGCGGTTAGGGCGCGAATACTACGTGTGAAATCATAACGGTTAGAATATAAAACAGTGAGCGTAAAGCACAGATCTGCATCAGTAAGAAAGGGGTGTGTAAAATGGGCGGTTTTATAGCCGTTGGACTGGGCGGAGCCGTCGGCTCCATGCTTCGTTATGCCGTAAGCCTTATACCGTACAGGCAGGGATTTCCGCTGCTTACTTTGATGACAAATATATCCGGGGCTTTGCTTATAGGATACATAACAGGCATAGCGGCGAAAAAGGATATTCCGCAGGAGCTGTTGCTGTTTTTAAAAACAGGATTGTGCGGAGGTTTTACTACATTTTCTACGTTTTCGCTTGAAGCGTATACCCTGTTTCGGAACGGCAGCTATGCTTCCGCCGGCCTTTACGCCGCTCTCAGCCTGATCGGATGTTTAGCCGGAGTGTGGACAGGAAGCCGTATTGCGGAATAACGGTATGACATTTTACGGAGGAAAGAACGGTATGAAGGATTTTAGGATCGTAAGTATACGTGAGCTGCCTGAGCGCAGAGCTTATGCGGCGAAATGGTTTCATCAAAAATGGAGTGTGCCGGAGGAGGAATATCTTAAAAGTATAGATGAATGCTTGATCGGTAAGAAAGCTATCCCGCAGTGGTATCTGGCGTTGGCGGATGATAAGATAATAGGAGGGCTGGGCGTGATAGAAAATGATTTTCACCGCCGAAAGGATCTTGCGCCGAATGTCTGTGCTTTGTTTGTTGAAGAGAAATACAGGAGCAGGGGTATAGCTGGTAGGCTGCTGGAGCATGTATGCAGTGATATGTATGAAAAAGGTATCGGCAGGCTCTATCTTGTCACGGATCATACGTCGTTTTACGAGCGATACGGATGGAAATTCGTGTGCATGGCCGATGCTGACGACAGTCAGGCACCGGTAAGGGTATATGAGCATATACAGCAAAAAGCAGACGGAACCTAACAGTGACAGGCAGGATATGAGGTACAATGCACGCGGCTCACGAAATAGGCTGCGGGAAAATAAAAAAACACTTCACCGAAGCGAAGTGTTTGTGGAGCGGAAGACGAGATTCGAACTCGCAACGTTCACCTTGGGAAGGTGACGCTCTACCGTTGAGCCACTCCCGCATTTATTTTGCAACATGTATATGATAACACAAATTGAATGATTTGTCAACACTATTAAATAATAAAATTAAAAAAAATTTAAACGAAAGAGGATGATATATCTTGGTAGGACGTTCAGATGCCGCTTCGGAAGCGGAAAGAATACAGACAATGAAGGATTTTGACAAGGGGATATTGGCAAATGGGTATCTCGCCGGGGTGGACGAGGCCGGGCGAGGCCCGCTGGCTGGGCCTGTTGTGGCAGCGGCGGTAATATTGCCCGAGGGAGCGGAAATAGACGGGATAAACGATTCAAAAAAACTGAGCGAGAAAAAGCGCGAAGCTCTTTTTGATGTAATAAAGGATAAGGCTTTGGCATATGCTGTATGCATGGCGGGAGCTGAACGTATTGATGAGATAAACATACTCCGGGCGACTATGGAGGCGATGCGCGGCGCGGTGGAGAAGCTGGGGCTCAAGCCGGACTATGTTATAGTTGATGGGAACAGGATGCCCGAGCTGACGGTTCCCGGTGAAGCGGTGGTCAAGGGCGATTCTAAAAGCATGGCAATAGCGGCGGCGTCTGTGCTTGCGAAGGTGACAAGGGACAGATATATGCGCGAAGCGGCGCGGAAGTTCCCGGGGTATGGCTTTGAAAAACACAAGGGCTACGGGACAAAGGCGCATTATGAAGCTATAGAAAGGCTGGGCGTGTGCGGGATACACCGCAGAACGTTTTTGAAAAATGTATTATGAGCAAGCGAAGCATAGGAAATGAAGGAGAAACGGCGGCTGCAAATCATCTTGGCTCGAAGGGCTATTTGATAAGGAGCCGAAATTTTACATGCCGCGGCGGAGAGATAGATATAGTTGCGGAAAAGGACGGATGTATCGTATTCGTTGAGGTCAAAACAAGGAAAAACGACCGTTACGGAGCCGCGGCGGAATATGTAGACAGGAAGAAAGCGGCGCATGTTCGCCGTGCGGCGGCGGAGTATCCAATACACAGCGGCTGCGACATGCGTTTTGATATCGTTGAGGTGTATTATGAAGAGCGGGACGGGATGTTTCTTGTAAAGGAAATAAACCATATTGAAGACGCATTTTAAAAGGGGGATATATGCAGGATAAATACAGAGTCTTTGACGCGCACTGCGATACGCTGTCTCTTATTGCGGACGGAGCTTCGGAGGAGCGCTGTGATTTTACGGCGGCGGACGCCGGGATGTACAGAGGGTATACTCAGGTGTTTGCATGCTTTATCGCGCCGAGGTACCGCGAGTGTGCAATGGATAGGTTTGATATGCTTGCCGGGATATTTGACAGTCTTGAACTCGGCGGCGTCCGTTCGATACTGAGCGTTGAGGGCGCCGATATGATAAGGGGAGAGGAGGACGTGGATATTCTGTACTCGCGTGGAGTGCGGTGCATATCCCTGACATGGAATCATTCAAACCGGCTTGCCGGCGGCGCGTATGATGAAACGTGCGGGCTGACGGAGCTGGGCCGCGCAGTGCTGCGCAGGATGGGCAGGCTCGGGATAGTCGCGGACGTTTCACACCTGAACGACAGATCGTTTTACGATGTTATAGCTGCCGCCGAAGGTCCGGTCGCGGCTACACATTCCAATTCACGCGCTGTATGCGCTCACAGGCGCAACCTTACCGATGAAATGTTCAGACTGATCTGTGAAAGAGGCGGATGCGCCGGGATAAATCTTTTTCCGCCGTTTCTGGCTGAGGACGGCGCTGCGTCCGCGTCCGATGCGGCGGAGCATATAATGCACTGGCTGGAGCTTGGAGGCGAGAATGCGGTAGGGCTTGGTTCGGATCTCGACGGTACCGAAGGCAGACTTCCGCGCGATATACGCGGCTGCCGCGATATATACAAGCTGTTTGACGAGCTTTCGGTGCGCGGCGTACCGGAGGAAATAACAGAGAAAATAAGCCACAGAAATTTTGAAAGAGTATTTAATATTTGAGAGGAAAGAAAAATGCCTAAATTTTTTACAGCAAGAGAAAATATAACAGAAACGGAAATAAGGATAGAGAGCGAGGACGCAAGGCACATAAAAAAGGTGCTTCGTCTGTCGGAGGGCGATGAGATAACTGTGTGCGACGGGCGCGGGACGGATTACAACGCCGTCATAGACAGGTTCGGCGAAGACGGGATAATATGCAGGATAAAGGAAAGCCGCGTATGCGGCGCGGAGCCGAAAACGGCGGTGACGCTGTATCAGGGACTGCCGAAGGCCTCAAAGATGGACTATATCATACAAAAGACCACGGAGCTTGGCATAACGCGCATAGTTCCGGTGAAGATGGCGCGGTGCGTCGTAAAGGTGGAGAATGAGGCCGCGCAGAACAGGAAGCTAGAGCGGTGGAGAAAAATAGCCGGAGAGGCCGCAAAGCAGTCCGGGCGCGGTATAGTTCCGGATATAGGCGAAATAATGACCTTCGACGAAGCGCTTGAGGATATGCAGAGGGCGGAGCTGTGCTTTGCGCCGTATGAGTGCGAGCGTGAAGCGCGGCTCAGCTCGGTGCTTGAGGGCGCGAAGGGGGTAAAGTCCGCGGCGTTCATGATCGGCCCCGAGGGCGGATATGATATAGCAGAGTACGAAAAGCTGCGCGGTGCGGGAGTCAAAACAATAACTCTCGGCAGGCGTATACTGCGCACGGAAACGGCCGGGGAAGCGGTACTCGCCATGACTATGTACGGATTGGACGAGATATAACAGACAGAAATTCACTGCACGGATGTTTCTATTATTTTTATGCAGGAGGTTTTTGATTACAGACACAAAAAAAGCGTGACTGAAAACGAGCAGCCGCGCTGTGTTTAATCTTTGTCCGGATCAGGTGCTTCAGACTCTGTATGCCGGTATATAAGCGGCAATTTAGCGGTTAAATTCTTGGTTTTTAATTTTTATTTTTGTTTGTTGAGCTAAAGTCCTGTCCGGACAATTTAAAAGATCCCCGGAGTAACCGTGATCACAGGTCAAAGTTTCTACCTGCTAAAGCAGGTGGGTCGCTTCCCGTCTGTTTTACATGTCCACTGGCATTCACACAAGGTGAAAGGAGGCATATGCGCTGCATTCGGAGCAAGCGTCCCTTATAAGATGTGTTGGTAAAAAAAATGACCAATTCACGCGAAACCCCAGGGCTTCTTTAACTGTATTTATTATAACACAATACGACATAAAATACAAGAGTAATTTCATTACATTTTCTTTACAAAAGCATTACCCATGTAAAGTCTGTCTTTTATTCTTCGCCGTATGCTTCTTCGTCGCGTCTGACGAATTCGTCAAATGCGCGTTTTAAAAGATCCTCGTCTTCAACCATGACCAGCTCGGCGTCGTCGCTGTTTATATCGCCGTCTACCATCATGATAAGAACGCCGTCGTCCTCGGTTTCCTCGGCATCCTCCGGGAGCACCTCTGCCAGTGCGAAGAATACATGATCTTCAAATTCAAAAACATCAAGCGTTTCAAATTCGATCTCTGCGCCGTTTTCGTCTTCAAGTATAATGATATTATTTTCCATAGTATGTTACATGCCTTTCTGCCCGCAAAAGCAGGGATGTATGTTGCGGATCAAATATTCAACTGCGGGCATTTTTTTATCCCTCTGATCATATTGTAATATATTTATCTGTAAATGTCAATGCTTTTTATGAATTTTTTGAAAGATAGCTCTCAAGGATGAGACATGCAGAAACGGTGTCGATAACGGCTTTGCGCTTTTGACCGCGTGTGTTCGTGGTATTCAGATACCGCGACGCTCCCATAGTCGTAAGTCGTTCATCCGTCAATTCTATCCTGCCGCTGTAGATCTCTTTGAGCTGCCGGACAAATTTATGCGTGGCTTCCGCTCTGAAGCCCTCGCTGCCGTCCATATTTTTGGGCAGTCCTATAACTATGACCTCGGGGGAGTATTCATCGATTATTTCCCTTAACGCTTCGAGCAGTTTTTTTTTGCCGCTGTTTTTCACTGTTTTGACGCCCTGCGCCGTAAGACCGAGCGGATCGCTGACCGCAATGCCTACGCGCGCGTCGCCGTAGTCTATCCCAAGTATTCTCATAGAAGTACCTCATTTCACGTATCACTGCACTTATTCTATCATATATATTTGATTTTTTCAATAGAAATTTTGATAAGCATGTTGACATTTAAAAAAAATTTACTATAATATAACTAACGGGGAAAATGAAACTATTGCAAAGACACATGCTACAGCCCGGGCTGCATTGATTTTTCTGAACGGACAGCAGTGCGGTATCGCCGGGGGCTTGACAGGGAGGCGGTCGTTTAATGAAGCTTTTGTTTATATATAATCCAAGATCGGGAAAGGGAAGGATAAAAGGCTCGCTGTGCGATATACTCGATATTTTCACCGGAGCGGGGTATGACGTCACCGTGCATCCGACGCAGGATGCAGAGGATTGCAGAAAGACGGTTGCGCGGCTTGCTGCCGGGTATGAGCTTGCGGTAGTATCCGGCGGAGACGGTACGCTCAACGAGGCGGTAGCCGGGATGCTGGAGATACCGGAGGATAAACGGATACCTATCGGGTATATCCCGGCAGGGACGATGAACGATTTTGCGAACGGAAACGGGATACCGCGCGATATGACCGAGGCGGCGTCTCTGGCCGTAAGCGGAGCAAGAAAAAGCTATGATATAGGCAGGCTGAACGGACGCATATTCATATATGTGGCAGGATTCGGCGCATTTACCGATGTATCTTACGGAACGCCCCAGGCGACAAAAAATGTTTTTGGTACGGCTGCATATTTCATGGAAGGGATAAAGAGCCTTTCGCGCATCGAGGCCGAGGAGGTCAGGATAACCACCGCCGAGGGCGGTGCGCTTGAGGAAGAAGCGCTTATTTGTCTCATCATGAATTCAGCAAGCGTTGCCGGATTTGGGTTCGGCGATTTCTACAATGTCGATATGAGCGACGGACTGTTTGAGATAGTGGTTATACCGAAGAGTACAAAATTGACGGATCTTGCGGCGGTGATAAGCGAGATAAAAAACGGCGAGCGCGATTCCGGCGGAGTCCACGTGATAAGCGCTTCCGGGGCGGTGATAGAAACGGAAAAGCCTGTCAGCTGGACGCTTGACGGCGAGTTCGGGGGCGAGACCGGCAGGGCGGAATTTGAGGTGCTTCATAATGCGGTAACATTCATCGTAAGCGAAAAGAGGGATAAATAAATGTGAGTCCATTGTGGGTTTTGACTATCATAAACCTGTATGCGGCCGTAATTTTTTACGATCAAATTTGTTTTTCGGGTTGAAAACCCGAGTCGTATATGATAAAATATCTAAGACGGTCATAGACGGCCGTTTTATTAAGTATTAAATCGTGTGATATATCAGCAGGAGGTAGAAATGGATTCAATAGTTCAGTCAATGGTCGCGTCGCTTGATTCGGTCATACCAAAGGAGTTAATCGTTTTGCTTATATCTATGATACCGCTGCTGGAGCTGAGAGGGTCGCTTCTGGCTGCGGGGATAATGGATATGAACTGGCTGCCGAGTATGATCTTGTCGGTGCTCGGGAACATGGCGCCCATACCTTTTATACTCCTGTTCATAAAGGCGATATTCAACTGGATGAAGAAGTTCAAGCATCTGCGGAAGATACCTCAGTTCTGCGAACGCAAGGCGATGAAGCATTCAGACCAGATCGAAAAATACGGGGTCTGGGGACTGTGCCTGTTTGTTGCGATACCGCTGCCCGGAACGGGAGCATGGACCGGAGCGCTGCTGTCGGTTCTGTTCAGTCTCAAGCCGACAAAGAGCTTGTTCTTTATATTTATAGGCGTATTGATCGCAAGCTTTATAATGTCGATAGTAAGCTTCGGTATAGTTAATAAGCTTTTATATTGATATTTTCAGTAATGAATTTTTCACTAATGCACCGGACGGCGCAGGTGCTGCGCCGTCCGATGTGTTTTTTGCTGTGATCTGGGTGTAATGTGTTATTTAGGTATACAGTTCAAAACAGACAGATCCGTGGGTAAAAAGTACGGCATGATTGACAAAAGTTTTTGTGTTTGTACAAAAAAAGAAATGATACGGTCTTGTAAGCATATCATGACGGTATTTATTTAAAAATACTTGCAAAGCGTGCTGATATGAGGTATAATAAGGGTAATAAACGAATGAGGCAGGAGGGATCGGGCATGACTGATATAGAAAAGCTTCAGGCTATAATAGACGGTTCGGACAATATTGTTTTTTTCGGCGGCGCCGGCGTTTCGACAGAGAGCGGGATCCCGGATTTCCGCAGTGTGGACGGACTGTACCATCAGTCTTATGACTATCCGCCGGAGACTATATTGAGCGCGACCTTTTACTACAGTCATCCTGAGGAGTTTTTCAGGTTTTACCGTGATAAATTGATAGTAAAGAATGTGCGGCCGAATAAGGCGCACACGGCGCTTGCAAAGCTTGAGGAAACGGGCAAGCTCAAGGCGGTGATAACTCAGAATATCGACGGTCTGCATCAGCTTGCCGGTTCAAGGACTGTGTACGAGCTGCACGGCTCAATTCTGCGCAACTATTGTGAAAAATGCGGCAAGGCTTTTGGGATAGACGCTGTGGCCGGGACTAAGGGTATCCCGTTCTGCGATGAATGCGGAGGCAGAATAAAGCCGGACGTAGTGCTTTATGAGGAGATGCTTGATGATAACTGCATACGCGGAGCTGTTGAAGCTATATCGGATGCGCAGACTCTCATAATAGGCGGTACGTCCTTGGCGGTGTATCCGGCCGCGGGTCTGATAAATTATTTTCATGGCAGACATCTTGTGCTGATAAACAAGAGCAGAACATCGGCTGATAATGCGGCGGAGCTTGTTATCCATGACGCTATAGGAGAAGTCCTGGGCGCGCTCAGGATATGAGGGCAGCGCTTATGTCCGGCATAGCGGAAAGAAGGATAAACGGTATATATATATGCTTCGGTGATATATCGGAAGCGGACGCGTCATGTACGGACGGGTTTTCCGAATACCGTTTAAAAAAGCTCAGCAGTATAAGAAATGAGGATGAAAAGCGCCGTTCGGCGGGGGCGGAGCATATGCTGATCCATGCTGCTTCGGTATTGTTTCCGCATCTGCCTCTCCCGGTCCGCTACGAGGCTGATGAATTGGGAAAGCCTTATTTTACAGCGCCGGAGGGATTTTTCCTCAGTCTGTCACATTCCGGAACGCTTGCGGCGTGCGCAGTTTCCGATACGCCTGTCGGTATAGACGTACAGCTGGAAAGGACGCCGGGCGCCGGCTTGCTCCGCAGATGCTTTACGGAGCGTGAGCGCGGAGCGGCGTTGGGCGATCCGGCCGTATTTACGCGGCTTTGGGCGCGTAAGGAAGCTGTATCCAAGGCGGCGGGGCTGGGGATACAGATAGGCTTCGGCAGTCTCGACGTTCTTGAAGGACAAACGGAGCACCGTGGCAGACTGTATTCTGTTGACGATGTGGTCTGCGGCTTTGCCGGATACCATATGGCAGTCAGCCGGCAGCTTTAGTTTCTGTGCTTAAGATCGTCCGGCAGATAGTTTTCGATATGCTCATACGAGCGGAGCTGAAAGCTGTCCTGAGGCAGAAACGGTATAAGACCGGTACATTCATGATGTGAAACAGCGTCGGACTCAAGTCCGAAGGACAGACTTTCAAAAATTTTGTCATTATTTATTCGTTTCATCCTTATTTCTCCTTTCTGTGCCGCGAAAAATTGCGGGCATATATATTTTGTATCCGTGCGCGCGGCTTATTCAAGGCGGAATTTGGCGAAGCATTGTGCTCGGTATATTGATAACAGGACGAAAAAGCAAAAGATAAAATTGGAAAAAACAAAAAATATTTTTAAAGGAGCTAAAAGAAAAATGATCGGTATAATAGGTGCTATGGACAGCGAGGTAAGAGGGCTGAAAACGGCAATGAGCGATAAGGAGATACGCGAGATCGCATCTGTCGAGTTTTGCAGCGGAACACTTTGCGGTAAAAAGGCAGTGGTGGCCGAGGCAGGCGTCGGCAAGGTAAATGCGGCGGTCACGGCTCAGATAATGATAATGGAATACGGAGTTACAGCGGTGATCAATACGGGCGTTGCCGGAGGACTGGAGGATTCGCTGAGGATAGGGGATATAGTTGTAGCGGACAAGGTAGCGGAGCATGATATGGACACAACTCCGCTCGGAGACGAGCCGGGATTTATAACGGGGCTTGACCGTGTATATATGGAATGCGACCGTGAGACGGCGGATATTCTCAAGACCTGTGCGGATGAAGCCGGAGTGCGCGCGGTAACGGGCACGGTAGTGTCTGGCGACCAGTTTATTTGCCGTGACGATCAGCGCAAAAGGCTTCGGGAGGTGTTCGGAGCGGCGGCGGCGGAAATGGAAGGCGCGGCTATAGGGCATGTGTGCGTTATGAACGGAGTGCCGTTCGGTGTGATAAGAGCGGTGTCGGACTGCGCCAATGACGACAGCGCAGTGGATTTCCCTGCGTTTGAGAAGGAGGCCGCAGCGAGATCGATAGAGATAATAAAGCGCGCAGCTGCAAGGCTGAGCGTTTAAAGGAACGGAGGTATGGCTCGGATGGAAAAGATAAAATCGTTTCAGGTAGACCATAGAAAGCTTGACCGCGGTATGTATATATCGCGTATCGACGGAGATGTGGTAACGTATGATCTGCGGTTCTGCAAGCCGAATACCGGAGTATTGCTGGACAATATAACGATACATACGATAGAGCATATGCTCGCCACCTTTACGAGAAATTCGGATATAGGCGGAGAAGTTGTATATTTTGGGCCGATGGGCTGCCGTACCGGCTTTTATTTTCTTGTGCGCTCGTCGGTAACGGCGGAAAAGGTGAGAGACGCGGTAGTTTCGGCAATAAAAAAGACGCTTGAATATCAGGGACGGGTATTCGGTGCGAGCGAGATAGAATGCGGTAATTACCGGGAGCTTGACCTTGACAAGGCAAAATCCGCCTTATCAGAATATCTGCCGGTAATAGAAAATACGGAGATACCGGATTATGACGCGGTAAACGCGCTGTGATAATCAAATATGACCTATGCAAAGATGGCGCCCGACTCCATAGTCGGGCGCCATTTGTCATTTCAGCGGGAGTTATGATCTCCCGCTGAAACGCCGGGGAGCTAAAGCTCCCTTGGCATGCTGCTTATTTTTTTACTGTTCGTTTTCAGGTATATCTAGAGCCGTTGTTTTATCGGTCTCGAGCGTTTCCACACTGCCAAGCCTGCGGACGATGGCGCGTGTGCGTACGCCTATAAGCTTGTCCAGATCCGAATTGGCCTGATTTATGCGTTTCTGAGCTGATTCGAGGACAGCTTCAAATTTTGAAAATTCGGTCTTGACTGCGCCCAATATCTCCCAAACTTCGGCGGAACGTTTTTCGATAGCGAGAGTTTTAAAGCCCATCTGCATCGAATTGAGCATTGCCGCCATTGTGCTCGGACCGGCGAGCATGACTTTATATTTCGCCTGAAGCTCTTCTATCATGCCGCGGTTCACCGCTTCGGCATACAGTCCCTCAAAAGGCAGGAACATTACTGCAAAATCGGTAGTGGCGGGCGGCGATACGTATTTTTCTCTTATGGCCTTCGCTTCAGAAAGCATACGCGCTCTGAGGGCCTTTGCACAGCTGTCTGCGGCTTCCTTGCTGCCGCTGTCATAAGCGTCAAGCAGTGCGGAATATGTATCGCTCGGAAACTTGGAGTCTATAGGCAGATATGTTACCGAGCCGCTGCGGTCCGGGAGCTTAACGGCAAATTCGACTGCGTTCCGGCTCCCGGGAACTGTGCAGACATTTTCATCGTATTGCTCGGGGGACATTATCTGCTCTATTATCGAGCCGAGCTGTATCTCTCCGAGTATTCCGCGTGTCTTGACGTTGGATAAGACCTTTTTCAGATCGCCAACGCCCTGCGCCAGCGTCTGCATTTCACCAAGTCCCTTATACACCTGTTCGAGCCTTTCGCTGACAAGTCTGAAGGATTTTGTTATGCGTGAGTCAAGCGTTTCCTGGAGCTTTTCATCGACGGTGCCGCGTATGAGCGAGAGCTGTTCTCCGGTCTCTGTGCGCAGCTTTTCAAGACTTGCCGTATTATCGCGGCGCAGCTGCTCCATTGTTTCCGTGTAGCTGCGCCGCATGGTTTCAAGCTGTGTATTATTTTCTGTTCTGAGCCGGTCTATAGCGGAGGTGTTGTCGGTACGAAGCCGGTCGAGCCGTCTGTCCACTGTGGCGCGCATATCGTTCAGGGCTCGGTCTATTGCTGCAAAACGCTGTGTCTGCATATCTCCTATGTCGCGCTGGTTACTGCTGAGCAGAGCTCCGAGAGGCTCGATCGCGCGTCCGACAGCGCTGCGGACGGTCTCATCGCTGATATCACTGCGGCGGCGGGTAACGGTACGGATAAGCACGATAACGCATACGGCTGTGATGACCGAAACAGCCAGCGCTGCGGCGGATAGTATATCTGACATTTTTTTCGTTCCTTTCTTATGGATATGTTTATATTATACATAATTCACGGGATAAAGTCAACCGTATTTCGAGTTATTCAAGCATGTATTCCTCTGCAAGCTTTTGCAGGCATTTCTTTTCTATCCTGCTCACATAGCTGCGGCTTATTCCCAGGTCATCCGCGATCTCGCGCTGGGTCATACGCCGTGTTCCGCACAATCCGTAACGGCGGAATATTATCTTGTATTCGGCGTCGCTCAGGACACGGTGCATGATCCTGTACAGCTTTTCCGCTTCCATGCTGTCCGAAACAGTGTCTGCAATGTCTTCGTCGCTGCCGGTGAGTATATCGGCAAGCGTCAGGTTGTTGCCTTCGCTGTCCATGCCTATGCCGTCGTCTATATAGACCTCGCTCCTCCGGCGTTTTGCGGCGCGCAGATACATAAGCACCTCGTTTTCTATGCAGCGCGCTATATATGAGGAGAGCTTTTTGTTCTTGTCGGCGCTGAAGGTGTTTATACCCTTTATGAGACCTATCGTACCGATCGATATAAGATCCTCAGAATTGTTTTCGTCGCCGTATTTCTTGGTGATATGCGCCACAAGACGCAGGTTTCGTTCAATGAGGATATTTTTTGCGTTCTCATCGCCTTTTGCGAGCAGGTCAAGATATTTCTTTTCCTCCTCCGGAGTGAGTGGCTTGGGAAACGCCGCGCTGCCGGAAACGTATCCTGCCATCAGCACGACAGTCCGCAGCCATTCAAAAACCGCTTCAAGCATAATAAAAGCACCTGCCTTTTTATAATAGATTGGTATACTATTATATTCAGCGGGTGCTTGTTATGGTTGTATCAATAGTTTATCCTCTGTCGAAGTTTCTGTATTGTATTGCCTCCGCAAGATGCGAGGAGGTTATGTCGTCGCTGCCGTCGAGGTCGGCGATGGTCCTTGATACCTTAAGGATCTTGCTGTGCGCTCTGGCGCTCATGCCGAGACTTTCAAAGGCGCTGCGGAGCAGACGGCTTTCTTTATCGCCCAGACTGCAATATTTATCAAGCATTCCTGCGGTAAGCTGTGAATTTGAGGTTATGCCGTCGTCTTTGTATCGCTCGATCTGTATTTTTCGGGCCTTGTTCACGCGTTCCTTTATGGCTGCGCTGGATTCTCCGTCAGGTATTTTGGCTAGATCGTCATAGCTGACTGACGGTACTTCTATCTGAATATCTATCCTGTCAAGCAGAGGACCTGAGATTTTCGAGCGGTAACGGTGTATTTGATTAGCCGTACAGGTGCATGCGCGCTTTGGATTGCCGAAATTTCCGCACGGGCATGGATTCATAGCCGTCACCAGCATGATATTGCATGGATATGTAAGCGTGGCGCTGACTCTTGATATTGTTATAACGCCGTCCTCAAGCGGCTGACGCAGCACCTCGAGCGAATCGCGCCGGAACTCGGGCAGTTCGTCTAAAAACAGAACTCCGCAGTGCGCGAGAGAAAGCTCGCCGGGTCTCGGAACGGCTCCGCCCCCGGAAAGCGCATTGGCTGAGACAGTGTGGTGCGGGCTCCTGAAAGGACGCCGGGTTATAAGCGGCGTATGTGCCGGCAGCGTTCCCGCTATGGAATGGAGCTTTGTTACCTCAAGCATTTCATCAAACGTCATATCGGGCAGAATAGTGCTCATTCTTTTGGCAAGCATTGATTTGCCTGTTCCGGCGGGCCCTGTCATCAGCACATTGTGCGAGCCGCTCGCGGCTATTTCCATTGCGCGTTTCGCCTGTTCCTGGCCCTTTACCTCAAGCATGTCTATCCCAGAAGCAGCAGCGGCGGCTTCAAGAAGGGAAGGATCGGGCTTGTGCGGGCTGAGCCTGTATATACCGTCAAAATGATCGATAACCTCGCCGAGCCGCCGTACGGGGTATATCTCTATCCCGTTTATGACTGCTGCCTCGTCCGCATTATCGGCAGGAACGAAACACTGTGTGAAGCCGTGCTCATATGCCGAGATGACCATAGGCAGCACGCCGTTCACGGCTTTCACAGATCCGTCGAGCGCAAGCTCGCCTATGAAAACAACGTGTTCGGGATCCGGGATATTGAGCTGACCCGACGCTGTCAGTATGCCTATTGTTATTGCCAGGTCAAAGCCCGAGCCTTCCTTTTTCAATGAGGCAGGCGCAAGATTTATTGTTATCCGCTTGCGCGGGAATTCACAGCCGCAGTTTTTTATCGAGGCTTTGGCGCGTTCACGGGATTCGCGTACTGCTGCGTCGGGCAGCCCGATCATATCAAAAGCGATCATGCCTGTGGATATATCGGTTTGGACTTCAACGATGAAGCCGTCAAGGCCCATGAGCGACACGGTGTTGATCGATGAAAACATTTTTTTCAGTCACAGCCTTTCCGCCCACCGAAATTGATACGTTCAGCCGGTGGGCGGGCTGAACGGGCGCAGCGTGTCATTCTCGGATATAAACGCCTTGTTCCTCTATATAATCAAGAATATTCTGAATATTCTCTTCCGGCCAGTTTTCGCTGAGGGGCTTTTTGCCGGTTTGTCCGGAAACCGGCGCATTCTTTTTATCGTTTTCCTTGCTATTCATGTTATACCTCCATGCTGATATATATAACTGTCATTAAAGCACAGCGGCTTTATTCATCACCGCATCGTCATCGTTTGCTGTAATGCTATCCGTCTGTCACTCGCTCACGGACCGATCCGGTCTCTTGTTTGCAGACGAATATACAGACCTTGCTTTGCGGATATGAAGTGTTCATATTTTAAGTATACCACGTATCGGATAAAAATACAATATTTTTTTGAAGTTATTATATATTTAAATCGGAGCAATGCTCCGCTTTGCTTGCAAGTAGCGGAGCTTGTGAACGATCGCAGCCCGCAAAGGGAGCGTTAGCTCCTCGGGGCTTCAGCGGGAGATCACGTCTCCCGCTGAAATGCTGAAATGAAACCCGCCGCCTATAGAGGCGGGAGACATCTTTGCATAGGTTATGATGTTTTTTATTCATTTCCTATATGGGCATAGATCCCGATCGGGCGTAGAAGACCAAAGATATGGCAGGTCGGGGCACGTGGATGGATCATTAATATTTGATATGACATACAGAAATTTACGGTATTGATTTTGTATGCAAAATATGATAGAATATGTTCGATATACAATTATAAAGATCCATTAAACAACAAAGGAGAAATTTTTATGAAAAAATTTATTGAAGAATTTAAGACATTCGCACTGCGCGGAAACATGCTTGAGATGGCTGTCGGCATTATCATAGGCGGCGCTTTTTCGGATATCGTGAAATCGCTCACTGATAATTTCATAAACCCGCTGCTGAATTTTGTTACCGGAGCGACGTCATATACGCTCAGCGATATCGCCGGCTTTGCATCGGCGTTCATCTCGGCGCTCGTGAATTTCATCATCATGGCGTTCGTTCTTTTCTGCCTGCTCAAGGGCATCAATAAGCTTATGAGCATAGGCAAGAAAGCGCCGGAGGAAAAGGTCACCGTCAAGACCTGTCCATACTGCCGCAGCGAGATAGCTATAGAAGCAACGCGCTGTCCGCACTGCACGTCAGAGCAGCCTGACGCGGCTGAATAAAATGTATACATACGCAGACTATGAAGCGGCTGCGGAGGCTATAGTCTCCGCGGCCGGAGGCAGCAGACGCACCGCACTCGTTCTCGGCTCGGGAATGGGTGCGCTTTTTAAAGGGAGCGGCAGGGTCACGGCGTATTCGGAAATACCGAATTTCCCGAGACCTACCGCGCCGATGCACAGGGGCGAGCTTATCGTTACAGACAATGCGTATATAATGTGCGGACGGTTTCACCGGTATGAGGGATATACTTCGGAGCAGACGGCGTTTTACGTGCGCGCACTGTATCTTGCCGGCGTCAGGCAGATAATACTTACGAATGCGGCGGGTGCGGTAAATCCCGCTTTCTCTCCGGGGGATATAGCGCTTATATCGGATCACATAAATCTTTCGGGCGAAAATCCGCTTATCGGAGAAAATGAGGAACGGTTCGGAGAGCGGTTTTTCGATATGTCCGAGGCATATTCGCCGGAGCTCCGCGCCGCGGCGGCGGAGTGTGCGCGGGAATGCGGAATAGAGCTGAAGGAAGGCGTTTATTTCTATATGAGCGGTCCTTCGTACGAAACGCCGGCCGAGATACGCGCCGCCGCTGCGCTCGGAGGCGATCTGGTGGGCATGTCCACTGTTTTTGAATGTATAACGGCCCGGCACTGCGGTATGAAGGTTCTGGGCATTTCATGCGTAACAAATATGGCGTGCGGGGTAGCGGGCGCTTCCGTATCGGCGGCAGAGGTTGAAGAAACAGCCGGTGCGGCAGGCGGCAGACTGCGCTGCATGCTTGAAAAGCTTATCGAAAGGATATGATCGGATGTATGAATTCAATGCTGTTTTCGGAAAATGCGGCAATCAGCTGGTTGACAGGCTCAATGTTACAAGGCTCATAGCGTCAAGGGAAAAAAGAAACCTTGAGGTGGAATTTGCCGGCGAGCTGAGCGATACGATCGAAAAGATCGCGGCAGAGCAGATCCGTAAGACGGTCGGGGATATAAAGATAAACCTGCGTACAGATCCGAGATATATTCGTGAAAAGCAAAATATAATGTATTATACAGTCCCCAGAGGAGGGGAGAATGCCGGCGAGCCGAAAATAATCGGCAAGGCGAACGCGGAGGAGGTCCTTATAGGCAGACCGATAAAGGATGAGGATATGATAGCGATATCCTCTGTCAGCGAAGGCTCGGGAAGAGTTACGGTAACGGGACGTATTTTTGATGCGGACGAGCGTGAGATAACCACCAAAAAGGGAAAAGAAATGCATATCGTAACGTTCGATATGACCGACGGTACATCCTCTATAACAGTAAAGATGTTCGTGAACAAGGGGGAGGATGACAGCAAATTCCAAAACATGTACCCCCCGATAAAAAAAGCGCTGAAAAAGGGCGGTATGTACGTCGCCTGCCGCGGTACTGCCAAGTATGACGACTATGCAAAGGAGGTCGTTATAATGGCGAACGACCTCGCTGCGGTGCCCGCGCCGCCGGTGAGGCAGGATAACGCCGAAAAAAAGAGGGTAGAGCTGCATCTGCATACTCAGATGTCTCAGATGGACGCTGTTTCCTCGGCGGAGGCGCTGATAAACCGTGCGGTGTATTGGGGGCACAGCGCGATAGCCATAACGGATCACGGCGTGGTGCAGTCTTATCCGGATGCTATGCACGCCTCGGACAATAATAAGCTGATAAAGGTGATATACGGGGTAGAAGGTTATCTGGTGGACGATACAAAGATGATAACCTACGGGATAACGGATGAAACGACAGCCTCGCCGTTTGTTGTGTTCGATATAGAAACTACCGGCTTCAGTAAGGAAAAGTGCAAGATCATAGAGATCGGCGCGGTGAAAGTGGAAAACGGACAGGTGACGCAAAGGTTTTCCACCTTTATAGATCCCGGCGTGCCGATACCGCGCGAGATAACGGAGCTTACGAGTATAACCGATTCAATGGTCAAAAACGCTCCGGCTTTTGAGGATGTGATAGACAGCTTTGCAGAGTTCTGCGAGGGCTGCGTAATGGTGGCGCACAATGCATCGTTTGATATGGGATTTATGAAGCGGAAATCGGAGGAGTGCGGCAGGAGCTTTGAGCTTCCGTATCTCGATACGCTTATATTGGCGAGGTGCATGTACCCGGGACTTTCAAACTATAAGCTTGATACGATATGCCGTCACCTCGGAGTGATCCTTGCGCATCATCACCGTGCGGTCGATGACGCCGAAGCGACGGCGAACGCGTTTGTGAATATGCTCTCAGAGCTGGACAGGCGCGGCATGAGCGGACTTAAGGAGCTTAACGATGTATTCGATATAAGAAAAGCCTCAGTAAAGACGAGGGCGTTCCATATAATACTGCTGGCTAAGAATACCGAGGGCGTACGGAATATATACGAGATGGTCTCGGAATCGCATCTGAAATATTTCTACAGAACGCCGAGGATACCGAAATCGCTTCTTATGCAGAAACGAGAGGGTATAATAATAGGCTCCGCCTGCGAGGCGGGAGAGCTTTTTTCGGCAGTCGCGGAGGGCGAGCCGGACGAAACTTTAGAGGCGATAGCGGAGTTTTACGATTATCTTGAGATACAGCCGATAGGAAATAACGCGTATATGAAAACAAGTCCGAAGCATACGCATATAAATACGGACGACGACCTGCGCGGTCTGAACAGGCGCGTTGTCGCGCTGGGAGAAAAGCTGGGCAAGCCGGTCTGCGCTACCTGCGATGTGCATTTTATGGACATGGAGGGAGCCGATTTCAGAAAGATACTTATGAGCTATAAGGGCTTTAAGGATGCTGACGATCAGGCGCCTCTGTATTTCAGGAATACGAACGAGATGCTGGCGGAATTCGACTATCTGGGCAGGGAGAAAGCGTATGAGGTGGTAGTTGAGAATACAAATCTCATTGCGGATATGGTTGAGGACGTGCGCCCCATACCAAAGAAGAAATGCCCTCCTGTCGTGGAGGGAGCAGTGGAAGGCATAAGGAACGATTCGCTGCGACGTGCCGAGGAGATATACGGTTCGCCGCTGCCCGAGGAGGTGCAGCAGCGGCTCGATAAGGAGCTGCACTCGATCATAACAAACGGATTTTCCGTCATGTACAGGATAGCGCAGGAGCTTGTGCGCAAGTCGCTCGACGACGGATACCTTGTGGGCTCAAGGGGTTCCGTCGGCTCGTCGTTTGTGGCGTTCCTCTCGGATATAACCGAAGTAAATTCGCTTCCCGCGCACTATATATGTCCGAACTGCAAGAATGTAGAGTTCCATCCTAGCGATATAGGCCAGTCCGGCTGCGACCTGCCCGACAAGGTGTGTCCGAAATGCGGGACAAAATACAATAAGGACGGGCACGATATACCGTTTGAGACGTTCTTAGGATTTAACGGGGATAAGGAGCCAGATATCGACCTCAACTTTTCCGGCGAATATCAGCCCGTGATCCATAAATATACGGAGACTTTTTTTGGAGAGGGTTTTGTGTTCAGGGCGGGAACGATAGGCACCGTTGCGGAAAAGACCGCGTTCGGATATGTAAAAAAGTATTGTGAAGAACATGGTATGACCATGCGCAATGCCGAAATGAAGCGGCTCGCAAAGGGCTGCGAGGGCGTAAAGCGTACCTCGGGACAGCATCCCGGCGGCATAATCGTTGTGCCTTACACAAATAATATACACGAATTCTGCCCCGTTCAGCATCCGGCCGACGACGCGGACTCGGCTATATTTACAACGCATTTCGATTATCATTCGATCGATTCAAATCTGCTCAAGCTCGACGAGCTTGGACACGACGATCCCACAGTCATAAGGATGCTTGAGGATATAACGGGGCTTGACGCCAAAACGATACCCCTTGACGACCCGGAAACGCTGAGCCTTTTCACCTCGAACAAGGCTCTTAAGCTCAAAGAGGGGGCGGACATAGGAACTCCGCTCGGCACATACGGTGTTCCTGAGTTCGGAACGAAGTTCGTGCGGCAAATGCTTGAGGATACGAAGCCGAAGACGTTTTCCGAGCTTGTGAGGATATCCGGACTTTCGCACGGTACGGATGTGTGGCTCGGAAATGCGCAGGAGCTGATACGCGCGGGGCTGTGCGACCTTTCGCATTCGATATGCGCGAGAGACGATATAATGATATATCTCATAGCCGCCGGCGTCGAGGCGGGACACTCGTTCAAGATAATGGAGAGCGTTAGAAAAGGAAAAGGACTTAAGCCGGAGGACGAGGAGGCTATGCGCGCGGCAAACGTGCCGGAATGGTATATCGATTCATGCAAAAAGATAAAATACATGTTCCCGAAGGCGCACGCCGTTGCATACGTAACTATGGCGTTTCGCATAGCGTGGTTCAAGGTGCATTATCCGGAGGCTTTTTATGCGGCATATTTCACGGTGCGCGCCGATGATTTTGACACCTCGATAATGGCGAACGGGATAGAGACCGCAAGGGAAGCGCTCGCGGATATAAACAGGCGGAAAAAGGAAGGTACGGCTGCGCCGAAGGAGGACAATCTTATCCCGATACTGGAGATATGCATTGAGATGTATTCAAGAGGGATAGGCTTTATCGGAGTCGATCTTTACAAGTCCCATGCGACGCGTTTCGAGATAACGCCGAAGGGACTGCGCCCGCCGCTCAACGCTTTGCCGGGGCTCGGCGAAAACGCGGCGGTGGCAATAATGGAGGAGCGCGAAAAGGGCGAGTTCAGAAATATAGAGGAGCTGCGGCTGCGCACCGGCGCGACCAAGAGCATACTTGAGATACTTGAGAGCAGCGGCTGCTTCGAGGGGATGCCTGAGTCCACTCAGGTGAGCCTGTTTGAGATATAGAGCGCCGGGAAACTAAACGGAAGGATATGATATCAATGAAACGACTTGTTGTCGGGATACTTGCCCATGTCGATTCGGGAAAGACGACGCTGTCTGAGGCCATGCTGTTCCGTTCGGGCGAGATACGCAGGCTGGGCAGAGTGGACCACGGCGATGCGTTCCTTGATACAAACGAGATAGAACGGGAAAAAGGGATAACCATATTTTCCAAGCAGGCGGTGCTTACGGCGGGAGAGACAGAAATAACGCTTCTCGACACCCCGGGGCATATTGATTTTTCAAGCGAGGCGGAGCGCACGCTGCAAGTCCTCGATTATGCCGTTTTGGTCATAAGCGGGACGGACGGCGTGCAGAACCATACCGAAACGCTTTGGGAGCTGCTTATACGGTACGATGTTCCGGTATTTATATTCGTCAACAAAATGGATATATCCGAATACAGCCGCTCCGAGCTGATGGATGAGCTTAAGGAAAGGCTTGATGCGGGCTGTACGGATTTTTCGGACAGGCACAGCCCGGAGTTTGCGGAGGAGTGCGCGATGTGCTCCGAGCGGCTCATGGAGGAGGCGCTGGAAAATGAAGCCGTTTCGGATGAGGCGATAGCCGAGGCAGTCGGAAAGAGGACTATGTTCCCATGCTTTTTCGGTTCCGCGCTCAGGCTGGACGGAACTGACGATTTCCTGAGAGCGCTCGATGCGTATACCAGAGAAAAGGAGCGTCCGGACAGGTTCGGAGCAAAGGTATTTAAAATATCGGAGGATGCGCAGGGAAGGCGCGTAACTCACATGAAGATAACCGGAGGTTCGCTGAAAGTCAAGGAGAAGATATCCGGCCGCGGGCGCGGCGGCGGTGAATGGGAGGAAAAGGCGGACAGGCTTTGCATATTCTCCGGCGATAAGGCAAGAGCTGTGGAAGAAGCGCTGCCCGGTGAGGTATGCGCGGTATACGGGCTTACGAAAACATATCCGGGCGAGGGTCTCGGTTTTGAGCCGGATTCGGACGTGCCGGTGCTCGAGCCGGTGCTTACCTATCGTGTTGAAACGGATGAGGATACGGATATCCACACCGCGCTTGCGGAGCTCCGGAAGGTCGAGGAGGAGGAACCTCAGCTCCATATCATCTGGAACGAACAGCTTCAGGAGATCCATATACAGCTCATGGGCGAGGTGCAGGTGGAGGTGCTCAGCAGGATCATATTTGAACGGTTCGGTATGCGGGTACGGTTCGGACAGGGCAGCATATCATACCGTGAGACGATCGCCGCGCCGGTGGTCGGGATCGGGCATTTCGAGCCGCTGCGCCACTATGCGGAGGCGCATGTGCTGCTGGAGCCGCTTGAACGGGGCGCAGGTCTGGTATTTGAAACGGCGTGCCCGGAGGATATGCTCGATAAAAACTGGCAGCGGCTGATACTCACGCACCTAAAAGAGAAAACGCATATAGGCGTGCTTACCGGGTCGCCCATAACAGATATGAAGCTGACGCTTGTAGCGGGACGCGCGCATAAAAAGCATACCGAGGGCGGAGATTTCCGTCAGGCCACGTACAGGGCGGTAAGACAGGGACTTGAGTCGGCGCAGAGCATACTGCTCGAGCCGTGGTACAGCTTTCGTCTCGAAACGCCGCAGGAGAATGTCGGCAGGGCTATGACGGATATTCAGAATATGGGCGGCGAGTTTTCGGCTCCGTATGTTAAGGGCGGCGTGTCCGTCATGACCGGCAGCGCTCCGGTGTCGGAGATGCGCGGCTATCATACAGTCCTCACAAACTATACGAGCGGGCGCGGCAGGCTGTTCACGTCGCTTGACGGGTACCGTGAATGTCATAATACCCGGGAGGTCATAGAAAATATTGCCTACGAGAGCGGAGCGGATATTGAAAATCCTGCCGATTCGATATTCTGTTCGCACGGCGCGGGTTTTTTAGTGAAGTGGGACGAGGTGCCGGACTATGCGCATGTTGAGAGCGGCATAGCCTCGGAAGCAGACGGTGAGGCGGAGACACAGGCCGCCGAATATGTGCGGCGCATCGCGGATGATGACGAGCTTATGCGTATTTTTGAAAAGACCTACGGGCCTGTAAAGCGGCGCGGCGGGTCGTCAATGAAGATCCGCCGGGCCGAGCCGAGACCGAAGTACAGATCGAGACCCGTCAGACAGGGTCCGCTGTACCTGCTCGTTGACGGCTATAATATCATATTTGCGTGGGAAACGCTGAAAAAGGCGGCTGAGGAAAGTCTTGACCTGGCGCGGGAGCTGCTTATAAACAGGCTGGCAAATTACCGAGGCTTCACGCAATGCGAGCTTATCCTCGTGTTTGACGCGTACAAGGTCAAGGGAAACCGGGGCGAGGTGGAGAATGTCCACGGTATAAGCGTTGTGTATACAAAGGAGGCGGAGACAGCCGATATGTATATAGAAAAGGTCACGCACGAGCTCGGCAAAAAGCACAGGGTGAGAGTTGCTACCTCGGATAATCTGGAACAGCTGATAATACTCGGTGCGGGAGCGGTGCGCGTAAGCGCGGCGGAGTTTGAAAAAGAGGTATGCGATACCGAAAACGAAATAAGAAGCTATCTGGAAGCGGTGCGGGAATAATACCGGACGCTTCCGGAGAAAAATATAAATGCGGGGCGTCGTATCGTCCCGCATTTTCAGATTTTGTGGCAGTAAAGTGTATCAGCCACATTATGTTGTGTACATTATTGTTAATTTGAACAAAAAAATAATTTGTATTTGTTACAATTGACAATCTTTTTTAAATTAGAAAAGAATAGCTTGCATTATCGGCAGTGTTGGTTTATAATGAGAATATAGTGAAGTTGGTAGTAGGTACTAACACGTGCTGCTCAAGGAGGGAAAACGGTATGCGGAGCGCGGCAAAACGAAACAGACAGGATAATATTGTGTCCTTATTAAATGAAAATCCGTTTCTGAAGGACGATGAGCTTGCGCAAAAATGCAGGGTCAGCGTTTCGACGATCCGGAACGACCGTGCCGAGCTTGGCATATCCGAATACCGCGAGCGCGTTAAATCGGCTGCCGAGGCCGAGCTTGGGGGCAGTCCAAAGGAGGAGCTTCTGGATCTTAAGCTTTATGAGAACGGTATTTCCATCCTTGAAACGGATGCGACCATGGTGTTTAAAAACACGAATATAGTAAAGGGTCAGTGCATATACGCATTTGCTGAAAATCTGGTGCTGAGCGTTATAAACGCGAGAGCGGCGCTGGTCAAGATAGCAAATGTAAAATATATAGCGGAAGTCCATGCCGGCGACAGGCTCCTTGCCAAGTCGAGGGTCATACGCGAAAAGAACGGCGAATATATCGTGCATGTGTTCATCAATGTGGATATGCGGGAGGTTTTCCGCGGCAAATTCAACTTAGAGGTTCATGATTGTTTGGATTGAGGGATATAATAAATGAAGATCATCGTAGATGCAATGGGCGGCGACCATGCGCCGCAGGTACCGGTAGAAGCTTCGGTACGCGCTGTGAACGAGCTGGGAATAAATATCGTTCTTGTAGGAGATACTCCTGTAATCGAAAAAGAGCTTGAAAAATACGATTATGCAAGGGAAAGGATAGAGATAGTCCACGCGCCGGAGCTGATCTCAAATCATGAGGAGCCGGCAAAGGCGGTGCGCCGGAAAAAGGGCGCGTCGGTTGTCGTTGCGGCAAATCTGCTTAAAAAGGGCGGCGGAGACGCAATGCTCTCCATGGGAAACACGGGCGCGCTGCTTACAGCTGGGCTTTTGATAGTCGGGAGGATAAAGGGAGTGATAAGACCTGCGCTCGCGACGATACTGCCTACGGCAAAGGGGCCGAAGCTGCTTATAGACGCCGGCGCAAACACGAACTGCAAGCCTGAGAACCTTGTTCAGTTCGGCATAATGGGAAGCGTTTATATGGAGAACGTTCACGGAACGGACAGAGCTGCGGTAGGTCTTGTCTCCAACGGAGAGGAGGAAGGCAAGGGCGATGAGCTCACCAAAAAGACCTTCCCGAAGATGAAGGATGCGCCGTTTGATTTTATAGGGAACATTGAGGGACGCGACGTGATGGAAGGCACTGCGGATGTTATGGTATGCGACGGCTTTGTGGGAAACGTCATACTTAAAACGGTCGAGGGCATGGGACACGTTATAGGAAAAATGGTAAAAGACCTTTTCACGAAAAACCTCAAAACGAAGCTCGGCGCGCTGTTTGTAATGGACGGCGTAAAGGATTTCAAGAAAATGATGGATTACCGCGAATACGGCGGAGCGCCGCTGCTCGGCACGAAGAAGCCCGTTATAAAGGGGCACGGATCTTCGGACGCGCTGGCGGTGTTCAGCGCGATAAAACAGGCGGAGCGTTTTGTTGCCACCGATGTTATAAATTGTATTGCGGATAAAATAAAATATGAAGTAATGGAGGAAAGTAATAATGCCTAACACAAGAATTGCGGGAGTGGGTAAGTATATCCCCGAAAAGGTATACGACAATGCTTATATGGAGAGCATAGTTGATACGAATGACGAGTGGATCACGCGCCGTACAGGTATAAAGGAGCGTCATGTTTCGGCTGACGACGAGTATACCACGGATATGGCTACGATCGCGGCGCAGAGAGCGATAGAGGACGCCGGCATGAGCGCAGAGGATATAGATCTTATAATCCTCGCAACGGTAACTCCGGACTATTTCACGCCGTCATGCGCCTGCATAGTCCAGAAGAATATCGGCGCTGTAAACGCCGCGGCGTTTGATTACAACACGGCCTGCACAAGCTTTGTAACGGGTATTGTTATAGCGGATCAGTTCATAAAAACCGGCTTTTACAAAAACGTGCTCGTCATATGCGCCGACTGTCTGACAAAGGCGACGGATTACAAGGACAGAGCCACCTGCGTGCTTTTCGGCGACGCCGCCGGAGCTGCGGTCTTAACGGCCGACGAATCGCATCCGGGAGTTCTTGCCGCGGATATAGGCGCGGACGGCACAGGCTGCAAGTCCATAACGAGTCTTGCGTTCAGAAATGACGATGAGGAGCTTGAGCAGAGGATAAGCAAGCGCAAGGAAACTATCTGGATGGCGGGACAGTCCGTTATGAAGTTCGCCGTCAAGGCAATGGCCGACGCTTCGAACAAGGTACTGGAGCAGGCGGGGCTTACCTACGACGATATAAAGCTGGTAATACCGCATCAGGCCAACTACAGGATAGTGGACAGCGCTATAAAAAGGATGGGTGTTGAGCGCGATAAGGTATTTCTGCATCTCGAAAAATTCGGCAATACCTCTGCATCGTGCATACCGGTCGCACTTGCGGAGGTAGTTGAAGAGGGTCTTGTAAAGAGAGGGGACAAGATAATACTTGTCGGCTTCGGCGGCGGTCTTACATGGGGCGCGGTGCTGATCGAATTCTGATAAACAGCGGTAAGGGGCGCGGTTCCCTTTCTGAAAACAGAGAATAAATAAAAAAAGCGTCAGGAGGTTCAAAATGAATAACAGATTATGTGAATTGCTCGGCATAGAGTACCCTGTTATACAGGGCGGTATGGCATGGGTCGCAACGGCGGAGCTGGCGGCTGCGGTATCAAACGGAGGCGGTCTCGGACTTATAGCGGCAGGCGGCGCTCCGGCAGATGTGGTTCGCGCACAGATAAGAAAGTGCAGAGAGCTGACGGATAAGCCGTTCGGTGTGAACGTTATGCTCATGTCCCCGTTTGCGGACGACGTTATGAAGGTCGTTATTGAGGAAAAGCCGGCTGTTGTCGCAACAGGCGCGGGAAATCCGGGAAAATACATGGAAGAGCTGAAGGCCGCGGATATCAAGGTGCTGCCTGTTATTGCAAGCGTTGCAATGGCTCAGAGAATGGAAAAGATGGGCGCTGACGCTGTAATAGCCGAGGGAACGGAGGCCGGCGGACATATCGGCGAGATAACGACTATGTGTCTTGTTCCGCAGATAGCCGATGCAGTAAGCGTCCCGGTAGTTGCGGCTGGCGGTATCGCGGATGCAAGAGGCGCCGTAGCGGCATTTGCGCTTGGCGCGGACGGCATACAGGTAGGCACGAGATTTATATGTTCCGATGAATGTATAGCTCATGAAAATTATAAAAACGCAGTACTGAAAGCAAAAGACCGCGACGCTGTCGTTACGGGACGTTTAACGGGAGCACCGGTAAGGGCGCTTAAGAACAAGCTTACAAAGGAATATCAGAGACTTGAAAAGGAGAACGCGCCGTTCGAGGAGGTAGAACAGCTCGGAGTGGGCGGATTAAGACGCGCGTTTGAGGAGGGCGACGTTCAGATGGGCTCGCTCATGGCAGGTCAGTCGGCGGCTATGGTACATAAGATCGAACCGTGCGCCGATATCATAAAGAGCTATTTTGAGGAAATAGACGGTATTCTGGGAACGATAAAAGCAAAGATGGACGTGTAAAAGTCCGAAGATCGAAAGGAAATCAATATGGGTAAGATCGCATTTATATTTGCAGGACAGGGAGCGCAGGCTCCCGGCATGGGCAGGGAGCTGGCGGAAAACTTCGCATGTGCAGACGCTGTATTCAACGAGGCGTCGGAGGCGCTCGGCTTTGATATAAAGGACATGATATGGAACGGCACCAAGGAAACCTTGATGATAACCGAAAATACTCAGCCGACGATAGTTACTATGAGTACTGCGGCGCTGAGAGTCCTTGAGGAAAAGGGCGTTAAGCCGGACGTTGTTGCGGGCTTGAGCCTGGGCGAGTATACGGCGCACGTTGCTTCCGGTTCCCTCAAGTTTGCCGACGCGGTAAAGCTCGTCAGAAAGCGCGGAAAGTACATGCAGGAGGAGGTACCTGTTGGAAAGGGCGCGATGGCTGCGATAATAGCACTCAGTGCGGATCAGGTGCGCGAGGCTGCAAAGCAGGCTTCGGAATACGGCGTGTGCACCGGTGCGAACTTTAACTGTCCCGGTCAGATAGTTGTGTCGGGAGAGACGGCGGCGGTTCAGAAATGCTGCGAGATAGCAAAGGAAATGGGCGCTAAGCGCGCGCTGATGCTCGATGTATCGGCTCCGTTCCACTGTTCGCTGCTCACAGGCGCGGGCGAGAAGCTTGCAAAGGAGATGGAGGACGTTGAGGTATATGATATGGATATACCTGTAATAACCAATGTTACGGCGGACTATATAAAGGATAAGAGCGATATCAAGAAGCTTTTAAAGGATCAGGTGTCAAATTCGGTGCTCTGGGAGGATTCGATAAGAAGAATGATAGCCGACGGCGTGGATACCTTTATCGAGGTAGGACCGGGCAAGGCTCTTTCGGGCTTCATGAAGAAGATAGACAAGACGGTCAAGGTATTCAATGTGGAAGACATGGCGTCGCTTGAAAAGACGCTTGCAGGTCTCGGAATGTAACGGAAAGGAAACGATAAGTATGCTTAAGGGTAAAACAGCGGTCATAACCGGCTCGGGCAGGGGCATAGGCAAAGCGATAGCGTTAAAGCTTGCGTCTCTCGGCGCTAATATAGTAATAAATGATATACCGCAGTCGGCGGATGCAGATGCGGCCTGTGAGGAGATAAAGGCGCTGGGCGTCGGTTCGATATGCATCAAGGGCGACGTCAGAAATATCGATGATGTAAAGGCTCTCGTGGACGGCGCGGTAAAGGAATTCGGCGGCATCGACATATTTGTAAATAACGCGGGTATCACGCGCGACGGTCTCATGCTCAGAATGAGCGAGGAGGACTGGGATCTTGTGCTTGACATAAACCTCAAGGGCGCGTTCAACTGCATAAAGACCGCAGTGCGTCCCATGATGAAGGCAAAGGGCGGCTCGATCATAAACATAGCGTCAGTTGTAGGCGTTATGGGCAATGCGGGTCAGGCCAACTACAGCGCTTCAAAAGCCGGGCTCATAGGTCTTACAAAGACTACAGCAAAGGAATTTTCATCAAGAGGCATCCGCTGCAACGCCGTTGCGCCCGGTTTTATCGCGTCGGCTATGACGGATAAGCTGCCGGACGACGTAAAGCAGCAGTATTTTGACGCAATACCGCTCGGAAAGTTCGGTACGGTGGAAAATATAGCTGATACGGTAGCGTTCCTGGCGTCGGATATGTCGTCATACATAACCGGACAGGTGATCTGTGTTGACGGCGGGCTTGTAATGTAATTTTTGATATATGATTTTCCTGCAGGAAAGTAATATATAAATCCTACGGCTTCCGCAGTGCGGAATCTGTTCACAACACTTGAAAGGAGGTGCTCGGGATGGATGAATTCGAGAGAGTAAAAAGCGTGATCGTTGACCAGCTTGGCGCTGATGAAAGCGCGGTAACACTTACCGCTTCATTCGTTGATGATCTTGGCGCTGATTCACTGGATATCGTTGAACTTATCATGGGTCTGGAAACAGAATTTGATATCGAGATACCGGACGAGGATGCGGAGAAGATCCGTACAGTCGGCGACGCTGTTAATTATATTAAGGATCATCAGTAATTTGATCAAAGCAGACCGCGCAGCCTATGCCGGATCTGTTAAAGAGACACGGGGCGCTGCGCAAAGCGGCTCCCCGGTCATTATTCATATAAGTATGTAAATCAAACCCGCTCAGTGCGGATTAAATAGATAAGATATAAAAAGACAGGGACGCTGCCCGCGCCGCAGGCGCGGAATACCGCCCTGAGCTTTTCGGAGGGAGGATACGCTTCTTCCGGTAATAAGTGTCGGATAACGGAGCGCCGCTCCGGGGTCTGACGGTGCGGTGCATCGCGGAGTGCGGTGCTGTCATGTTGTATTTTCAGGAGGAAAAATAATGAAGAGAGTTGTAGTGACCGGAGTTGGCGCGGTAACTCCTATCGGTAACGATGTTAAAACTTTCTGGCAGAATATAAAGGCCGGTGTGAACGGTATCGACCTTGTCGGCGCTTTTGACGTGACCGACTTTAAAACAAAGATAGCCGGGGAGATAAAGGATCTTGAGATAACAGATCATATTGATAAAAAAGACGTACGCAAAATGGATAGATTTACGCAGCTTGCGCTTATCGCTGCAACGGAGGCTGTTGAAAATTCGGGACTGGACATGGAAAAGGAAGATCCGTGGAGAGTCGGAGTTATAACGGGTTCGGGTATAGGCGGTATACTTACGTTTGAGGAGCAGCATAAAAACTATCTCGAAAAGGGCCCGGGCAGAGTGAGCCCGTTCTTCATCCCGATGATGATAGGCAACATGGCTCCGTGCCAGATCGCAATGAAGTATAATGCAAGAGGCGTCAACGAAAATGTAGTAACGGCCTGCGCGTCGAGCACAAACGCGCTCGGCACCGCTTTCCGTCATATCCAGTACGGCGATAACGACGTTATAATAGCCGGAGGCTGCGAGGCGACCGTAGCGCCGACCGCTTTTGCCGGCTTCTGCAACATGAAGGCTATGTCAACCAGAAACGACGATCCGAAGCATGCTTCAAGACCGTTTGATCTTAACCGTGACGGTTTCGTTCTCAGCGAAGGCGCGGCGTTCCTTGTTCTTGAGGAGCTTGAGCACGCTAAGGCGAGAGGCGCGCATATCATCTGTGAAATGACGGGCTACGGTGCAACGGATGACGCGTACCATATAACCAGCCCTATGCCCGGCGGCGAAGGCGGAGCAAAGGCTATGGAGCTTGCGATAAAGGATTCGGGAGTCACACCGGAGGATATAACTTATATCAATGCTCACGGCACATCGACCAAGCTCAACGATATGTTTGAGACGCAGGCTATAAAGGCGGTGTTCGGCGATGCTGCTTACAAGGTGGCTGTCAGCTCGACAAAGTCAATGACGGGTCATATGCTCGGAGCCGCAGGCGCTGTAGAAGCCATCGTCTGCGCATATGCGATAGAGGACGGCTATATACCGGCTACGATAAACTATGAAACGCCCGACCCGGACTGCGACCTCGATATAGTACCCAACGAGGGAAGGGAGCAGGAGGTAGAGTACGCAATGTCGAACTCGCTCGGCTTCGGCGGTCATAACGCTTCGGTAGTGTTTAAAAAGTACAGAGATTAATATGATAATCCGCAAAGAAGGACTGCACGGTTCAGCAGCCCTTCTTTGCGGAGGAACTGTTTTTACTGCGGCGCATCAGCTCCGCAGTATTTGTGCAGATAAGGGATTTGGACGATCCTGTCATCGTGCGTGACGGCTTTGCTTTTAAAGTTTTATAGGAGCAGAGCCGGTATCAAAAAGCACCCCGCGGATCAGCGGAGCTATACTTAATATTTATCAATAGAAGAAGGCGGGAAGCTATGGCGTTAAAAAACAAATTAGGCATTACAGATCCTGCAGAACTGGCAAGAGAAGAAGAAAAAATCAGTAAGACCAAGGCATTGGAACTGTTTTCTAATGGAACTCTGAATATTCTTGAAGCAGGGAAGTTTTCTTCATTAAAGATCATTCATAAACACTTGTTTTCAGATATTTATGATTTTGCCGGAGAGATTAGAATGGTGAACATAGCGAAGGGGAATTTTAGATTTGCTCCCGTAATGTATCTTGAAGCGGCGTTAGCTCATATTGATGATATGCCGCAATCAACATTTGATGAGATCGTAGAAAAATATGTGGAAATGAATATTGCACATCCGTTTAGGGAGGGCAACGGCAGAAGTACACGTATATGGCTTGATTTGATATTTAAAAACGAATTAGGCATGGTCGTGGATTGGAGTAAAGTTGATAAAGAAGATTATTTGCTTGCAATGGAACGCAGTCCGATCAAGGATACAGAGATCAAGTTTATATTAAAAAACGCTTTGACGGATAAGGTCAATGACAGGATCGTGTATATGAAAGGTATAGACGCCAGCTATCATTATGAAGGATATAATGTTTACAGAGCGGAAGATCTGCAGGAATAGTTTTTGGAAGATAGATCGATAGAGCCATCAGCAGAGGAAAATCTGCAATGAAATGGATCTGGATAGTAACAGAAAGGATTTTACGGTCATAAAAATGACAGATGCAGAAAAAAAGATAGGACATAAATTCAAAAACAGCTATTTGCTGAAAACGGCATTGACTCACAGCTCCTATGCCAATGAAAACCATACGCGTGATAATGAGCGTCTTGAATTTCTGGGAGATTCCGTGCTCAGCCTTATAATCAGCGATTATATTTTCAAGAAGATGCAGGATATTGACGAGGGAGATCTTACAAAATTCCGCGCTACGCTCGTATGCGAGCAGTCTCTTGCATCTACAGCTGAAAAAATAGGTCTTAACGAATTGGTTTTCCTGGGCAGAGGCGAGGAGAGGACTGGGGGCAGAAGACGTCCCTCTATAATATCGGACGCGTTTGAAGCGGTGCTTGCCGCCATATATCTTGACAGCGATCTTGAAACCGCAAGGGAATGGCTTTTGGGGCTGATGAGCGGACGTATAGAAAAGGTGCTTGCAGGCGAGTTCTATTCGGACTATAAGACAACGCTTCAGGAGCTGGTTCAGAGAAACGGCAAAGGCGCCGTCTCGTATGTGACCATCCATGAGACCGGCAAAGAGCACAACAAGCAGTTTACCGTCCGTGTTGTTATCAACGGAGAACCGGCACAGACCGGGGTCGGACGCAGCAAGAAGGAGGCGGAGCAGGCTGCGGCCAGAGCCGCGCTTACGGAGCTTAAAAATGCAAAGAAAGTATAATATACCCATATTTGTACCGCACAGGGGCTGTCCGTTCGACTGTGTGTTCTGCGATCAGAACAGGATAACCGGTCAGATAAAGGAGACGTCTCCCGAGGATGTAACAAGGATAATAGAGGAGTATCTGAAAACGCTTCCGAGGGAGGGCGTATCGGTCGAAGCGGCGTTTTTCGGCGGCAGCTTTACAGGCATACCAATAGAGGAGCAGAACGCGCTTATGGAACGGGTCCGGCCATATATAAGATCCGGCAGGATCGACGGTATACGCTTGTCTACACGTCCCGACTATATCAATGATGAGATACTGGACAATCTGAAGAGATACGGCGTCACTACTATAGAGCTGGGAGCCCAGTCCATGTGTGAGGAAGTGCTAAAAAATTCCAACAGAGGTCACAGCGCGGTGCAGACGGAGCGTGCGGCCGGGCTTATAAAAAACCGCGGGTTTTCTCTGGGGTTACAGATGATGACCGGGCTGCCGGGTGACACACCGGAACGCTCGGTGCATACGGCGGAACGTATCATTGCGCTCAGACCGGAATGTGTGAGGATATATCCGACGCTTACCATAGCCGGTACATATCTTGAGAAAATGTACAGAGAGGGCAGATACAGACCGCAGACGCTCGATGAAGCGGTGTCGCTTGCAAAGCGGCTGCTGCTGATGTTCGAGGCGGCGGATATAAAGGTGATACGCATGGGGCTGCAGCCCACGGACGAAATAAACGAAAACGCATCGGTGGCGGCGGGGCCTTTCCACAGCGCGTTCGGCGAGCTGGTGGAGGGCGAGATATATTACGATATGATGAAGAAAGCGCTTGAAGGCTGCGGGGAGGACGCGGTTATTTTCGTGGCGCCGTCCGAGATATCAAAGGCGGTAGGGAACAAGCGCAGAAATATTTTAAGGCTCTGCCGTGAAACGGGACACAGGATCGCGGTAAAGGGAGATAAAGAGATGGCAAAGAGGGAGGTGCGTGCTATTGCTGTTAAAACGGCTTGAGCTGCAGGGCTTTAAATCCTTTGCGGATAAGACCGTACTGGATTTTATGGACGGCACGACTGCGGTCGTCGGTCCGAACGGCAGCGGAAAAAGCAATATATCGGACGCTATACGCTGGGTCATAGGCGAGACGAGTGCGAAATCGCTGAGAGGCTCGAATATGCAGGACGTTATCTTTGCCGGGACTCAGACGCGGCGCGGCGTTAATTTTGCGGAAGTGAGCCTTGTGCTGGATAACTCCAATCATGATTTCAATGTGGATTTTGACGAGGTCGTGGTAACGCGCCGGCTGTTTCGCAGCGGAGAAAGCGTTTATCAGATAAACCGGGCGAACTGCCGCCTGAAGGATGTACACGAGCTGTTCATGGATACGGGTCTCGGCCGCGACGGCTATTCGATGATAGGTCAGGGAAACGTTTCGCAGATACTCTCCACTAAGGCGGAGGATAGAAGGAGCATATTTGAAGAGGCTGCCGGCGTATCAAAGTACAAGTACAAGAAAGAGGAAGCCATAAGAAAGCTTGCGCACGTAGATGAGAACCTTGTGAGGATAGGGGATATTTCCGCAGAGCTGGAAGCGCAGCTCGGTCCTCTTGAAAGACAGTCGGAAAAGGCGAGAAAATACCTGGCTCTGTACGGTGATATGAAGCAGCTCGATATAGATCTCAGCGTTATAGAGCTTGAAAAAAATAAAGCGGAATCAGAGAAGGCTCAGAAGCTTTTTAAGGATACGGAGGCTGAGCTTGCTTCAGTCAAGTCGCAGGAAACCGAGAACGAGCGCGAGATGAATGAGCTGTATGAGGAAAGCCGCAGGAGCGATGAAGAAACGGCGGAGGTAAACGCCGGGCTGGTAGATAATGAGGCGAGAGTTTCGGCGGCGGCTAACGATATAAGTATATATAGGAACAATATAAAGAATAACAATTTAAATATTGACAGACTGAGCCGTGAAACTGAAGAGATAAAGAAAAAGAACGATGAACGTATCGTATCCATACGCGAGACCGAAGAGGCGATAGACGAGAAGAACGCGGAGCTTGAGGAATATGCGTCAAGGCTGGCGGGAGCGCGCAGCGCCTCCGGTGAATATTCGCATAATCTTGACGGCATAGACGAGAGGATAAATTCCATGCGCGGTGATTATTTTGCACGTGAGAATGAAATGGCTTCGCTGCGGGAGCGTGCAAACGGTATTGAAAAGCTGCGCGCAAGCTTCATGGAACGGCGCGAAACGGTACATTCTGAGATAAACACGCACAACGCGTCGGTAGAACAGATAAGGACGCAGATAGCGCAGACGGAAAAGGAAGCGTCGGATAAAAAAACAAAGCTGCGGGAGCTTTCGGAAACGGTATCGCGTCTTGAGCGGACAAGGAGCGAAGCCGGAGCGCGGATTGGCGAGCTTCGGAATAAGCTTGCCGCGATGCAGGTAGAGTATAACTCAAAGTCGTCAAAGAAGAAGATACTTGAAGGGCTTGAAAATGATTATGCGGGCTATGCGAAAAGCGTAAAAGCTGTTCTCACTGCCGGCGAGCTTAGAAATATAGAGGTGCACGGCACGATATCGGGTCTTATCGACGTAGATAAGCGGTATGTGCTTGCGGTGGAGACTGCGCTGGGCGGAGCGCTGCAAAATATCATTGTCGAGTCGGAGGAGGACGCAAAGGCCGCTATAGCATACCTCAGAAGGACAGGGGCCGGACGCGCAACGTTTCTGCCGGTGTCCTCCGTAAGGGGAAGAAAGCTTGACAATGCGGCGCAGATAGCCGGTTCGGAGGGCTTTATAGGTATAGCGTCGGAGCTGATAAAGCACGACAGAAAATATGACGGTATATTCGCGTCACTTCTGGGCAGGGTGGTCGTGGTTGACAATATCGACAATGCGATCGCGCTGAGCCGAAAATTCGGATACAGGTTCAAGACCGTGACCCTTGGCGGCGACGTTCTGAATGCAGGCGGTTCCATGTCGGGCGGTTCGGTAAACAAGCAAAGCGGATTTTTGTCCAGAGCGTCGGAAATAAAGAGTCTGACTGCGGATATATCAGCGCTAGGCCGTGATATGAAGAGTATTTCGGAAAAGCGCAGGAGCGCGGAAGAGGAGCTGGCTCTTGCCGAAAATCAGCTTTCATCGTTCATACCGCTTGTAAGAGAGTATGAGGACGAGCTTCTGAGACTGGAGAACACCGGAAGGATGCTGGCGGACTCTCTTGAAAAGAGCGAGAGCACCTCGTATGAAGCGGAGCTTGAGCAGATAGAAGCACAGCTCAAGGACACGGCCGAGGAGATAGCAAAGCTGATATCGGGAGCATCGTCGCTCAAAACGAAGAACGCGGAGCTGGAAAAGGAAATAGCGTCAATGATAGACGAAAGAAATTCCATGCTTGAGCGCAAGGCGGCAGCGGACGGCGAGGCCCAGCATATATCTGAGCGGATATCGGAGATAAACAGCGCCGTAGCGGCAATGCGCCAGTCGATATCGTCTGCTTACGCTGAGATAGACCGGTCAAAGGATGAAGCGGCGCGGCGCGAAGCCGAAGCGGAAGAGCTTGCGCGGCTCAGCAGCGGCTATGAGAGCAATATAAAAGAAAAGGAAGCGGTGCTTGAAGAGTCCAAAAAGCTTTCGGAAAGCATAAGGGCAAGGCTCAAGGCTATAGAAGAAAGAAAATCGGCGATAGCCGACAAGATGAACCGTTCGCGCGGAGCAAATAAGGATATAACAAACAGGATGATAGAGCTGCAGAAGGAGCTTTCGAGAGTCGAAAACCGCTGTGTGAAGCTGCAGTCGGACCGTGATAATACCTTGAACAGGATATGGGACGATTATGAGCTTTCGTACAGCGATCTGCTAGGGCTGCGCAGGGATGTGGAGAACCTGAGCGAGTCGGCAAAGGAGCTTGCTGAGCTTAAAAGGAAGATAAAGGCGCTCGGAAGCGTTAATATGGATTCTATCGAGGAGTATAAAAACGTCCGGGAGCGTTATGAATTCATGACAGGTCAGAAGGCGGATCTTGAAAAATCCAAAGATAATCTTATAAAGATCATAGATTCGATGGAGGAGCTGATGAAGGAGCATTTCAGCGGGCAGTTCGGCGAGATCAACAAGGCGTTCGGCGAAGTGTTCACTGAGCTTTTCGGCGGCGGAAGCGGCAAGCTCTATCTGTCCGATCCTGATAATGTGCTTACGAGCGGCATAGAGATAGAGGTGCAGCTGCCGGGAAAAGGAACGCAGAATATAAACCTGTATTCGGGCGGGGAAAAATCATTTATCGCGATAGCGCTGCTTTTTGCCATACTGCGCGTAAAGCCTACCCCGTTCTGTATACTGGACGAGATAGACGCGGCTCTTGACGACGTAAATGTATCGAGGTTTGCTACATACCTCAAAAATTATACGGATCATACGCAGTTTATAGTCATAACGCACCGACGGGGCACTATGGAGGCCGCGTCGATACTGTACGGAGTGACTATGCAGGAATCCGGAGTTTCCAAGCTGCTTTCGCTCAAGATCGACGAGGTGGCTGACGAGCTTGTAAAATAGGGCAGGCTGAGGATCAAGGAGGAATATATGGGCTTATTTGATAAATTAAAAGCCGGACTGAAAAAAACCAGCAGCGCGATAAGCGAGCAGGTCAATTCGGTTTTCAGCGTATTTGTAAAGGTGGATGAGGAGCTGTTCGAGGATCTCGAGGAAGCGCTCATCATGGCGGATCTGGGGATGGAAACATCGGTTTCCCTCATAGACGAGCTAAGAGACAGAGTAAAAAAGAAGCATATAACAGACGGTAACGGTGTAAAGAAGGAGCTGCAGGCCGTTATATCGGACGCTCTCTGCGAGCTTGATTCCGAAATGAAGCTGGAGACCTCGCCGTCCGTCATACTTGTCATAGGCGTGAACGGCGTGGGAAAGACCACGAGTATAGGCAAAATGGCAATGTACTACAAGTCGCAGGGGAAAAAGGTGTTACTTGCCGCTGCGGATACTTTCAGAGCCGCGGCGATAGATCAGCTCGATATATGGGCGCAGCGCAGCGGCTGCGATATCATCAAGCATCAGGAGGGAAGCGATCCGGCGTCGGTAGTATTTGACGCGTGTTCGGCCGCAAGGGCGCGGGGCGCGGACGTGCTTATATGCGATACTGCGGGCAGACTGCATAACAAGAAAAATCTCATGGCGGAGCTTGAAAAGATAAACAGAGTGATAGGCAGAGAGCTGCCGCAGGCCTCGCGCGAGAATCTGCTCGTGCTTGACGCGACAACGGGTCAGAATGCGGTGAGCCAGGCAAAGCTGTTTTCCGAGGTGTCAGATATAACGGGAATAGTCTTAACAAAGCTGGACGGCACGGCAAAGGGCGGTATAGTTATATCCATCGCAAAGGAGCAGGGCATACCGGTAAAATTCATAGGCGTTGGGGAAGGGCTGGACGATCTTCAGCCGTTCGATCCCGGCTCCTTTGCAAAGGCGCTTTTTGACGAGGAATAAAAAGGGACGGCGGCCGTGAGATAGCGCCGGGCGGCGGCTGCGGAAAATAAATTGATCCAAGGCAGGTGAGCGTATGCTTAAATTTATTTCATGGAACGTAAACGGGCTTCGTGCCTGTATGACTAAGGGGTTTGCGGAATATTTCAGCGCGGCTGACGCTGATATATTTTGTGTTCAGGAAACGAAGCTGCAGCAGGGACAGATAGATTTTGCTCCGGAAGGTTATCATGCGTACTGGAATTATGCCGAACGGAAGGGATATTCGGGAACGGCTGTATTTTCAAAGACCGAGCCTGAAGCCGTTGCGTACGGTATAGGCGACGCCGAGCATGACAGGGAAGGCAGAGTTATAACGCTTGAGTTTGACAAGTTCTGCTTTGTGACCTGCTATACGCCGAATTCACAGAACGAGCTTAAGCGGCTCGGTTACCGTATGGAATGGGAGGATGCGTTTCGCGGATATTTGAAGTCGCTCGATGAGAAGAAGCCGGTGATATTCTGCGGCGACCTCAATGTGGCGCACAGCGAGATAGATCTAAAAAATCCTAAAACAAACCGCAAAAACGCGGGCTTTACCGATGAGGAACGCGGCAAGTTCACGGAGCTTTTGAACGCGGGGTTCATAGATACCTTCCGCTGGTTCTATCCGGATAAGGAAGGGATATATTCATGGTGGTCGTACCGGTTCAAGGCGCGTGAAAAGAACGCCGGCTGGCGTATCGACTATTTTGGAGTATCGGAACGGCTGAAGGACAGCCTGCGCTCGGCGGCTATCCATACCGATATTTACGGCTCCGACCATTGTCCGGTGGAGCTTGAGATAGAGCTGTAGTTTCCGTGACGATGAGACAATAAACACTAACCGATCCGCGAAAGCAGAAAGTTCAAGTTTCGGCTTTCACGGGTCGGTATTTTTTTATCCGATGAGAAATAAAAAAGTTCAAAATCATTATAAATATACTTGACAAAAACGGTGTCGGGTGGTATAATAAGTTCAATTAGTTCTTTTGTGGTTTTAAAATTGAACTAAGTAAGTCAAAATTGAACTTTTCCGGATAATATGAAAGGATGAAGGATATGCCGGTTGGTGACTTTTCTGCACGGCTCAGAGCGGCCATGGACCGCAGCGGCATGAAGCAGGTGGATATAATACGCTCGGCGGAAAAAAGAGGCGTAAAGCTGGGCAAGAGCCAGATCAGCCAATATATCAGCGGAAAGACTTTTCCGCGCAGCAATGTTCTGCTGCTGTTGTCGGAGATATTGGACGTGAATGCCGGATGGCTCAGCGGTGATGGCGAAGCGGCGGTCTGTGAAATGAAGCAGGCAAACAGTACGGATCTGACAGGAGGAAGAAATATGAGAGAATTTAAAAAATCGGCTAAACTCGATAATGTTTTGTATGACGTAAGAGGCCCTGTGGTAGACGAAGCGACAAGAATGGAGGAGGCCGGCACACAGGTGCTGAAGCTGAATATAGGTAATCCGGCTCCGTTCGGGTTCAGAACGCCGGACGAGGTGATATACGATATGCGCAGTCAGCTGACCGAATGTGAAGGCTATTCGGCGGCAAAGGGACTGTTTTCGGCGAGAAAGGCGATAATGCAGTATGCTCAGAACAAAAACATACCGAATGTCGCCATAGACGATATATATACGGGAAACGGCGTAAGCGAGCTGATAAACATGAGCATGTCAGCGCTGCTCGATAACGGCGACGAGGTGCTGATACCGTCGCCCGATTACCCGCTCTGGACCGCGTGCGTCACACTGTCAGGAGGAACGGCGGTGCATTATGTATGCGATGAGCAGTCGGACTGGAACCCGGATATAAACGATATAAAAAGCAAGATAACCGATAAAACCAAAGCGATAGTTATCATAAATCCGAACAACCCTACCGGAGCGCTGTATTCAAAAGAGGTATTGCAGCAAATAGTCGATGTGGCAAGAGAAAACGGGCTGATAATTTTTTCAGATGAGATATACGACCGTCTTGTTATGGACGGAGAGAAGCATATATCCATAGCGTCGCTTGCGCCGGATCTGTTCTGCGTAACGTTCAGCGGACTGTCTAAGTCGCATATGATAGCAGGTTTCCGTATAGGCTGGATGATACTGAGCGGTAATAAAAAGATAGCCAAGGATTACATGGAAGGTCTGAATATGCTTTCAAATATGAGGCTGTGCTCGAACGTACCGGCGCAGTCGATAGTTCAGACGGCTCTCGGAGGTCATCAGAGCGTTGAGAAATATATAAATCCGGGCGGCAGGATATACGAGCAGAGAGAGTATATATACAAGGCTCTTAACGATATACCCGGGATAAGCGTTGTAAAGCCAAAGGCGGCGTTTTACGTATTTCCGAGGATAGATGTGAAAAAGTTCAATATAAAGGATGATGAAAGGTTTGCTTTGGATCTGCTGCGCGAAAAGAAGCTGCTCGTGATCCACGGAGGCGGCTTTAACTGGAAGCAGCCCGACCATTTCAGAGTGGTATACCTGCCGAGGATAGAGGTGCTCACAGAAGCTATGGGCAATCTTGCTGATTTCCTGAGCACGTACAGCCAGTGAGTGTGAGCGCATAAGCCGGCAGGGGAGGTAAAGAGACGATATGACCGGTTCGTATTCGGACGGTTTTCCGGATAAAAAATACGGGATACGCACTTAAGCGCATCCCGTATTTTTATCTTTATCTTCATCCCGATCCTTTTCGGTATCACTGTCAAGGGCGTTGAGGATAGCCCGCGCTTTTTCGCAGCCCTCCTGCTGCCAATCGTAGAAGGTTGCTTCCGTTCCTACTCTGTAATCAAATCTCATGATACGCGCCTCCGTTCTCTGCGTTTTTCGGATACCTGTAAAACAGCGGCGTACAGGCATATATTGTATCTATAAATACAGTATATCACATAACAGTGCCGTTTTCAAGTGATTTACATAAATTTTTTACGAATCTTTTATATATTTTATTTTTGCGGCTCATTCAATGTTTTTTTGCGATATATATTGTGCATGTAAGAAAAAGCTGTTATAATAAACACAATAGAGGAAGAAAAGCAGCGCTGCTGCTGTTTCTTCGGTATGTGTTTATTGCAACGGAGAGAAGCAATGCTAAACGTATCGCACTAATGTTGAAATAAATACGACTAATGAAGAAAAGCCGGCTGGAGGCTTTGCCTCGGAATGTGTTTACGGGAGACGGACGATATGAACATAGGTTATAAATTGGCAATGGAGAGACGCAAAAAGGAGCTTACGCAGGAAAAGGCGGCGGAGCTGCTGGGGATTTCGCGTTCATCCCTGAGCATGTATGAAAACGATAAAAAGAAACTGCCGTTCAGCGTGTTCATAAAAATGGCGTATCTGTACGAATTTGACGTGTTTGAGATACTAAGAGTAAACGACGGCGATTCGCCGCTTACGGATGAGGAGATAAACGAGCTTATAAAACAGCACGAGTGGTATTGGGCAAAGAAAAGGGAACGGATAATGAACGAATTGATAGTGGATGAAGTTATCTATCTGGATCAATAGATACACAATTCACATTGTGAGGGTGTGGATCTCTTCAACGCCCTCAAGCTTCTGTATCATATTGCGGGCTGTATCGTCGTATTCGCGGAGAGCTATCCTCCAGGCGAGGCCGCAGCCCGCGGCAATACTGCCGGGAAGCGGGATCATGCGCCCCGGAACGGAGCGCGTGCGCAGATACTCCTCCGCTGCCATCGCCGACGTTGTTGAAACGAAGGTTATTATGATATAGTTTTCTTTTTTTCTCATAGCATACATATCCTTTCGTAACCGCCGCCGCAGCTCAGCGCCCGGCAGAGATATCCCGCAGCGCTGCGGCAGCCGTCAAAACATCTTCCTCAGTGTTGAAATAGCCGAAGCTGAAGCGGACAGCGCCCTGCTTAACCGTACCGAGCGATTTATGCAGCAGCGGCGCGCAGTGGGCGCCGCCGCGTACGGCGACCTCGTATTTTTCAGAGAGTATGCCGCACACGTACCCTGAATCGAGATCGCCGATATTAAGTGAAACGATTGGCGCGCGTTCTTCGTCTCCGAAACGACCGTATATCTTTATATCAGGGATATCTCTTGCAAGGTCTAAGAACATACGGCAAAGACGCGCTTCATGCGCCTCTATTTTGTCTATTCCCTCAGACATGATGTATTCCGCCGCAGCGGACAGTCCGGCTATGCCGTGACAGTTGAGAGTGCCGGCCTCAAGCGCCTCCGGCATGATATCGGGGTGCATACGGTCAAAGCTGTGTATGCCGCTCCCGCCTGATTTGAGGGGACGTATTTTTATGCCGGGACGGACATAAAGCCCGCCGGTGCCCTGCGGGCCCATGAGTCCTTTATGTCCGGTGAAGCAGTATACATCGACGCCTGATTTTTGTACGTCGGTGCGGATGCATCCTGCCGCCTGCGCTCCGTCTGCAATGAGGAGCAGTCCGTTCATGCGGCATATCTCGCTTATTGCACTGAGGTCAGATATGTTTCCTGTGACATTTGAGGCGTGCGATAAGACAATTGCTTTTGTGCGCGCAGTTATCATCGAGGGTATAGACGAATAGTCCGGCATGCCGTCCTTACCGGCATGAACATAAGAGACCTCGGCTCCTCTTAGAGAGAGCAAATAAAGCGGACGCAGGACGGAATTGTGCTCGGCCGCTGTGGTTATTATACCGTCGCCGGGGCCGAACAGCCCGAATATGGCGGTGTTCAGGGCTTCGGTCGCATTCGAGGCAAAGGCTATGGAGGAAGGCGTTTCCGCACCCAGCAGCTTTGCAATGCGCTGTCTTGCGGTATATATTGTCCGCGACGCTTCCAAAGCCGCATCATGCGCGCCTCTTCCGGGATTGCCGAGCGAGCTGAGCGCGCCGCATACCGCCCTGCCGACACATTCGGGACGGTGCAGCGAGGTAGCGGCGTTATCAAGATATATCATTATAGTCAGCTCCTTTTTCATTTATCCGGTATCATATATCTGATTTTATCATATTCCGCCGGTCTTTTCAATAGAAATGTACATTTTCGACAAAACGCCGCTTTGAAATTTCTACATTAAAAGAGAAAAATAATGTTTACTTTGTATAAGTTTTAGTGTATAATAAGCTTATATTATTTATTTTTCACTGCGTTGGAAAGGGGATCTAAATACTAATGGAAAAGAAACGCAATACTTTTTCCGGCGGGCTGGGTTTTGTTCTGGCCGCAGCGGGTTCGGCGGTCGGACTGGGCAATATCTGGAGGTTTCCGTATCTTGCCGCAAAGCACGGCGGGGGAATATTTCTGCTTGTGTATATAATACTTGTTTTTACGTTCGGATATACTCTTATGACAGCGGAAAACGCTATCGGCAGAAGCAGCGGAAAGAGCCCTCTTGACGCGTTTTCTGTGCTCAATAAGAAATGGGGATTCGTGGGTGTTATCGCTACGGTGATCCCATGCATAATCCTGCCGTATTACGACGTTATAGGCGGCTGGGTGCTAAAGTACCTTTTGGCATACCTGACCGGCTCTGCCGGAGCGGCGGCGGGAGGTACGTATTTTGATGATATGCTTGCCCGGCCATGGGTCGTGCTTGCAGGTCAGACCGTGTTTACGCTATTCAACATAGTCATACTGCTCAGAGGCGTGCAGAAGGGCGTTGAACGCGTGAGTACGATACTTATGCCCGTACTTGTGATCCTGGCAATAGGCATATCGGTATATTCGGTAACGCTTCCCGGAGCGATGGCGGGAGTAAAATACCTGTTCATTCCCGATATCTCGCATTTTTCGATATCGAGCGTATTGGCGGCGCTGGGACAGATGTTCTATTCGCTCTCGCTGGCTATGGGTATCATGATAGCGTACGGTTCATATCTGCCGAAGAACAGTTCTCTTGAAAAGAATGTAAGCAAAATAGAGCTGTTCGATACATTTATAGCAATAATTGCCGGACTTATGATAATCCCGGCGGTATTCGCATTTTCGGGAGGGGACAGCAGCGCGCTGAACAGCGGTCCGGGACTTATGTTCCAGACGCTGCCCAAGGTGTTCGCAAGCATGCCGTTTTCGAATGTTATAGGCGCGGCGTTTTTCTTCCTTGTACTTGCGGCGGCGATAACATCGTCCATGTCGATAATGGAAACGATCGTGGCATGCGTATGCGACCATTTTAAGCTGGATCGGAAAAAAGCCGTGCTGATGGTAGGCGGTCTGTCATGGCTGGTCAGCTTTTTGCCGTCTCTGGGCTACAGCGTTCTTTCGGGAGTAAAAATATTCGACTTCGATATTCTCGATTTTATGGATTTTATCACTAACGCAGTTCTCATGCCGATATGCTCGCTGCTCATATGCCTGTTTGTGACCTACGGAATAGGAGTGGCAGCTGTTGAAAAAGAGGTGTGCGTGACCGGTGAATTCAAAAGAAAGAAGCTGTTCGAGATAATGATAAAATATGTGGCTCCCATTTTCGTATGCGCTATACTTATAAGCTCGGTGCTTGAATCCTTCGGTATCATCACTTTATAACCTATGCAAAGATGGCACCCTCCTCTATAGGCGGCGGGTGCCGTTTATCATTTCAGCGGGAGTTATGATCTCCCACTGAAAATTTTTTACGGGGGTTGACACGGAGCGCAGTATATGGTATCATTAGATAAACGGCATTGCCGCAGACGCCGAGGCTCGCAGGGGCTTCGGGTCTTTCAGATAAGATCAGCTTAGATAAGAAGAGACGGGACGGGAAGAGAAATAATGAGGTTTTTTGTACCCTTCTGCCTTCGGCGGAATTTTTTTATTCCCGTAATTCCGGAAAGGAGAGAAAAATGTACAATTTAACTATTGAGCAGGCGAGAGAGCTTGCGCGGGACTATAATATGATCCCGCTCGTGACGGAAATATACGGCGATATGGACACGCCGATAAGCGTGTTTAAGCGCATGGCGTCGGAAAAGGAATGCTTTTTGCTTGAGAGCATAGGGAACAGCCTTGTCACGGCGAGATATTCATTCATAGGCCGAAAGCCGTTCATCACATTTTCGGGTACGGGAGAAAATATAGAGATAAAATATGCGGACGGCAGAACGGAGAGTTTCAAAGGCAAGCCGATGGAGGAGCTTGAAAAGCTGATAAACCGGTTCCGTGCGCCCAAGCTCGAAGGGATACCTTCGTTCAACGGTGGCGCGGTCGGACTTTTTTCATACGATATAATAAGGCAGTACGAGGATCTGCCGAATACGAACGAGGACGATCTCGGGCTTCCGGATCTGCATTTTATGTTTACGGATGAGATAATAGCGTTTGATCACGTAAATCAAAAGATAAATATAATAGTAAACATCCACGCCGACGGCGATATAGACAGCGAATACAGGGCGGCGGTGCAGCGCTGCGAAAAGATGGCAGCGGAAATGGCCGATATTTCAAAGCTTTTGAAGCGGGATGTGCCGCCTGAGAAAACAGAGCTGCGGGTAGAGTCGAATATGACCAAGGCGGAGTTCTGTGAAAAGATAAAGCGCGCGAAAAAGTATATAGAGGACGGGGATATATTTCAGGTCGTGATATCGCAGCGTTTTTCGGTCAGGACGGATATAGATCCGTTCAACGTATACCGCGCTTTGAGAAAGATAAACCCTTCGCCGTATATGTATTATCTTGATCTCGGAGATTACAGGATAGTCGGGGCGTCGCCGGAAATGCTTGTTAGAGTTGAAAACGGCAGGGTACAGACCGGACCGATAGCGGGAACAAGACCGCGCGGAAAGACGGTCGAGGAGGATATCGCTCTGGAAAAAGACCTGCTTGCGGATGAAAAGGAGACGGCGGAGCATACTATGCTCGTTGATCTCGGCAGAAATGATATAGGCAGAGTGAGCAAGTTCGGCAGTGTAAAGGTGACAAGGTTCAAATACGTTGAGCGCTTCTCGCATGTTATGCATATAATATCAGACGTGGAAGGACAGCTGAGGGAGGATAAAACATGCTTTGACGCCCTTGCCGCGACGCTGCCGGCCGGCACATTGTCCGGAGCGCCGAAGATAAGGGCTATGGAGATAATCGACGAGCTGGAAACAAGGAAGCGAAATGCTTACGGCGGCGCTATAGGATATATAAGCTTTAACGGGAATTTCGACAGCTGTATAACGATCCGTACCGGAGTCTTTAAAAACGGCACGGCGTATGTTCAGGCCGGAGGCGGCATTGTCTACGACTCGGATCCCGAGATGGAATATCAGGAGTCGGTAAATAAGGCGTCGGCTGTAATAAAGGCTATAGAAGAGGCGGGTGAGATAAGATGATCGTGATGATAGATAATTATGATTCGTTCACATATAACCTGTATCAGTATATCGGCGGCATCGATCGGGACATAAAGGTATTCAGAAACGATAGGATAAGCGCCGGAGACGTGCTTGCCATGTCGCCGTCGCATATCGTGCTATCTCCCGGTCCCGGGTATCCGTCGTCGGCAGGGATATGCACTGAGCTGATAAAGAAAGCGGGGGATATCCCGCTGCTCGGAGTGTGTCTTGGTCATCAGGCCATAGGCGAGGCGTTCGGCGCGCGGATAGTCCATGCGCCTAAGATAATGCACGGTAAGAGCGATATCATAACGCTTGATGAGCATTGCCCGATATTTGAGGGGATAGGGAAAACTACTCAGGCGGGCAGGTATCATTCTCTGGTGATCGATCCTTCCTCGCTGCCGGAGGAGCTTGATATAACGGCCCGGAGCGGCGACGGCTGTATCATGGGCGTCAGCCATACCTCGCGTCCGGTATACGGGATCCAATTCCACCCGGAATCGGTTCTCACGCCGAGCGGAATGAAAATGATAGAAAATTTTCTGCGTATCGCCTGATACGCGGTATACCGGAGCGCTGTTTAACACGGCGCTTCGTTTTTTTGTTTTTTTTCAAAAAAGGTATTGACAAAACCGGTATAATGGTGTATTATTGTATTAAGTAGTTAATACAATAATACAATTTGTAAGATTGGAGGACACAGATATGAAGTGTAAAAAGACGGCGGCGGCTGTTTTGGCGCTTACAGTGCTTTCATCGGGGATACCGGCCGCATTTGCGCAGGATAATGCCGCTACGCGCGGCGAGGCGGCCGAAGCGCTTTTAACGGCCGCGGACGATTATAATCCGGGTGTTGAAAAGTCTGATATCATCAAGGGATACGAGGACGGCGAGCTGCACGAGGAACGCGGAGTGACCCGTGCGGAGGCGCTCGTTATGCTGAGCCGTGCTTTCGGCGGTCTGCCTGAGCCTGACGGGCATAATGCAAGAGTGGCTCTTAGGTCTGAGGATTTTACGGATATTCCCGAATGGGCTCAGACGGAGCTTGCCGATGTATTTGACGCGGGTATTGCCGCGGGAACGGGCGAAGGGATATTTTCACCCGATGACCCCGTTACGGATAAACAGATGGAGCTGTTTATAGAACGTGTTTACGCCTTGTTCGGGACGAACGAAAAGGATGATTTCTATGCGGCTGTAAACAAAGATAGGCTGAATAGTCTTGAAATAAAGCCGGGACGTGTTATAGCCGGAACGCTGTACGACCTGTCGGATAAATCGACGGAGCAGGTGAGCGGTATCATCGGCGAGATAACCTCCGGTTCCTATGAAAAGGGCACAAAGGAGCAGAAAATATCTGATTTCTACAATAACATCCTGGATATGGAATCGAGAAACAAAGAGGGTATAGCTGCGATAAAAAAATATCTGGATCTTATCGGAGAAGCGGAGACGGCCGGAGACCTGATCGAAATACAGTCGGTCATGTCTGACGAGATACATACGGCGCCGTTCATGGCGTTCACGCTCACGGTGGATCTTAAGGACAGCACAAGGTACGTTCTCGCGTTCAGCACGGCATCGCCGACGCTCACAAAGGATTTTTATGCCTCGGGAACAGCCGCTCAGACGGAGTCGTACCTCAAATATATGAAAACGCTGTTTGTTCTGGGCGGAGAATCGGAACAGGCCGCGGAAACTATGGCGCGGCAGTGCCTGGAATTTGAAAGGATATTGTCCGAGGCAAGCTTGGATCAGGAGGAATACGGCGATGTGGATAAAATATATAATGTATTCACGATGCAGGAGATAAGGGATATGTTCGGCAATGTGGATATTGACGCAGTATTCGCCGACAGCGGTCTGGAGCAGGGGGATGAGATAGGCATAAGCGATATCGGATTGACGAGAGCCTTTGCGGATCATTTCAATGACGATAATATCGACACGCTTAAAGCATATGCGAAGAAATCTCTGCTTCAGGGATGGGGCGGAGCGCTGAATCAGGAGTTCACAGACGCCTCCGACGCGTTTAATGAAGAATTCATGGGCACATCGGGCAGCTACACTCAGGAGGAACGCGCTTCAATGATGCTGCAGAATACTATGCCGGATTATATAGGAGAGCTGTATGCGGAAAGGTATTTTTCCGAGGAGGCAAAAAAGGATGTTGAAAGCATGGTGCGTGATATTATAGCAGTATACAGAAAGCGCCTTGAAAATAATGCATGGATGAGCGGCGCCACTAAGCAGAGAGCCATCTCAAAGCTGGATGCTATGGGAGTAAAGATAGGATATCCGGATAAATGGCACACGTATCTTGACGATGCGGAAATAAAGCCTGCAAATGAGGGCGGAAGCTATTTTGAGAATATGCAGAGCATACTTGAGGCTGAGAAACAGGAGATCATAAGGCTGCAGGGCGAACCGGTGGATAAATCCGTGTGGATGATGTATCCGTTCACGGTAAATGCCTGCTACAGCGCAACTTCTAACGATATAACCTTCCCGGCGGCCATTCTGCAGGCGCCTATGTATGATGTAAACGCCTCATATGAACAAAATCTCGGAGGGATAGGCTATGTGATAGCGCATGAGATAACCCATGCCTTCGATAATATCGGGGCAAAGTTTGACGAAAACGGAAACGCCGCCGATTGGTGGACTGATGAGGATTATGCCGCATTTCAGAGTCTTTGCGATAAAATGGAGGAGTTTTACGACGGAGAGGAGGGCGTTCCGGGCATACCGATGGACGGTTCGCTCACTTTGAGTGAGAACGTTGCGGATCAGGGAGCGGTATCATGTATAACAGAGATAGCCGCAGGGCTTGATGAGCCTGACTTTAAAACGCTTTATACAAGCATGGCCGAGTGCTGGGCGGCTACGGCGTCTCGCGAATACTGCCAATATGCGGCGCAGATAGACGTACACAGTACGGAGAAGCTGCGCGTGAATCGTACTCTTGTGAACTGCGATGAGTTCTACGAGGCGTTTGATATAGAAGAAGGAGACGGAATGTATGTGAAGCCGGAGGACAGAGTAAAGATATGGTGAGACCGAAAAAACGGAAAGGAGCGGTTTGATGAAATGGAGTTTTGATCATGACAGACCGATATACACGCAGATAATAGAGCAGATGAAGCTGTTTATCGCGTCGGGCGAATACCGTGCGGGGGAGAAGCTGCCGGCAGTGCGGGAAATGGCCCAGGAGGCGGGAGTCAATCCGAATACGATGCAGAGAGCGTTTTCCGAGCTGGAAAACGCCGGACTGGTATTCGCGAACAGAACGAGCGGGAGATTTATAACGGAGGATATAAATATGGTAGAAAAGCTTAAAGAGGAGCTTGCGTCGGAGGCGGTAAGATCTTTTCTTGACAGCATGAAAAGGATCGGGTATGATAAGGCCAAGACTATAGAGCTCATAGAGAAAAGCATAGAGGAAAGGGGAGACGATAAAGATGAATGATATAATCATGGAATGCAGCGGACTGTGGAAGAATTACGGCGGCATGCAGGCGCTGCGCAATGTCAGCTGCCGGATACAGAGCGGCAGGATCTACGGGCTGCTCGGTCCGAACGGCAGCGGTAAAACAACGCTTATTAAGCTTGCGAACGGACTGCTCACGCCGTCCGCCGGAAAGATACTGATAAACGGAGAAGAGGTAGGGATTAACAGCAGAAAAGCGGTATCGTATCTGCCCGACTGCGTGGCGCTGCCGGATTGGATGCGTATATACGAGCTTATAAAGTTTTACGATGATTTTTATGAGGATTTCAATGCAAAAAAGGCATATCAAATGCTTGAGAGCCTGAATTTGTTCAGCGGACAGCGGTTTAAAACTCTTTCAAAGGGCAATAAGGAGAAGGTGCAGCTTATATTGGTCATGAGCCGCGAGGCTAAATTATATTTGCTCGATGAACCCATGGGCGGCGTAGATCCGGCTACACGCGATTATATCCTGAATACGATAATAACAAACTATTCGCCGGACGCGGCCGTGGTAATATCTACGCATCTCATTTCCGACGTGGAAAACATACTCGACGAGGTGCTGTTCATCAACAGGGGAGAGATAGTGCTTTCCGATACGGTGGATAATATCCGCAGTGATAACGGAAAAAGTGTTGACGCTTTATTTAGGGAGGTATTCAGATGTTAGGGAAATTATTCAAATATGAAATGAAAGCGACGGGCAGGGTGCTCCTTCCCGCTTTCGCGGCGGTGCTTGTTATGGGGATCATAAACGGGATCCTGTATATGTTCATGCCCGATATTGATGCGCCGAATACGATCTACGCTATGCTCACGATCGTTTTTACTGTGATAATGGTGCTGGCAACAGTCGCGGTCATTGTGATGAGCTATGTTCTTGCAATATACAGATTTCAAAAGAATCTGCTGGGCAGAGAGGGCTATCTTATGAACACACTGCCCGTGAGCACAACGAAGAACATACTTGCAAAGCTTTTTGCGGCTGTGATCTATGAAGCTATCGCAATAATAATTGTGATCTTTTCTTACAGCCTGTTCCTTGTATTCATAGCAAGCGCGGATATAGGGTTTATTGAGCTATGGAGAGGGCTATGGGACGTTGTTTTCTCTTTGTTCGCCGAAATACCGGGCGAGGGCTGGATCTATGCGGCAGAGCTGGCAATAATGATGGTCGTTTCACTGGCGTATTCAAATCTGATGTTTTATGCGGCTATGAGCATGGGATATTCGTCGAATTCACATAAGGCGATCAAATCTGTAGGGGTGTACGTCGGATTTTATATAATAAACCAGATATTGAGCACCGTATTGGTCGGCTCCATAGCTATCACGTGCGGTGATTTCAGCGGCAGTGGGTCGGTGCATGTACTTATGATAAGCTCGATAATTTATGAGCTCGTTATCGCAGCGGCGTATTGGAGCCTGACATGGTTCTTTATGAAAAGGAAATTAAATTTGCAGTAAAAACGGCGCATGTCCGTGCGGCAGTTTCTGCGGCGGATCCACAGCGGGAGCGTAAGCTCCCGCTGTAAACATTTTGGGTCGCGGATAAAAGAATAAGTCGATTTTTGACATTTATAAGCATAGGGCTGTAAATTTTTCTTCTTGCTATTGCTTTTTTATCCCGATTGTGCTATAATAATCTCATTAAACACAGACCGGTCATTCGGGAACTATGTATATGAATGGAGATTGGTTATGAGTGAATTGATAAAAAAATGTGAGATGGCGAAAGCTGCGGCTCAGAAGCTGCTGAGCGTTTCCTCAGAAACAAAAAATATAGCTCTTGATGCTATCGCCGACGCTCTTGTTGCCGGAACAGATGAGATAATAGCGGCAAATGAGCTGGATCTTGCGAATGCGGAACAGAACGGCGTGCGCAGGAGCATGCTGGACAGGCTCAGACTTACGCCGGAACGTATAAAGGGAATTGCGGACGGAGTGCGCGAGGTTCGGGCTCTGAACGATCCTATAGGCGAGGTAATAAATATGCGGACAAGGCCGAACGGGCTGCAAATAGGAAAAAGGCGCGTTCCCATGGGCGTTATAGCTATAATTTATGAGGCGCGGCCCAATGTTACGGTGGACGCGGCAGTCCTGTGCCTGAAGACCTCAAACGCCTCTGTGCTGCGCGGCGGCAAGGAGGCGGTGCGTTCCAATGCGGCGCTTATGAGGATAATGCAGAACGCGGCCTATGCTGCCGGCATCCCGGAGGGGTCTTTGAATATAATAGAGGACACCTCTCGCGAGACCGCTACCGCGCTTATGAAGATGAACGGATATGTGGACATGCTCATACCCCGGGGCGGTAAAGGGCTTATCAAGAGCGTTGTTGAAAACGCGACCGTGCCTGTTGTTGAAACTGCTGCGGGAAACTGCCATGTATATGTGGACGCGTCCGCGGATCTTCGTATGGCTGAGAGCATAGTTATGAACGCCAAGGTGCAGAGACCCTCCGTATGCAATGCGGCGGAAACGCTGCTTGTTGACAAGGGTATAGCGAAGGAGTTTATCCCGGTAATATTCAAGCGTCTCATTGAAGCGGGCGTTGAGATACGCGCGGATGAGGCGTCAAGGGAAATATACGGCGAGGGTATACATGCCGCCGCAGAGGACGACTGGTATACGGAGTATAACGATTATATACTTGCGGTAAAGGTCGTTGACGGTATAGACGAGGCGGTTGCGCATATCAATAAATATAATACGAAGCATTCGGAGTCGATCGTTACGGAGAGCTATTCAAGAGCGCAGAAGTTCCTGAATGAGGTTGACGCAGCGGCGGTATATGTAAACGCATCCACGCGCTTCACCGACGGCAATGAGTTCGGTTTCGGAGCCGAGATAGGCATAAGCACACAGAAAATGCATGCGCGCGGTCCTATGGGACTTGAGGCGCTCACCTCTGTCAAATACATAGTTTACGGCAGCGGTCAGATAAGAGAATAAACGGGAAGTGTCGGCAATGAATATTGTAGTAGCGACTAAGAATAAAAATAAGGTTCTTGAGATATCCAAGCTGTTCGCTCCGCTGGGCTTTAACGTTATATCTCAGGAGGATGCGGGGATAGACGTTGACGTTGAGGAAACGGGCGACACATTTGCCAAGAACGCGCTTATAAAGGCCAGAGCCGTTGCGATGCTTTGCGACGATTGCGTGCTTGCGGACGATTCGGGGCTTTGCGTTGAGGCGCTCGACGGACGTCCGGGCGTTTACAGCGCCAGATATGCCGGCGAGGGTGCGACCGACATGGAAAGAATAGAAAAGCTCTTGCTTGAAATGCAGGATAAGGCCAACAGAAAGGCAAAGTTTGTAACAAATATAGCATTCATCTTTCCGGACGGGCATGAGATATTAACGCAGGGCGAGGTATGGGGCAAAATACTGCGGGAGCCGGTAGGCAATAACGGCTTCGGCTACGACCCGGTGTTTTACAGCGATGAGCTGGAAAAGAGCTTTGCGCAGGCCGAGATGGACGAAAAGAACGCCATATCTCACCGCGGAAGGGCGCTGTCGGCTTTATATGATGAATTAAAGGAATTTATAGAAAAGAAATAAGATCCGGAACAGCATGCGCACCCGTGTACAGGGTAAGAAGGCGCAGCGCCGGAGGAGGATAACGGTATGGATATTTTTTTGGAGTATCTCGTAGCAAAAAAGAAGGATACAAAGGATAAGCTCATAATAGCTGCGATAATCGCGGGAGGCGTGATAATATCTCTCGCTATGTTCGCGCTGATGTTCATAATATCTCTCGCTTCGTCGGGCGGACAGAACGGCGCGCAAAATCCCATAGGCAGTATGGTGTTCAGCGTGGGCTGTGTTCTTGTTTTCCTGCTTTGGTACGGCGCGGTGATGCTTATAAACAGCAGGAGCATAGAATATGAATATATAGTTACGAATAATGAGCTGGATATAGACAAGGTAATGTCCAAGAAGGGCAGAAAGCATCTCATAACGATAGATGTCGGTGAGGCTCATTGCGTTGCGCGGATCGATGACGACGAGCATAATGCCGTCTATAGGAACACGCCGCCGGAGGTGAGCGTGCTTGATTACAGCGCTCACAGCAGCAACGGATACACGTATTTCATAGACGCTGTTGTCGATGGCAAGCGTACTGTCGTACTGTTTGAGCCTACAGGCAAAATGCTCGATGCGCTCTGGAGATCAAACCCCAGAAATGTGCACAGAGCAAATGTGTGACGATATCAAGACCCGCCTTTTTACGGCGGGTTCTGTGCGTTATTGCAAAAAGGAAGCTATGAGACGAGACTGCCGCAAAATCTGCGGCGGACGCAGGGAATTTTATCGGGGAGGGTCATATGTATAAGGCTTGCTATGCGGAAGAGATGCGGGGAGTGGACAGAGCCGCTTCGGAGATAGGCGGGATACCCGGTATAATACTTATGGAAAACGCCGCGCTTGCATGTGTGAATGAGCTAAGGAGCTGCTTTGATATAAAAGGCATATCGGCGGCGGTTTTCTGCGGTAAGGGCAATAACGGCGGCGACGGGCTTGCTATAGCCAGACATCTTTACAATGCCGGCGCGAATGTTACTGTCTATCTCGTGTGCGGGAGCGGATACAGCGGAGACGCGAAGATAAATTTTGACATAATAAGCGGTATGGATGTGCCTATGGAGGCGGTCGCCGATACCGAAGGACTTGAGTATAAGATACGCGCCGCAGATATAGTTATAGACGCCATCTTCGGCACAGGCATAAATGGCGCAGTGCGCGGAACGGCGTACGAGGTCATAAGGCTCATAAACGAAAATGCAGGGTATGTGATGTCGGTGGACGTCCCGAGCGGGATAGACAGCGACAGCGGTGCGATATGCGGCGTGTGTATAAATGCCGATAAGACGGTCACATTTGCCGGGTATAAGATAGGCATGCTTATGTATCCGGCGGCGGACTGTACGGGCGAGATAGTTCCGGATATGATATCCGTTCCGGAGTATGTTATAAATTCTCAGCAGCTCAGCGTAAATGTTACGGACAGCGGATTTGTGCGGTCGCTTATAGGAAAGCGCTCTGACAATACGCAAAAGGGGAACTATGGCAAGCTGCTTGTCATCGCCGGCTCCGAGGGTATGAGCGGAGCGGCGTATATGGCGGCTCAGGCGGCGCTGAAAAGCGGTACGGGACTGATAACTCTTGCGTGTCCGCGTTCGGTAAACCATGTGCTGGAGGCAAAAACTACGGAGGTAATGACAATGCCTCTCAGCGACTGCGAAGGGCATATCTCACGCTCGGCCGTGCCCGTTCTTGAAGAAAAGCTAAAAAGCGTGAGCGCAGTTCTGATAGGCCCCGGGCTCGGAAGGTCGCAGGACGTTTCGGAGGTGGTCCGGGCTGTTTTAAAGACATGCCGCGTGCCGGTGATAATAGACGCGGACGCAATAAATGCGGTGGCGCAGGATAAAAGCGTGCTGTCGGAATGTGCGTGCGATATCATATTTACGCCTCACGCCATGGAGATGTCAAGACTTACGGGGCTGGACGCTTCGTATATCGAAGAAAACCGCCTGCAGGTATCGCGCGAAAGCTCGGATGAGCTGGGGGCGGTAGTTTTGCTGAAAGGACACCATACGATAGTAACAGCTCCGAGCCTTACACAATATATTAATACTACAGGCAATCCCGGGATGGCCTCGGGCGGCAGCGGGGATGTTCTGGCGGGGATAGCTGCGGCATTTGCGGCAAGAGGGATAGACTGTGCCGAAGCTGCCGCCGCTGCGGCATATATACACGGCATGGCGGGAGATATAGCCGCAAAGAGGTACGGTATGGAATCGATGAGCGCCGAAAACATTCTGGAGTGCCTGCCGGACGCATTCAGCCATATATTACAGCTGGACAAATGATAATAATTATGTTAACATAGATACGAGGGTGAACGAAATGGAAAAACGGACATGGGCAGAGATAGATCTTGACGCGCTTGCTCATAATATGCGCGAGATACGGAGGATAACCGATCCCGGAGCACGTATAATGGCGGTGGTAAAGGCGGACGCATACGGTCACGGCGTTGAGGAATGCGCCAAGACGCTGCTTGAGAACGGAGCCGACTGCCTTGCCGCGGCAACGCTTGACGAGGCTCTGGAGCTGAGAAATCTTTTCAGCGACGTTCCGATCCTTATACTCGGCTCAAGCATGGAGGTGGAAGCGCGGGAGATAATCGAACGCGGGATCATGCCGAACGTATACACATATGAAATGGCGCAGGCCCTTTCAAATACGGCTGTGCGTCTTGGAAAAAAGGTCAGAGTCCATATAAAGCTTGACACGGGGATGTCAAGGATAGGATTTGTTGTTACCGACGACAACTGCGAAGCGGTCGCTGATGAGATACAGAGGATCTCCGAACTGCCTATGCTTGAAGCAGAGGGGATCTTTTCGCATTTCGCGGCCTCGGATGAGACTGATGAAAGCTATACGCGGCTCCAGTTCAAGCGGTTTATGAACGTATGCGGCTGTCTGGAAAAACGTGGCGTGCATATACCGATAAAGCATATATGCAACAGCGCCGGGATAATGATGTATCCTGAATATCATCTCGATATGGTTCGTCCGGGGATCATACTTTACGGGATGTATCCGTCGGAGGATGTGGACAGATCGAGACTTGATCTTAAATATGTCATGTCGCTGCGGTCGGTGATAACGAATGTAAAGGAAATAGAGCCGGGGCGCGGAGTGAGCTACGGCATTGAGTACATAGCCGATGGCAAGGCAAAGATAGCCACAGTTCCAATCGGTTATGCAGACGGATATTTGAGAATGCTCGCAGGAAAAGCAAAAATTGAGGTCAACGGCAGACTCTTCCCGATAGCGGGCAGAATATGCATGGATCAATGTATGTTAGACGTCACATCGGTCAATAATATTAAACGAGGTGACGAAGCGCTGATCTTCGGAAACGGAGCCGTTACGGCGGACGATGTAGCCGGCTGGATGGGAACCATCAATTATGAGGTTACCTGTATGATAAGCCGCCGTATACCGAGAGTTTATCTGAAGAACGGCAAGGTGAAGAGAGTTATCGAATATCTGTTGTAATAGCGCAGGCGAATTAATCGATGAAAGGAGCTGGAGGCTTTGTCACACACCGACAAGAGAGCTGAGGATATTTTAAAAGAGCTCGAAAGGGGTTATATAGAAATGTCCGGGATCAATCTTGAGGAGGCAGAATCAAGTACCGTATCCGACAATGATGCGCTGCGGATAGGCGAGGAAAAACTTACGGAGTGTGAATAAAGAGTGACAGTTAAAAGAGGAGATATTTATTATGCCGACCTCAGTCCGGTTGTGGGAAGCGAGCAGGGCGGGATCCGTCCTGTGCTTATAATCCAAAACGACGTGGGCAATAAATACAGCCCTACAGTCATAGCTGCGGCTATAACCAGCCGGATAAACAAAGCAAAAATGCCGACGCATATCGAGCTGTCAGCTAATGAATACGGACTGAACAAGGATTCGGTTATACTTCTTGAACAGATAAGAACTATCGATAAACGCAGACTTAGAGAAAAAATCGGAAAGATCGACGGAGCTATGATGAACAGGGTCAACGGCGCCCTGTCCGTCAGCTTCGGTCTGGAGGCTTTTTGATTTTACATACACCAAAGACAACAAAATGGGGCTGTATCCGATACAGTCCCATTTTTCATAGGTTATTGCAGTAAAATATATAAATATCAAAATACCTGCTGCATCGCCTTTGCTATTTGAGGCATGAGCTTTGAGGAGGCGATCCCCTGAGGACATACTCTTTCGCAGGCGCGGCACTTTTTGCAGGCGTCGGCCTTTTTTTCAAGCTTGTCATACATTTTTTTTGCCTCTGAGCCGCCAATGACCGGCATTTGATTGTATGCTTCATAGACGGCGGGTATATCCAGTCCGAACGGACAGGGCATACAATACGCGCATTTTGTACACGGTACGAACGCCATTACGTCAAACACTGCCTTTGCTTTTTTGAGGACATCCAGCTCGCTTTTGCTGAGCATGCCCGCTTCCGCCTTTGACGCGTAACTGATATTATCCTTTACCTGTTCAAGCGTGCCCATGCCGGAAAGCGTTATTTTGACCTCCGGTCTGTTCCAAAGGAAATCAAACGCCCATTCGACAGGCGTGCGGCTGTCCGGAAGCTCTTTTTGTACCTGCGGCGACGGCGCAGCAAGCTTTCCACCGAGCAGCGGCTCCATTATAATGGCGTCAATACCCTTTGAAGCGGCATATTCCAGCCCTTCTATTCCGGCTTGGTATGAGGTGTTTATATAATTCAGCTGTATCTGGCAGAACTCCCATTTGTCATATGAATCGATCATATACTTAAAGCTGTCGAGACTGTCATGGAAGGAAAAGCCTATATGGCGTATCTTGCCCTCGGCTTTTGCCTTTTCAAGTATCGGCAGCACATCGTACTTCTGTATGATATCGGTAAACCGGCGTTTATCGAGCGCATGGCACAGGTAGTAGTCGATATGATCCGTTCTGTATCTTTTAAGCTGCTCGTCAAGGATACGCATTACATCTCCGCTGCTTTTTATATACCATGTCGGAAGCTTGGTAGCGAGCTTTACCCTGCTGCGCAGTCCATGCTCCTCGAGTATCTCTCCGGCTATGCCCTCGCTGGCCTCGTTATGGTAAACGTAAGCGCTGTCAAAGTAATTCACGCCGTTGTCTATGGCGTACTTTATCATTTCGTAAGTTTTTTCTTTATCGATATTCTTCGGATCGCTGCCGCTCAGGGGCAGACGCATAAGTCCGAAGCCCAGAACCGAAACATCTTCCCCGGCAAGTTTTCTGTATTTCACATTATGACCTCCCTTGTTTTTTTATATTAGGCGACTGCAAAACAAGGATCTAACAGTTCAAATTGCAAACAAATCAAATACATTTGACAAAACGTTAGATCTATGCTATAATAGTTACAATTTAAATCGGAGCAATGCTCCGCTTTGCTTGCAGGGAGCGGAGATTGTGAACCATTGCAACCCGCCGCCTATAGAGGCGGGGGACATCTTTGCATAGGTTATATTAATATTATATTGCATAATTTTACGAAAGTCAATATAAAAAACAGTGATTGCTGTAATAGATCACGGGTGTATGAAATGTTTTACAGATATTGATCGAAGGAGAATTGAGATGAAAAAGAAACTGATAACCGCTGTACTGGCGGCAGCGGCGCTGGCAGCGGCAATGACGCCCGGCGCGTATGCGGCAAACGAAAACTGGCGCGACGCGTTCGTCACGCGCCTGATGAAAACTATCTCACAGGATCCGACATATACTGATGTTGTTCTTACGGATCTTGACAGAAACGGGATACCGGAAGCGTTTGTGCTCAAGAAGGGCACATACGGGAATATAGGCAGCGGCTTTACCATGACGGATAACGCCATAACCGATATCGAAGTCCCGTCCAATATAATAGGCGAATGTCTTGAGAACATAAGCGTATATATAAAAAATGACAACTATGTGTTCGTAGGGCAGGAGGTGCCGCGCTACAGCTCGTATATAGCGTATTATAAGCTCGTTTTTGACGGTGCGAAGCTGACGGCGACGAGGATCAATAAAATAGACGTAAGCCCGTATTCACACGTTACATATGTTGACAGGTACAGTAACAATCTGCTTGAAAACGGATATCCCAACAGAACCAAGATACTGAATTTTATATCGAGCTACGATGTTGTGAACAATATCTCGGCAACGGTATCCGAGGCGAAGGTGCTTGTAAACGGGGAGGAGACGAGCATAAAGGGATATACGGTGAACAATACAAACTATTTCAAAATACGTGATATAGCTATGGTACTGCGCTCAACTCCGGCACGGTTCAATATCGAGTACCGTGCCGGGGATAACGCGATAGATATAATCCCGGGAGACGATTATGTTTCAAACGGCACGGAGCTTATAAACGATACGGGCGGAGCTATAGAAGCTGTCGAAAATGATATGCCTATTTATGTAAACGGAAGAAGCACGGCCATCACGGCGTATAATATAAACGGCAGCGCATATTTTAAGATAAGAGATATAGCCGACGCCGCAGGCTTCGAGGTGCAGTGGGACGGCGACGCCCAGTCGATAAATCTGGTGACTGAATGAAATCGGCCGCTGCGGCGGGAAATATAGGAGGTTTGGAGCATGTCTTTTTTTGAGGATATAGGAAAGCGTATCAGTGAGGCGGGACAAGGCGCTGCCAGAAAAACGAGAGATATCGCCGATTCGGCGAGATCCAGCATTATGATATCGGACGAGGAGAAAAAAATAAACGGTCTCTATGCCGAATTGGGCAGAGCGTATTATGAGAAATACGCTGCGGCGGAGGACTGCGAGTTTTTCGAGGCGGTGAGGTCGATAAACGAAGCAAACAGCAGGATAAGGGAATTGAGGCAGCAGGACGCGGTGCGCAGGGGGATGCGTGTATGCACAAAATGCGGCGCTGCGCTGGCTGCCGATTCGAGTTTCTGCAATGTATGCGGAGCGCCTGTTGAGGCGCCGGCTGCGGCGGCTGATGAAGTTGTGGGAATGGCGCCGGATACGGACGAGACCGGAGCGGAAACGGCTTATGAAAATACCGCAGAGACTGCTGCGGAGGAACACGTCGCCGCTGCCGGTGAGGAGCAGAGCGCAGCCGCAGACGCAGATGTGAAGAAATGTCATGTGTGCGGAACGGAGCTTGCAAGAGAGGCCGCTTTCTGCAAGGAATGCGGCGCAAGACAGCTCAGCTGAAAAATTTAACAAACAGGCATTGCCTAAAAAATAAAATTTACCATGGAGGGGATCTTTAATGAAGAATTGTATAAGCTGCGGAGCAGTTGTTGACGATGGAGCAAAATATTGTACGAAATGCGGCGCGTCCCAGGAGGGCGGCAGTACGCCGTACGCATCGCAGCCGGGCGGAAATCAGAGCTATGCGGGAAATACGGCATGGTCTCAGCAGAACGTCGGGATGCAGACCGGCGGAGCGCCTATGTCCGTACTGGGCTGGATAGGAAGATCTTTAGGTCTTTCTCTGCTTGCGCTCGTACCTGTTATAGGTATTATAATATACATAGTTATAATGATCGTATGGACAAAGGATCAGACCAAGGATGAAACGTTCCGGAACTGGGCGAAAGCGCAGATCATTGTTATGATAGCGATGTTTGTTATAAGTCTTATCGTTATCCTCGCGATCGTGCTGCCTTTAGCAGCGTATATGTACTGAGGAGGTAATTAGGTATGTTTTGCAGAAAATGCGGAGCCGAGCTGCCGGACGGCAGCGCCTTTTGCGATAAGTGCGGTGAGAGTACTGTTGCTGATGAAAGCCGGTCTGCCGAGGGTGAAGCGGCGTATGCATCCGCCGGAACGGGCGATAAGCTCTCGTCCCGATACCGTCTTATAGGCATGGCTGCGGTCGGTGCGGCGGCAGTTATCGTTATAGCCGTTGTATGCGCCATTGCATTCGGCGGAAGGAGCAGCAGAGAGGTAGTGGACGATTTTATCGAGGCGGTCTATGAGGATCCGGACGCCGAGGATTTTGTGGAGCTGTTTCCGCGTCAGGCGGCAAGAACACTGTTCGGTGTGACGGGAAGTCTGGACTATAATATCTCGGAATATTATATAGAAAATATAATAGACGGTATGCGCGGCGGTTTGCGCGGCGAGCAGAAAGTGAGGTATGACATAGTCAAAAATGAAAAATATGATAGGGATGAGCTGGAAAAGCTCCGGACGGAGCTTACGGACGAGTATGGGATAAGACCCTCGGCCGCAAGAGAGGTCACCGTTTCATATACTGTGAGATCCGCAAATGAGACAGGCTCGGTAGAGCTTAAGCTGATAAAGCTGGGACGTTCATGGTATCTTATAGATTTCAACGACTCTCCGGAGGGAAGCATAGGGCCGGTCATCTGATAGGATTTTTTAAACGATAGAAACACAGAACGGTAAAAGGCGAAGCGCAGCCGCGCCGTTCTGTTTTTGTGTGTAACATAAAATCATTCTCGTGAGTAATATATAAAAGGACCGGGGATACATGCGTCTGCCCGGGATCTTATATAAGCTTAAGGGGTGGTTTTATGTTTGCAAATGCAGGTGCTGCATTGGTCATGACGGCGCTTGCCGGGCTCGCTACCGGTATAGGAAGCGTTATAGCGCTGTTCACAAAAGGGACCGGCAAAAAGTTTCTGGCGGCTTCGCTGGGGTTTTCGGCCGGAGTTATGCTCTACATATCCTTTGTTGAAATGTTTGTAAAATCGCAGGAATATCTTCAAACAGGGTTTGGAGCGGTAAACGGAATGTGGCTTTCATGCGCGTCGTTCTTTGCGGGTATGGCGCTCATAATGCTGATAGATAATCTTATACCTTCGCCGGAGAGCAATCTGACGGCGGTCAAGGCGGGAAAAAACGACGCCGTCCTGGCAAGGATGGGACTGCTTACCGCGCTGGCGATAGCCATACATAATTTTCCCGAGGGGCTTGCGACATTCACATCTGCGCTTGACGATGTTTCGCTCGGAGCGGCTATTGCCGTAGCGATAGCGATCCATAATATCCCGGAGGGGATAGTAACATCCGTGCCTATATATTACGCGACCGGAAACAAGAAAAAGGCCTTTACAGTATCGTTCCTGTCAGGACTGACAGAGCCTTTGGGCGCGGTGATAGGTTATTTGATACTGCGTCCGTTTCTGAGCGACGCACTCTACGGCGTTATATTCGGTATAATATCGGGTATAATGGTTTACATAGCTGTGGAGGAGCTTATACCGATGGCAAGGGAATACGATAAGGGCAACACGATGATCTTAGGCGTTATCGGCGGTATGGCGGTAATGGCGGTCAGTCTTATCATGTTTATGTGATATGCAAACGGATGCGAAAAAATACATACCGGCCCCGAAGGTCAGAGCATCAGCTAACGTTCGGAGGCCGGTTTTTGTATCAAAAAATCGAATAAAAGTGCAGCAAAGCAGCCGTTACTGACGGAGCAGAATGCTTTTTGGCCTGATAATTTTGAAAAAAATATGCATACTAATCACAGAGGTGATCTTATGATTTCGTTATGGTCCGACTCTGTGAGTCTGCCCGAATTTAAAGCGCAGGACAGGGATATTAACGTTGACGTCCTCATCATAGGAGGAGGTATTACCGGCATACTTTGTGCGTATATGCTCGGCAAAGCAGGTGTGGATCACGCGCTTGTTGAAGCGGACAGGATCTGCTCAGGCGCCACAAAAAATACCACTGCGAAAATAACCTTTCAGCATGGGCTTATTTATCAAAAGCTGATAAAACGGTTCGGAGCCGAGCGGGCGCGTATGTATCTGGAAGCTAATGCCGAGGCGCTGGAGGAATACCGCAGCATATGCGGAACGATAGACTGCGGCTATAGGGAGCGTGACGCGTATGTGTATTCGCGGGACAACAGGCGTACATTGGAGAATGAGCTTGACGCTCTTAAGGAAATAGGCTATACCGCCGAATTTGCCGGCGGGCTGCCGCTGCCGTTCCCTGTTGCGGGCGCGGTCAGATTTAAGGAACAGGCGGAGTTTGATCCGTTAAAATTCATAGCGGCTGTCTCCCGGGGTTTGAATATATTTGAGAATACCCGTGTCATGGAGCTGACCGGCAATGGCGCGGTAACGGAAAACGGGAAAATAACCGCAAAAAAAATAATTGCGGCAACGCATTTTCCTTTTATAAATAAACACGGCAGCTATTTTCTGAAGCTGTATCAAAAGCGCTCCTATGTGATCGCTCTGGACAGCGTCCCGGAGCTGGACGGGATGTACATCGACGAGGCGGAAAACGGCATATCTCTCAGAAACGTCAACAATGTGCTGCTGGTCGGCGGCGGAGGGCACCGCACGGGCAAAAAAGGTGAAAATTGGGCAGTGCCGGAGGCTTTTGCGTCGGAGTATTATCCGCAGTGTAAGGTCGTATACCGCTGGGCGGCTCAGGACTGCATGTCCCTGGACGGAGTTCCGTATATAGGCCGGTACTCAAAACAAACGCCTGATTTTTATGTTGCGTCAGGCTTCAATAAGTGGGGAATGACTTCGTCTATGGCGGCCGCAAAAATTCTCGCTGATATGGTAACGGGAAAGGAGAATAGGTTCGCCCCGGTATTTTCTCCGTCGCGAAGCATACTGCGCCGGCAGCTTGCGGTAAATGCATTTGAAGCCGTAACAAACCTTATGACTGTATCGTCCAAAAGATGTCCGCATATGGGCTGCGCACTGAAATGGAATTCGCAGGAACATTCATGGGACTGTCCGTGTCACGGTTCCAGATTTACCGGCAGCGGAAAGCTGATCGACGGTCCGGCGACAGGGGATCTCAAGCATGAATGAGGAGACGCCTGCTTATCAGGTATATCAAGGTGTATTTAAACCGCCTGTAAAGGTTTATTACGCGTCATAAGATATTGTCTTTTTTTACGGAAAATTTGACTTTGTATCGATCAAACCGCTCCGACCTGTCATATAAACCGTCTAATTATTTAATAGTACTCATTGTCTGCTGTTTGTTCATAGCAGACAATGAGTTATCTGCTGTATCAAAGCTTTTGGACAGCTATGGCATAGAACGGCGAGACATTAGGGAGGAAGGTAAAATGAGAGATTTATATTCTTTTTTTGGGGGAGCATGCGCGGCGTTGGCGGTATCGGCGTTTGTTCCGGCATTTGCAGTAAGCGTACATGCGAACGAGATGGTAGGAGAGGTATATGCAACTGACATCGGCGCGCTTATAGACGATCAGCCTATCCGTTCGTATAATTTTCAGGACTATACCTACGTGATAGCAGAGGATCTGAGAGGCTACGGTTTTGCCGTTGACTGGGATGCGGACGCAAGAACACTAACTGTAACGCAGAATACCGACACAGTGAGAACGTCTCTTGCCCCGAGCGAGATCAACATCAAAAAATCCGATATACAGCTTGGCAGAACGCTTTATAATGTTTACAGCACCGATATCAGAACCTATTTGCACGGAACGGAGATAGCCGCGTGCAATATAGACGGACAGACACTGATAAAATTATCAGATCTGAGACCGTTCGGAGAGGTAGTCTTTGATGAAGAGCATAGGCTCGCAAAGCTGAATGTCATACGCAGCAGCGTTGAATATGCCTATAACGAACAGTCGTATGCACAGACTTTAAGTCTCGGCGACGGGATAACATATACGGGAGAGGCGGAAAACGGCGTCCCGCATGGCATAGGGCGTATCCATGACACCAGTGTGATGACCGAGTTCCCCGGGACGGTAAACGATATGGTATACACCGGATCGTTTGTAAACGGTGAAAAGACCGGCTATTTTATTGACGAGGGGTATTATACATATACGATAGGCAGCGATCTCGGCACCTATTACCGTTCGACTTACGGGAATAAGTATGATATGACCGGAGGAATGAGATCCGACCGCTGCATTCCCGGCTTTGTTCACCAATATTCCGATTATCACGGAATGAAGTATTATATTGATGAATACATGACGGAAAACGGAGCCCTTGGCTTTTTCCGTCAGGCAAACGTTGACTATGAATACCTGTACGGAATGAAGGTAACGCGGTATACCACATATACGAACGGGGATCTGAATGTGGCGGTGAGGGGAGACGCGCCGGTGTTCGAGAAATTCGGTGCATCTGCGTATTCGCCGCTGTCCGTGATAGATGCGGACGGAGCTCTGTACAGCGTTCCGGAGACCTATGATAACTGCTCGAACGCGGTATACCGCCGCAGGAATCTGATAGACGGAAATTATTATGAGGGCTGGCTGCTCGCCAAGGACGGAAAACTCTATCTGGTCAATGACAACAACGAAAGCAATGATACTTTTACGGCAGAAAACGTCATTTCGGCCAACGAGGGGCATTATATAGACCAAAACGGCGGTCTTTATGAGATGACTGTGGACGGGAGATGGGAGCTTATAGATTCCGGAGTGAAACAGGTCTCGGGTTCGGAGTACGTTATCTATCTTAAGAACGATGGCAGCGTATGGACATATCGTTCGGAAAATTTCAGCGGGGAGTGGAGCGATGAAGCCGATCATTCCGAGCCTGTCCTTATGGGTGAAAATGCCGTATATGTTTCGAGCGGCGAGGGAAGCGTATATGCGTATATAGACGGCAGCGGTATCCTATGGGGCTTTGGGAGCAGCTATGACGGTCAGCTGGGCTATGCGGAAACATTCGATTATGATAGCTATGAATATACCAAAGCTCTGTCTAACCATACCGACCCGGTGAAGCTGGGCGAAGGCTTTGTTTCGGTAAAAGCCGGATCCACAATGCTTGCAAAAAAGGAGGACGGATCGCTCTGGGGCTGGGGAAGCAATGAATCGGGTCAGATAGTAAAAGACGGTGAGAAATACATTCTTAAACCCGTGAAGATCGCCGATAACGTTAAGGATTACGCGTTTTCATACGGAGCGGTATATATTATAAAGAACGACGGTTCTCTGTGGTATTGGGGAAAAACATATATTAACAAAGAAGAATACAAAGAGCCAGTCAGATGCGAAAAGGTCTACGACGAGATAGACTGGGGACTTGAACAATATTGACAGAAAAACACAGATAACCTTATTTAGGCGCATACACAGCCTTTTGCTCGCACGGTTCTGCCGTGAAGAAAGGATATAACAGAGTTCCAGCGCTGCATTAAAAATGCAGCGCTGAAATTTTTTATTGGTTTGATAGACGGAAATCGTCTTATAACTTCTTGCAGGTGTTTATTAAAGTGAGATAAATTTCTATATTTTTAATGGTTTTCCGTTTTCTCTTGTATATCCTCATATTGTTGTATAAGTCGGTTTTACAGAATTGGACACCTTTTTAGCACCACAAATAAGATGATACACATCCTTTCGTTCTTTTGTAAAAAAATTCTGTAAAGTGCGGAAAGAAGATACCCTTTCCGAAAAATCACTCGTTTCCGCCTATAACAGAAATAGAGATTTTCAGTTGTTGGGAACACCCCAAATCTACACCTAAATGTAATTTATCTAAATTTTTCAAGACGGTAATGATGTTCTTCATCTAATTCTTTAACACCATTTTTATAATCATACCCGAATTTTCGATAAAATTCGGTTGCAGTAATAGAAGCAGGAATTTCAATTCGTTTTGCTCTCATAAACAGTTCATCTTGTTCAAGCGTTTTTATAATCTTAGTCCCAATCCCCCTTCCATGATACTCCGGCAACACAAATATAGTAAGTAATATACTTTCTGTTTCGCTTCCCCAATAGCTTGAAATTGAACCTGTACCAATGATTTTTTTATCTATTTCAAAAACATACATATGTGCATACCTTGCAATTTGAAGTACTTTATTTACATTATATATTTTTGCTAATTTTTGCATAGCATCCATCCCATAATCTTTACTATTAACTTCAAGAAAATTGCGTACTATAAGATTGCATACATCCAATGCGTCGGCTTCATTAAATCTTCTAACTATCAAGTTCATGATACTTCTCCTTGAATTTTATTTTGTCTCTTTGTATGTTTATATTATATCATCATATACAGGTTTTCCATTGCTTTTCTGCTTGTTAATGTTTCGGTTTTACCCGTAAGACAGAACTATTTATTATTTTCGCGTTCCGCGAGAACGGTCTTTTCAAACTCCTTTGCGGCCACGCTCAGTGAATAATCCGTATTTTTAAGCAGACAGATATACCGCTTAGGTATCTGATCCTCGAAATTCAGTTCCATTATCTCTCCGCTTTCTATTGCGGGTCTTGCTATCATATCCGGGAGAAATCCAAGTCCGAGATTGTTTTTGACCATGATGAGCACCTGGTCGGTCGTTGCCGCCTCCATGTCGGGGGAAAGAACGATGTCCTCTTTAACGAACAGCTTGTTATAAAATTCATAGGTTTTCGTGCCTTTGCCCATACATATGAACGGATAAGAATGCAGATCCGAAAAACGAAGCCGCTTGTATTTCATATCGGAAAAATCCGGGCCGCAAACGAGAACTTCGTTAAAGCCGGTTATGCGCGTTTCCTGCAGCGGCTTTGAAGAGCCAGTAGGCGATGTTACTATCGCAAGATCGGCCATGCCGCTGTGCAGTGAGGAGATGGCCTGCGGGGTCGAAAAGTTGAGTATCCTTATTTTTATCCCGGGATACTTGTTGTGGAAGTTGTGCAGAACTTTCAGAAAAAGTCCGTGGAGCGCGGTCTCGCTTACGCTGACTGTAACCGTACCGCTTTCAAGTCCGTGTCCTTTGGAAAATTCCTGTTCTCCCTCCTGCAGGTGTTCAAAGGCAGCGCTCACATATCCGAGAAGCTTTTCGCCGTCGGGCGTAAGGGATACGCCTTTGTTGGTTCGTATAAACAGAGTGCACCCAAGCTCGGTCTCGAGATTTTTGATCATCCTTGTTATATTTGACTGGTTGTCCATAAGTATCTGCGCGGCGCGCGTAAGACTGCCGTATTTTGCGGCGTAATAAAAAATTCTGTAATAGTCATAGTTGATAAGCATATTATTCCCTCCGTATAAGCGGGCCGTACCGCCAAACGGCGCGCCGCGATCATATATATTATATTAGAATACGCGCGTAATGTCAATAGATATGCAAAGAATGGTCAGCGCTGATTTTTCACTTGAAATTGATCCTGGTGTGCGGACGTGCTTGACATATCACCGGGGGTGTGATATAATGTTAACACAGAAAGAGGTTTACAATCAAAATAACAGACAGGAGTGGATTTGTTTTGTGTATGATAGAGCGGCTGACTGAAAAAGCGATATCCGGCGGCGGGATAGACAGAGCGGACGCTGCGGAGCTTGCGAAGGCGCCTCTGGAGGAGCTTTGCGCTGCGGCGGATAAGATACGACGTGAGGTGTGCGGAGATATATTCGATCTGTGTTCGATAACTAACGCCAAGTGCGGGCGATGTTCCGAAAACTGCCGTTACTGCGCGCAGTCGGCGCACTATAATGCCGGTGTGGAGGAATATCCGCTTATAGATCCGAAAACGGCGGCGCGGCAGGCCGCGGAAAATGAGGCGGCAGGTATACTTAGATTTTCACTTGTCACATCGGGAAAAAAGCTTTCGGATGAAGAAGTCGGCAAGGTGTGCGAGGTCATACACGAGATAAAAAAAAGCTGCGGCATATCGGTCTGCGGCTCGTTTGGTCTGCTGAGCAGAGACCAGTTCTCAAGACTGAAGGATGCAGGTCTGAGCCGTGTTCACAACAACCTTGAGACGTCGAGAAGATATTTCCCGTATATTTGCACTACGCATACATATGACGACAAACTGAACGCTATACGGGCTGCGCAGGAGGCAGGACTTGAGGTTTGCAGCGGAGGGATAATGGGACTTGGCGAGACGATGGAGGACAGGATAGATATGGCTGTTGAGCTGAGGGAGCTGGGGATACGTTCAGTGCCGGTCAATATGCTTAATCCAATAAAGGGTACGCCCATGGAGGGACGCAGTATGCTCACAAATGACGAGATGAGACGGATATGCGCCGTTTTCAGGTTCATAAATCCCTCGGCGTCTATAAGGCTTGCCGGAGGAAGGGGACTTATGGAAGATAAAGGCGAGAGCTGCTTCCGCTCCGGAGCGAACGCGGCCATAACTATGAATATGCTCACAACCTCCGGCATAACGGCCGGAGAGGATATGGATATATTGAAAAGATTGAATTACAGGGCGGTGCTTAAAGATGAGTAAAGGGTTATTTATAACGGGAACAGGTACGGATGTGGGAAAAACATATGTAACGGCGCTAATTGTTAAAAAGCTGCGCTGCTACGGGCTGAATGCAGGGTATTATAAAGCGGCGCTGAGCGGCGCGGAAGAAAAAAACGGCGTGCTCATACCGGGCGACGCCGAACACGTTCTTAGAACGGCAGGATTGGACATGGATCCTAACGAATGTGTTTCATATGTATACCGGAATGCGTACTCTCCCCATCTTGCGGCGATCCTTGAGGGCGGGGCGGTCGAAAAAGAGAAGGTCATGGAGGATTACGGCCGTCTCATGGATACGTTTGAATATCTCACGGTCGAGGGCAGCGGAGGTATCGTTTGTCCTATAGCTTACGACAAGAATTTGTATCTTGAGGATATTATAAAAATGTTAAAGCTGCCTTCGCTTATCGTTGCGGACGCCGGTCTGGGTACGATAAATTCCGTTGTACTGACCGTCGAATACATGAGAGCGCACGGGCTGCCGGTATGCGGCATGATCTTCAATAATTTTCACAGCGGCAGCATAATGGAAGAGGATAATATAAAAATGGTTGAAGAACTGACCGGGATAAAGGTTCTTGCAAAGGTCGAAAAAGGAGCTTCCGAGCTGGATATAGATCCAAAGATGCTTGCGGAGCTTTATGCGGAAATATAAATAGTAAGGAGCGGTAAAATGGACTGGCAGAAAGAGGATCTGAAATACATATGGCATCCGTGTTCACAGATGAAGGACTACGAGGAGCTTCCGCCCATAGTTATAGAAAGCGGTAGCGGAGTGCATTTGAAGGATATCAACGGAAAGGATTATATAGATATAGTAAGCTCATGGTGGTGCAATCTGCTTGGGCACTGCAATCCGGATATAAACGAGGCTGTGAAGAAACAGCTTGACAGCTTAGAGCATGTGATATTTGCAAACTTTTCGCATAAACCGGCGATAAAGCTTTGTCAGCGGCTGTCAAGGATCGTGCCCGAAGGACTTACAAAATTCAATTTTTCGGACAACGGCAGCGCTGCGGTCGAATGTTCGCTGAAGATGGCGTTTCAGTATTGCTATCAGACAGGCCGAAGTGAAAAGCAGAAATTCATGTGTCTGTCCGACGGTTATCACGGTGAGACAATAGGCGCGCTGTCGGTGGGTACGCTTGATCTGTATGCGAAAATATATAAACCGATGCTGATGGAAACGGTAAGGATAGAAGCCCCAGACTGCTACAGGTGTCCGTACGGAAAGAACAGAGATGAATGCAGCTGTGAATGCTTTGAAAAAGCGGAAGCAGCTTTTGCCGAGCACGGCGCCGAAACGGCCGGAATGATAGTTGAACCGCTTCTTCAGGGCAGCGCCGGAATGAGGATATACCCGCCGCTGTATCTGAAAAAGCTGAGGGAGCTTTGCGACGAATACAATGTTGTCCTTATCGCCGACGAGATAGCCACAGGCTTCGGCAGGACGGGAAAGATGTTTGCTTTCGAACATGCCGGAGTGAGTCCGGATATAATGTGTATTTCTAAGGGACTTACCGGGGGATATATGCCTATGGCGATAACTATAGCCACGGATGAGATATACGATGCATTCTATTCTGATTATAATGAGGGAAAGGCGTTTATGCATTCGCATACATACAGCGGCAATCCTCTCGGCTGCAGTGCGGCGCTGGCAGTTCTTGATGTGCTTGAAAGAGACGATATCATAGCTAAGGCTCGTGAAACCGCGGTCTATCTTAACGATCGGCTCAGCGCGGCGCTGAAAGATCATAAAAATGTTGGAGAGATACGGCATATAGGACTGATAAATGCGGTAGAGCTTGTGAAGGATAGAGAAAGCAAGGAAGGCTTCGATACCGAAAAGCGCATAGGGTATGAGATATACAAAAAGGCGCTTGACCGCGGGCTCATACTTCGTCCTCTCGGGAACGTTCTGTATTTTAATCCTCCGCTGACAATAGGCAGAGAGGATATAGATACGGCAGTGAAGCTTTGTACGGACTCGATAAACGGGGTTCTGTTATAACATAGGCAAAGACGTACTCCCGCTTTTTTTGAGCGGAGTGGCTCATCCGGCGTTTCAACGGGCTTCGTTTTCTTCCGCAGTGCTTCGTAAAAGCGAGAGAAGCTGATCTTAAAAATAAGGCTGCACATTGTGCGGTCTTATTTTGTTTCGCAAAGAGAGGCTCCGTATCCCCGTTATGAGGATACGGAGCCTCGATTTTCATTGCCGCGATTCTGTGCGGATAAGGATCAGTTTTCGTCCGGTATATCGCTTATGCGATGGATCGAAAGTGCGATATTGCTGTAAGCGAAGCTGCCGCCGTTAACAACTATGCTCAGCGATGACGGAACCTCTGATACCACTACCGGGATAGTGAATGCAAGGCTTATGAGTTCATTTGACCTGGCAAATGTGTGGTTCAGCTCGCTGCCGACAACTATATTGCCGTTCTGAGCCAGGTACAGAAGCAGGGTCTGCGGATAGCACGAGCCTATAAGCGAGGCAAATGATCCCTTGAAGGATACATAGTATACGCCCGGTTCGTCTATTACGAAATCTGCACTGTTCGGAGTATGACTTATAGCTGTTCCGTAAACTATAGAGTTTATATCAAATACCAGGCTTCCTCCGTCTGTCACGGGCTTTGGGGGAGTGGAATACGAAAACAGGAGGTCAAGCTTCGGAGTACAGCAGGTCGTGTCACCGCGTGGAATGGTAAATTCAAGCACTGCGTCCCGTTCTGTTCCTACATTGACAACAGAAGCTTCCGTACCGGGTTCTCCGGTAGTTGTGGAGCCTACTACTATTGAGGCTGCTGTGCCGTCGGCGCCCGTAGCACCGGTGGCGCCTGTCGCACCGTCAGCACCGTCAGAGCCGTCAGAGCCTGCCGGCCCTGTTGCGCCTGTCGCTCCGGTAGGTCCGGTAGGTCCGGTAGGCCCCGTTGGGCCTGTCGGCCCTGTCGGCCCTGTCGATCCCGTTGCGCCGGGTGTGCCCGCTGTACCTGTTGCTCCCGTAGGCCCTGTCGGCCCCGTTGGGCCTGTCGGGCCTGTTGCGCCGGATGTGCCTGCTGTGCCTGTTGCTCCCGTAGGCCCTGTCGGCCCCGTTGGCCCCGTTGGGCCTGTCGGGCCTGTTGCGCCGGTCGCGCCCGTTGCTCCGGTAGGACATACCGGCGGACATGGCGGCGGACAGCAGCAGGAGGATTGGCAGCAGCGGCAGCTGCCGCTGTCTGTTACCGTACTTTCGCCGTTTTCCGGCGGATATTTCTTATACATTAAACCAACTCCTTTTGATCAATAGATCGATGAAAAAAATACTGTTTATTCCTTGTCTGCGGGGTGATCATGCATCAGCCCCGCAAAGAATCTCTTGTTCTGTATATAGTAAGAAGAATGAGGCTTACAGCTGCCGGCAAGCTCGTTGCAGATATATGCCGATATTACATCGCCGCGTTCCCAGAAACACAGGCAGAGCATTATATACGGCAAAAAATCATAACATTCTTCCGAAACAAAGCCGCCGTCAGTGCTTTTTTCGGTACAGAGCGCGGCTTTGTACCAGAAGGCGGCGCGGTCGAATTGTCTGAGGTCAAAATAATGACGGCCTATAGCGCAGCACAGATCGGCGCGGGGAGTGCCCAGCGAAAGTCCGTGCATGAGCGCTTCGGCCGCGCCGCGGCCGTTGTTTTGCATATATCGGCATCTGGCAAGGAGCAGGGCTGCGTCGGTCTTGTTTTCGGCCCAGCCGTCGTCTCTGTCCAGGAAAGCCGCGAATACTTTTTCGGCTTCGCTGTAGCGTTCATGATAATACAGCTCGCGTCCGTAATAGTACGTATGCCTTGCGTCAAGGATGCAGCCGTTTTTCAGCATATTTTCGTATATCCTCAGATTGCGGCCGGCATCGCCCGTTCTAGTCTTTCGGTGTTCGATCGGCGCGTCTGTTTTTACAACTTTCCCGAACGGCTCTATGACTTCGTGGACACACCCGCGCCATATGCATTTTGGGCAGTTACGTATAATGCGTTCGCGGTAGAAGGAAAATACAGGAGCGCCGTTCTCGTCAAATGCCGTGTGATAGGGCAGCATGTAAACGTCGGCTTCTGCGGGACGCGATTTTAGCTCACGCAGACGCCGGAGCGACTCGGCGGGGATAACGTCGTCGGCGTCGAGCCACATTATATAGTCTCCCGAGGCCTTGGAAAATGCAAAATTCCGGGCCGCGGCGAAATCGTCTTTCCATTCAAAGTCATATATGAGATCGGTAAATCTGCCTGCTTCAGCCTTTGTGCCGTCGCCGGAACCGGTATCGGCTATGATGATCTCGTCAAAAAGATCTCCGGCGCTTTCAAGGCAGCGCCCGATCACATCTTCTTCGTTTTTTACGATCATGCACAAGCTCCATTTAACCATAGCAGCCTCCGTTCAGCTCAAGCCAGAGAGCGTGTTTTTTTATTCGATATACTTTAATATATGCCGTGGAATAATATCTGTGAATGTATACCGGGAGTTTTACAGAGAAAAATAATACGGGACACGACAAAATTTATGTTGACATTCACAAAATAAAGTAATATAATATTAATGATATTCTTTTGGAGTAGAATAATAAACGGAAGGAATGTAATTATCATGCAATTGAAAAAAATATTTTCTATCATAGCCGCAGCGGCGGTTTGCGGATCGCTTTTTGCGGGCTGCGCTTCGAATGAGACCGCAGATAACGGTTCGGGAGATGCGAAGTACAATATAGGTGTATTGCAGTATGCGGATCATCCGTCGCTCGAGAACTGTCTTGAGGGCTTTACACAGGGGCTGGACAGCGAGGGCATAAGCTATGAGCTCACCGCTCAGTCGGCAAAGAACGACGACTCGACAAACACCCAGATAGCGCAGCAGTTTGCGTCAAAGCAGATGGATCTGGTCTGCGGTATAGCAACTCCTTCGGCTCAGGCTTGCTACAACGCATGCTTTGAGGCAGGGATACCGGTGATATTCAATGCGGTGTCAGATCCCGTTGCGGCAAAGCTTGCGGAGAGCGAAACGCAGGCTATGGACGGCATAACGGGCGTGTCGGATAAGCTTCCCGTTGAGGCGCAGCTGGAGCTGATACGCGAAATGCTCCCCGAAGCTAAAAAGATAGGCATACTCTATACAACAAGCGAGGCGAACTCCGTTTCGACAATAGAGGATTACAAAGCAAAGGTCGCGGACTACGGTTTTGAGCTTGTGGAAAGAGGAATAACGAATGCGGCGGATATACCTCAGGCGGTGGATATACTTGTAAACGAGGTGGACTGCATAACGAACATGACAGACAATACGGTCGTAAACAATCTGCCCGTACTTATAGAAAAGGCGACTGCCTCAGGCGTTCCTGTGTTCGGAAGCGAGGAGGAGCAGGTCGGCAACGGCTGTATCGCGTCGGCGGGGATCGACTATATAGAGCTTGGCAGAAAAGCCGGTGTGATCGCTGCAAGAGTTCTTAACGGCGAGGATGTGTCCTCAATACCATATGAGACAATGACCGAAAGCAAGATAACGATAAATCCGGATGCGGCGGAGGCTGTTAACGTTGAGATACCGCAGTCGATAACAGACCGTGCAGAGGTCAAGACCGCTCCGTCGGAGGAATCATGATCGAGTCTATGATAATAGGGATCCTTGAGCAGGGGTTCATATACGGCATAATGGCGATGGGTGTGTATATTACATATACGATACTCGACTTCCCGGATCTGTCGGTAGACGGTACCTTTCCGCTCGGGATCGCTGTTTGTTTTGTTATGATAAGCCATGCAATGGATCCATGGCTCGCGCTTCTTGCGGCGTTCGCGGCCGGATGCATAGCCGGAGCGTTCACCGGTATATTCAACGTGAAGCTCAGGATACGCAATCTTCTCTGCGGTATTCTGACTATGACCGCTCTTTATTCGGTCAACTACGGCATAGTCGGAAAAGCGTCCGACTTTCTGGGGATGGATTCCGTTACGATATTCTCAATGACGGAGAGATTTTTTCCGGGACATTCGGCGCTTTATTCAAAGCTCGCGGTGATAATCGTTATAGCTATAGCGTCCAAATTCGCGCTTGACTGGTATATGCGCACAAAATCCGGGTTTCTGCTCAGAAGTGTTGGAGATAATGAAGGTCTCGTGATAACTCTTGCAAAAAATCCGGGAACGATAAAGATAATAGGGCTTTCTATAGCGAACGGTCTTGTTGCGCTCGCTGGAGCGGTATACTGTCAGTATTCGCGCGCCTTTAACGTAGGTTCCGGAACGGGAACTGTCGTTATGGGACTTGCGGCGGTAATAATCGGTACTACTGTGTTCAGAAAGCTTAAATTCATGAGGGTCACTACCGGAGTACTGCTCGGAATGATAGTGTACAAGGCGTGCATATCGATAGCGCTTGCAGCCGGGCTCAGATCGCAGGACACGAATTTTATGATAACCGTACTGTTTATAGTGACGCTGGTCATAAACGAATTTTTTGTGAAAAAGAAAAAGGCGGGGGTGAAAAGGAATGGTTGAGCTTTCCGCTGTAGACAAGACATTCAATCAGGGAACTATAGACGAAAAGGTGCTCTTCGACGGTTTCAGCATTAAGATAGAACAGGGTGAATTTGTGGCGGTCATAGGCTCGAACGGTTCGGGCAAGACCACGATGCTGAATATCATATCCGGCTCTGCTGCGGTGGACGGCGGCAAAGTACTTCTCGGCGGTACTGAGATAAACGGGATGAAGGATTATAAGCGTGCGCTCAGGATAGGACGCGTATTCCAGGCTCCGGCAATGGGTACGTGCTCAAGCATGACCATATGGGAAAATTTATCAATAGCCGATAACAAGGGCAGGCCGTTCGGACTGAGCTTCGGGCTTAACAGGAAGAGAAAGGATTTCTACCGTTCACAGCTTGAGTTTCTGGGGATGGGGCTTGAAAACAGACTTGACACTCTTGCGGGTGCATTGTCGGGAGGACAGCGTCAGGCGCTTGCGCTCATAATGGCGACGCTTGTGCGTCCCGAGCTGCTCCTGCTCGATGAGCATACTGCGGCGCTCGACCCAAAGGCTGCGGATATAGTCATGGAGCTTACCGATAAAGTGGTGAAGGAGAAAAAGATCACCTCGCTCATGGTCACGCATAACCTCAGATACGCGGTCGAATACGGCACAAGAACGATAATGATGCATGAGGGAAAGATAGTTCTCGACGTATCGGGACAAGAGAGGACAGACACGGATATAGACGATTATCTTAAGATATTCAATGAAATATCGCTCGAAAAAGGTAATTCGCTGTAGGGAGTAAACAGAGTGATCTCAATGGTACCGATGCAGCAAAAGACCGGCATTTTTTCGCCGGTCTTTTTGTTTCCGCTGTTCATCGGTCTTTGCGCCGAAGCGGCGTCAGACGGTCAAACCCTGTATATATAGTTTTCCTTGCGCGGCTTTGCCGGGACTTTTTCGCCGTAGCCGAGAACACAGTGGCCTATGCCCTCATAGTTGCCCTTGACGCCCCATTTATCGAGCAGCAGCCTGCCCTTTTCGGACTCGAACTCCTCCTTTGCGCGATGTATCCAGCACGACTGAACGCCGACCGCTTCAGCTGCGTTCATGAGATTTCCCATAACGAGCGAGCCGTCATATATGCAGGTGGCCGCGCTTTTGTCGGCGAGAACGACGATAACGGTGGGAGCGCCGTAGAAAGGATCTATATCCGTTCCCATGATAGCGGCGTTCATTGCCGACAGCTCGGCTATATCGTCCTTGTTCTGCAAGACGACCATTACTGGCGATTGCCTGCCCATGCCTGTAGGCGCATATGTTCCCGCTTCAAGGATAGCGTTGAGCTGTTCGTCCGTTATCTGCCGTCCGTCGAAGCTCCTGCACGAGCGGCGAGAATTCAATACGTTTAATGCTTCATTCATAGTGATCTTACCTCCTGTGATATTTTTTATAAGTGATAGCAAAGCCTGCGCTTCGCGCCGGCTTGTTTTCCCGATATTATTTTACCTCTGAAACAGCGGCGTGTCAAGTGATAATAACGCGGTTCCAATCTAAAAAGTACGGTTGTTTTGGATAAAGTGATAGTTTTTTGTAAAACGATTGTTTTTTTCAATTATACGTGATATACTTAGCTATGAGAGCATACTCTCTCCGCTTGACAAACAGATGTTCGCATGTTATAATGTACAGGTGATGAGGTCTTTAGATAAATTCGTTTACGATCAGGGGAATAGATATGGATAAATTTGAGCTTATATCGGAATATAAGCCGTCTGGCGACCAGCCGGAGGCGATAAAGGCGCTGGCGGAGGGGCTGGAGCGCGGTGAAAAATTTCAGACGCTGCTGGGCGTTACCGGCTCGGGAAAGACCTTTACTATGGCCAATATCATAGCGGCGGTGAATAAGCCTACTATAGTTTTGGCTCATAACAAGACGCTTGCCGCGCAGCTGTGCAGTGAGTTCAAGGAGTTTTTTCCTAATAACTGCGTAGAATTTTTCGTCAGCTACTACGATTATTATCAGCCGGAGGCGTACCTGCCGCAGACCGATACTTATATAGAAAAGGACGCCATGACGAACGAGAACCTTGATAAGCTCCGCCACAGCGCGACGTTTGCGCTCCTTGAGCGGAAGGATGTGCTCATAGTTTCGAGCGTGTCATGCATATACGGCCTGGGCGATCCGGAGGATTATAAGAACATGATGCTGTCTCTGCGAGTTGGGATGGAAAAGGACCGCGACGAGATGCTCAGAAAGCTTGTCGATATGCAGTATGAGCGAAACGATATCAACTTTGTACGTAATAAATTCCGTGTGCGCGGCGACGTTGTGGAGATATTCCCGTCCAATAACGGTGAAAATGCTATACGCGTCGAATTTTTCGGAGACGAGATAGACAGGATATGCGAGATAAACGTGCTTACGGGCGAGATACTGGGCACGTACCGTCATGCGGTGATAATGCCCGCTTCGCATTATGTAACGACCTCGGAGAAAATGGCGATGGCGATGGCTGCGATAGAGGAGGAAATGGAGGAGCGCGTTAAATATTTCAAGGAACGCGATCTCCTTATCGAAGCGCAGCGTATAGAGCAGAGAACGCGCTATGATCTTGAGATGATGCAGGAGATAGGCTTCTGCCAGGGGATAGAGAACTATTCGCGGCATATAAGCGGCAGAGCGCCCGGCTCCGCGCCGTTTACGCTGCTCGATTATTTCCCTGAGGATTATCTTATGATAATAGATGAGTCGCATGTGACGCTCCCGCAGGTGCGCGGCATGTACAACGGCGACCGGGCAAGAAAGGAAACGCTCATTAAGTATGGCTTCCGTCTCCCGAGCGCGGCGGATAACCGTCCGCTCAAATTTGATGAGTTTGAGAAGCGGCTGTCGCAGGTGATATTTACGAGCGCAACTCCGGGCGACTATGAAAAGGAGCACTCGACGGTGACGGCGGAGCAAGTGATACGTCCGACCGGACTGGTCGATCCGGAAATAGAGGTGCGTCCGACAGAGCATCAGATAGACGACCTTATAGGCGAGATAAGCAAGGTCACGGAAGCGGGTCTCAGGACGCTTGTAACAACGCTCACAAAGAAAATGGCGGAGGATCTGACGGACTATTTGAAGGAGATAGGCGTTAAAGTGACCTATATGCACTCGGATATAAATACCATCGAGCGTACGCAGATCATAAAGGATCTGCGTCTCGGAGTGTATGATGTGCTTGTAGGCATCAATCTGCTGCGCGAAGGGCTTGATATACCGGAGGTGGCGCTTGTAGCCATACTTGACGCGGACAAGGAGGGCTTTCTGCGCAGCGAGACCTCGCTTATACAGACGGTGGGCCGCGCCGCGAGGAATGCGGACGGCAAAGTCATAATGTACGGAGATACCGTAACAAAGTCAATGGAAAGGGCGATAACAGAGACTGAGCGCCGCCGGGCTATCCAGATGAGATATAACGAGGAAAACGGCATAGTGCCCAGAACGATACGCAAGGAAATACGCGATATCATCGAGCCTATGGAGGCGGTGGAGCAGGAAAGAGGAAAAACGCCCGCCATGAAGGATCTGCGGCATGAGATAGCGGAGCTTGAGATATTGATGCTCGACGCTGCCGAGAAGCTTGAATTTGAAAAGGCTGCGGAATACAGAGACAAGATCAAACGTCTTGAAAAAGAGATCGGAAATTGAGGTGTATATATGCTTGAAGAAAGAACAGTACAGGAAATGGTAGAGATAATAGCGGAAAACATACTGACGCCTGTGATATATATGTACGAGGACGAGGTCATAGAATTTGTGTGCTTCTGCGACGGAAATACTCCGGTGCAGGATTTTCATGACGTTGAGCAGGAGATTTTCGCAAAGTTCGGAGTGAACGCCGAGATCGTGGACATACGCGAGTTTGAAACAGGAGAGCGGTGGGAGATAATAACGAACGCCGAGCTTGTATATATGGCCGACGAAGTCATAAAAATGGCGTTTGAGCAGGCTATGCTCGCGGATATAGAAAGGCTTCACAACTCACACAGCGAGCTTATAGAGCGCAATGCCGTGACCGGCAGTTATTACGCGCACTGATATTAAAACCAAAACGGCGCTGCCAAAGGGGAAGAATATATGATAAACGATAGAATAAAAATAGAAGGAGCGCGTGTAAACAACCTGAAAAATATTTCGGTCGAGATACCGCGCGATAAGCTTGTGGTGCTCACTGGGCTTTCCGGTTCGGGAAAAAGCTCGCTTGCCTTCGATACGATCTACGCGGAGGGTCAGCGCAGGTATGTCGAGTCGCTTTCGTCATATGCGCGGCAGTTTCTCGGGCAGATGGACAAGCCGGACGTCGATTATATAGAGGGTCTTTCGCCGGCAATAAGCATAGACCAGAAAACGACCTCGAAAAATCCGCGTTCAACAGTGGGTACCGTAACGGAGATATTCGATTATCTGCGCCTTTTGTATGCGCGGATAGGCGTGCCGCACTGTCCGAAATGCGGCAGGGAGGTAAAGCGGCAGACGGTCGATCAGATAGTTGACCGGATAATGGAGCTGGAGGAAAGGACAAGGATACAGATCCTTGCGCCTGTAGTGCGCGCGAAAAAAGGCGAGCACAAAAACGTTTTCGAGTCGGCGAAAAAGAACGGCTTTGTCAGGATGCGAGTGGACGGCGAGGTGTATGACGTTGCGGAGCCGCCCACGCTCAGGAAAACGGTCAAGCACAGCATAGAGATGATCATAGACCGTCTTGCGATAAAGCCGGATATAGAGAAGCGTATCGCGGATTCGGTGGAAACGGCGCTCAAGCTGAGCGGCGATATAGTTATGGTAGACGTTGTCGGAGGTGAAACGCTCAGTTTTTCGCAGAACTACGCCTGCGATGAATGCGGGATAAGCTTACAGGAGCTGTCGCCGCGCCTGTTCTCGTTCAACAACCCTTACGGCGCGTGCCCGAACTGCGACGGTTTGGGCGTATTGCTGAAAATAGATCCGGAGCTTGTGATAGCGGACGAGGAGCTGAGCCTTACAGAGGGCGCGATAAGATGCAGCGGATGGAATAATTACGACGATCCGTCGAGTATCGCATTCATGTATTATAATGCCATTGCAAAAGAATACGGCTTCGACATAAGCACTCCGTACAAGGATATACCGGACGAAGCAAAGCAGGTCATACTCTACGGAAGCGGCGATAAAAAGCTGAAGCTGGATTACAGCCGTTCCTATGGCAGCGGATCCTACGAAATGCCGTTTGAGGGGATAATAACAAATCTGCAAAGACGGTATGACAAGCCGACGTCGGAGTATGCGCGAAGCGATCTGGGAAGATATATAAATAATCTCAGATGTCCGAAGTGCCGCGGCGCAAGGCTCAACGATGAGATACTTGCCGTAACGGTCGGCGGAAAGAATATATATGAATTTACCTGTATGCCCGTGAACGAGGAGCTGGAGTTTGTAAATTCGCTCAAGCTCACAGAAAGGGAAGCTATGATAGCAAACCAGGTGCTGAAGGAGATACGGGCGCGGCTCAAGTTCCTGCTTGACGTGGGATTGGATTATCTGACGCTCTCCCGCTCGTCGGGAACACTGTCCGGCGGCGAGGCGCAGAGGATAAGACTGGCTACGCAGATAGGTTCCGGGCTAACGGGCGTGCTCTATATACTCGACGAGCCGAGCATAGGTCTGCATCAGCGCGATAACGACAGACTCATAGCCACATTAAAGCATCTGCGCGACCTGGGCAATACGGTGATAGTCGTCGAGCATGACACGGATACCATGTTCGCGGCCGACCATATAGTTGACATAGGTCCCGGCGCGGGCATAAACGGGGGCGAGGTCGTCGGAGAGGGCACTGCCCGGGAGCTTATGAAATGTCCGCGTTCGGTGACCGGCAAATATCTCAGCGGAGAGCTTAAGATAGAAACGCCGGAGAAGCGCAGAAAGCCCACGGGCTGGATAACGGTAAAAGGAGCAATGGAAAACAACCTTAAGAATATAACGGTGAAATTTCCTACCGGAGTGCTCACGTGCGTCACCGGTGTTTCCGGTTCGGGAAAAAGCTCGCTCGTAAACGAGATACTCTATAAAAAGCTTGCGCATGAGCTGAACCGTGCGCATACCCATCCCGGAGCGCACAGGGAGATCACGGGCATAGATGCTCTCGATAAGGTCATAGATATAAACCAAAGCCCCATAGGCAGAACGCCGCGTTCAAATCCGGCTACCTACACGAATTTGTTCAATGATATACGCGAGGTGTTCGCCTCTACCAACGAGGCTAAAATGCGCGGCTACAAGTCGAGCCGGTTCAGCTTCAACGTCAAGGGCGGACGCTGCGAGGCTTGTACGGGAGACGGTATAGTCAAGATCGAGATGAACTTCCTTTCGGATATATACGTTCCGTGCGAGGTCTGCAAGGGCAAGAGGTACAACCGAGAGACTTTGGAAGTGAAGTATAAAGGAAAGACCATATATGACGTTCTGGAGATGACGGTCGATGAGGGCGTTGTATTTTTTGAGAATATACCGAAGATAAAGCGCCGCCTGGAGACTTTGCAGGAGGTCGGGTTAGGCTATGTGAAGCTGGGCCAAAGCTCAACCACACTGTCCGGCGGCGAAGCGCAGAGGGTCAAGCTTGCAACCGAGCTTTCCAAGCGCTCTACGGGAAAAACGGTGTATATACTCGACGAGCCCACGACCGGACTTCATTCTGCGGACGTTCATAAGCTCATCCATGTATTGAACGAGCTTGTGGAAGGCGGGAATACCGTTATAGTCATAGAGCACAATCTTGACGTTATAAAGACGGCGGATCATATAATCGATCTCGGCCCGGAGGGCGGCAGCGGCGGCGGCGAGGTCATAGCCAAGGGAACACCCGAACAGGTGGCTGCGTCGGAGGGCTCATATACCGGAAAGTATCTGAGAAAGCTGCTCGGATGATGGCAGTCATGAAAAAAACGATCCTATGCTCGCTCATAGCGGCGGTGATAGGCGCGGTAATGGGAGTTATATCGGGAGTTTTCGGCTGTGCGATAGAGTTCATAACGGAGATAAGGGAGGAATATTATCTCTATCTTACTCCGTTTCTGGGCGCTGCCGGGATCGTTGTGATATTTTTATATAAAAAGTTCAGTCCCTATTCTCAGCAGGGACTTGACCTTGCCATAGAATACCAGATGGGCGGGGTGGACGAAAAGGGAGTTGTAAAGGATTTCGGTCACGCCAGAAAGATAGGCAAGTTCCCCAAGGGCTATGCGGTGCTGAAGATATTCAATAATCTTATCATGCTGCTGTTCGGAGCCAGCACGGGAAAGGAAGGAACGATAGCGCAGTGCGGAGCCGCTGTGGGCGATTATGCGTCCCGCATTTTCAAAAGCCGGAAGTATTCGCAGATACTGCTGATATCCGGCGTGAGCGCCGCGCTGGGCGGACTGTTCCAAACGCCTCTTGGAGGTCTGTTCTTTGCGCTGGAATTTGCGGCGTCGGGCGTGCTTTTTTATGAAGCGGTCATACCGGCGCTCATAAGCGCGTATGCTTCATGCTTTATATCAAAGCTTTGCGGCTACAGCGCGTTTTCGTTTGCAGTCGGCCTTGAGGGCGGTCTTGAACCGCTGCAGACGGCGATGCTCGTTATCGGCGCGGCGGCTTTCGGGCTGATAGGCCGCGGATTTGCGGAGCTTCTCGGAAAAGCACGGGAGCTGTATAAAAAAAGGGTGAAGGATCCGTATATAGGCATTTTTGCGGTTGGATGCGTCATGGCGGCGGCGCTGATATTCCTGCATGGAGGACGTTACAGCGGCGCGGGTGAGAATATCATATACGGCATATTTGCCGACGGAGAGTTTTACATATATGATTTTGCTCTTAAGCTTGTTTTCACAGTGATATGCGTAAGCGTCGGCTACACTGGCGGCGAGATGACTCCTCTAATAGCAATAGGCGCGGCGGCGGGAGCGGCACTGGCACAGGTGAGCGGTCTGCCGTTCGGGCTGAGCGCGGCGGCGGGCGCGGCGGCGGTGTACGGAGCCGCTACAAACACGCTCTTAGCGCCGATATTTATAGGTATCGAGCTTTTTGGCGGGGATACGGCGCTTTATATAGCTCTTTCCTGCGTTATAGCATTTGCGGTAAACGGAAACAGATCCATATACAGCTCGCAGCGGCATATTATACGCTCTTTCTACAGCGTACTGAAAAAGTAAACAGACGCGCCTGCGGTTATCTGCGCACCGCAGGGCATACAATCTTACATAACGGCTCTGTCTCGGGATAGAGTCGTTTTTTTACTAAAAAACGGTATCATGTTATGCATTGTAGCGTATCGGCGTACGGTATCACATACAGTTCATAGTGCAAAAACAAAAAATTTTCAAAAAAATTAAATTTAAGACTTGAAAAAAACTAAGTAATGGTATATAGTATAAGGGTGTGAGCAAAAGAGATGACGGCAATAGGTGAATGAAAAAGTAATGAATGATATTATCCAAACAACAAAAAACAAAACATATAAATATATAAAAGCGCTGCTGCATAAAAAAACGCGCAGTGCGGAGCGTCTTTTTACAGTCGAGGGCATAAAGTCTGTTTCGGACGCCTTCGCATCCGGGAAGAAGATACGTATGCTCGTCATGTCGGAAAGCTGTTTCAGAAACGGCGGGCGTGAACGCTTTGAATGCAATGAGACTGCTGTGGTGCGCGACGATATTTTCGGAGGTCTATGCGATACAAAAACGCCGCAGGGAGTGATCGCTGTAATGGAGATGTTCGATCCGGAGGATTTTTGCGCATCGGCGGACGAGCTGTATATCTACTGCGACCACGTTTCCGACCCGGGCAATATAGGCACGATAATACGCACGGCCGACGCGGCCGGCTTCGGCGGGGTAATGCTGTCCGCGGGCTGCGCCGACCTGTACAGTCCCAAGACGGTAAGGGCGAGCATGGGTTCACTTTTCCATATTCCCATATGTACCGACATGGAAGCGGGGGAGCTTATATCGCTGAAGGAGCAGGGCTTCAGGCTGTACGCCGGGGCGCTCTCGGAGGAGTCCGTGCCGTATACGAGCGTTGATATGAGCGCGCCGTCCGTTATAATAGTAGGCAATGAAGCGAACGGCGTATGCGATGAAATTCTTTGCGCAAGCAAGCATATAATAGTACCGATATACGGCGGAGCCGAATCGCTGAACGTCGGCGCAGCGGCTGCCGTTCTGATGTACGAAGCAGTGAGAAACAGTTCTCGGCAGCTTCGGGAAGGGCGTTATAACTGATGAAAAACGATCTGTATTGGATATGGCTCACGCTGAAAAATAAAATATCGAGCCGTTCAATGGTAAATATAGTCGATCGTTTCGGTTCTGTAGTGGATATATATGCCTGTACGGATTTTTCAGAGTTCACAGGTCTTTCTGCGGCGGCGAAAGCGCAGCTGGCGGACAAGTCTCTTGAAGCAGCTGAAAGGACAGTGCGCGAGACAGAAGCTATAGGCGGATATATAGTCACGATCGACGATGACGATTACCCGTTTTTGCTGAGAAATATAGCGTGTCCTCCGTATGTTTTATATATGAAGGGGAAGCATATGGACTGGAAGAGGCTCCTGACGCTCACTGTTGTCGGGACAAGAGACTATTCCGAATACGGCAGGAGCGCAACGGAGTACATAACGGGCGGGCTTGCCGGAGCGGGAGTCACGATAGTGAGCGGGATGGCGCGGGGGATAGACGCTATAGCGGGATGCGCGGCGATAAGGCGCGGCGCGCAGACCGTTGCTGTTCTCGGCAGCGGGCTGGACGTCATATACCCGAGAGAATATAAAGGCTTTTATGACGCAATAAGCAGAAAAGGCGTGGTAATAACGGAGTTCCCGCCGGGTACAAGACCGCTGCGTGAGAATTTTCCGAAGAGGAACAGGATAATGGCGGGGCTGTCATACGGAGTGATAGTTATGCAGGCTCCCGAAAAGAGCGGCGCGCTCATAACCGCGGCGCACGCGCTTGAAAACGGCCGGGACGTGTTCGCTGTTCCGGCGGATATATTCAGCTTCGGTCATTCCGGAACAAATCTGCTTATCCAGAACGGAGCGAAGCTGATACTGAGCGCGGAGGACGTGATATCGGAGTATCCGTATATCCATATACAGCCGCTCAGGGAAAGGACGCAGGTCTCTGAGACGATGCCGGCAGGAAGAGCTGCCGCAGCTGCGGACGGGGAGAAAAAGAGGAAGGCTGACGAAGAGCTGCTTAAAGGGCTTGATGAAAATGAAGCAAAGGTTTTAAAGCTGCTGTTCGGCGGTAAAAAACACATAGATGAGATATCAAGAGAGCTGGATATGAAAGCGTCGGATACGAACGTGGCGCTTACTATGCTGGAGCTGCAGGGGCTGATCGAAAATGCCGGCTCGAATATATTCAGTTTTAAAGAGAGCTGAAAGGGATGGAGGGTATTATGTCAAAGAATAAACTGCTCATTGTTGAGTCTCCCGCAAAGGCGGGAACGATACAAAAATATCTGGGCAAGAACTATAAGGTCGTTGCGTCTATGGGACACGTGATAGACCTTCCGAAAAGTACGCTGGGCGTAGATGTGGATAACGACTTTGAGCCGAGGTATATAACCATACGCGGCAAGGGAGAGCTGCTGTCATCGCTCAAAAGGGAGGCGAAAAAGGCCGATGAAGTCCTTCTCGCTACCGACCCTGACCGCGAGGGAGAGGCGATAAGCTGGCATCTTGCACGCGCTCTTAAGATAGATCCGGATTCGCCGTGCAGGGTCACATTCAATGAGATAACAAAGACGGCCGTAAAGGAAGCGATAAAAAAGCCGCGTCCGATAGATATGAAGCTCGTGAACGCGCAGCAGGCGCGGCGTGTGCTAGACAGGATAGTCGGATACAAGATAAGCCCTATACTTTGGGAAAAGGTAAAGAGGGGGCTCAGTGCGGGCAGGGTGCAGTCTGTCGCGACAAAGCTCATCTGCGACAGGGAGGAGGAGATCCTGAACTTCGTTCCGGAGGAATACTGGACTATAGAGACGGAGCTCAGGGAAGCCGGCTCGAAAAAGAAATTCCGTGCGCGGTATTTCGGAGAAAACGGAGCGGAGACAAAGCTGTGCAGCGCGGAGGACGCCGACAGGGTATTGAAGGATCTGGACGGAGCACCGTTCGTTGTGAGCGCCGTTAAGGAAACAGTCAAAAAGCGGAACCCGCAGCCGCCGTTTACCACGAGTACGCTGCAGCAGGATGCGTCGCGGAAGTTTTCGTATCAGGCGAGCAGGACAATGCAGATCGCCCAAACTCTTTACGAGGGCGTCAGGCTCGGCGGGAAGCTCGGAACGATAGGTCTCATAACCTATATGAGGACTGATTCGCTGAGGATAGCCGACGACGCGCTGAACGAAGCCGAGAGCTTTCTCACTGCCGAATACGGCACGGAAAACGTAAAGCGCAGGCAGTATCGTTCAAAAAAGAGCGCGCAGGATGCGCATGAGGCGATACGGCCAACGTCTATACAGATCCGTCCGATAGATATAAAGGATAAGCTCACGTCAGAGCAGTATAAGCTGTATAAGCTCATCTGGGAACGCTTTGCGGCAAGCCAGATGGAGAGCGCTGTGTACAGACTTACGTCTGCGGTGATAGATTCGGGCAGCCACACCTTTAAGGCGAACGGCTCAGAGGTGACGTTCAAGGGATATATGAGCGTTTATGTGGAGTCGAGCGACAGCAAGGAGGAGCGGGCAAAGACTCTGCCAAAGCTTGAGCGCGGCGACAGCCTCGTCCTTGAGCAGGCGGATTCCAGGCAGCATTTCACGCAGCCGCCCCCGCGGTTTTCCGATGCCGCGCTCATACGCGAGCTTGAAGAAAACGGGATAGGCCGCCCTTCGACCTATGCGCCCACCATATCCACCATTGTTTCGAGAGGCTATGTGCAGCGTTCCAAAAAACAGCTCATCCCTACCGAGCTTGGCTTTGTGACGACCGATATAATGAAGCAGAATTTCAGGGATATAGTTGACGTTGAGTTCACGGCGAATATGGAATCGGAGCTTGACGGCGTGGAGGAAGGCGGCCGCGACTGGGTAACGGTGCTGAAGGAGTTCTATCCTGAATTTAAAAAAGATCTGGAACAGGCAAAAGAGAATATTGAAAAGATAGAGATAAAGGATAAGGTGTCCGACGTCGTATGTGAAAAATGCGGCAGGAACATGGTCTACAAGATAAGCAAATTCGGGCAGTTTCTTGCGTGCCCGGGTTATCCGGAGTGTAAAAACACAAAAACGATCCGTGTCGGAACGGGCGTTGAGTGTCCGAAATGCGGCGGCGAGATACTCATAAAGCACTCGCGCAAAGGCAAGATATATTTTGGCTGCGAAAACTGGCCCAAGTGTGATTTCATGGCATGGGATACTCCTGTAAAGGGTGAAAAATGTCCCGAATGCGGCAGTCTGCTGATGAAAAAGTCGGGGCGCAGCGCGAAAATATACTGCTATTCTCAGGACTGCAAGTATGAACGGAAGGTCAAGAAGAATGAAAAGGAAGGTTAAAGTAATAGGCGCGGGTCTTGCCGGCTGCGAGGCGGCGCTGCAGCTGGCGAGGTTCGGGATAGAAACGGAGCTGTTTGAGATGAAGCCGAAAAAGTTTTCGCCCGCGCATCACAGCGCCGGTTTTGCCGAGCTGGTGTGTTCAAATTCACTTAAGGCGGACAGGATAGAGAATGCCTGCGGCCTGCTCAAGGAGGAAATGCGTCTGTTCGGCTCGGTCATGATGGAGGCGGCGGATGTGAGCCGCGTTCCGGCCGGCGGAGCGCTGGCGGTGGACAGGGACGTTTTTTCGCGGTGTATAACGGATAAGATAAAAAACGAGCCGCTTATAACCGTTGTAAACGACGAGGTAACGGATATAGACACGGATGAATATACGATAATAGCCTCCGGCCCGCTTACCTCGGACGCTCTGTCCGAAGCAGTATCGGAGCTTACGGGTGGGAGCGGCCTGTATTTTTATGATGCTGCCGCGCCGATCGTTACGGAGGAGAGCATAGACAAGACGAAGGTGTTCAAGGCGGCGCGTTACGGACGCGGAACGGCCGATTATATCAATTGCCCCATGACTAAGGAGGAATATACCGGTTTTTATAACGAGCTTATTGCCGCGGAGACGGCGCCGCTCAAGGGCTTTGAGAAAGCAAGTGTGTTTGAGGGCTGTATGCCAGTAGAGGTCATGGCGAAGCGCGGTTTTGAAACGCTCACGTTCGGGCCGCTCAAGCCGGTGGGGCTCACAGACCCGAGAACCGGAAAGGACGATGCGTACGCTGTTGTGCAGCTGCGCCAGGATAATTCCGAGGGTACGCTGTATAACCTTGTCGGATTTCAGACCAACCTCAAATGGGGCGAGCAGAAGAGGGTGTTTTCGATGATACCCGGACTGGAAAATGCGGAATTTGTAAGATACGGCGTTATGCACCGAAATACGTTTATAAATTCCCCGAAGCTGCTCGACAGCCGCTACAGGATGAGAAAATACCCGAAGATATATTTTGCCGGACAGATCACGGGAGTGGAAGGGTACGTGGAATCGGCGTCGAGCGGGATAATGGCGGGGCTGAACCTTGCCTGCGAGCTCAAGGGCATACCGGTCCCGGAGCCGGACAGGAGAACGGCGATAGGCGCGCTTGCGCTTTATATCTCGGATGGGTCTAATGTGAAATTTCAGCCCATGAACGCTAATTTCGGCATAATCGAGGGGCTTTCTGAGCGGATACGAAGGAAGCAGGAGCGGTATCTTAAGATTGCCGAACGCTCTCTTGAAATAATAAGAGAGACGGCTGAGGCCGTGTACAGCGCCGCTGATAAGCTGTAAAATAAATTCGGCGGAGGATACTCCGCAGTACATATAAGGAAGGGAAAAGAAATGGAGAACACAAACAACACCAACGGCACAAACAACAAAAAGGCGCTCTATGCCATCATAGCCGCGGCGGTCATAATAATACTCGCGATAGCGGCAGTCATTGCGGTGAACATCGGAGGCGGCGGAGAGGACGGCAATATCGTTTCGGAAACGAGCAGCGCCGGTGCCGAGACCGCTGCGGAGGAGCGGAATGACTACACGCCGGTATTCATGTATTTTGTATCGAAGAACGACGAAGGCTATAATGAGTACATGGGCATGATAGACGAGCTGAAAAGCGAATACGAGGGCGACGTTACGTTCAATATAGTCGATGTGGACGAGGATCCCTCGGCAAAGGAAAATTTCCCGGCGGAGGGGAACACGCCTATGCTCATAATGACAAACAAATCGAACGACATCTCGGCTATAGAGTTCAAGTGCAGCGATAAGGAGAAGCTTGCGGAGGATATTGAAAATACATTAAAATAAAAGTCCGCGTCGGCATAATAGCCAAAAACTCTGTTTATAATAGATTTGAAATATTTTATTGTAAACGGAGATGAGCATAATGGGAATAAGGACGGATCTGGCGGTAGAAGCGCATGAGCTGGCGCGCGGCGAGGCCGGCGAGCTGAGCGGGGTGCGCGCGGAAACGACTGTGCACGGAGCCATAACAAAAACTGTAGTGGATATACTGAACGATACCGGAGCCGAAACGCTGAATAAGGCGAAGGGAAGGTATATAACGATAGAAGCGCCGGAGCTTAAATACAGTATTGACGACTATGAGAGCGTATGCGGTATGATAGCCGGAGAGCTGCGCGTGATGTGCGGCGAAAGCAGGCTGACGCTGGTAGTGGGACTGGGCAACCGTGAGATAACGCCCGACGCGATAGGCTCAAGAGTCGTCTCGGGTCTGATCGTCACAAACCACTTGAAAAAGCATATGCCGGGGGCTATGGGGCCGGAGTTCGGAGCCGTCTGCGCGGCCGCGCCGGGGGTGATGGGCACTACCGGCATAGAGACCGTGGAGATAGTGAAGGGCATTGCGGGCAGGATAAAGCCGGACGTCATAATCGCGGTGGACGCGCTTGCGGGCGCGGATATACGCCGCGTGTGCACAACGGTGCAGATCGCAGATACGGGCATACAGCCCGGCTCGGGCGTGGGCAACAGCCGCGAGGGGCTGAACGAGGAAACGCTCGGCGTAAAGGTGATAGCGGTGGGCGTGCCTACGGTCATAGCAGCCGAGCTTCTTGCGGGCGGCAGCCTGCCGGAGGAATACAGCGGTCTGATGGTAACGACCAAGGATATAGACCTTGTTATCAGGCGTATGTCCAAGACAGTCGCAAACGGTATAAATCTCGCGCTGCACAAGGATCTGACATTCAGGGATATAGAAAGTATAGTGGATTGAGCCGATCCTGCCGGAAACGATGAACGGTATGCCGTGCGCGCGGAGCGGCGGCAGCGTTTTTACGGTCCGGTGGCGGAGCGGACGATCACAGGAAAGGAGCCGGTGTGAATGGAGACTATAAGGATAAACGATAACGTTTCTGTTACATCCATAAGCATGACAAAGCTTAAGACCACGTCTATAGGCGTGTATATACACAGACCTCTCAAGGCGGAAACGGCGGCGGAGAACGCGCTTTTGCCGTATGTTCTGAAAAGCGGCACAGCGCTGTGCCCGAGCAGGGAGGAGATAGCGAAGTATCTCGACGACCTTTACGGCGCTACGATGGGCGCGACCGTATTGAAGCGCGGAGAGGATCAGATAATATATTTTGACGCGGAAACCATCTCCGACAGCTACGCTCCGGACGGGGAAAAGCCGGTCGCGGGGCTTTTGAAGCTCATAATGTCGGCGGTTTTTGATCCGTATACCGTAAACGGCGCTTTTGATGAAAAGATAGTTGAGCAGGAAAAGCTTAACGCTAAGGACAGGATAGACGCGTTTATGAACGAAAAGCGTCAGTACGCGTCGGCGCGGTGTCAGCAGGAAACGGCGCGGGGGACGAGCTTTGCGATACCGCGCTACGGCGAGAAGGACAGGATAGACGGGATAACGGCAAAGAGCCTTTATGAGTATTATGCGTCCATAATGACCTCATCGGTGATAGATATCTATATCTGCGGCAGCGGCAGCATAGACGAAGCCGCCGCCGCGGTGCGCGAATATACCGATAAGCTTGAGTTCAGTCCCGCGCAGATACCGTCAACCGAGATAATAACGCGCGGCGGCGGTGAGCTGCATGAGGTCACGGAGCATATGGACGTTGCGCAGGGCAAGCTCGCGCTGGGATTTTTGACGAACGTGAGACCGGGCGATAAGGATTTCTTTGCACTGACGGTCTTTAACAGCGTTTTCGGAGCGGGCGCGCATTCTAAGCTGTTCAACAATGTTCGTGAAAAGCTTTCGCTTGCATATTACGCGTCGTCGCAGCTTGAAAAGTTCAAGGGTATGATAATAGTAAACGCCGGGATCGAATTTGAAAATTTCCAAAAGGCGTATGATGAAACGCTTGTGCAGCTTGAGGAGATAAGAAAAGGCAAAATAACTGAGCTGGAGTTTGAGTCGAGCATAAACGCGATACTGAACCTGTGCAATTCGTATTTTGACGACCAGCGCGCGCTCGTGACCTACTATGTGTCCGACAGGGTGGCGGGAACAGATATGCCGCTTGAAGCTTTCATAGAGGGCATAAAGCGCGTAACGCCCGGCGATGTGGCGAACGTGGCAAAAAAGCTCAGGTTAGACACTGTTTATTTCCTTGCGGGAAAGGAGGAGGCGTAAATGGAGCTTACATTCAGAAAGAACGAGCTTACCGGCGAGAGCATGTACTGCGGCGTTCACAGCTCGGGACTGGGGATATATATCATACCGAAGAAGGAATACAGCGGTTCCTACGCAATTTTCGGTACCCGCTACGGCTCGGTGGATTCAAAATTCATAGTTCCCGGCGAAACGGAGGTCACCGAGGTGCCGGACGGTATAGCTCATTATCTCGAGCATAAAATGTTCGATCAGCCCGACGGCAGCAATGTGTTCGATAAATTCTCCAAATACGGCGGCAACGCAAACGCATTCACGTCCTTCAATATAACCGCATACCTGTTCTCGGCGACCGCAAATTTTGAGGAAAACCTTGCGGCGCTGCTCGACTACGTGCAGAGCCCGTATTATACCGATGAGACCGTTGCTAAGGAGCAGGGGATAATCGGGCAGGAGATACGCATGTACGACGATAACCCGGGCTGGAAGCTGTTCTTTAATTATATAAACTGCCTTTACAGCAAACACCCGGTAAAGAAGGAGATCGCCGGAACGGTCGAGAGCATAAGCCATATAACGGCGGATTATCTTTACAAATGCTATGAGACCTTTTATAACCTGTCCAATATGGCGATAGTCATAACCGGCAATGTGGACGTGGATAGGGAGATAAAGGTCATAGAGGCGGGAATAAAGAAGAACGAGCCGTTCACCGAGCCTATCAGGAAGATATATCCTGAAGAGCCGGCACAGATAGCGTCGCCTTATGCGGAAAAGAAAATGGCGATATCCTCGCCTATGTTCATGATGGGTTTCAAGGATACGGACGTGGGCATGGACGGTAAAAGCCTGCTTAAAAAGAATATCGAGATATCAATCCTGCTGCGCATGCTTCTCGGCAAGGGCTCGGCGATATATAAAAAGCTTTATGACATGAATCTTATAAACAACACGTTTGCTACGGACTATACCATGCAGCCGGATTACGGCTTTACCGCGTTTGAGGGCGAATCGAAGGATCCGCAGAGGGTGTACGATATCATCCTTGACGAGCTTGAAAAGGTGCGCGATAAGGGGCTTGACCGCGGCGATTTCGAACGCGCAAAAAAGGTCATGTGGGGCAAATATATCCGCTCGCATAACGATATAGAGGACTATGCAGTAACCTTTATACAGCTGCTGTTCATGGGCATAGATTACTTTGATTATTACGACGTGTATAAAACGGTGACGTACGAGGACGCCGTTGACCGTTTCAACACTCACTTTGTGCGTGAAAACTCGGCGCTTTCGGTAGTGAAGCCGCTGTAGCATATTAGGCATATCATACAAACTGACTCCATATACGATGATGGAGTCAGTTTTTTTATTTGCCGTTTCAGCGGGTTTGACTTGGTATAAAAGACAAATATTTGGTTATTTATTGTGCAATATAGCTAAAAATAAGTGGGGGGGGGGTCTATTTTAGTTATTTTTACTTGACAAAAAAGGGTGACAGAGGTATAATATAGATAAAGCTGTGGAAAGCATATGCCGGTGATGATATGTGTTAAATAACCGCCGCATTCGGCGAAGGGGATTTCTTCGGACGGAGCCGCGTTTATTTATATATGTATCCCCGTGCAGGGGGACCCTTGGCTTTATAGCGCGTTCGGCCGCCGTATAAAGGCGGCCGCGGATGCGCGTAAGAGCGGGAAAATATGTATTCCGTGTTCCTCAGGAGTGCGGATAAAGGAAAGGAGAGAAGAACATGAATGCAAAAAAGCTTGTCGGCGCTTTTACCGCTTTGGTCATGACGCTGACAGTCTTTGCTGGGTTTGCGTCAACCGCCGGAGCTGTAGATAATGCTGTTGAAAAGTATAACATAAAATATGTTTGGGATAATAATACAGTTAAAACACAGGATGACGCCGGCAAGGATATTTATAGTCAAGTTTCAAAACCCGATTACGTGTTCACAGTCGAAGAAGGGGAGTATTCGGGTAAATATATTGTTGTTGAAGCTGATCAGCAATTAAGCGGATATAGCTTTGAAAATAATATGTTGACGCTGACATACGATTGTACCGTTACTGTTGATAAACTGCAATCGGTCAATATAACAATAGACGGCGCAGGTACAGTCGCTGTAGACGGCACGTCTTTTAAAAACGGTGGAGTCTTTTCAGCGGCGGCAGGTACGAGCCATACGGTCGTTGTCACTGCGGGGGAAAACAGCTATATAAAGACTGCTTCGCTCAGTGATGATACAAGCTGGTCTCGCTCGGAAACGATCGCGACAGCGGCGTTTGTTATGCCGGAGAACGATACTGATTTGAAAGTCGAGTTCGGCAGTTATTATTCCGTTGAGGCTGCCGGTAATGTTTCCGGCGGCAGCGTGAGCTTATCTGTGTCCACGGCAAAGGCCGGAGATAAAGTAACTGTTTATACTATTCCCGATGACGGATATAAGCTCAAGCAGGTAACGGCGGTTTACGGCGATGCTCAAATGTCAATTGATGTAACGTCAGCGGGCAATACACATACTTTCATTATGCCCGAGGGTAACGTTGCTGTAACAGCGGAGTTTGAGCAGATCGTAGTTCCTCCGGCTGACGTTTCGGCAACTTTTATAAATGATTATACGGAAGGAAGCGGTAAGCCTGCTTCACTTTGGGAGGGAACTCTTACGGGACAAGGCTTCGCGTACATGCCGTCCGTATCTGTCAGGCTTAACGATGGAAGTAAAAAGACAGCCGTATGCAGTACGACGGTGGATGGAAGCTCGAACATTACTATCGCGGTCATTGTTGATAAGGTCAGCTCGGATATCGAGGAAGTGAGACTTAAAGGATCGGAGCAAAGCGCAGATGCAGACAGCAGCTTTAATCTGATGGATGATAAAGAGCAAACGGGGGAGGATGAATGATGAAGTATGAAAGACCTATCATGAATATCTCCATGTTCAGAGCGGAGAGCATAGCCGCCGCCGGAAACATTACCGGCAGTGTTGTCGATATTGCAAATATGCAGCAGGCTCAGATTGACGGGACTGCGCGTATTATGAACAAAGCGAAAAAGGCTCTGGTCGTAATAGAGTTCATCGACTGAGCCTCCAAAAAAGCATAGGATACATATCCGCGTATGAGAACGCTTGCGGCGAAATCCCCGCCGTAGGCGTTTTTTTGCTGCGGTCTTTTTTTATGGGTCTGAATATTTTTTTAAGGTCTTTACATTTTAACTGTTTTTTAGTATAATAATATATAGGTAATTGAAAAACGCGTGTTTTGAGATCGCTGAATAATAACGTACATGCGGAAAGCGGAAAAGGGCTGTCCGTATGATATTGTATCAAGGAGATGTCTTTAGGATATGACAAAGGCTGATTTGTTCAGAGAAAGTATAAAGGGCAGAAACATAACCGTTATCGGTATAGGCATATCGAATATGCCGCTTATAGAGTATCTCTGCGCCGCCGGTGCAAAGGTCACCGCCTGCGACAGGCGCGGCAGGGAAAAGCTCGGTGAAAATTATGAAAAATGCGTGAGCCTCGGGGTGAATCTGAAGCTGGGCGAGGATTATCTCGAGGGGCTGACGGACGATATAATATACAAAACGCCAGGCATACGCGGCGATATCCCGCAGCTTAAGGCCGCAGCGGAGCGCGGCGCGAGGATAACCTCGGAGATGGAGACCTTTTTCGAGCTTTGTCCGTCGCATATAATAGCCGTTACCGGCTCGGACGGAAAGACCACAACGACCACGCTCATATATGAGATAATGAAGCGCGCGGGCTATAAAACATGGCTCGGCGGCAATATTGGCAAGCCGCTGCTCAGCGAGGTGGATAAGATGACCGAAAACGATTATGCCATACTTGAGCTTTCATCGTTCCAGCTCCACACTATGAAGTATTCGCCGGAGATAGGGGTGATAACGAACCTCAGTCCCAACCATCTCGACTGGCACACGGATTATAATGAGTATATAGAGGCAAAAACGAATATATTCAGGCATATGAAGCGCGAAAACAAGCTTGTATTAAACGCCGACAACAGCGACAGCGCCGCGCTGCTCCCGCTTGCGCACGTAAACGTGAAGATGTTTTCGAGAAAGCTGAACGCGTCGGTATGTCTCAGGGGCAGCATGATAGTGTGCGAGGGCGAAGATGTGCTGGATATAAACGATATAAAGCTCCCGGGTATGCATAACGTAGAGAACTATATGGCCGCCGTTGCCGCAGTATGGGGGCTTGCCGGAAAGGACGCGATAGAGTATGTGGCGAAGAATTTCGGCGGCGTTGCGCACAGGATAGAGCTTGTAAGGGAAAAGGACGGAGTGAAGTATTATAACAGCTCGATAGACTCAAGCCCGAACAGGACGATAAACACTCTTAGGGTATTCCCCGAAAAGGTGATAATGATAGCAGGGGGAAAGGATAAGGGCATACCTTATGATGAGCTTGGCGGCCCTATAGCGGATCATGTCAAAACGCTGATACTCATAGGCGCGACGAGCGATAAGATAGCGGCGGCGCTTGACGCTTCGGGCAGAGCCGGAGAGGTCGAGGTCGTAAGAGCCGCAACATATCCGGAGGCGGTGACTGCTGCGGCTTCAAGGGCGGTGAGCGGAGACGTCGTTCTGCTTTCACCGGCGTCCACGAGCTTTGATATGTTCAATAATTTTGAGGAACGTGGAGAGCTGTTTAAAAAGCTGGTAAACGAGCTGTGAGCACATACGAAGGATTTGAAAGGATTTAATGGTCATAAACATGCGTAAACTTATAGAAAAGCTGAGCGGACTGCGCGGTATATCGGGCAGGGAAACGCGCGTGAGCGAGGAGATCGCCGCGCTCCTGACCCCTTACTGCGACAGCGTGATGACAGATCCGCTCGGCAGCGTTATAGCATACAGGAGCTGCGGCAGAAAGAACGCGCCCTCTGTGCTTATCGAGGCGCATATAGACGAGATAGGGCTTATGGTATCGTCGGTATGCGAAAACGGCGCTTTGAGGTTCGTGAACGTGGGCGGGGTGGACGAGAGGATACTGCCCTCGCTGGAGGTGACGGTGCACGGTGCGGAGGACATACCCGGGGTGATAGGCTTTATGCCCGCCGAGCGCACGGACGCTTCAAAGAGCTATAAGCTGAGCGAGCTGGTAATAGACACCGGACTTAAAGCCGAACGCGTTCGGGAGCTTGTAAAAACGGGCGATCCGGTAACGCTGCCGCAGTCCGTGGGGGCGCTCGGCAAGCACCAGATAAGCTCCAAAACGATGGACGACCGCGCAAGCGCGGCGGCGCTCGTATCGGTGATGAAAAGGCTGAAGGATGAAAAGCTTTGCTGCGACGTGTATCTTGCGGCTGCCGTTCAGGAGGAGGTCGGCTGCCGAGGCGGCAAGACCACGGCGTATTCGGTAATGCCGGATATGGCTGTGGCGGTGGATGTGACGCACGGGATAACTCCGGATAACGAAAGAAACGCGTTCAAGACCGGTTCCGGGGCGGTCATATCAAAGGGGCCGAACCTGCATCCGAGGCTCACCGAACGGCTGATAAAGACCGCGCGGGAAAACGGGATAAAATACTGCGTGGACGCTGACGGAGGAAACACAGGCACCGACGCATGGGAGATACAGGTCTCAGGTCCGGGCATACCCGCCGCGCTGCTTTCCATACCGCTCAAATATATGCATACCTCGGTCGAAACGCTCGACGTCAGGGATGTAAAGGCTGTAACGGAACTGCTGACGCTGTTCATAAAAGGATTGGAGAGTGATATATCATGGCTGTCTCTTTGAAAAAGCTGAGCATGCTCAGCGGCGTTTCGGGCTGTGAGGATGCGGTGCGCGGATATATAGCGGAGCAGATAAGGGATAAATGCGACAGTATGAGGACGGACAGCATCGGAAACCTGATAGCGTTCAGGCGCGGGCGCTCGGATAAAAGGAAAGTACTCATCGGCTCGAATATGGACGAGCCGGGCTTCATAGTGAGGGATATCACCGAAAGCGGTTATATAAAATTCGGGGCGGTGGGATATATAGATCCCAGAACGCTCGTTTCAAAGCGCGTTGTTATCGGAAGCGGAGTAAAGGGCGTTATAGGCATGAAGGCCATCCATCTGCAAACGAAAAAGGAGCGCGAGGCGGCGGTGGAGCTTTCTTCGCTGTATATAGACATAGGCTGCTCGAAAAAGGGCGCTGCCGAAAAAAGAGTGGAGATAGGAGATTATATAACGTTTGATACGGAATTTTCCGAGACCGGCAGCATATTGCGCGGCAAGGCGTTCGGACGGTTCGGAGTCATATGCCTTATAAAGGCTATGGAGGTCGTCCCGGCGTACGACACATATTATGTGTTCTCGGCGCAGCGCGAGATACCGTGCCGCGTCCCCGGCAGGGGCATGGCGTGCGCGGCATATGCGATAAAGCCGGATATTGCGGTGATAGCGGACGTGCTGAGTGCCGCCGATATCGTGGGCGAGGAAAGCGAAAGCGATACCGCAGGGCTCGGCGCGGGCGCGGTCATAGAATATATGGACAAGGCAAGCATAGGGAGCGCGGGGCTTATCGAAATGGCAAAGAGAACTGCGGAGGCGTATTATGTGCCGTATCAGGAAAAGGTCTGTTCGCTGCACTCGACCGAGGCGGGCGCAGTCCTGACTGCGGCGGAGGGATGCCCGGCGGTATGTATCGGGATCCCGTGCCGGTATAAGAATACGCCCGTAAGCATGATGAACAGATATGATCTGGATAACGCGGCGGGACTTTGCGCCGCGATCATAAAGGAAAGCGATGTGATAATAGATGAGATCGGAGGAAACGATACGGCTTTTAAAGCTGCTGACAGAGGCTGATTCGCCGTCCGGGCGTGAAGGCGGGGCGGCCTCGGTAATAAAGCGCGAGGCGGAAAAGCTCGGCTATGACGTGCGAAGCGACGCTATGGGGAATATCATTGCGCATAAGCCCGGAGAGGGCGCAAAGCTCATGCTTGACGCGCACATGGACGAGATAGGAATAATAGCGTCGTTTGCGGACGAAAACGGATTTATAAGGTTCGGAGCCGTGGGCGGCTTGTGCACGCGCGATCTTGCAGGCCGCAGGGTGCGTTTCGGGAACGGAACGATCGGCGTGATAGGCTCCGAGGAGGAGGAATTTAATAAGAAGCCGCGCATCTCAAAGCTGTATATCGATATCGGAGCGAAGGACAGAGCCGCCGCAGAAAAGGCGGTAAAGACCGGCGATACGGCGGTGTTCGACGGCGGCTTTTATTCCAATGGCGATATAGTTATCTCAAAGGCGCTTGATGACCGTGCGGGCTGCTGTATCCTTCTGAGGGCTATGGAAACGGCGGCAAAGTCAGAAAACGACTTGTATTTTGTGTTCAGCACGCAGGAGGAGGTCGGGCTTCGCGGGGCAAAGACGGCGGCGTTTTCAATAATGCCGGACTATGCCATCGCGGTAGACGTGACAGATACCGGCGACACGCCGTCGTGCCGGCCGATGGATGTAAAGCTCGGCGGCGGAGCCGCTGTAAAGATCATGGACAGCTCTGTGATGTGCGATGTCCGTGTGATAGCGGCGCTGACGGATATAGCCGAGCGCGAGGGGGTCAGATATCAGCGAGAGATCATGACTGACGGAGGAACTGATACGGGCGCTATCGCGCTCACCGGCGCGGGAGTGAGAGCCGGAGCGGTCTCGCTGCCGCTGAGGTATATGCACTCGCCGTCGGAGATGGCGTCGATCGGCGATATAGAGGAATGTATAAAGCTGACGGCTGCGGCATGTATGGCCGAATGGAGAAAGATATGAAGCTTAAAAGAACTATAGCCGCGGCCGCGGCGCTTATAATGCTGCTTGAGTTCGGGAGCACGGCGGGAGCCGCGTATTACAGCGAAAGGGAGCTGCACACAGTCTCGCCGGAGGAGCTTGTGTTCGCGCAGTTTGATGCGGGCAAGCTCGACGGATATATAAAACGCATAGACGAGGGGCTGAGCAGCGGCAGCGGATCGGATATCACGGAGGCTTTGAGAGGATGCTGCGGCGAGTACGTCAGCGCCCTGGAGGCGTACAGGCTGTCATCGATAGCGAAAGACGCCGCTTACAGCAGCGAAACGGCGGAGACAGCGTCCTCCGCCTATTCTTCCATGCTCGGTTCGTTTGAAAAGCTCTCGGATGCGATCGGGCGCATAAACGGCAGCCGCTTTGCATACACGCTCTCGGAGGTGTTCGGTGAAGCGAATGCCGAAGCGCTGGCGGAGTCTCTGCCGCCGGACGAGTATTACGAGCTGAGCGAACGTGAAGAGAAACTGGTAGATCGGTATATCGCCTCGTCCGGAGACAGCGGCGCGTGCGCCGATATCTACATAGAGCTTGTAAATGTCAGAAAAGAGATAGCCGAATGCTGCGGCTATGAAAGCTATGCAGACTATGCGCATGAGGCGGTATATAACCGCGACTATACGCGCGGTCAGATAGAGGAATTTTCAAATGCGGTAGCGGCAAGCTTTTCGGGGATGATAGAGGATCTGTTCGATGCGTCGATGGTCGTTCGCGGCGAAGCTGCCGGTATGAGCGAAAGCGAGGCGCTTAAAAGAATAGGAAACGCTGCCGCGGCGATAAACTCCGAGCTGGGCGAGACGTTCAGCTATATGACGGATAACGGCTTGTACAACGTTTCGTATTCAAAGGAGAAAAATCCTGTAACGGGCGCTTACACCGTTGTGCTGCCGGAGCTGAAGGTTCCGTATATGTTCGTCAATCCGTCGTCGGAATATGAACGCAATGCGGCGGACGCGATACGCAGCATCATCCACGAGTTCGGTCATTTCAGCGCGCTCCTGCACGACCCCGCGGTCATGGACGGTACGATAGAGCTCACCGGCTCGTTCTGCATGGACACCTGCGAGGTGCATTCGCAGGGGCTCGAAGCGTTAGCCGAGAGCTGCTACGGCGGACTTTTCGGCGCGGGCGCGTCAAAGGAAAGATATATGCGTCTTGTGGGCTGTGTCGGCGCGATACTTGACGGATGCATGTTCAACGAGCTTCAGACCCGCGTTTACGATGCGGAAAATATAACTGTAGGCGAGATAAATTCAATAATGACGGAGCTGCTGAAAAAATACTACGACCTGAATTATAACGAGCAGGCGGCGCAGGAGCTGTGGACGGGCATGGCTCACAATTTTGAAGCGCCCATGTACTATATCTCATATGCCGTATCGGGCGCGGCGGCGCTCAGGCTGCTTCTGGATGCCGACAGGGATATGGACGCGGCTGTTGATAAATATATGAAAATATCGGCCCTGGGCGGATATGTGCCGTTCGGGCAGGCGCTCAGGGAGGCGGGCTTTGACGATATCTTTGATGAAAAGGTGATCGCGGATACGGCTGAGGGCGTAAAGGAGCTGTACGGGATAGGCTACAGCGATGTGGAGAGCAACGCGTGGTATGAGCCTTTTGTGCTGTTCACCTCGCATATATTCGACGGCGCCGGCGGCGGCAGCTTTGCTCCGGACGCCGACGTTACAAGAGAGGATTTTCTGGAGCTCACTGTAAACGGTCATAATTATTATACCGGAAGCGATCCTGGCGGGAGATATGGCGATATCCTCGGCTGGGCGGAGGAAAACGGCATAGCCGCGGGCTACGCTCCGGGCGAATTCGGCGGCGGCGACAGCATAACGCGCGAGCAGCTCGTTGTGATGCTGTACCGGATGTACCGGCTCGAGGGCGGAGCGGCTGAGGAATACGGGCCGATTGGGGCGTTCGCGGACAGCGGCGAGGTGTCGGACTGGGCAGTCGAGGCAATGGAATGGGCTGTAGGCAGCGGTATAATAAGGGGCAGGAGCGAGGACATGCTTGAGCCGAAGGGCAGCGCTACCCGCGCTGAGGCGGCGAAGATAGAGACCTGCTATATCGAGCTTATGTACCGGCGGTAGAAGCCGAAGCTTTTTCGGAAAGATAAAAAAAAGCCGGGCGAAAAAAATCAAAAAAAGAGCTTGACAAATGATGAAATATCTGCTATACTATTATAGTGACCGCATAGAAACGGTTTTTTAAATGCGAACGCATACCGTAATTAGCGAGTCCTCATTATATCAAGAGGAGGTGTATCCAGATAATGTACGCAGTAATTGAAACAGGCGGTAAGCAGTATAAGGTAGAGGCGGGCGACGTGATCAGAGTTGAGAAGCTCAACGCTGAGGAAGGCGCTGAGATAACCTTTGACAAGGTGCTTATGGCAGGCGAAGGCAGCGACGTAAAAGTCGGCGCTCCCACTGTAGAGGGTGCGGCTG
>CALXZP010000011.1 GCA_944393255.1 uncultured Clostridia bacterium | reverse complement strand
GTCCAGAACGGCTCCGCATTTTGAACATATCATACCGGTATCCCTCCCTTCGGCTGCCGCACAGCGTCTTTAAGCTATCATATTACGGCGCTCACCCAAATATACTTCCGGCGGTCGTCCGCTTATTATTTAAGCAGACCGTCACGCTCCTCCGAGATCGCATCCTTGTCGAGGTCTCTGCCGATAAACACAAGCTTGATCATCCTGTCGCCCGATTCCTCGTCCCAGTTGTCCATTATCGAGGGATCGTCCTTAACGAACTGCTCAAGCTGCTTTTTCGGCGCGGACGCGAACCAGCGCCCGTTCTCCGACATCTGTATCTGCTTACCCGCCTGCTCAAGCACGAACGACATGTCGTTATCGCAGTCTATCCATATTATGCCCTTGCAGCGTATAACATTCTCCGGGAAACTGTCGTTCAGCCAGCTGCGGAGCTTCACCATGTCGAACGGTCTGCGGCGGTAATATACGAATGAGCCGATGCCGTATTCCTCCGCCTCGCCGTGGTCATGGTCATGATGATGGTGGTGATGACCGTGTCCGTGACCATGCCCATGCTCATGCTCGTGTTCGTGGTCATGCTCGTGGTCATGTTCGTGGTCATGTTCGTGGTCATGCCCGTGTTCCTCTTCCGCATCCTTTTCAAACTCGTTTATCCATCCGGCTGAGCTGAAGGTTTTTTCGAGATCGAACTGCTTCGTATCCAGCACATCCTTAAGCTCAACATCGGCATAATTCGTCTCTATTATCTTCGCCTTCGGCTGCAACGCCTTTACGACCGCTCTGACCTTCGCCAGCTCCTCCGCCGAGACCTCGTCTGTCTTGTTTATTATTATGGTCGAGCAGAACTCTATCTGCTGTATGAGCAGATTTTCTATATCCTCCTCATCCACGTCGCCCATGAGCTTTTCTCCGCCGCCGAATTCATCAACGAGCCTGAGCGCGTCAACAACGGTCACAACGCAGTCAAGCCTGACCATCGGCGGTATGCCGCTGTCCGGCACCGAGCCGTCCATCATGGATATCGTCTGCACTATCGGCAGCGGCTCGCATATGCCGCTCGCCTCGATGAGGATATAGTCGAAATCGCCCGACTGCGCCAGCTCGGCTATCTGCTTCATAAGATCGACCTTTAGAGTGCAGCATATACAGCCGTTAGTGAGCGGAACGAGACTCGAATCCTCCTCCTGTACCACTCCGCCCTTTTGGATGAGCGACGAATCTATATTCACCTCTCCTATGTCGTTCACTATGACAGCGACCCTATAGCCCTGCTGGTTTGACAGTATATGGTTCATGAGCGTTGTTTTTCCGGCTCCGAGATAGCCGGTCAGTAATGTTATTGGTATACGTTTCATTTCCGATCGTCCTTTCCTGCTTTGCTGATTTACTCTATTGCGCCGTGGCGCTCGTAATCCTTTACCGATTTTATTTTATTGTCACCGTCCACGAACACGACCTTGGGGCGGAACGTTTCAGCCTCCTCCGCGCTCATCTGCGCATACGCCATGATTATCGCAATATCGCCCTTATTCACAAGCAGCGCGGCGGCGCCGTTAAGGCATATTATACCCGAGCCCGGCTCGCCGGCTATCGTATACGTCTCCAAACGCGCTCCGTTCGTCACGTCCACGACCGCCACCTTTTCATATTCAAGGATACCCGCCGCCGCCATAAGCTCCGGATCTATCGTTATGCTGCCCACATAATCCGCCTCCGCCTGTGTGACGGTAACGCGGTGGATCTTTCCCTTAAGCATCGTAAGCTCCATTGTGTTCCCCTTTCCTTTCGAGATCAACTTTTCGATGTATCTTTCATTCTATTATAAAATTATCTATGAGCCGCGTTTTCCCTATATATACGGCGACCGCCGCAAGGAACGGCGCGCGTACGGTCTCCGCATCCTCAAAGGTGTCCATATCAACAGCCTCAACGTAATCTATTCTCGCAAGCGGTTCTTTTTCTATCTCCGCTCTCACTATCGCCTTTACCGCCCCGGCAGAGCTCTCGCCGCTGTCCACAGCGGCGCGTCCCGCGCTGAGCGCGCGCGAAAGGCAAAGCGCCGCCTTTCTTTCCTCCGGGCTGAGATACGTGTTCCGCGAGCTTTTCGCAAGCCCGTCCGCCTCGCGCACTATCGGACAGCCTATCACCTCTATATCAAAATTCAGATCCTTCACCATTTTGCGCACAACGCAGAGCTGCTGCGCGTCCTTCTGACCGAAATACGCCCTGTCCGGGGTCACGATATTGAAAAGCTTCGACACGACCGTGCAAACTCCGTCAAAATGCACGGGGCGTGATTTCCCGCACAGCACCTTTGTCAGCTTGTCCACGCTGACGGTCGTCAGAGCGCCGCGGTACATTTCCTCCGGCTCCGGATTGAAAATGAGCGCCGCGCCCGCCTCCTCGCACAGCGCCGCGTCGCGCTCCAGGTCGCGCGGATACGCCTCCAGATCCTCGCCCGGCCCGAACTGCGTCGGGTTTACGAAGTCTGAAACGACTACCCTGTCGTTTTCGGAAACGGCTCTGTCTATAAGGCTCCTGTGCCCCTCGTGAAGGAAGCCCATGGTCGGGACGAGCCCCACGCTGAGCCCCTCGCGCCGCCATGACTTCACATATTTTCTCACTTCATCTATGGTTTTTACTACCGGTATCATATCATTCAGCTCCTTCCGCCGCTCCGTCTCCCTTGCTTCCGTACAGCTTTTTTATCTCCTCCATAACGGACCTGTCCGCCTTGAAGGTGTGCTGCTCCGCCGGGAAGCTGCCGTCCTTGACCTCTTTTATATATTCGCCGAACGCCTGCTTCATCACTGAACCCGCGTCGGCGAACCGCTTTACAAATTTGGGCGTGAACCCGCCGTCGCCGTACATCGCAAGCATGTCCTGATACACCAGCACCTGTCCGCCGCAGCCCGCGCCCGCGCCTATGCCTATGGTGGGGATGCTGAGCATGCCCGAAACGTATTCCGCCAGCTCCGCCGGAACGCATTCGAGCACTACCGCGAACGCTCCGGCCTCTTCCACCGCAAGCGCGTCCTCTATGAGCCTGCGGGCGGCATCGGCCGTTTTGCCCTGCACCTTGAAGCCGCCGAACGCGTTCACGCTCTGCGGCGTCAGACCTATATGTCCGCACACCGGGATCGACGCTTTAACTATCGCCCGGATATGCTCGGCATAGTCCGTGCCCCCCTCAAGCTTGACCGCGCCGGCCCTGCCCTCCTGCATGAGCCTGCCCGCGTTCCTGACCGCGTCGTAAACCGAAGTCTGGTATGACATGAACGGCATATCGCATATCACCAGCGCGTTTTCCGCGCCGCGCGATACCGCCGCGCAATGATGGAGCATGTCCTCCATCGTCACCGAAACAGTGTCGCTGTAGCCGAGCATCACCATGCCCAGCGAATCCCCCACCAGGATGGATTCGATACCCGCACTGTCGGCAAGCCTTGCGGTCGAATAATCGTATGACGTAAGCATCGTGATCTTTTCGCCGCTCTTCTTCATCGCCGCAAAATCGGCGATCGTGATCTTTTTCATATGAAATCCTCCATTCGATACAGCCGCGCCGCTTCCTCCGGCGCGGCGGGCGTCCGATCCGATACGGTACCGGCGCCCCGCCCTGTACTCGGCATTGCCAGCGAGGAGACCGCTGCCCGCTCGGCTGCGTCCCGGGACAATACCACAATTTCCGCATCTTATATTTTACCACATAACCGCATAAAATACAATAGTCAAACAATATAAAACTACACAAAAATCATATCTATATAGCAAAAAATATACACCTTGCATTTAGGTTTTGAATGTGATATAATACATGCTGTAAGTTCGTTACGCTCCGGTTCCTCATCTTTATGCTTTTTTACCCATATGAATGTAAAAAGACCAAAACCGATGAGCAATGCAAACATAAGACTTAAAGCGAACCAATACCACATATGGTAGTCCTCCCATTTATATGTATTTATTCATTTTTATTTTTTTAGTTTTTCGTCAAAATGCAATGGATATTAACTTGTTATATTTCACATTATATCTCCTAATTAGCAGATACCTTGCTTACATCTCAAATCTATTTTATACGCTTGCAAGGAGGTATAATATTATTAACAATGCAGATAAGGAGGCGGCGTCTTATGGACGTTCTCAATAGATTAAGAAAACTGCAATCCGACTATGGTTGGTCTGATTATAAAATAGCTAAAGAAGCCGGATTATCATCCGGTACAGTTTCCAATATATTTAAAAGGAACACAATACCCAATTTATTTACTCTTGAAGCAATATGTAATGGTTTTGGAATAACACTGTCGCAATTCTTTGCCGATAATGAATTGATAGAGGTTACTCCCGAACTAAAAGAGCTTTTTGAAAATTGGGTAAAAGTCCCCGAAGATAAACGGGCGCTGTTACTGCAAATGATAAAGTCCTCGCAATAAGAGCCGGTTTAAGGCTCTTATTTTTGTATCTGCATATACTATATTAGTATACCTCTTAACTTGTAGATAGTCAAGTGTACAGCGAACGATTTATATAATTTTCATAAATTTTCTTACTATCAAGATAACTATATACTCAATTATACCATATCAATAAAGAAAAACAAAGATAAAAAGTAATATTTACAATAACTTATTTTGAAATTGGTGCTATCGATGCAGTTATAAACCGTCTTTCGCCATAGTATAATATAGATAAAATAATTTATGGAGAAAGTAGAATATGACTGATACGGATAAAGAAGTTATCTTTGCAAAGATAGGACAGCGCATTAAATATTACAGAAAACAATCGAATATGTCACAAGAGAAGCTTGCCGAAAAGATCGGCATATCGCCTAAACATCTTTCAAGAATAGAAGCAGGACGGCATAATCCGTATTTTGACACCATTATGTTGGCAGCAAAGGAATTGGACGTTCCTATTGAAGCGTTTCTCGAAGATGTGAGTGATAACAATATAAACTCATTTTTGCAGATCTTAAAATCCGATATTTCGGGAATGAGCAGAAATCAACTTGAAATGTTGAAGAAGTGCGTCGCAATGATAAAAGAATTTGAATTTTAATATATTTAAAAATCGAAAAATCACATAAAACTTTATATCAGGATCTAACGAATTCTTTTACACTTAAATAAGCTTTTGTGAATATTTTTAAAGCTTTCCGTTTCTATGTCCCATTTTAGCATAAATTATTTAAATCGGAGCATTGCTCCGATTTAAATAATTCTATCAGATATTTTCGGATATGACATTGCGTTAAAATTGACTGAAAATTGACCGAACTAACCATACGAGCAGTACCATGTACTTAAATAGAATTATGAACTGCTTTTTATAAATATTTGTACAAAAAAATCATATAATATTGTAAAGCAGAACATTGACAATTGATTTACAACGTGATATAATTTATTTAAGCAAATGGAGAAGGAGTGAATACTATGGCACAGACAATGGTAAATTTCCGTATGGATGCGGATTTAAAAAAATCCATGGAGCAAGTATGCAGCGACATGGGATTAAGTATGACAACAGCGTTTACGATTTTTGCAAAAAAGGTTAGCCGTGAAAAAAGAATTCCGTTTGAGGTATCGGCAGATCCGTTTTATGATGAAAAAAATATGCTTCGAATTATGAAAGCAATTGATAATCTCAATGCCGGCAAGGGTGTGGAACATGAACTTATAGAGGTTGACGAATGAGAATGATATGGGATGAAGAAGCGTGGGCTGACTATCTCTATTGGCAGACACAAGACAAGAAAACTCTTAAAAAGATCAATAACTTATTAAAAGATATTGACCGTAACGGATCTATCGGTATAGGCAAACCTGAACCGCTGCGCGGTGACAAATCAGGCTTCTGGAGCAGACGGATTGACGAATGTAACAGGCTTGTATACAGAATTAAGGATAACGTTATTGAGATAGCTTCATGCAAAGACCACTATGAAGATTAATTAATACTGTATTTATCAATGGATTCAATTCAAAAAAGCGCTTGATCTTAGATAATAGGATTGAGTGCTTTGGGGATGGGGTGCGGACATATTCTTGGACCGTTTTGTGACCGAATGTCGGAACAGGGTACGAAAACGGCTGTATATCTCAAAAATGCGGGATATACAGCCGTTTCTTTTGTCTGTATCAAAAAATCGAAAAATCACATAAAACTTTATATCAGGATCTAACAAATTCTTTTACGCCTAAATAAGCTTTTGTGAATATTTTTAAAGCTTTCCGTTTCTATGTCCCATTTTAGCATAAATTTTTTAAATCGGAGCAATGCTCCGATTTGCTTGCAAGGAGCGGAGCTTGCGAACGATCGCAGCCTGCAAAGGGAGCGTCAGCTCCTCAGAATTTCAGCGGGAGTTATAATATCCCGCTGAAATTCTGAAATGAGACCCGCCGCCTATAGAATCTTTGCATAGGTGATACCGCCGATATATGCTTTTATCTGATCTCTTTTATCTGCGATCTCAAAGGGTATTTGTATGTAATTTTGGCATAAGCAAGCGGTTCGTTCTCACCCCAATCATCTATTTTGTCCCATTGTTCTTTACTGCCGCTATAATAAACATGTTTTAAGCTGACACAATTAGCAAAAGCGCGAAAACCTATTATTTTTACCGCACTTCCTATCGTAACAGTTTCAAGGTTTGTACAATCACAAAATGACAATGTAGGGATCTCTTCCTGTCCTTTGCCCATTGTTACATTTTTTAATCCGCGGCATTGATTGAAGGATTCAATGTCTACGATCTCTATATTATCCGGAAATACAACATTTGTAAGGCTGTAACATCCTGCAAATGCACTCCAACCTATTATTTTTAAACCGTCAGGGAAATTAACGTTTTTTAGATTTTCGCATCCTGAAAACGCAAAGTCTCCTATATCTGTGAGTGTATTCGGAAATTCTGCACTCAATAAATCATCGTTATCCTCAAATGCATAATTGCCTATGCCTATAACTGGCATATTATCAATGCAAGGCGGAATAATAACATGTCTGTCGTTCCCCATATATTGTTCGATTATGATACCGTCATTTTTAATACTGTATGCAAAGTCCGAAAATCTTAATTTATATTTTTCTTCTTTGCTCACAGAGCACAAAATTGTTCTGTGTTTGGGCATGATTTATCACTCTCCTTTAAGTCCATAATTCTCCGCCGCATACCTGATATTTTCTTTTATGCTGTCCGCCAGACTTTTTGGAGAAAGCACCGTAACGTGCGGAGCATATTGCATTGCCCAGCAGCGCATAGCATTTTCGTTCACATACGCTGCCGCTGTAACCTCATTATCCGTTTCATCCCCAAACTCAACATCCTTGCCAAACCAATCTAAAATATCGCCGACAATATACTTTTTCGCCCGCATTTCCACGCGAATGCTGTCTCCCGCAAACATATAAATATGTTCTGCCATATGCTTTGGCAGATCCAGCCCGTATTCTGCTCCTTTAACTTTTTTCAGCGGCTTTCGGGGCGTGTCCAAAAGCTTTATATCTGTGATCTTGTCCAGTCGGTAGTTGGATAAATTGTCGTATTTATCATAGTTGCAAATCAAGTAATACCGCCCGTTTGCCGCAGCCATTTGATAGGGATTTATGATATACTCGCGTACGGTGTTGTCTGCGTTTTTCCTTTCGTGCAGTTTTTTGTCTGTGCCATATTCGTTATACCGAAACGATACCTGCCTGTTTTTGCCGATCGCCTCGTCCAGTATTTCAAGCGTATAAAACAGTTGTCTGTTTTTCGGTACATTTTCCGGCAAGGATCGAATGTACTTTGTCACTGACTTAAAATATATATTTGATAGTCCTTCCAGCTTTTCGACCAGTTCTTTGCATTGACTGTACGGAATATGCTTGGAAAACAAAATCCCGTCTATCAGCAGACGCAGTTCGCTCTCCGAAAATTCACGGTTTAAATAAAAATCGGAAAGGATATACGTCTCTTCCGGCTCGCCCGTCTTTGGATCCTTCACCATTCTGATCGATTCCGAATACTCAATGTCGTAACCGAAATCGATCAGGTTCATAAGATTTCGCTTTACTGATTTGCGGTCGCATTTCATATTGTATTCCTTAGCCAAAATTTCAACAATTTCCTTTTGGCTCAGTCTGTGGTTTTCGTCAGTGTATTTTTTCAGAATATCCAAAATATTTATTATCAACATCTTTTTGGGTTGCTGTGTATACATATCATTTTCCCTCTATTTCCTTTAGCGCTTTTGCAAACTCTGTCGGATAGTGAGCTTTGCAGTACGCAATTCGATATGCCATAAGCGTATATACGGCGGCATGCGCTCTCGGAAACAGATACATAATTTTTTGGCATGACGCAATAAACCAAGCGGGAATTCCGTGCCGCTCCACTAGCTTTATGTCATTATCGCTGAGACCTTTGCCCTTTCGGATCCGCTCCGAAATCATATACGCCGCTTGTCTGTCAATACCATACTTAAGCAATGTCAAAAACACATCATCGCGGCATGATATGACTTCGCTCAGCTCAGCTTTATGCTCCTTTATCAGTTCTTCCGCATTATCCTTCCACGCTCCGGTACCATGCGACAGCGCGGATATGCGGATCAAATCGTCAAAGCATTTCGGCTGTGCAATATGCATCATATTTTGCACATATGGAGAAGCAAATTCCGGGATGCCGGCCGTATCAATATTTTGAAATGATCCTATCGTTTTTTTATCATCCAGCGGAATTTCCGCCGGTTTTACCCCTGTTAGATCCTCAAGGACTTTCAGCATTTCAGGTGCATCATGCGTTAGTATATCAAATTTGAACAACTCGTCCCATAGATCATGATAGGAAAAATGGCTGCCAAGCAAACCATCCGGCATATCAGTATGCCATAGCGGCGTATAATCCGTTATCCTCGTACCTTCGGGTGCAATCAGCAGACCGCCCGGACAGAGACCGTTTGTATATACAGCGCCGCAAAGCAAATTTTGCGCGTTTTCACGCTCTGCGCATGAAAGCCTTTCCCCCATCCGCTCCTCAAATTCTCGAATATAAAATTTGGCTCTTTTGTCCGATAATGTGCAAACGGTTCCTGCGCGGCATATTCTGCATTTACCAAGCAGATCCTGCAAATACTTACAGCATTCATCGAACATCGACGGCGGAATGTTTAAGTCGATAACCGGCTCTTTTTCGCCGTCCATTCCAAACAGGGGTTCATACGGAATATTAAATCCGTCCTTTTTCATTTTCGTCCGGCAATTAGGACAATTTTTATCGGGCATATCTGCTCCGCAAGCATTTGTATCGGAAAATTCCGTATGATGACACGTATGGCATACATAGTGCGCCTTTAGCGGATTAGTTTCGGTAATTTCCAAAAGATATGCAATAAAGGACGAACCGACGCAGCCGCGATTGCCGGCAAGACAGCCCTTACCGGCAATATGGTTTACAATTCCCGCTGCCAGCACAAAAAGGCTTTCACAGTTATTTTTTGTGATGATCTCAAGCTCGTCATGAAAACGTTTTTTTATCGTTTTATTTGGATCTTCTCCATACATCTCTTCAAGTTTTGCCTGTGCCTGTTTTACAATGGTTTTCTTTGCGCCTTTTATTTCAAATTTCTTTTTCTCTGCCGGAAAAGGTGAAAATGTATCATCGCACATATCTGCAATGAGGTTTGGGTTTTTGATGACAACTTTCTTTGCCATATCCCCGCCAAGATAAGCAAATTCCTCCATCATTTCCTCAGTGGTGCGCATATGCAGATCGATATTGCTAGGAGCTGAGTCTCCCGCTCTGTGCAGCAGAACCGCTTCACCGATCTTATCTTCAGCATAAACATAGTGTGCGTTGCTTGCCGCAGCAACGGGCTTGTCATATCTTTCGCCAAGCGCGGCAATTTTTTCATTGATGTCCTTATCGTTATACGGCTGCACTTCAAGAAAATCATAAAATCCGATAACAGCTTGCAATTCATCGTCTGTTTTGCCGTCAATGATCGCTTGATACAATTCATCGCAAGCGCCGACAAGTAAATTTTTTCTGTCGTCTGAAATTATTTTTTCCACACTGTCAAGCCGGCCGCAGGACGGCTCCGTATGTAAAGCCGTTATCATCTTATACAGCGCCTTTAATCCCTGCCTGTTCCTGGCTAAAACAGTTATGCCGTATTTCTTGTCAGCATTCGTTTCTCTGCATATGTCCGCCCCGTAGATAAGCTTGACGCCGTACTCTTTAGATAATTCGTACGCCTTCGGGAACGCCCGTACAACGCTGCGGTCTGTGACGGCGACCGCTGAAATATTATTGCTCTTTGCAAAGCTTATATATCCCTCAATATCTCCCACCGCGTCCATATTACCCATTTTGGTGTGCAGATGCAGCTCTGCGCGTGTATTGTTCATTTAAGCTCCTCCTGTCTGTCGATTATTTGAAAACAAAAATTCACACAGCATTTTTTCTTGCTCCTTTGCGCGTTTTCTGACCGCTTCTATATCCCATTTATAATTATTATTTTTAATATCCGATATAAGGTTTTTCACTATTTTAAAATTACTTCGATCATATTTCTCTGCTTTTTCTTCAACCTCCATGTCTCCTATTCCCCTGTTGATTTTTCTTTCAAGAACGGTGAGATTTCCGATACCGTTATATTCCGCCTGTTCTTCTTTAGGAATTTCTTCTTTTGCAAATAATTTTCGCGCATAAATATGTTCGTTATCGTACTTAAAATTTTTCCACGCAAAGAATTTATCGCTAACGTCTTTGCAGTCGAAGCTGCCGTCTGCCGTTTCCGTCATCAAAGCTGAAAGCACGCATACGATATGCGCGCGTTTTCCGTTTTCCATCAGATTATTTTTAATTCTGCCGCAAAACTTTGTTTCATTGTCCCTTTCCCATTCATACGGCGCTTCTTTAACGGCGTTTTGAATGATACCGATCACATCCTTCTTGTCCGTCAGCGCGGGCAAGACTTCATTGCACACAAATGTGTTTACGGGATTTATAGCGCGGTCATAGTTTACGGAGCACACAATGAAATATTTTGAGATCTCAGCCGCCGTATGCAGGGCGTTTGCGTATTTTTTCATTTTATCCGGTTCCGTATCAAAATACGCGGAGACGATCTGCAAAGTCCAATAGCGTCCGTACCTTGTCATACCGATCAAGTCCATTGCAAACGCATCAATGGGATCGATCAGATGCTTTGTCATGTCATTGCTTCGCAGGTATGTATATTTCCCGTAAAAATCAATATATAGCTTTACCAATCTTTCGAATTCACAAAATGATAAGATCTCTTTATCGCAATCCTTTTGTTTTTCAAAAACCTCGCTGAAAAATACCTCGCTGCTTTTTGAAAGCATTTCAAAAGACCACTTATTTTTAGCAGCGATACAGTGCTTGTAAACATCAAGAATGTCTGACATTTCACAGCCGTCCGCTTGATTTGCTTCTTCGTATAATTCGCTGATTTTGTGCATCCAGTCCCCATTGCTGTCAACAGCTTTCAAATATTCATAATATTGCAGTTTAAACATATCCGCACAATTCAAATCAAGTCCGGTCGTATTTATCGTATTGAATATGCCGACAACGCTCGGAAGCGGAATATCTTTTGTGATAAGCTCTACAAAATAGATATTATTTTTGATATCCTTTATTATTTCTGCCGGTTCCGCTTTGATCTCATCGATAAAGGACTTGATCAAATTTTTGTTTTGCAAATAACGATTATCCTCTTCACTCTCCGCCTTGCCGGCAAGCGCTTCTTCCAGCTTTTTGTTGTTTGAATTGAAATTTTTTATTTTGATCTTTATGTTATTATCCAAAATACAATTTTCATCAATTACGCTAAAAAGCAGCAAAAATGTTGTCATTCGCTGCTGCCCGTCAATGACATGATATTCCTCGCCTTCAAGGTCAAACTGCACGGTTCCCATAAATACCTGTTCTCCGTTCACAGCTTTCTTTATGCTGTCCATAAACCTTTCAATTTCCTTTTCACCCCAAGAGTAATCCCTTTGATATTCCGGGATCATGTATGTCCTGCCCGCATTGAAAATACAATGCTCGCATGTTTCCGACTTGATCAAGGCGGCAATATGCGTGTCCATAGGAAATTGTTTGTCATTGTTCATTTCGTTTGCTCCTTTATGCTTATTTTATAAAATTATAACATAGCGCATGGGACAAAAATATCCCATATGACTTGATTGGATTTCGCACATATATTGTTTGACCTGACTCTGTCGGCGGAACAAAGCGGCAGCGCCGCGGCTCGGGATACGTCAACAAAAAAAACCGCCGTTTCCGGCGGTTTTTATCTGAAAATCTTAATAGATCAGGAATTCGCTCATTCGTGCTGTCAATACTCGTCAACGCTCTGCTCGAGTGCCTTCTTATATTCAGATATAATAGCGTCTTCGAGTTTAAGGCGCATTTCGCGATTAATCGGATGCGCTATATCCTTAAATTCACCTTCCTGTGTTTTTCTGCTCGGCATCGCCGTAAACAGTTTATCTTGTCCCTCAATAATTTTAATGTCATGTACTACAAAGGAGTCGTCAAAGGTTACAGATACCACCGCTTTCATTTTGCTCTCAGCTGTGCTGTCAGTCAGAATTTTCTTAACCCTAATGTCCGTAATCTCCAAGATTTTCACCACCTTCCTCTTACAAGGTTTATTTTTGTTACTTGTAGTCTTTCCAGTGATGCCGTGCCTGTCCCGAAAACAGGCCTGTTGTTCTGCGCTAACAGATACTGTCTGATAAAGGGGCTGAGCCCCGTTATTCGATAATTTCGGCGGTCAACCGCGCTCCCGCCTTGAAAACCAAGCAAGCTTCCGTCCATAGGGAAGCCGTGCGTCTTGATTTAATTATATTTATTTTATATCATTTTTACCTATTTGTCAAGCTTTTTGTGCATTTATTTTAAATCTGTATTTCGTAAAAGATTTTTTTTGTAAATAATATAAAATTTACGGAAAACGGGTTTAAATTTTTGCCAATCGGGTGTATAATATATAGGCGGACGTACGGCGTGCGTTCCGCGGTTTTCTATATATTATTCAGAACATAAGCCGTATATTTTGTATTTTCCCGAAAGGATCAACTTATATGAAAAGATTTGCGATCAACGAATTAAAGGATAAAGCGCATATACACTTTATAGGTATAGGCGGGATAAGCATGAGCGGGCTTGCCCATATCGCATTGAGCCGCGGCTACAGGGTCACCGGAAGCGACAGGGCCAGATCGCCGATAACGGACCGTCTCGAGCAGGAGGGCGCGGTCATATACGAGGGTCACGACGCGAAGAACGTAGAGGGAGCCGACCTTGCGGTACATACCGCGGCGGTGAAGGACGACAATCCGGAAATGGCCGCGGCAAAAGCTCAGGGCATACGCCTTATCGACCGCGCCGAATTTCTCGGCGCAGTCATGAAGCTGTACCGTCACACCGTGGGCGTGGCGGGAACGCACGGCAAGACCACTACGACCTCAATGCTCGCGCACGCTCTGATATACGCCGGCACGGATCCGACCATATCGGTGGGCGGCGAGCTCGACCTGATAGGCGGCAACATACGCTGCGGCAGCTCGGATTATTTTGTGACCGAGGCGTGCGAGTACACAAACAGCTTCCTTAAGTTCTCGCCGACCATCGCGCTTATAACGAATATCGAGGAGGATCACCTCGATTTCTTCACCGGCATAGAGATGATACGCGATTCATTCCGCAGCTTTGCCGAGCTTACGCGCGGTATAGGCAAAGTGGTAGCCTGGGGCGAGGACGAAAACATACGCATCGCGCTGGACGGCTCCGGTCTTGACGTTATAACCTACGGCATGACGGACGCCAACGACTACCATGCGGAAAATATCGTCTACCACGCGGGATATCCCTCGTTCGACATATACCGCGGCGAAAGCCGGCTCTGCCATGTATCGCTGAACGTGCCGGGCGACCACAATATTCTCAACACCCTTGCGACCATCGCGGTCTGCGAGCTGCTGGGCGTGGACGCTGCGGAGGCGGCCAAGGGGATAGAGACCTTCAAGGGCACGCACCGCCGTTTTGAAAAGAAGGGCTTCGTCAACGGCGCGGTAGTGCTTGACGATTACGCGCACCATCCCACCGAAATAAAGGCTACGCTGAAGGCTGCGGAGGCGTTTCCGCACAAGCGGATCGTCTGCATATTCCAGCCCCACACATATTCGCGCACACGCACTCTCTGGAACGATTTCCTGACCGCGTTCGACGCTGCGGATGAGCTGATAGTCACCCATATATACGCGGCCCGCGAAAAGGACGACGGCGTCACCTCCGCCGAAAAGCTCGCTTCCGAGATCGCAGAGCGCGGTATAAACGCAAAATATATGGAGAACTTTTCCGATATAGAGGAATATATAAAAAATACCGCCTCAGAGGGCGACATAATCTTTACAATGGGCGCCGGGGATGTGACGAACATACTGAGCTGACCCCGTTCCGCATAAAAAACGGCAGGTGAGACCGCACAGCGGCTCTCCCTGCCGTTTTTTATGTTATTCTCCGCGCCCTGCGGCATGAGTCACGGTCTCCGGCTCCGCTGCTTTTCCCTGCCTCATATCTCTGCTCCAAAGCGACTCCGGCTCATAGTCAAGATTTGGATTTATCTCGGCCTCCTCCGGCTCGGGCTCTGTTTGCCCCTTTTCTATATTGTCCCAGAGAGAATCGGCGTCATACCTCTCCGAAGCGTTATAGCCGCGTTTCTCTTCGGTATCACCGCGCTCCGCTGCGGTCTCACCACGCTCCGCTGCGGTCTCACCACGCTCCGCTGTGGTCTCGTCGAGATCCAATACGCGCTCCGGGACGGAATTGCTGCCGCGTCCCTGATAAAAGCCGCTCTCCCAGAGAGACTCCGCGCCGTATCCGATATTTTCCACAGCGGCTGTCCTGCGCTCCTCCTCGTCGTCGGTATCTTCGTAAGCTCCCGCCATTACCGGCTTGTTTTCCTCGCTGCGGCCTATATACATAGACTCGTCCCAGAGCGGCTCTGTCTCCGTTTCGGACGGCGGCACGTATTCCTCGTCGTCAAATTCGGTCACGGGCAGTCCGTCCGCCGTCCTGCCCTTGTATATCTGCGGATCCCACAGCGAGTCGGAGCCGTAGGCAAGATTTTTGTTCTCGGCGGCGCTTCCGGGCACAAAGTCATTTTCGTCCGTATCGGCGCCTTCCTCGCCGTAATCAACGCGCTCTATCTCACCGCCTCTGCCCTTTGAGAGCTTATCGCTCCACATTTCCTCCGGTACGCTCTCCGCCGCCTGCTTTGCGGCCGTTATCCTCTCCGCATTGTCCTTTTCTATCTCCCGCTCAAGCTCCTCGGCCGACAGCGGAGTTACTATCTCGTTCCGCTTCGTAGCCGGAATATTGCGCCTCTCATCCTTTATCTCCGCCTTATCGGCCGCATTGAGCGCGGCGTTTTCAAGCAGCTTTGCGATTCGCAGCCGCGAGCAGCGCTCGCAGAGCACCATGACCGCTGCGGTGATACCGTTGGCAATGAACGAGGAATAAAGCGTTTTTACATCAAAGACCTCCATAAACCGCAGATTTGCAAAGGTCATCGAATACACCAGATAGCCGAGCAGATGATACCCGATTACAGACGCGCAGATATATATGGCGTACACCGCGCCGTTCACTATGTAAAATTCCTTTATATTGTCGCGCCGTATCGCAAAATCCATCCAGAAATACCAGTTGACCGCGATCGTCACGGCAAACACGGCGGCGCTGAGCACCGACCACGCCTTCGGCGACGGCGCAAAAAATATTATGACCACGCTTATCACCGACGGCACTATGCTTGCTGCAAATGTTTCCACCAGCCTTATTATAAAGAGAAAAAATTTGGGCATGACCTTTTCAAGCCACATGCCCATTTTAGATTCTTCTTCCATTTCATACCCCTTCCCGTATCCTTTGTTATCTGCTGAGGGTCTCTCTGATCCTGCTTAGCATATCGTTGTATCTGACAGACGCGTTCTTTTTTTTCTCCTCGAATTTTTCGTTAGTCTGCCTCATAAACTCGGACTCCTCATCGATAAACCAAAGCTTTTCATCGGAGCGGTCCATTTCGCGTATAGTATAAACGAGGTCGCACAATACCAGTACGCAGAACATGACCGCTATAAGCTTTACCGCCGATCCGGGTATCCGCATTACGATACCGCCGATAAGCGGCTGCAAAAACCTCAGCTGCACAAGCGACATCGCCCCGAAGCCGAGCGACGAGAAAAGGCTTATGCGTCCGCCAATGTTCATCGGCCAGTCGCTGTAATCCCACCAGCGTCTGCCGAATATATATTCAAGCGTATATGACACTATGTATTCCACCGCAGATATCAATACCATGCTCGCAATAAAGATGAGGAGATCGTTCCTCAGTCCGCCGAGCAGCCTTATGTTCAGCACGCACGCCAGCCCGTATATCGGGCAGAAGCAGCCGTGCAGAAATCCGGTATTGACCGGCTTTTTGAACTGGAATGTATAAAACAGCGATTCATATATCCACCCCAGAAAGCTGTATATTATAAAGCAAATAAAATATTGAGATAACGTCATTGTTATCACCTTCCTGTGTTTATTCTCCCATTTTTTAAACGGACAGCGGAACGGGCGGCTCCCGTTCGATCAGCCGTCCTGCTGTTTCGGACTCGGACTCGGACGCGCCCGCCGCATTTTTACGGTACGGGAGGCGCGTCCGCCGTTTCAGCCCGCAGTTCTGTTATGCTGTCTCTCCGCCATACGCCGTATCTGAGGATACGCGTCGCGCCGCACCGCTTCGCGGCAGGCACATATCTTATCCGCAAGGCATATGAGCCACGCTTCCCGATACGCCGGCGGCTTTACCGTCAGCGGGAACATATGCTTCCTGATTATGTCCCGCTCCCGCCTGCTGAGCAGAAAGTCATTCTCCGCATTTTCAAGAGCCAGCCTCGGATGAGTGAACCCGTGTATGCGCCTCTCCTTTTCTCCGTCATGCCAGTCATAGAGGAAATAATCGTGAAGTATCCCTCCGCGTATAAGCTCTCGCTTATTCACGCGCAGCCGCAGAAGCCTGGCTATGGCCAGAGCGCAGTAAACGACCGCTATCGTATGCGCAAGACAGGTCGTGTCTCCGTGCTGTGTAAAATCCATCATCATTTTCAGCCTTGAATTGCAGAAAAGCTCTCTCAGGCAAATTATTACTTCTCTATCCATGCCGTGCTTAACATCATTCCTTTCAGAGAACCCGCGCGAAGCGGCGTGCCGTACGCATATGCCCGCGCTTGACCAACATCCTGCCTGTTCCTGCAATGATCCCCAAAGACCGCAGTCCCGCGGAGTCCAAAGCTTCATTCCAGAGAGCTCCCGCCAAGCGGTATCTCCCCAATATTATTATACAAAAAATCATTTGATATGTCAAGAATAAAACATAAAATAATCATCAAACTGCATGTATAGAAGTCAATGATGGATGACACTTTTATAAAAAAATAAAAATAGTTTCCCTTGTCAAGGTGGAGCAGTGGAGATTTTCGTCAGAAAATACTACTGTCTACCTTGACAACGCAACTGTGATA
>CALXZP010000010.1 GCA_944393255.1 uncultured Clostridia bacterium | reverse complement strand
AAATAAGAATAACATAGGCGATTAGTCAGAAATGATTAGTCGCTTTTTAGATGCAAAAGCATCATCAAATTTGACGCAACACCTTACTTTCTATATAATAATAGGTATGAACATTGACAACTGAATACAGCAGCAGCGCATGAAATGTCGAAAGGGGAAACAATATCATGAAGAAAGCATATTGCTTATATAGAGTATCCACGAAAAAGCAGGTAGACAAGGCTAAGGACGATATACCGATGCAGAAGATTGCCTGTACCGAATTTGCGGAACAGAACGGATGGGTTATCGCAAAGGAATTTTACGAAAAAGGTGTGTCGGGCTTCAAGGTGTCGGCAAATGACCGTGACGCTATTCAAGATTTGAAAGAGGCGGCTCTTAATCATGAATTTGACGTATTGCTTGTGTATATGTTTGACCGATTGGGCAGACGTGACGATAACATGTGGCAGAGCATGCGGCTGTTAACCGCAGGGTCGTCCGTTCGAGCCGGACTCGAGGAGCCAAATACAGCGGTATTCGTTTATTCGGATACCGTTTTTTGTTGTTTACTGATGTCATATACTGATCAGAACAGCACGGACATTGAAGGCGGTTCTTCTCTAATGAACGAATTTGAACTGTTTAAGTATATAGTCTATGTAGTATTTATATTATAGGTAATAGTGAAAATTCAGGTTATTTTAGTTTTACTTTGTTAAAACCAGTTGATTAATTTTCAAATACATAGTATAATATATCTAAAACAATTCATTCAAAGGGAGACATTATGAAAAAATGTTGTAAGCTTCGCTAATTATGGTTTTGTATTGTTAGTAACAAAAGCAATTAAAATCTTACAAAATAGCGGTGTGCCAATATAAAAATATATTACTTAAGGAAAGGTCTGATGATATAATGAAAAAATGGATAATGAGTGTTGTTTGTTCGGCAGTGTTATTGATTTTGCCTGATGGAATACATGCGGCAAATATAGGTGATGTGATAGGAAATATATATACAACGGATATTGTTGCCTATATAGATGATATGCCTGTAAAATCATATAATATAGGTGGACGCACAGCAATTCCGATAGAGGAATTACGTTATTATGGTTTTGATGTTGAGTGGAAAGAAAATAGCCGGGAGCTGTACGCGGCAATTTCGGGAAGACCAAGCGAAGTACCGGAGTATATCCCGGAAAGGCAAACTCCGGGGAATTCCGCAGGCAGCATATATTATACGGATATAAGCGTTTCTATCAACGGCATAGAAGACTGTATACAGACGTATAATATAGGCGGTATAACTTGCGCGGCGATTGAGGACTTAGGTGTGACGGATGTATTTGATGACAATATTCCTCGATATTCTCGCTACGGAATGAGATATGTGTACGATAATGATTCACGTACAATTAAACTGTATACATTGCGAATAGGCGATTTGTTGGAAACGAAATATGGGACTTCGATGATTAAAAATATAACGGCTAATTATACAACTGATAGTTATATTTATATTGATGATACCGCGCCAAACCCAATCGACCGGCTGAGTTTTGGACTTCCTGGTAATGGGAAATATATAAATATCAATGATTTGCCGCCGAAAATCGGTCTTACGGCAAATGTAGAGGATTCAGTGTATTCTATTATATCGCAGTCTGATAAGGAGATAGGATACAGCCGCTATGTAGCATCAAATGGAGGGCGTCACAACGACTGCGTTGTACTTTGCCTGTCGTTGCCTATGAAAGTGAACGGAAGCTTGGTTAATGATGATAATGTAAATTGTATTATGCAGCTTAGCGCATACGATGGAAATTATGAAGACTTGTACGTGGGTATGGATTTTTTGAATAAATATACACAACGTGCGTTTGTCTATAAATAAATATCAAAAACAGCTATAACTGTATGAACCGACCTCCCAACCGTTAGATTTTTGGTCTAACTTTTGGTGGTCGGTTCAATATATCATCCGTTTTTTCAATAAGTCATCGACAAAAAAATAGAGGGAAATGGCAAAACCACTTCCCTCATCGTACAAAATTTTATATTATGTTAATTAAGCGGAAAACATAGTTAGAAGTTGTACGATCAATAATATTTTACACGAAAGTGAGATAAATTTCAAGGAGTTAGAAAAAAATTTTAAATTTGTTTACAAACATTAAAAAATAAAAATAGTGCCAATTTTCACTTAACACTGACAAGCGGTACTTCCGGCTTGCTTTTTAGCTGTATTAATGGTATAATATTAACTGATAAAATATAATTTAGCGGGGAGAAAAATGGAGAAGAAATTATCTGAAATGAGTTTAGAAGAATTATGGAGGTTATTCCCTATCTGTTTGACAGAGCATCAGACTTATTGGAAAGAATGGTACGCTGATGAAGAAAATTTTTTGAAAAACAGAGTTCCTGAAATAGAGAGAATAAGTCATATAGGAAGTACAGCGATTAGTTCTATTTGTGCAAAACCCATTATTGATATTCTTGTGGAAATTTCAAAAGATCATACGTTATCTGACTATAAAGAAGCGATTGTGAAGAGTGGCTATATTTGTATGTCCGAAACTGCTGATAGGATTTCTTTTAACAAGGGATATACAGAGAAAGGATTTGCCGAGAGTGTATTTCATCTGCACTTAAGGTATGCCGGAGATAATGATGAATTATATTTTAGAGATTATCTCATTGAGCATACCAATATTGCTATTGAGTACGAGAGAATGAAATTAGAATTATGGAAAAAACACGAATTTAATAGAGATGGTTATACAAAGTCTAAAACCGATTTCGTTCAAAAGTATACCGAAAAAGCAAAATCAGAATATAGCGATAGATATAAAAATCTCAGTTGATCTAACAAAACAAGACAGCTGAATTGTGCGGAAGAACATGCGGAGCCGTCTATGGGGGCAAGCACCGATTATGAAGAATATCTGTAAGAGGGAGATGATAAGGCTAAAGAGAAGAAAATTTAATTTTATGGAGGTAAGAACTTGGGACAAAATAGACCTGATTTTAAAGATATAAAATCATTTGAAGAATTTAATAGGTATTATTGGTACAGAGAAGAACTTTCACAGATATGCAGATCTCTAACACTGGCACATAGAGGTACAAAACAGGAATTAAATTATATTATAGAGCAATATTTTAAGGGGAACAGAATAGAAAAATCGGCAGAATACAAGAATAAAAAGCAAGCTGACGTAATAACTCCAAATACACCCCTGCTGGAATGTAATTTTTCATTTAACCAAAAATTTCGAGATTATTTTTCGGTTTTAACCGGAGTTACCCCGTTTAAATTTACTGCTGATATGGCGGCGGCTTGGAGAAAAGCAAAAAGAGAGAACAATGCAAATTTTACAATCAAAGATATGATCAATATATATTATGGAAAGTCAGATTATGCAAAGTATGATAATTCGGTTTGTCAATGGAATCAGTTTCTAAAAGATTTTTGTTTAGATGAACATAGTGATTATTATTCTAACAAGTTAAAAGTCGCATCTATTCTTTGGAAAGAAGTTAGAGTTTCAAAAAATAAAAAAATTTATTCAAGGAAACTTTTAACGGAGTATGCTTATAAAATAGAGAAGTATTGCAAATAAACAAATACCGGCTTGTCGGTTAGGAGGTTTTACGATGGGAAAATTATGCGAGTACTGTTTCCCAAACAAAAATCGGCGGCGGTTGAAAGGTCGCGGCGGACATGTTATAATTTAATGGATCAATGAATTGCGTTCATATGTGAATATAATAAAAAGAAAGGGTGGTGCTATGAAGCTGTGTAAAATTCTGATAAGTGTGCTACTGTCATTTGCGGCAGGAGCTGCTGTATCGGCGGCAGATAACAAGTCATATCCTATTTATGCTACAGATATACTTACTACTCTCGACGGGATACCTATACAAGGATATAATATTGGTGGAAGAACACTTATTATATTGGATGATCTGGGTGACTACGGATTTACAGTTGCATATGATGACAGTGTCCGAACATTGTTTGTCAATAAAACACATGAACCGTCGCCGGATCTTTCCCCGGAGATCGAAAGCTTTGACAGCGGCAGGATAATAGGAAATACAATTGAAACAGATATAGAAGCATATGTGAACGGCAGCTATATTCAAACTTATGTTGTGAATGGAAAGCTTGCCGCGGAGATAGAGCTGCTGGGAGAAAGAACGCTGTTTGAAGATCGCGGAGCAACTCATTCCAAATATAATATGGAGTATGTATATAGCGATACAGACCGGACTTTGGCAGTAAGCACCCTTCCGTCAGACGAGCCTTCATATGAAGATAAGCTCAATGGAGCTCTCAGCTATATAGAAAGAAGCGATATCTACACGTTCGGCAGTATAGAGAAAAATGATGATTTTGATATTGTGATTTTTGAAGAAAATAATTATGACGACAGAAAACTAACACATATGTTTATGCTTTATCATAACGGGCTTTACATTGATATGTCCGGGATACTTGATGCTGTCTACGGGTTTGGAAATTTTCCGTATCTGACTGTGTTTGACGGACAAATATCAGATGATAAAACAGAGTTTTTATTCTACGGAGAAAAATATCGTCCGACAGGAATGCGGTCATCGGAATTTATTGAGGCGGGGAATTATAAAATGGATCTGTGCAGCGGAATAGTTTCAAGAGTGAATTAAGATATTCCGAAAGTGCGCTGCTCCGATTGTGAGAAAAATACATCGCGGATATTTTTTGAGCATGGACAGAGGGAGCGAAAATTCACATTTAACAAGAGTGCCGAAGCAAAGGTGTTTCGGCACTTTTATATTTATTATACCGCTTTGATCACACCGTATAAACATCAGCCGCCGCTGCGTAAGCTTTCAGGATATACTATTTTTATCGCGCATGTGTCAGGGTCAAATTCCACACGCGGACAGCTGATCAGGTTCTGAGATGTATTGTAGTTGTAAATCGGCAGCATTGGTTCACCGTACAGCTTTAATATAGGGTATTCGGAGCTTGCGTAGTACGGAACATACTCTCCGCCGTATCCATAGTTCATCATTTGGTATATATAGCCGTTCAATCCCGGATAAACATGAAAAACATATCCGAATGCACCTGCATAGGTATACTGATCAGCAAACACAGGAGCGATGCAGCCGTCATATAAGTTCGTTTTTGTTTCCGTTGCAATATATTTAAATGCTTTAATACCGCAAGAGCTGCTAACGCTTTGTATATATGGTTCATAGGAGTCATTATACAAAGAATACCATGGTATATACAATATGTTATCGATTATTTGAGCCATCGTTGTTAATTCGTATGGGGTTTTTGTGATCTGGTCAAAGAAATAGTCGGAATAGTACCGATATATTGAAAGCTCAATGTCTAAATTCGTAATGCCGCGTTCCATATATTTCAGCATTGCATCGGTAAGCTCGCACAGCGAATCCGATGTAAGAAATTCATATGGGTTTATGCATCCGTTTTCATCTGTCTTAAATACGCCGATATCCAAAAGGTATGCAAAATATTGCTTTGCCCATGAAGGTATAAGAGAGGCATCTGCCGCATTTATCTCACTGTTTTTGTAATCCGGTACTATTGTTACATTTTGCTGTGCTATTGCGTTGCCGTCCTGTGGATAGAGGGTGCAGAAATAGTCTATTGCCTCCTGATGATCTGCGGGACAGCCGAGTATACGTGAGATCAGAAATGCGGCGTCGGTCATGGTGCTTGACCTGTAGGGGTGTATCCGGTCTCCTTCCGCATATGCGTTTATCTCTATGAGATCGGCTTTGGCAAGTAAATATATGTTGGGTTCTATGTCTGAACCTGCAATATCTGATAATTTATTTGCCAATACAGTATTAAGTTCCGTATGATCGGCTTCTGCATAGTGTTCATAAAAGCTGCTTCCCTGATCCATTTTTGCCGCTTTTAAAAGCGACATCATAAGATCCTGATATGCAATGCGGTCCGATGAAACATCCATGTAAAGCTTTTTTTCAGCTTCGCTCCATATATAGTTTATTTGATATACAGAGGGATCTGTCTGCTGATATGCTTCGCACATTCTCTCGACCGGAACAGCCATATATCCGTCTATGTTATACCCGGGAACAGTCACGCCGTTTATCTGCACGGTTATATCAGTATGAAGTATAGGCAGACCGGGCTGCTGTTCGCGGCTTATGGACGTAACTGCTTTGTTCTCGTTGTAATCGGCACATGAGATACCGTCTCTGAATTCAACGTCAAATCCATAGCACGAAAGGTCGGTGATGCGCACAAGAGTTTCACCGTTGGTTGAGTAGGCGGGTATAAGTTCTCCGTTTACATATGCTGATATATCGGTGGAAACGGTTTCGCCTACAATATCGCCTATATTTTTGCTTTCAGCATGGGCGCTTGGCACAGGCGCCGCTGATATTAGAAATACAGCTGAATAAAATAATGAGATCGCTTTTTCATATTTCATAATATTATGACTCCTTCATATCATGATCCTATTCCAATTGTACCATAAATACAGCAGAAAGTCTATGTTATTTTACAAAACTGCGTTAAAACAATACAAACTTTTATTGCTTTGGATGTTTAAATGTAGTATAATATTTAAGAGAGGTATTGAATTTATCACGGGAGGCTTGGAAAGCATCATATGAGGGAAGGAATAGAATAAATGAACCTTTGGCAAAAAGTAATTATTAATATCACAGTATCAACAGTATTTATTGCTAATGGAGTTATGTCATTTGCGCAAATAGGCGATGTAACGGATACTATCTATACCACAGATATTATGACATTTGTGGATGACAAACCGATAAAGGGGTTTGCGGTATCGGGAAAAACGATGATAGCATTGGAGGATCTAAGAGATTTTGGTTTTTCAGTTTCATATGATGACAGTATAAGAACTTTATTCGTCACAAAAACGCATAGTGCAGCCGGTAATATGAATGTTTCGGTAGAACGGGAAGCTGTAGGAAATATTGCCGGATATGTGTATGAAACAGATATAGAAGCAGTAGTGAACGGAGTAAAGGTCGATGCTTGTGCCATAGACGGTAAAATGGCTGCCGCAGTTGAGGACTTGGGAGTATATGCCGGTGTACCTATAACGGCGGAAAGCATAGGCGTTTTTGACCGAAAGATGACATACCGCTATAATAATGATAAAAGGGAGCTGTATTTATATACAGACGGAAATGGATATCTTGAGACAAGCAGTTATGGGGACATTGTGAATGAATACAGTGCAGGAAGTGATAATCTGCTGATTGCAAACGAGTATGCGATACATTTTTGGAGCATTGCCAGTCGGCTTGATCCAAATTCAGGCAGCTTCTATGCATATATAAGCTATAAGAATGGAGCTGACGAAGTGGATCTGACAGAAGTATTAAGGCGCTATGGTATTGAAACCGAAGACATGACTATGACATATACAGATATGGAAATAGAATATCCTGCATTGATAAAAACAGATGATCCCAAAAGAGTAATTTTCAGAATTAACACCAATGATGAATATTTGTTTGATCCTTTTGCTATGAGGATATTCAAGTAAAGCGTTTAAGAAATATACAGAGAGAAACATATTGTTTGGAAACGGTGATATATATGATATTTAAAAATATGCGTTTTGATGAGGATATTATAGATATAAAAAGTGAGAACGGGGTCATATCCGAGGTCGGAAATATAGATGATTGTGGGATCGATATGGGAGGCCGGAGAGTGTATCCCGGGCTTATAGATATACATACTCACGGCATTTGCGGTATGGACACTATGGATGCCGAATTCGGAAAAATGGCGAGAGCGTGGTGCTTGAGCGGCACGACTTCCGTTTATCCCACAACTATGACGGCTTCTCATGATAAGCTTGTGAGTGTGCTTACGGCCGGCTTCCCGGCAGAGGGCGCAAAAATACGAGGTATTCATCTGGAAGGACCGTATATAAATAAAAATTACAGCGGAGCGCAGAATAAAGCAGCGGTGCGCAGCCCGAACATAGGAGAGTTCAGCGGCTATAGCAGAGCAAAGCTCATTACGCTGGCGCCGGAGCTTGAAGGTGCAGCGGAGTATATAAAAAACACAAATATGACGGTGTGCATAGGTCATACCGGAGCCGACTATGACTGTGCGTGCAGAGCGGCGGAGGCAGGCGCAAGGTGCGTGACACACACGTTCAATGCTATGCCGCCTTTGCACCATCGCTTGCCGTCAATTGTCGGAGCTGCATTTGATAAGGATATGTATGTACAGGTGATATGCGATGGAATGCATATACATCCTTCGGTCATAAGGATGCTGTATAGGCTGTTTGGAGCGGAACGCATGATACTCATAAGCGATTCGATGCGGGCGGCGGGACTGGGTGACGGTGATTATGAGTTCGGGGGTCTTGATATAACGGTAAAAAACGCCGTGGCACGGACGAGCGACGGGAGTTTGGCAGGAAGCACGTCTACTTTGCTTGAGTGCGTGCAGTATGCTATAAAATTCGGTATACCGGAAAGGGATGCATATAGGATGGCGTCGCAGACGCCCGCAGAGCTTATGGGCATAAAGGCGGGAAAAATATGTACGGGCTATGACTGCGATCTTATTGTTTTAAATGCAGACGATACGGTATACAAGGTAATAATCGACGGAAGGATATATGAGTGATATGAAGCTGATAGTGTGTGAAAGTTATGAAAAAATGTCTGAGAAAGCGGCGGAGATGATAAGGGAGCAGGTGCTCAAAAAGCCTGATTCGGTGATCGGCTTTGCTACGGGTTCAACGCCGGTCGGTATATATAACAGGCTTGCGGATATGTATGATAAAAGCGAGCTGGATATGAGCGGGATCACGTCGTTCAATCTTGATGAATATTATCCGATCTCAAATGACAGCGACAAGAGCTACCATTATTTTATGGAACAGAATTTGTTCAGCAGAGTAAATATAAGCAGAGATAAGATAAATATGCTCAGCGGCGAGGCAGAAGATCCGTTGGAAGAGTGCAGGAGATATGAGAAGCGCATAGAGGAGGCGGGCGGGATAGATCTGCAGATACTGGGTATAGGCAGGAACGGGCATATCGGCTTTAACGAACCGGACAAGGATCTTGAAGCAAATACACATTTGACTGAGCTTTCATCCGATACGATAGAGGCAAATTCGAGATTTTTTGAGAATAAGAGCCTTGTTCCCACACATGCTCTTACCATGGGCATCTCTACTATCTTCAGGTCGAAAAAGATCATACTTCTTGCAAACGGAAGATCTAAGCTTAACGCGATAAGGGAACTGTTTTCAGATCATATAACAACGGAAAGTCCCGCGACGATGCTCAAGCTGCATCACGACGTCACTATAATATGTGATTATGAAGCGTACAGTGAAACATCTATAGGAATAGATATAGGAGGCATGAGTGTAAAGATAGGAGCAGTCGAGAACTTTAAAATAATTGAAAAAAGAATAATAGATGTTGTTCCCGGCATGACGGAAAAAGAGCTTATAGGAGCTATGACGGCGGTATGCGCTGATATGAAGGAAAGGTATAAGGCAAACAAGATAGGTATCGGCGTTCCCGGTATAATAGATGAAAACGGCGTTACGTCCGCGAACTTGCTTTTTAAACAATGCAAACTTGATGAGATCATGAGCAAGGCGTTGGGGGTATCGGTAAAAGCGGAGAATGATGCGAACTGCGCTGCGCTCGGCGAACAGGCAGCGGGCGCGGGAAAAGGCGCTGCAAATATGCTAATGGTCACACTTGGGACGGGTATAGGCGGTGGGATCATTATTAACGGCAGGATCTATTCCGGAAAAGGCAATGCCGGAGAGATAGGTCACATTGGGATAGTACCCGAAGGGAAGCCGTGCGGATGCGGAAAACGAGGCTGCTGGGAGCGGTACGCGTCTGTTTCGGCGCTTATAGAAATGACAGAGCAGGCAGCGGAAGAATGCCCTGACAGTATATTGGCGGAGACAGCCTGGAATGGCGTAAACGGAAAAACGCTGTTCAAAGCTATGGACATGGGATGCGATACGGCAAAGCATGTGTTTGATGAGTATATAGGATATTTGGCTTACGGACTTGATATACTTGTTTCTGTTTTGGATCCGGAGCTTATACTTATTGCAGGCGGTATATCGAGAGAAAATGAAAAGATAATAAAGCCTCTTTCGGAAAGAATGAGCGTGACTGTACCTGTAAAGACCGCCGAGCTCAGAGGCGACGCGGGTATTCTGGGCGCTGCGCTGCTGTGACGAACAAGGAGCAGTTACAGTGTTTGAAAATGTCGTAACTGCTCCGATATTTTTTATTTGAAATTTCTGCTTATGAGCTGCACGCCGATCTTTATATCCTCGCGGCTGAGATCTCCTATGCCGATGACGAGCCTGTCGTCATCTATGGCGGAAGCGGGATCTATATTGAATGATCTCATCGAAAACAGCTTGACTCCGTTAAGTCGGGCGAGCTGTTTTATTTCGTCGGCAGTGTGTTCTTTTATACGTGCCGTAAGATATGTGCTGCCATGGTTATCCTGCAGGTCTATGCTGCTGCCGAAGCCGGATATCAGACTTTCGGCGAGCAGCTCTCTTTTCTCCTTGTACAGCTTCCGTACCGCTTTATAATGCTTTGTAAATCCTCCGTTGTTCAGAAACTCTGCAATTGCGAACTGTTCTGTCTTTGAAGTCAGTGCGTAATAGTAAACATGCTTGCTTTTCCATACGGAAAGGAGCTCCGGCGGCAGGATCATGTATGAGGTTTTTAAAGCCGGAGAAAAAGAGCGCGAAAAAGAGCCGAGATATATGACCTTTCCGGTATCCAGGTTGAATATAGGCTCATGGGGCTCATATATTATTTCTGAATCGCAGCAATTTTCGATGATATACCGTCCGTCCGCAGCGTTTGCCCATTCGGCTGCGGCTCTGCGTTCATCTTCGTTAAGCGGCTCATTCCTCGGAAATCTAGCGTCGGGATCTATAAAAAGTATGCTGCCGGATGAAGCGTTAAGCGCGTCAATGTCAAATCTGCCGGTGCCGGCGGGCAGGATATCGGTAGCTATGCGGTATGCTGCAAGTGTTCTGTAGAAATGCGTATCGCATGGATTTTCGAATATGAATGAACATTCCGGCGGGAACAGGACTGCAAGAGAACAGAGCAGATATTCGGCTCCCGCGCCTATGATTATACTGTCCGGAGAGCATTTCACCCCCCTGAATGAATACAGGTATTTTGATATCGCGCTTCTCAGCTCGAATTCTCCGCCCTTATCGACATAAGAGAATATATCGGTTCCGTCGTTATAAACTATATCCCGCATTACCTTTGCATATGAAACGCGGTTTATATGGGAAATATCTATACCGTTCGGGCTGAACACCACCTGCTCGTGCGCGCTTGTTTCCCACGGCGCGGACGTATCGTTTGACGGAGAATTGAAGGAAACGATATAGCCACGGCGCGGTATAGATATGATATAACCGGTATCCATAAGCATTTTATACGCGCTGTCAACCGTGTTCTGCGATACGCCGAGAGACAGAGCCAGAGCGCGTCTCGCAGGAAGTCTGGTACCGTTTTTTATCCGTCCTGAGGCTATGTCTGCGGATATGGACTCATACAGGGCTATATAAAGAGATTTACCTTTAGTTTTTTCTAATTTAGTATACATTCGCACCACCTCAGCAATATTATAGCACAGTGTTTTTTGGAATGCAATAAAAACATCTCTGGTATCAAAAAATAAAGCAGCTGTGGCACTGTTTTTCGGGCTTGACATATTGTATAATGTAAACAGAGACATATACATGATCAGAAAACGGAGGTAGATCAATGGGAAAGAAATTAAGAAAGGCGCTGAGCGCGGTTTCGGCTTTGTCGATAGCGGCGGCAGTCATTCCGGCTGTGCCGGCGGCGGCAGACGCGGCGTCCGGGACGGGAACGAACGGCTTTGATCCCGAAACGGTTATGTGGACAAACAATAAGCTCGAAAACGTTTTAGATGAAGCGGGTATTTATCAAAATGCGCGCGAAGTCGATCCGAACGCGTCGTCAAAGGACAGTACGTCTGTTCAAAACCCTTACGGAAAACCGGGAGAGTATTTGACCGGATGGGCATATTCTGAGTTTGTCTGGACAAATTCATATCCTGTGGGAAACGGACGTATGGCGGGAATGGTAGCCGGGGGTATAGATAACGAGGTGATCCAGATCAACGAGGACACCTGCTGGGACGGATCGCCCTACGGTACGCTGAAAAATGAGAACGGAGACACGATAACCACGCTTAAGCAGACGAATGAAGCTCAAAGGATAACAACGGACGATCCTACCAGCGGAAGCGTTCCTGAGGCGTGGAGATACTACAGAGGTGCAGATCCGGAGACAGGTGCACCGGCAGAGATAGCGTCCGGAGACGTGCTTGTCGGAGACGAGGCGTTCAGAAGCCAATATCCCGATTTTGCAAACCAAAGCATATCAAACCAGGCGATCAATGTTGACAACTCGGCAGAATTAGAGGCAGTTCAGGACAGATGGAGCATGGAAGGAATGGTAGAAGCGACATTCCTCGGCTCGCCCGACAGACAAAGAGCATATAAATCCTTTGCGGAGGTGTATCTCAATTTCGGGCATGACCATAACAAAGCTGAAAATTATACGAAAAGCCTTGATATGAAAACCGGTATCGTAACGGTCGAATACGATCATGAGGGAGCGCATTTCAAGCGTGAGACCTTTGCAAGCTATCCGGATCAGGTAGTGGTCACACATGTAGAATCCGACGAGGCTCTGAGCTTTGACGCGGAGCTTCATACATATCACGAAAAGGACGGATATTACAGCTATGAAAAGGTCGCTGATAACGAGGTGAAGCTTACTGCGGCTATCTCTAACGGCAGCAAGGACAATAACGATCCGGGTACGGTAAACGCCATAAAGTTTGAGGCGCGTATGTTCCTTGACGGCGACGGCGCTCAGTTCTCCGTATCCGATGATAACAGGACTGTGACCGTAAGCGGCGGAAGAGAAGCGAACATATACGTAGTCGGAGCGACAAACTACGTGGATTATCTGACGCTTGACAATACGAAGCAGGGTGCGGACTGCGACAGGTATGAGGCGAATGTAAAGAGCAGGACCTATGAAGAGATAAAAGAGCGGCATCTGGAGGACTTCACGGAACAGTTCGGCAGAACAGACCTCAATCTTGACAATTCCGCCGGCGCAGATTACAGCGATACTCCTACAGAGCAGCGCGTCCGCAAGAATATAGACGGCAAATCGGGATTTCTCACGGGCGCGTCCTCAAAGACCTCGGACGCGAACAAAAACGGAGTGTATTCTACGTATTCCGAGGGCGATAACCAGCTTGCCGCACTGGAATTCAATTACGGCAAATACCTGATAATAAGCGGGTCAAGAGCCGGACGTGAAGCCGACGGAAAAGAGATAGCGATACAGGAAAGTCAGCCGCTTAATCTTACGGGCAAGTGGAACGCGGCGTTCTCGGCGTCGTGGAACGGCAAGTATACTATAAACATCAACACTGAAATGAACTATTGGGCAGCGCAGCCGCTGAACATCGGCGACAGCGAGAAGCCGTTGATAGACACCTTTGACGATCTTGCAGAGAGCGGAAGCATAACGGCAAAAAACCAGTATGCTGTTTATAATGACCGCGGCGACGATACGTATCAGCCGGGAGATCCGTGGGTAATGCACCATAACTACGATCTTTGGAGGGGTACGCAGCCTATAGACAATGCTACCGCAGGGCTTTGGCCTACGGGCGGCATATGGCTGCTCGATCATGCATGGCAGTATTATCAGTTCAATAAGGACACGGAGTATCTTGCGGAGATCTATCCTTATATGGCCGGCGCTGCACGGTTCTTCACGCAGTTCCTTGTGAGAGATCCTCAGACGGGTTATCTTATAACCGCGGCGTCGTGCTCGCCGGAGCAGGGCGGAGTACAGCCGGGCCCGGCTATGGACACGCAGCTTGTGAGAAACCTCTACGACATGGTACAGCAGGCGGCGGAGATACTCGGCAAGACAGACGAGGACGCGGAGCTGCTGGCAAAAATAGCTGAGCAGATGCCTTCCTCCTACTTTGCGGACGAAGAAGGAAAGCTTGCTCCGAACCTTATAGATGAAAACGGATTTATACAGGAATGGGCAAGAGGCGACGTTACCTTTGACATAAGCGAACGCGACAGCGGACAGTGGACGGTCACCAACCCGTTTACAGACGAAACGGTGAAGGTCTACGATCACGGCGCGAGCAATGCCCGAGGACACAGACACTGCTCGCATCTTTGGGAACTGTTCCCGGGAACTCATCTGAGCGCATACAGCGAGGATCCGGCGGAACAGGCGTTGTTTGAGGCGTTCCAGAAAACGACCTCCGCAAAGGGCACCGGAAGCGGTCAGGGCTGGGGACTTGCATGGAGAATAAACCTCAATGCAAGAGCTCTCGACGGAAACAATGCATCGGCAATGCTCGAGCAGCTGTTCACAACGAGGACTTCGCCTAACCTGTTCGACCAGCATCCGAACTTCCAGATAGACGGAAACTACGGCGCAACATCGGGCATAATAGAAATGCTGATACAGAGCCACGACGGTTCGATAGCTCTTCTTCCGGCGCTTCCGGATCAGTGGAAGAGCGGCTCGTTTGAGGGCTTCAATACCCGAGAGGGAGCGACGGTCGATCTTGCATGGGCGGACGGACAGCCGACAGAGGCGAAGCTCCATGTAAGAGAAAGCGGCGAAATGAATGTACGCACCAAGTATGTATCGGAAGCCAAGGTTTATGACGAGACCGGCGCAGAAGTTGAAACGTCTCTCAATGCAGACAGAGATCTGCTGACATTTGAAGTTGAAGAGGGCAAGACATATACCATAAACAGTTTCGGAACGAACGTTATAGAGGGCGATAAGGTATATAAAGCGGCGGACGTAACTGAGTTCTATGCAAGCGACGACGGACAGAAGCCGAAGATAGACGACAACGGAGTTGAGATAGGATATCTCTACAACCGTGAAAATGTAAAGGTAGGCTACGCTGTAAACGATGTGGATTTTGACGGACTTCAGGCGCTCACGCTGAATATGCCTAAAGTCAGAAAAAGCAATACATATGTGTCTGTAACGCTTGATGCTCCCGATGGTACAGAAATAGCAAACCAGCTTATATCTACCGGAGACAACAAGCTTGAGCTGAAGAATACGGACGGCGTTACAGGACTGCATAAGATATACATCCTCTATTACAGAGATCCTTATGCAGATGATGATAAATACCTTGCTAACGCCGGTGATCTCACGGGAAGCTATAAGAAGATAATAGATACTCCCGCGACTGACGATCCCGCAGAGGATGAAGAATATGAAATAACGGAGGCATATTTCGGCGCCGACGGCGTGCTTAATGTAGGAGTGAAAGGCGGAACTGAGCCGGCAACTCTGACAGCGGCCGCGTATGACGGAGCAGGAGTGCTTACAGGTATACAGACCAAGAGCATAAGCGGCGGCTATAAGGGAACAATGGATGATATCCGCGAGCCGGAAAACGGTACGGTCAAGGTGTTTATCTGGGACGGTCTCGACAGTATTGAGCCTCTGGGCAAGGCTGTGACCGCGCCTGTGACCGCCGCGCCCGCGACAGAAACTCCCACGGAGCAGCCGTCGGGAAATGCGGTATACATAGGTTCGGAAAAATATGATACGATAAACGCGGCTGTTGCCGCGGCCGCGGCTGATCCGCCGTCTGGCGAGGATGAGCGCGTATATATCGACATCATGCCGGGCACGTACCGTGAGCAGGTAGTTGTTTCGGTGCCGTATGTGACAATGAGAAAAATGCCGGACACGAACGGCGAAGCAAAAATAACATGGTATTACGGTATCGGTTCGCTGTATGACAGCTGCAATGACAAAGGATATTATGATCCTTCGGTCATAGGCGATGGAAAATCAAATGTTCCCGAAGATTGGGGAGCGGCTCTTAAGGTGGATAAGAACGCCGTAGGATTTACGGCTGAAGATTTGACTTTAGAGAACTCATATAATATGTATTATACCGAGGAGGAGCTTACGGATATAACGGGCTATGATCCGGATACTAACAACAGTGATTTCAGAAGAGTGGACTGGATAAAGGAGCAGATATCAAAGGGCGTAAGCGATGATGAGATCAATGCCTATCTTAAGACGAGGGAAAATATAACCTATCAGGGCGTTACAGCCAGTCCGAGAGAGCGCTGCGCCGCGCTTCACTGCTCAGCTGACAAGGCGGTATTTATCGGCTGCAAGATAATGTCTACCCAAGATACCATAGGCATAAACAGCGGCAGGATGTATTTCAAGGACTGCGTGCTGGGAGGAACTACCGACTATATCTGCGGAAGCGCAACGGCTGTGTTTGACAGCTGCGAGCTTTATGCGAACGCGTCCGGCAGCGGTGATTCCGCTACCATAACGGCTCCGTCAAATCCTGCTGACTCGGACGGATACCTTTTCTATAACTGCCGTGTTACGGGTTCAGAGGACGCCGCGCAGGGCATTTTCGGCAGACCGTGGAGCGGCGTAAATGCGAGCGCGAATTATATCAACACTGTAATAGAGAACTGCAATGGGAGCGACAAGCTTCTTATATCCGATACCGGATGGACAGTAATGGGAGGTGTTGATCCTAATGATGCGCGGTTCCATGAATACGGAAGCAGAAATTCTTCCGGCGGTGCGGTGAGCACATCGGGCAGACCCAAATCGACACTTCTTGACGAGTGGACAATGCTTAGATATAACCCGCTGGTGTTCACTGAGGGCGCTGACGGATGGGATCCGGCCGGACTGAGCGATACATACTCGGGAGTAAAGAACGTCCTTGATACGACTGTGATAGACACGAGTGATTCCGAAACGAATGAGATAGAGCTTCCGGAGGCGCCGGAGGGCTATGAGTTCAAATGGGAAAGCAGCAGCGAATTTGCCGTAGTAAACAGCGATGGCAGGAGCATAAGCCTGATCCGCCCGGCATACGGCGAGGCTCCCATACAGGCTGAGATCAAGCTGTATGCAAGAGAAACGTCAAACCGTGAGATAGGAGCTGAAAAGGCGATAAAGTTTAATATCCAGCCTACGTCGGACACCGAGAACGTATTTACCCTGTCGGGAACAGTGACGCTTTCCTCGCCAAGCGAGAACGAGCAGACGGTATCGATACAGATCAAACGCGGAAATGCTGTAATAAAGACCCAAAATGTTGTATTTGAGCCGGGAGAGACCGAAAAGGCATATATTGCTGAGAATATCCCGGCGGGCACGTATACGGTATATCCGTCCACAGCAAACGCTGAATACAACATCAGCACTCAGCCGGAGGAGATAACCGGAGCGGTCGGAGATACTAAGACTTATGACGTTGCGATAAATAAGATGAAGAGCATTACGGTCGAAAGTCCGGATTTTGACGCTCAGGGCTACAGCGATCCTGTGATAACGGCAGCGGACGGTTTCAGCGCCGGGATATACACTGCGTCAGGCGACGAAACAGCAAATCTCGGCAGCGGAAATGTTGTATATAAGCTGACGAAGGAAGCGGGAAAGACTGTTTCCAAGAATACGGGAGTGAGCTTTGACGTCATAGGTATGCTTCCGGAGGGATCGTCCTTTGACAACACAAAGACGCTCACATTCAGTTTTGACCTGCTCATGGAGAGCATAGACTATCTGCCTTCGGAGTACACATATTTCGATCTTGCATCAAGTAAGGATAACGGTGGAAACGACAAAGAGGATCAGACGAGATTTGTACGCTGCGGCGTTCACCAGGGCTGGAAGCAGCTCAACTTCTTTACCGCAAAAAATACGCGTGTAAACGGAGATAAGACGCAGTTTGACAAGAACAATGCAATGGCGAACAAATGGTACAGGATAGTTGAGCATATCGATTTGGAAAACGAGACTATAACCGTTACAGTCTACGACAGGGATAACGGGATGGAAATGCTGAACGGAAAGCCGTTCGTTATCGCAGAGCCAAACGATGAAGGATCAAACGCCGAATATCCGACAGAAGCGGGTCTTGATGCACTCTACTTCAATATCTATATGGATAAGAGGGAGAATACCGAAAACAAGATGGAATATTATATCGATAATATAACGCTTGAGTACCAGGATTTTGAATAACAGTCTTTATTCGTTAGAAGAAAGTACCCTTCAAAAATGTGCCGCCGCGAACTTTTGCGGCGGCACAAAAAAACGGCGGCAAGACCGTATAAACGGTCTTGCCGCTGTTTTTTATCGTATGATCATATCGGAACAAAATTCTAATCACGGCGTGTTTCAAACTCAGCCCAGTTCTGTATCGAGCATTCTGTTCACGGCGCTCATGAGCGCGTATATCGACGCTGTATTTATATTCTCGTGTACGCCAACGCCCCAGAATACCCTTTCGTGGTCGTCGTTATCCTTTATTGCGATATATGTTGCAGCCTTCGACGAGGACGAGCGTTCGAGGGCGTGCTCGGTGTATTCGCATATCTCAAAGTCAATGCCGAGGAATTTCCTGAGCCCTGAGCAGAGCGCGTCAAGCGGGCCGTTACCTGTCCCGGATATAGCTGATACTCTGCCGTTATACTCGATATTTGCGTGTACGGTCGTGGAGTCATCATCATTGTTTGAACGGTACGAATACGTTTTTATCGGTGCGGCAAGATTCATATATATATCCTTGAACGCCCGGTGTATCTCCTCGTTTTGGAGAACTGTATGCTTTTCGTCTGACATATCGTTGATAATGGACGCAAATTCCGTAAGCATAGCCTTCGGGAGCGTGTAGCCGTATTTGTTTTCCATAACATAGTTTACTCCGCCCTTGCCCGACTGGCTGTTTATCATGATAGGCTCGTACTTTCTGCCTATGTCCGAGGGATCTATCGTCAGATACGGATTTGCCCAGGTCTTTGAGCCTTCCTGCTCGAAGAGGTCGAAGCTCTTTTTGATAGCGTCCTGGTGACTGCCCGAGAATGCAACGTACGCCATATCTCCGGCATACGGATGACGCGAATTGATAGTCATTTTATTGCATTTCTCGAACATGGCTATAGCCTCGTCGATATTGCTGAGGTCGAGCTTCGGATCAATGCCCTGCGCAAACATATTGAGCGCCACGGTAACAATGTCCGTATTGCCTGTGCGTTCGCCGTTGCCGAACAGCGTTCCCTCTACCCTGTCCGCTCCGGCAAGCAGTGCAAGCTCGCTTGAGGCCACTCCGGTGCCTCTGTCGTTGTGCGCATGAACGCTTATTATGAGGCTTTCGCGGTTATTGAGGTTTTTGCACATATACTCTATCTGATCCGCATAAACGTTTGCTGTAGCGACCTCAATGGTAGAGGGAAGGTTTATGATGACCTTCCTGTCCGGCGTGGGGCGGAATATCTCATTTACAGCGTTTACGACCTCTACCGCATATTCGGGTTCGGTGCATGTAAAGCTTTCCGGAGAATATTCATAGCGTATATTGCCGCTGAGCTTTGAATCCACAAGCTCCTTAACGAGCTTTGCGCCATCAACGGCGAGCTGCTTTATCTCGTCCTTGCTCTTGTTAAAAACTACGCGGCGCTGGAGAGTGGAGGTCGAATTGTACAGATGCACGATCGCGTTTTTTGCGCCGTCGAGCGCTTCTATTGTTTTTTCGATTATATGCTCACGCGCCTGGGTGAGGACCTGGATAGAAACGTCGTCGGGTATCCTGTCCTCGTCTATGAGCCTTCTTGCAAAATCAAACTCCGTGCCCGAAGCAGCGGGAAATCCTATTTCGATCTCCTTGAAGCCGAGCTTTACGAGATATTCAAAAAACTCTATCTTTTCGTCTATCGTCATCGGTGAATACAGCGCCTGGTTCCCGTCGCGCAGATCCACGCTGCACCATATGGGGGCGTGCGTTATCTCGTTGTCGCACCAGTCCCTGTGTTCAAGATGGACAGGATGATACATCCTCTTATACTTCTTGTAGTTCATAGCTGACCCTCCTCATATATGTCTTATAAATTTATTCCTAATAACAAAAAAATCGAACCGTTTGTGGTTCGACAATACCGCGCTGAACGCGGGAAAAAGACTGACGACCACATTGCCGGTTCAGTCTGTTAGTAGCAGAGTATTCATTTGTGCAGATATATGTATATTCGTTTTCATAAATATGCACCTCAGCAATTTTATATTCTATAAAAATATAATACAATATTTTTTGCGCTTTGTCAATGTTTTTTTATGAGCGTTCAAGCATTTTGTGGAATTGAATAAAATTATTTGACCAAACGCTTATTTTAATGGAAAATTCGGCAAAATACGTGGCATAATAAATGTGCAATCATACAGCAATTCATATTACAGGAGGTAAATTATCATGTTCAGAGGAAAAATAGTTGTTGTGGGCGCGGGGCTTGTAGGCTCTACATCGGCATTTGCGATAATGACAGGCGGAGTTTTCAATGAGATAGTGCTCATAGACATCAACCGCGATAAGGCCGAGGGCGACGCTATGGACATGGCGCACGGCGAAGCGTTTGTAAAGCCGTGCTGTGTTTACAGCGGCGGCTATGAAGAGTGCAGGGACGCGGACATTATCGTGATAACCGCAGGGGCAAACCAGAAGCCCGGAGAAACAAGGCTCGAGCTTATCAATAAAAATGTGACGATATTCAGATCTGTGATAGGCGAGATAATGAAGTATGCGCCGTCGGATGTGATACTGCTCGTTGTTTCAAACCCGGTGGACGTGCTGACCTATACGGCGTACAAGCTGTCCGGACTGCCTAAGAAACAGGTGCTCGGCTCCGGTACGGTGCTTGACACGGCGCGGCTCAAGTATATGCTTTCCGAGCTTACCGGTATAGACGCGCGGTCATGCCATACCTATATAATAGGCGAGCACGGCGACAGCGAGGTGGCGGCGTGGAGCGTAACGAATATCGCAGGAATGACGATGGACGAGTTTGCCGCACAGACCGGAAAATGCACGGAGGCGGATCGGGACAGGATGTATAACGCCGTGAAAAATTCGGCATATGAGATAATTGAAAAGAAGGGAGCGACGTTTTACGCGATAGCCCTTGCGGTGAAGCGCATAACCTCATGTATAGCCGGTGAAGAGAACTCAATGCTCACCGTCTCGGGCGTGCTCGACGGTCAGTACGGACTTTCGGATATAGCGCTGAGCGTTCCGGCAAAGGTCTGCGGCGAGGGTGTCGGCTGGATCCCGGAGGTCGGATTTTCCGAAAGCGAAATGGCAGGACTGCGCGGGAGCGGAAAAATGCTGAAGGATTGTGCGGAAAGCATAGGGTTTTGAGTAAAAAAAACGAGATTACTGCTTGATATATCGTTCGGTTTGTAGTAAAATGTATTTAGACCGGAAACCGGTGTCAAAATAAACTGCGGGGCTAAAGCCCCTGTAAGAAAGGAATGACTTATAAATGAAACAGATATCAACGGACAAGGCTCCGTCGGCGATAGGACCGTATTCTCAGGCGATCATATCAGGCAGTACATTATTCTGTTCCGGACAGATCCCTCTGGATCCGGAAACGGGCATTATTCCCGAGGGAGTGGAGGCTCAGGCGGAGCAGGCGCTCACGAATGTGAAGAACCTGATCGCGGCTGCCGGAGGAAGTATTGAAAATGTTATAAAAACCACTGTGTTCATAAAGAATATGGACGATTTCGGGAAGATAAACGAGATATACGCAAAATATTTCACAGAGCCGTTCCCGGCGCGCTCCTGCGTTGAGGTGGCAAGACTCCCGAAGGAAGTTTTGCTCGAGGTCGAAGCAATAGCAGAGCTTTAAGACATTATCCCCGGTCTCCGCGGTGCAGAGCCGGGGATCTTTTGCATAGCGGCAATGCATTTGCCGGTTTTAAGCGAAGTCTGAAAGCTATGCCGGCAGAGGTAATGCCGGTTTCTCGGCACATCATATTTTTCGTTGAAATGATGAAGGATATCCCCTGTCTGAGAGACTTGCACGGGCTATATGCATTAAAAAATCCCGGTTTTGCTTGCAAAACCGGGGAAAACGTGCTATACTTATGTTGTGATGAGCTAATATTAATTCAGTGAAGAGGATGTTTGCTATGATACTTGCCATAGATGTTGGAAACACCAATATAGTTATAGGCTGTATTGAAAAGGATAAGATATTGTTTAACGAAAGAGTTTCGACGGATCACCGTGCGACCGATCTTGAATATGCTATACAGCTTAAAAATATTTTTGAGATACACAAAACGGATACCGGCCGTATAGAGGGTGCGGTAATGTCGTCGGTCGTTCCGTCGGTAACCGGGATATTCAGGCGTGCGATACGCAAGCTTATCCATACCGAGCCTATAATCGTCGGACCGGGCATAAAAACGGGGCTGAAAATACTCACGGATAATCCGGCGCAGCTCGGCAGCGATCTGGTGGTCGATGCGGTAGCGGGAATACACTATTATGAACTGCCGCTCATTATAATAGATATGGGTACGGCCACTACCATGTCCGTGGTGGATAGGGATCACAGCTATCTGGGCACGGATATAATCCCCGGAATGCGCACATCCCTTGAGGCTCTGGTAAGCGGAGCGGCGCAGCTGCCGAAGGTCTCGCTGGAGCCGCCTAAGCGCGTGATAGGCAGGAATTCGCCGGAGTGCATGAATAACGGCATCATGCTTTTCACCGCCTGCGGCATAGACGGGATGATAGAGAGGATAGAGGAAGAACTCGGTGAGAAATGCACCGTTGTCGCAACGGGCGGTCTTGCGGGCGTTGTAACGCCGCTTTGCCGCAGGGAGATAATCTTTGATGACGACCTCCTTTTGAAGGGACTTATGATCCTATATGAAAAGAATAAGGAAAGATCGGAGAAAAACTGAGATGAAAAAAAGCTTTGACCACGAAAAGATAAAAGAAGCGATACGCACTATAATAACGGAGCTGGGCGACGATCCCGACAGGGAGGGGCTCAAAGAGACGCCGGACAGGGTCGCAAGGATGTACGGCGAGGTATTTGAGGGTATGCGCTATACGAACGATGAGATAGCGGAGATGTTCGGCAAATGCTTTGAAGACGTGAGCTCAAGCGATCTTGTGCTTGTAAAGGATATAGAGGTGTTCAGCTACTGTGAGCATCATCTGGCGCTTATGTATAATATGAAATGCCATGTCGGATATATCCCGAACGGACGGGTCATAGGTCTTTCAAAGATAGCGCGTATATGCGACATGGTCTGCAAGCGGCTCCAGCTGCAGGAGCGCATATGCTCTGACATAGCCGAGATAATACAGAAGGTGTGCGGCACAGAGGATGTTATAGTCATAGTCGAGGGCGAGCACAGCTGCATGACGGCGCGCGGGATAAGATCGCGAGGCGCGAAAACACGAACGAGCGCGATACGCGGGCTGTTCGATACCGATCACGAGCTGAGGAACGAGGTATATAATTTACTGAGATAACAAAAAAAGCATCCGCCGGGATGCTTTTTTTGTTATCATTGCGCGTAATACAGCACTGAGCCGACAGCGTTCAGCGTGAGACCTATCACGAACAGAATATAGTTGTATTTGTCCCATTTGCCGTCCTTGGGCAATGACAGCGCCAGACCCAGGAATGCCATGGGCAGTACGTCGTTTGTATACCGATTCCCGAACTGCGAACCGCCCATTGTTTTATGTGCCGTTATAACTATCAGCTGTGCAATTATCGCAGCGGCGATAATTACTGGAAGTATACGTCCGGAACCTTTGGTTTTTGCAATATACCGTGCCGTATATACGGTATATGATATAAATACAGGACTTACTATAAACATGCATGTTCCGTTGAATGCCTGATATTCCCATGCCTCGCTGAACGATACATCCGGAAGTCTGAAAAGCGAAGGCAGATTATCGAATATGTATGACAGGTGGAACTGTCCGTTTTCTGCTTCGGTAAACTCAGGAAGGTAGTTGTGTCCGAACTCGAGCGGGTCTCCGAACCGGGCGAGGTTGAGCGCCATATACGAAACTGCGACCGCCGCCATAGGTATGAGCGCCGTCCATCGCTTTTTTATTATATCTGCCGACTTATCCCCGGGGTATTCAGTCATATGCGCTCTGTATATGAGATACAGCAGTACGGGGATATATACTGCCTGAAACGGACGGCAGCCGACTGCGCATGCCCAAACGAACAGGGACATACCTGCTTTCCCTTTAAGAGCATAGTATACAGCCATAAGCGAGAGCGTGAACGCCATATTCTGGGCTATAAACCATACCCATGCCACCTGAGCCGTAAAAAGCCAGTTGGAGCCGACTGTTAAAAACAGTGAGAAAAATACGGCTCTGTCCTTTTCTATACCGAAATGTTCAAGTATCTTAAATGCGTAAGCCGCTGCTGCCATAGCCGATACAAATGCGATAAACCCATCGCAGGTATCCCAGCCTATAAGCACGAACGGAAGCATGAGATACGACGGGAACGGCGGAAAGCTTATATAGTATTTCCCGTCGAATACCGCTATCTCAAGATGCGAATAATTTTGACCGAGGTCAAGCCTGCCGTCTAGCCAGGACTGAGCCTGCAGTATGTACGAATTATAAGGCTGAGAGATCCAGGGCCATTTTCCGGTGAATGTCCATATTATAAACAGTGCCGCGGCTGCCGCGAGGCATACCGCCGCAAGACTGCCGTATTCCGCAGCCGGATTTGCCGGAAGCGGTGATCTTGCCGTATTATTTTTCAATCGTTACACCTCCGTTATCACAGAATTTGCTTCGACATAAAGTATGCTGTTAGATAAACTCCCATTGCGACCGCCATAGAAGCCGTTATAAGCGGCTCCGTCCATTTATGGCGTTCCGAAAAATCAGAGAGGAACATGAATGCCGGTGCAGCGCAGGTCATATACCGCGCTATGCTTATCGGCCAGTCGAAGCCGGTATTTATTATTATATATATAAGCAGATATGCTGAATACATATTTCTGTTTCTTCTCAGTCCGTATATAAGTGCTGCTGTAACAAAGGCTATCGACACTGCCTCCGGGATCCATATAGCGAACTTAGTAAAGTTTGTTTCAGTAACGGCGCGGTCAAATATGCCGGCTATCCCTGTACCGAAATAACATGAGCCGTTCGACCAGTATTTATCCTGATATTCGAGGAACTTAAACCAATCTCCGGTGACCTTGAAGTTGCAGAAAAGATATATTCCCGTACCCAGCAGCATAAGAAATATCCATAAGCCTTTTGAATAAAAAAGCCTCCATACTTCGCCTATCCTTTTCTCCTTGAGCTTGCCAAATATTTCGTAGTGCTCAAGCCACTCTACAGCTGCCGGGATCGCGAGAAGGATACCCGCCATCCTTGAAAGCGCCGCCAGAGCGCCGAATATGCCGGCTTTCATCCAGTCATGCTTACGTATATAATAGAGAGACGCCATTGACATAAAGAGCAGCGTGCTTTCATTCATCATAACCCCGAAGAACAGCGCGTGCGGAAATACCGACATATATATGATCGCGCGTACAGCAGAGGCTCTGCTGTAGTCCATTGCCATAAGCTTATACATATAGCAGCAGGAACCGGCGTACAGCAGCGCTGAAAGAACGATACCGCTTATTATCTCGCTGCGCAGTATCAGCGTCAGCGCGCGTATCATCCACGGATAGAGAGGAAAGAAGGCGAGAGTCGTAAAATCGCCGTTCTCCGTATGGTATGTGTAGCCGCCTATCGCTATTCGCTGATAGTTATTTGCGTCCCATTGAAGATATGTGTTCCATAGATCCTTCCATGAAAAATCATGATCCTTAAAAAGGTATATCGCGCATATCGAGATAAGGAATACTGCCGCTCTGAAAGCCATGGCTATGCCAAAGACCTTTGCCGTGTCAGCCGTAGTTACCTCAAAGCCGCCGCCGAGCGCTCTGTCAGCGGTAAGGACAGAAACAGTCTTGCTTCTGCCTGTGCTAAGCCCGGAGGCGGAGAGTATGCGCACGATAAGCACTGCTGCGGCTCCCCATATAAGAATACTTGACAGAAAAGAAATAAGCATTTTACGGATGTCCTTTCACTGTGTTATTATTTGTTTCACGTATTATATAATGCGGTCTGCGTTTTGTTTCCATATATGATTTGGATATGTACTGACCGAGTATCCCTATAGTGAACATTTGTACACCGGAAACAAGGAACAGTATACATACCAGAGATGGATATCCTGCTACAGGATCGCCCCATATGATCGTTTTTATTATTATCACCAATATCATAACGAATGCTGCGAAGCAGAACAGTATACCGGCAAATGCCGCGATAGAGAGCGGGATTGTGGAAAATGCAACTATACCGTCGATCGAGTATATTAAAAGCTTCCAGAAAGACCATTTTGTCTGACCGGCCGCTCGGTCTGTGTGAGTATACTCTATCCATTTTGTTTTGAAGCCTACCCAGCCGAATATTCCCTTGGAGAAGCGGTTGAATTCTCTCATAGATAATATTGCGTCTATAACACACCGTTTCATAAGACGGTAATCGCGTGCGCCGTCTGTTATTTCGGCATTTGATATTTTATTTATCAGTTTATAGAAGAGCTTTGCAAAGAAAGAGCGAACAGGCGGTTCTCCTTTTCTCGAGGTGCGCCGTGCAGCGGCACAGTCAAAGCCATCGTTTTTTATTGCAGTATACATCTCTTCCAAAAGCTCAGGTGGATCCTGAAGGTCGGCGTCCATAACGGCGGTGAGCTCGCCGGATGCCTGCTCAAGACCTGCGAGCAATGCAGCTTCTTTTCCAAAATTGCGCGAAAAGGATATATATTTTACCCTATCGTCATTTTCTGCAAGAGATTTGACTATCTTGAGTGTGTTATCTGATGAGCCGTCATCTACAAATATATATTCGAAAACCACTCCGTATTTTTTATTCATCTGTGATGATACGCCTGATACTGTGTTGTAAAATATCGGAATAGTTTCTTCCTCGTTATAGCAAGGAACGATTATGCTTATCAATTCCATAGTCATCCGTCCCTTATTCCTTTCCGGTATATTTTTCTACAATATAGCGCGGTCTGCGCTTTACCTCCTTGTACATCTTTCCGATATATTCGCCTATAAGCCCTACTCCTAACAGCTGAAGTCCGCCTATGAACCATATCGAGCACATAAGCGACGCCCAGCCGGAGCCGGCGTGGCCGAGTATCTTCTGAACTATAGCGTATACGGCCATTATCACGGCGAATATACATGCGAGTGTGCCGACCGTGGAGATCATGCGTATGGGATTTATACTGAAAGACGTTATACCGTCGAAAGCGAACGAGATCATCTTTTTGAGCGGGTATTTTGACTCCCCGGCAAAACGCTCGTTCCTCTCATAGTAAACGCAGCCGGACTTATAGCCTATAAGAGGCACCATTCCGCGCAGGAACAGGTTGCGTTCCTTAAATTCGGAAAGCCCCTCGAGCGCGCGGCTGCCCATGAGCCGGTAATCGGCATGGTTGTATACCATGTCCACGCCCATGACCTTCATGATCTTATAAAAGCCGAGAGCGGTGGTTCGCTTGAAAAATGTGTCTGTGTCGCGCTTGCTGCGCACGCCGTAAACTATTTCACAGCCCTCGTCGCGGAATTTGCGTATCATGTCGGGTATGACGTGGATATCATCCTGCAGATCGGCGTCTATAGATATAGCGCAGTCGCATTCGCCGCGCACCGTCATCAGTCCGCCGAACAGTGCGTTCTGGTGTCCGACGTTATGCGCGAGCTTAACTCCTTCTACCTCTTTATACTGCTCCTGCAGCTCGTCGATAATGGGCCATGTTCTGTCCCTGCTGCCGTCGTCAACAAAGACGATACGGCTTGAATCGGTTATAAGTCCTTCCGACTTCATTTCATCGAAAACGCCCAAAAGCTGTCTGCACGTTTCATGAAGGACTTCCTCTTCGTTGTAACAGGGAAGTACTACGTAAGCTTTGATCTTCTTGTCCATCTTATTTACCTCTGTTCTCCTTATTATTTAGCCTTTTCATAAAGAGCCTCAAGCTCCTCACGGCTGAATTTATATACTTTATCGCAGAACTGGCAGCCCATTTCGGCTCCGCCCTGCTCGTCTATTATTTCGCGTATCTCCTGCTTCCCGATAGAGATGAGCGCGCGCTCCATACGTTCGCGCGAGCATTTGCATTCGTATGCGGGGTCGGGACAGCTGTTTTCAAGCAGCATGTCAAATCCGTTGGTGACTGCAAAGGCTATATCCTCCGCGCTCATGCCGCTTGTTATCATATCCGTTACGGGCGGCGCAGTCTCAACTATCTTCGTGAGACGTTCGGCTGTTTCCTCGGAAGCCTCCGGCATGAGCTGGATCATATATCCTCCCGCAGCTTTTACGGAAAGGTCGGTATCGACGAGTACGCCGAGCGCTACCGCCGTGGGTATCTGTTCGCTCTTTGCATAATAGTATGTCAGATCTTCAGCTATCTCTCCGCTTATCAGCGGCGTTCTGCCTATGTACGGCTCCTTGAGCCCCAGATCGCGGATAACGCTCAGAAATCCGCCGCCGACAGCGCCGCCTACGTCGAGCTTGCCCTTGGCGTTGGGCGGAAGATCTGCTTTCGGGTTTGACGCATAGCCGCGAACGTGCGAATTGCTGTCGGTAACGGCTATCATGACGCCCAGCGGACCATCGCCGTTTATTTGCAGCGTGACCGAATCCGTGTCGTTTTTCAGCTGCGCTCCCATCATCGCCGCAGCAGTGAGCAGCCTTCCGAGCGCGGCCGAGGCGGTCGCTGAGGATGAGTGTATTCTGTGCGCCTCATTTACGGTATCTGTAGTTATAGCCGAGAAAACACGGATCGAGCCGTCTGTGCTGTTTCCTCTTACTAATTTGTCCATTGCATTACATTCCTTTCGTGCCGCGCCCGTATAAACAGGCGCGTGACCGGTCCGGTACTTGCGCTGCCGGCCGTTCATACCCAATTATAACATAAGTATAATGCGTATAGCATTATTACACACCGTTACAATAAATACATGCTGAAAAAAAGCGGCAAAGCAGCTTTTCTTCCTAAATTGTATTTATTATAACACATAATACGTTAAAAGTCCATAAAAAATCATATAATATACAAAAACAGCCCGAAAACCGATTCTCGGGCTGTTCTTATGGGATGGTGCCGATGACCGGGGTCGAACCGGTACGGATTTTACTCCACTGGATTTTGAGTCCAGCGCGTCTGCCAATTCCACCACATCGGCGTTTGAAACAATAAAAATTATACCATAGTTTTTATGCAAAGTCAAGACCTTTCACATAAAAGTTTTCAATATTGCCGCGGCGCAGATAAAATAACGGAGCGAGCGTGACGAAAGTAATGCCGGGCGTTATCCGGCGATGAGCATTACTATATATACCGCTGCGCTGGCGCAGGCGGCTACGGTGCACAGCCCGCGTCCGAAAAATGCGGCAGCGAGGGCGGCGGCGGCTCCTGCGGCGGCAGCCGTGCCGTTTTCTACAGAATAAAAGATCGCCGGAAAGGTCATCGCGCCAAGAACTGTATACGGTATATAGGCGAGAAACGAGCTTATATACCGATTTTTTATTTTTTTCCGAACAGCCGTAAGCGGCAGCACTCTTATGATATAGGTAACGCCGAACATTATCAGAAGATATATCGCATGGTTCATATCTGTTTTTCAGCTCCTTGTCCGTTTTGTTCGTCCTCATCGGCCGGGAAGAGGCAAGCACCTATCGCAGAAGCCGCAACGGCGCATATTATGATGGAAAATCCGCTGCTTATGAAGCTGAACGCCGGAACATACCGTATAATACAGCTTATTGCTATCGCTGCGGCGGTAACTATAAGTATCGGGCGTTCCTTTTTTGCCGCCGGAACTATTATGGCGATGAACATGCCGTAAAGCGAGACCGAAAGCGCCGAGCGGAGCGCGTCAGGGAGCAGTGCGCCGAGAAAAGCGCCCGCGGCCGTGCCTGCCGACCAGCCTATGTACGGCAGAGCCGTAAGCCCGAGAAAATACAGCGGACGTATTTTTTTCGGTCGGCTCATCGCTACGGCAAATATCTCATCGGTAACGGCATGTCCGAGCAGAAGCGAATGGAGCCGTGAAAACGAGCTGTCCAGCTTCTGTGACAGGGAAAGACCCATAAGCGAATATCTGAGATTTATAACGAGCTGGGAAAGAGCCATTTCTATATATGAGCCGCCTCCGGAGATAATTCCTATAGCGGCGAACTGTCCCGCAGAGGTGAGATTTGTCATGGATATTATAAGCGCCTCGAGCGGAGCAAGTCCGGCTGCGACTGCGGCTATGCCGAAGGAGAACGACACGGCGAAATATCCTGCGGCTATGGGTATGCCGTCGGTCAGTCCGGCAATAAAAAGTGTCTTTTTCATCAATAAAAGCCTTTCGTGTTTTATTATATTAAGAAAACCGATACCGCGCGGCGGCATCGGTTTTGAGAACGTCACTGCGTTTTTGCCGGGATAAATCTGCTTACAGCCCGCGCTACATTTGATATAGGCATTGTTTGCAGCCAAACATTGCCCGGCCCGGTAAGGACTGTGTGAAAGAAGCCTTCGCCGCCGAGGAGCTTGTTTTTAAGTCCCGGCACCTGCTTTATATCCATAGAAACGCTTGCCTCAAAGCCTGCCACGTTCCCTGTGTCCACGTACAGCTTTTCGCCGTCGGCAAGTCTGTATTCCACAAGCTCGCCGTCTATTTCAGCAAAGGCGACGCCGTGTCCTGAGAGCCGCTGCATTATAAAGCCTTCGCCGCCGAAAAAGCCGGCGCCGAGCTTTTTATTGAAATGTACGCTCAGCTCCACGCTCGTCTGCGCGGCAAGGAACGAGCCCTTTTGAAGGATCATTTCTCTGCCCGGACCTATCTCCAAAGGCAGGATCTTGCCCGGAAAGCTTGAACCGAAGGTGATCATACCTGCGCCGTCGGCCGTAAAGATGTTCTGAAAGATCGATTCCCCCGAGAGCGCTTTTGAAAACATTTTGCCTATGCCTCCGCCGCGCGTTTCCATTTTTATGTTCGGCGTCTGCCATACCATCGAGCCGCTTTCCGTTATCATAGCTTCTCCGTCCTCAAGCCGGCAGGTCACGACCGGAAAGCTGCCGCCCTTTATCTCATACTTCATATTAGATGCCTCCTTTTATCTGCGGTGAGCTTCGACAGCTGTGATATATTCGTTCCGCAGCTGCCGGTATAATAATATACTAACATTTTTAATGCAAAATGTCAATGGAGAATTAGAAATATTTACGGTATATATTTTAATCTTCAAAATAGATGATAATGACACATATTCCGTATTTTAGTACAAGATACGCAGGATCAAGCGATAGCAAATTTCACAATAGATAGTGGAAATGCTTTGTATAAAATGAAAAATAATAGTGAAAAAATCGTGAAAATTGTTAAAAATACATGAAAATATTAAAAAACAAGAGTTGATACTTAGAAGTTTAATTGTTAAAAACACACTAAAACATTTAAATTTTGAAGTTGATACTTGGAGATTTATTTGATAGAATATTATTTAGCAAAAGGGCAATGTCAATGCGGACCGATGTTGCCGATGTCAAAGGAGACTTCGGGCTTGAGGCTCCTTGATACCTCCTTAGCAAGGGCATGAAATACGTTTGTTTCATACGCCTGCTCTGAGTGGAATATATCATAAAATACAAGCTTCAATTTTTCGAGGAGGAAACGAACATGATCAAAAAAAGAGCAGCGACATTTATTACCGCTGCGGCAATGGCGGCTTCTGTTATACCGATACCGGCCGGGGCTTCAAATCAGATAGCGGAAGCGGGCTATACGGATATAACAGCCGATATTGCGCCGCAGATCACGGCTGTATACTGTCTCACCGGAGACACGTCTGCATTGCTTGACGGCGATTTGGATACAAGCGTTTCTATCGACAGAAACGCACAGCCGTATCTGGGCGGATTTGTTATGGACGCGGGAGAGGGCAATACCTTTGCAGAGGTGGATGCGATAGATTTCAACTGCTCATTGGGCGATAATCTCTATATTTTCGCATCAGACAGCGATATAGCGGAAGCTGTGCAGACAAAGGTAGACGAAGGCGTTACAGACCTCTGCGGAAGTAACTATGCGGAGTTTAACGATGAAAAGCTGGGCATCGACGTTGAACTGATAAGCACTGCCGAGGTGGGTTTTTATTGGGACAGCAACAATGTACCTTGGGGACGGAACATAGTCAATGGGCTTGACTACCGCTATGTTTATATCGGTACTCCCAACTGGAACAAAGGTGCAACAGTCCTTAATGAAATGAAGCTTATGCATGCGCCGGCAGGCTCGGTGACAGTGAATACGCAGCAGAACTGTACTGTTGAATATCCCGATACGTTCAACGCCGGCGAAAGCGTGACCATAACCGTTATCCCGGATGAGGGATATGAAGCGGCCAAGCTGAATATAGACGGCAAGACAGTGCGACTGACGAAAGAGGACGGCGAAGCCGGAGCGGCTGCATATACAATAGACAGTGCTTCCCCACTGATAACGGTCGATGCATGGGCCGACCCGCTCGAAGGCAGACTGACAATGAACGCGCTCACGGAAAAGCCGGACATAGATACGATAACGAATTTCGGAACTCTGCCGTCTGAGTGGAGCGACGGCGATACCACAGGCAGATATGACTTCAGGAATTATGGAGGCATGGCTATATTCGACGCCGAGAGCGGAGACGGCAATGAGGGCGACAGGTACAAGATAGACCGCGTTATATCGTATGCGGCACAGGATATGAACGGCCGAGCCCACTTCAAGATCTTCGGCACGAACGAGGAGCTTTCGGCGGATATGTTCACCGCCAGCGACGGCGCGAACAGCGGCAGCAGCAAGCTTACCGCGCTCACTCATGACAATGACGCATTCTTCGGAACAGGTTCATACGACAATAACCGAGGCGGCGGCATCGACTCCGTGAGGGGCGAATATGAAGTGGACGGCGATACGAGCTACAGATACATCATAATCCATGCCGATCATGCCCATATGATGGCGCTTTCGGAGCTCAAATTTTACGGCTCCGTAAGAGGCGCGGATGAGCCGGATCCGACTCCGGAACCGACGCCGGAGCCGCCTAAGAGCACGGATATAACGGTAAACACACAGGAGAATTGTACGGTAACCGTACCGGATGAATATTATGTGGGCGGCGCTGTGGAGATCACGGTTGCGGCTGACGAAGGCTATGAGCCTGCAAAGGTCAACGTTAACGGCAGGACTGTCAAGCTTACAAAGAACGATGAAGATAACACAGCGTCTGCGACTGTAACGGGAGCAGAGGAAAAGATAACGGTCGATGCATGGGCGGATCCCACGGAAAACATGTTCGATCTGAGAGAGATCAAACAGCTTACCGCCGGTGAGCTTACGGGAGTCAACGCGCTTGGAACGCTTCCGGAGGCGTGGAGCGACGGCGACGTTACATCCTCAGCCGATTTCAGAAATTATCCGGGACTGGCGGTGCTCGACGCGGGCGAGGGATACAGATACGCGCTGAGCAAGGTAATATCCTATGCAAGACAGGATATGAACGGAAGAGCACATTTCAAGATCTTCGGTACAAATGCGAACCCGCTCACATCCGAATATTTCACGGACGCGAACGGAGCTAACGGAGGTCTGGTATTTACCGAGCTTACACATGATGACAATGCATTCTTCGGAACAGGCGCGTTTTATGATAACGGCAAAGGCGGTATCGACGCCGTACGAGGAGAGTATGATATCGATACGCAGAGAAGCTACAGATACATAGTTATCCAGGCGGACCATGCCAATATGATGTCGCTCGGCGAGCTCAAGCTTTACGGTACCGTAAGGCAGGACGGAGATCCGAATGAGCCGGCGGCAGAGCCGGGAACAGCGACTGTCAGCGTACATTCACACTGTACGGTAGAGCCTGTAGCCGATTTCAATGAAGGCGACAGCGTAACTGTCAAGGTGACCGCTAACGAAGGCTATGAGATAAGCAAGCTTAATCTCAATGACAAGACCGTTAAGGCTGTCGTATCGGAGGACAGAAAAACTGCGACGTACGTTTTGGCGTATGCTCCGAAAAACCTCACGATAAAAGCATGGGCGGACGCTGTTGAGGGCAGGCTGACAATGACCGCGCTTACGGAAAAGCCCGACGGACTGGATACGGTAACGTCGTTCTCGACGCCGCCGGCGGAGTGGAGCGATAACGACGCTACGACTGTAGGAGATATAGCAAAGTATCCGGGACTGGTTATATACGACGCGGGCGCGGATCATAAGTACGCGCTGAGCCGTGTTGTAACATATGCAAATGCATATTATCCGGGCAGAGCGCACTTTAAGGTGTTCGGCACGAACGACGAGCTGACGGCCGATATGTTCTCCGAATCGGAGGGAGCGAAAGCCGGAAAGCTGGAGGTTCTCACGAACGACGAGAGCGACTTCTACGGAACAGGCTCATGGGACGGCAACGGCGGCGGCAACGGAGACGCCGTAAGACAGTATTACGACGTTCAGGGCGGCAAGGGCTACAGATATATAATCATCCAGGCGGACAATACGAATTCCCTGTCGCTTGCGGAGCTCAAGTTCTACGGAGAGATAAGAGACAAGGACGATCCGGATCCCAAGGATCCTTCTGAGGTGACCGATCCGCGCCTTATCACATACGATCTTCCGGACGAAGTGGCGCGCAACACGACATACAGAGTGAAAGCCCGTCCTGTGGGAGCCGGAGACGATGAATGGCAGATCGTGGATACCTACGTTGTGCAGGTAATGAGCAGCAATACAAGAGATGCGAGCGTGGCGTTCTTTGACTGCACCGGTGAAACCGAGGTACAGGTAATGTGCACTGGCAAGGGCGCCGGCTTCGACGATATGGAAAACGGCTTGAACAGCAGTACATCCATCTATCCCGCAAGCTACGGCATAGACCTTGATTACGAAGAGGGCGGAGAGATAATAACTTTTGTAATGAAGCCCGGTCAGAGGATAGTGCTCGATCCGAACGATGATTCAAGGCGAAATCTGCATATATGGGCTGATGAGCCGATAGAGCTGCCGACAGTGGAGGAGCTTGAAGCGGAAGGCAAGACCGTGACGGTAGTAGACGCGTCAAAGGGCGAGAACCTCGCCGAAAGCTATGACAGCGATGTGGTATATGTAAAGAAAGGCTGGTACAGCGAGGGCTGGCAGGAGACCCCGCATTACGTTAAGAGCGACCAGACATGGTATTTTGAGGGCGGAGCAGTCGTAAACGGTATGATGAACATGGATTATACGTCGAATGCAAAGCTCATAGGACGAGGGCTTATATACAGACCGCTGTTTGCGTCTATAACGGTAAACGACGCTACGGACGCGCACATAGAGGGCATGATGGGTCTGAATCACGGCTTTTATGACAACGGCGGATATTTTATCAATATAGCCAACAGTAAGAACATTTACGTTAAGAACCTGAAATCTATCGGACGCCATAAGTGGGGCGACACGATGGACATATTCTGTTCCGAGGACGTTACGGTAGAGGGATGCTTCTTCCGCGGCAACGACGACTGTATCGCTATCTACGGTCCGCGCTGGACAGGCAACTACTGGGGCGAGACGGGAAATGTAAGGAATATAAAGGTGAGAGACTGCGTGCTCATGCCGGACGTTGCAAGACCCATCCATCTCGGCGTCCACGGAGACAGCACATCGCCTAACGGCGGACGAGTGATAGACAACTGCAGTTTTGAGAATATCGATATTCTTACATACAGCAAATATGCGCCGGGCCCGCAGGGGATACTGATGAATCCTGCGGACGGCAATATGATAAGCAATATCTACTTTGACGATATCCGTATTCAGGACGGACGGGCGAACAAGCTTGTGGACTTCCAGGTAACGGTACAGGGCAGATACGGCACGAATACGGTAAACGGCAAGGGAATAAACAACGTATACTTCAAGGACGTTCAGTATATGAACGAAAATGACTTTAACGGACAGATAGACGGAGCTGTGAACCACTATAACGGCGCTCTTTCACAAAATATCACTTTCGAGAACCTGACGATAAACGGAGAGGTAGCTCTTGATGCGGAAGCCGCGCATATGCAGCTGGGCACAAGAAGCGAAGGAAGAGTACGAAATATCAATTTCGTTGAGTCGGGCGCATCGGAATACAGATACAATCCGGAGATAGTGCCGGAGGATATCTGGCCCGAATACTACGATTATGCTACTGCAGAAGGAGTAAAAACATCGGCTTCGGCGGATCTTGACGGAACGGGAGATCCCAACTATGCTATAGACGGTGACACGAGCACCGCGTGGAGCTCGATCATGAGTACGGGCAGCTCGGTATATGACTATGAGAAAAAGACAGTGACCGGAGAGGGCATAACGGTCGATCTCGGCACGCAGCGCTTGATAAACGCGGTAAGGATAACATGGGCCGATTCGTCGCTCAGGCATGATTACCGTATCTACGTATCCAAGGACGGAACGGACTGGAGCGTAGGTCATACTGATGAGCACTCCGTAGGCGCGGTCAACTCGAAATCGAGGGCGGAATACAATAAGCGCGTAAAAACAACATGGTTCATGAACCAATACGACCCGAAGGGCGGATCGGATTGGATCATAGGACAGTATGTAAAGATCATTCCTCAGGAAGGTACAAAAATGGATATTGCGAGCCTGGAGATACTGGGCGAGCTTGCACCGGACGTCGATCCGAACAACAGGTGATCGTGAACGGGGAAGGAGGACTTTAAATTGAAGAATATTTTTGGAAGAAAGCTGACTGCGTTTGCCGCTGCCGCGGCAGTCAGCGCGGGCGCTGCAGTAATGCCCGCGCTGAGCGCATCGGCGGAGGACGCGGAGATCACAACGGCGGCCGAGCTTGTAAGTCTTGCCGCAGCCGTAAACGGCGGCGACAGCTATGAGGGCAGAACAGTGAAGCTTGCCAATGATATAGATCTGTCGGGAACGGAATGGACGCCTATCGGCTCTCAGGACAGCGATGGTTTTAAAATAAATGCGTTTGCGGGCACGTTTGACGGCGGCGGTCACAGCATAAAGGGACTTCATATCAGCAGCTCGAGCGGCAAGGAGCAGGGGCTGTTCGGTATAGTTTCCGGTACGGTAAAGAATTTGACGGTAGAGGGTGAGATAACGGCAAGCTCGGCAGCCGGCGGTATCGCCGGCTGGAGCTACGGCAGTATCATCAACTGTACCAGCAATGTAGACATAACTGCGCGCAGAGAAGCCGGAGGCATTGCAGGAACGCTCAGCAGCGGCGGGTACATCGAAGCCTGCGAGAACAAGGGCGATATAACCATCACCAATAAGGAGACATATGCGGGCGGTATCGCGGGTCAGAACAACAGGGGCTTTGTGCTCAACTGCAAAAACTCGGGAAAGATCGAGAACGGCTCTGCGGAAACTCAGGACGCTTTCAGAAACAAGATAGGCGGCATCGTCGGATACCTTAACTCGGGAAAGATCGAAAACGGCGATAATTCCGGCGATGTTGTAAGCTATGAGACCGTTGCATCGTATACGGCGGACACAACGCATAACTACGTCGGCGGTATCGTTGGCTACAGCGAGGGCGGCACGGTGATATACAGCGATAACAGCGGTATGGTGCATAATGCGGTGAATTATGCCGGCGGCGTTGCGGGCTATTTACAGAGCCGCGATAATGTGATGTACTGCAGCAACAGCGGCGCGGTAACGGGCGGCACATATGCCGGAGGTATCGCGGCATACAGCAGAGCGGACATAGCGGTCTGCGAGAACACCGGAAAGGTGACGGCTTCAAGCGAGGACGGCTATGCCGGGGGCGTTGCGGCCTACCTGTCATCCGGTATGATAAATAACTGTACTTATACCAATAATGACAATCTGGAGATCGTGGGCGGCAAGGAGATGGGAAAAATAATAACCGCCGAGGCGGAAAAGCCGACGGCGCCTCCGGTATCTCCCACGACGCCTCCGGACGGCGGCGGTACGGAAAAGATATCTGTATATGCTGAGGACGGTATCATCATCGTTGCAACGTATGATGAAAATGAAGCCTTGTCAAGGGTCGAGATCAGAGGCGAGGTCAGGGCGAATGAAGAAGTCCGTGAGCTTGATCTCGAAACAGGTCAGAAAGCGTTCATATGGACGTCCTTTGAGGAGATGAAACCGGTATCTGTTATAGAGAAGGACGCCGAATAAGACGGTACAGTATCTGCGGAATACAGAAGTATTTTGCAGCAATTCCGCCGGGCGGAGCGCGGAGCTTATGCTTATACTCCGCCCGCCGGAAAATATTTTAAGGAGGTAAACGAATATGATCAAAAAAAGAGCAGCGGCAATGTTCACCGCCGCGGCATTGGCGGTTTCACTGCTGCCGATAACAGCCGGCGCAACGCCGCAGATCGACGAGCTGGGATATACGGATATCACAGCCGATATCTCTCCGACGGTGATAGGCACCTATGACATGGACGGAGATTGGGAAACTCTGTTTGACGGCGACGTTGATTCAGGCGTCGTTATCAATAGAAAAACAGAGCCGTATCTTGGCGGCTTTGTGCTGGACGCGGGGGAAGGCAATACCTTTGCTGAGGTAAATGCTATAGATTTCACCTGCGTGAACGGCGATGATCTTTACATATTCGCTTCAAATGATAATATCCAGGAAGCTATAGCCCAGTCAAGCGCCAGCGATCTCTGCGGCAGCGGAAATAACTATGCGAATTTTAATTCCGAGACACTGGGTATAGAGGTCGAGCTGATAAGCACGGCTGAGGTAGGCTGGTATCAGGACAGCGATAAGGTATATTGGGGAAGAAATATAGTAGGTAGGCTCGATTACCGTTACCTGTATATAGGCTCCCCGAGATGGCAGACAGATACAACTCTTAAAGAAATGAAGCTCATGCATGCTCCCGCAGGCTGGGTAGAGGCAGAGACGCAGGAGAATTGTACTGTAAGCTATACTGAAGAATTTGAGGTAGGCGGTGAGGTGACCATCACCGTAACGCCGGAGGCCGGCTATGAGGTCAGCAAGCTGAATGTAGACGGCGAGACGGTTGAGCTTTCGCAGACCGGCGACGGTACGGCGGAATATATCGTGGCAGACGCTCCGGTAAGGATCATTGTGGATGCATGGGCCGATCCTATAGACGGTAAACTTGATATGACCGAGATAGCGGAAGCTCCGGCGGACCTTCCCAACAGCTATGTGTCAATGCCGTCAGAGTGGAGCGATAACGATATCCTCACCAGCGGCGATTTAGCAGCAGCTCCCGGAATGACGGTATTCGACGCCGGAGAAGGGAACAGATACGCTTTGGAACGTGTTATAGCCTATGCGAGAAAGGATATGCCGGGCAGGGCGCATTTCAGACTTTTCGGCACTAACAGCGAGCTTACGGCGGATATGTTCACAGCCGGAGCGGGCGCGAGCGGCAGTCTGGAGCTTTCCGAGCTCACGCACGACGGAGACGGGGCTTTCGGAACAGGTTCATGGAGCGATAATTCCGGCGGCGGCAAAGACGCCGCGAGGGGTGATTATGAGATAGACGGCAGCAGAGGCTACAGATATATCATACTGCAGTCGGATAATCAGAATATGCTTTCACTCGGAGAGCTTAAGTTCTACGGTACGGTAAGAACGGCAGATCAGGAGCCTGAGCCTGAGCAGGGCACGGTATCCGTTGGCACGCAGTCGCGCTGTACAGTGTCGTATACCGAGCCGTTCAATGAGGGCGGTACTGTAACAATAACCGTTACGGCGAATGACGGCTATGAATTTGCCAAGCTTAATTTAAACGGCAGAACAGTTGACGCGGAGATAGCCGAGGATGGAAAATCTGCGTCATATACAGTAGAGAACGCGCCGAAGACCATCAGCGTCAACGCATGGGCTGATCCCGAGGGCAAGCTTGAGATGAACGAGCTTACGGAAAAGCCTGCGGAGCTGACGACCGTAGCGTCTTACGGGACAATGCCCGAGGAATGGAGCGATAATAACCTCACTACCTCCGGTGATTTTCTTGCATATCCGGGAATGGTCATCTTTGATGCGGGCGAGGAGAGTAAGTATGCATTGAGCCGTATCGTGGCGTATGCGAACGCAGACCGTCCGGACAGAGCGCACTTTAAGGTGTACGGTACGAACGAGCCTCTCACGGCGGAAATGTTCACGGCCGCTGACGGCGCTAACAGCTCAAGCCCGCTCTTGCAGTCCATAACTCACGACGGCGGAGAGGCGTTCTACGGAACAGGTTCATGGGACGGCGATAACGGCGGCAGCGGAGATGCTGAAAGAGGCAACCATGAGATAGACGGTGTTAAGAGCTACAGATATATAATCCTTCAGTCCGATCATAGCACAATGCTTTCTCTTTCCGAACTGAAGTTTTACGGAACTTTAAGGGGTAAGGATGAGCCGGATCCCGATCCTACCAGCGACGAGCGTCTTAAGACATATCCGATACCGTCCGGTGTTGAGATAAGCGGAACATATAAGGTAAAAGCGCGTCCGGTCGGCTCGGATGACAGCAGCTGGCAGGATATCGGCGTCCACAGGGTGCAGGTAATGAGCAACGGTACAAGACAGGCCGGTATGGTCTATTTCGACTGCACGGGACCGACTGAGGTAAAGGTCATCTGCACAGGCGGCGGCGACGGTATAGATAATATAGAAAACGGACTTAACGCCGAAACAAAAGTATATCCGGAAAGCTACGGTATAGATCTTGATTATGAGATCGGCGGAAACATAATAACGCTTGTTGTAGAACCGGGTCAGAGAGTGGTACTGGATCCGAACGGCGATACAAGGCGCAACATCCATATTTGGGCGGACTATCCTATAGATATCCCGACTGAGGATGAGATCAAGGCAGCGGGCGAGACGGTGACCGTAGTGGACGCGGCAAAAGGCGATGTGATCGACACCAGCTACAATACAGACGTTGTGTATGTAAAGCAGGGATTTTATGCTAACGGAAACGCATGGCGGCAGATGTTCGTAAAGAGCAACCAGACATGGTATTTTGAGCCGGGCGCGGTAATAAACGGTCAGCTTGTTCTGGATAACACGATAAACGCTAAGCTGATAGGACACGGACTGATATACAGACCGGGTCATGCGTCTATGAACATAAATGAAACGAAGAATGTTTATATTGAAGGTGTTATGGGTCTGAACCACGGCTGGGGCGATAACGGCGGTTACTTCCTCAATGTGGCGAACAGTAAAAATGTATATGTCAAAAATCTGAAATCTATCGGCCGTCATAAGTGGGGCGACACTATGGATATATTCTGCTCCGAGGACGTTACGGTAGAGGGCTGCTACTTCCGCGGCAACGACGACTGTATCGCTATCTACGGCCCGCGCTGGAACGGCGACCATTGGGGCGACACAGGAAATGTAAGGAATATCAAGGTAAGAAACTGCGTGCTCATGCCGGATCTGGCAAGACCGATCCACTTTGCTACCCACGGCGACAGCTCGTCGCCGAACGGCGGACGTGTTATCGACAACTGCAGCTTTGAGGATATAGATATCCTTACGTATAACAAGTACGCGTTTAAGGCCGACGGAAGCTCCATGCCTCAGGCGATACGAATGGACGTTTCAGAGGGTAATACGGTAACGAATATCTATTTCAATGATATACGTATACAGGACGGCGCGGCTAACAAGATATGCGAGCTGTTCATAACAACTCAGGACAGATACGGCACATGGACATATCCGGGCAAGGGTATAAATAACGTTTACTTTAAGGATATCGACTATAAGAACAGCAGCGCGTTCGACGGAAGAGTTGAGGGCTATTCAACAAGCGACGGCGTAGAAGGAATGACGCAGAACGTCACATTTGAAAATCTTAAGATTAACGGCGAGGTCGCTCTGAGTGCAGAGGACGCAAATATCCGTATCGGAAACAATACGAAGAATATCAATTTTGTAGCGTCCGGCGGATCGAGCTATGTGTACGATCCGAATGTTGTGCCGGAGGATATATGGCCGGAATTCTATGATTACGCAAGAGTTGAGGGAGCTTCGGCAAGTGCGGAGGTATCTGAGGAAGATTCGGATCCTTCCTATGCGATAGACGGCGATGAAAGCACGGTATGGTATTCGGCTCTGAGCGATACAAATCCTGTATATAACTGGGAAGATAATTCGCTCACAGGCGATGGTATCACTGTAAACCTTGGTGCGCAGCGCCATATCAAAGGCGTAAGGATCACCTGGGAGGATCCCGCGCCTACCCATGCGTACCGTATCTATGTTTCCAAGGACGGAACGGACTGGAGCGCAGGACATACGGACGAGCATGGAGTCGGAGCAGTCAACGACAAGGCGGCGGCCGAATTCAACAAACGTGTAAAGACAACATGGTTTGCAAACCAGCACGATCCGGAGATGGGTCAGGATCATATCATAGGACAGTATGTAAAGATAATCCCGCTTTCAGGCACAAGGCTCGATATTGCCAGTCTGGAGATCCTGGGCGATGCGGAACCGTGATGGTATGAAGGGAGGATGTCAAATTGAAAAATATATTTGAAAAAAAGCTGACGGCAGTTATGGCTGCGGCGGCAATTACAGCAGGCTTTGCTGTAATGCCGCCTATGGCGGCAGCGGCGGATGCGCCGGCGCCGGATACCGGAGCCGTAGGCTCTGTCTCAAACGGCGGCGAGTGGTCGATCTATGCGTCAAAGGCCGGCTCGACAAGGATAGGGAGAACCGGAACGGCTATCCAGGATGCGTCGGGCAACGGCGTTGTTGAAGTGAATGGAAGCAACGAGATAGGCGGACAGTTCCAGTTCGACCTGTCAACGATGATGACAAACGACGCGGCGAGCGGCAAGACCGTAAAGAGCGCTAAGCTGCGCCTTACTCCTGTGGTCAGCAGATCGGGCGTTCAGCACACCCTGTATGTGATAGACAATGCGTTCACAACGATAGAGGGTAAAGTTCCCGCAGCGCAGTATACAGTTCCGCGCGGCGGAAACAATGATATGAACAAAGACAGCTCTGTCACATCGCTCAAAGCGGACGGACTCAACGAATATCCGGGCGCGCTCAAAACATGGCAGACAGATATAGACATAACAGGCAGTGCGGTAACGGCGGAGAACGGCACTTTGTCGCTTGATATAGAGTATGCGAGCGGAGGCAGCACGGACAATAAGACCGAGTATGCGACAACGAATGCTGACAAAAACGCCAGACTGAACGGAAATGCTATACCGTTTCTTTACAACGGCGGCGTGACAGACTACACCAAATGGGTCTATCCTCAGATAGTGTTCACGTATACCGACAGCGAGGTATACAAGAGCGCATATGATGATTTTATCAGCGCATACGAGACCTTAAGTACGGGAAAGGTCACGGAAAACAGCGGCATCACCTTGGGCGCGGCAGCAAACGGAAGTACCGTTACTCTCGGGATATACGGCGATTCCTCAGCTCCCGCAAAGGCTGACGGACAGCAGCTCGTATATAACAGCGATTACGTGGGTGATGAAGAGTCTGCAAACGTTACGCTCACAGTTACAAAGACCGTGGGCGAAGAAACAGCGGAATATTCGCGTGTTGTAAATGTTCCCGTCGAATATACAAAGGCGAATACGATAACATTCGATGTGACAAAGAACCCCAAGGGCGAGCCTTCCGTAACGTCGGCAGGAAAGACATATACCGACGGCACAGCCTATGCGGTGCCGGGCGGCGTGTTCTCGGTCAACGGCGGCGCAAACACGGGCTATGAGGCGCTGGTGACGGTCAAAAAGGCCGGTACGGAGGAAGAGGTTGCAGCAAATGCGGACGGTACCTTCACCATGCCGAACGGCGATGCAGAGGTATCTATAGAGTATTCAAAGAAGACGTTCGGAACAACGAGGATAGCGGCGATAAACAGCGTTTCGTTCAAGACCGACGGTTCCAAGCAGGGCTACGGAAGCTCTCCGAATATCGTTATCGGAGCCGGAAGAGTTACGTTCGTTAAGTTTGACCTGTCAGGCTATAACGAGGGCATAATATCTGATGCGGAGCTGAAATTCGATTCGTGGAATACTGCGAATACAAAGGCTGTGTTCTATGTTCCTAATAACGATTGGGACGAGAGCGGCATAGAAAAGAGCTTCATGCTTGACGGAACATCTGCTACAAATATATCAGCATTTGCGACGCCGGACGGTGATACCGTATCGCTGCTCAACGGCGCGAATGTGGCGGGCCGTATCATCCCGAACGGTGCGGATGAAGATGATGCGTCAAATGCGGCTGAGGGTATATTGAAGGATTATTATGCGGCTTCGACCGGTACTTCAAAGACTTCGACTATCAGCGTTACAGACGCGGTAAGATCGGCGCTTGAGGACAGCGAGGACGGTATCCTCACATTTATGATCTACAGCGCCGGCGGCGGAAACGATGCGTACTCAGTCCAGTCCGCAGCCGAGCTGGCGCAGAGACCGTCTCTTACTATCACCGAGTCGGCTCAGTATCTGCCGGACAGCGAGCTTGTAACAGAGATCGCGTCGGCGGAGGATCTTGTAAGATTTGCAGAGATAGTAAACGGCGGAAACGAATATAAGGGCAAGACAGTAACGCTTGCCAATGATATCGACCTGTCGTCTGTATGCAGCGCGGAAAGCGGTATATCTTGGACAGCGATAGGCTGCGAGGATATCGGCGGAAAACATCCGTTCGGCGGAGTATTTGAGGGCGGCGGTCACAGTGTGACAGGACTCTATATCAATAACAGCGGCAAGAGCCAGGGCTTGTTCGGTGTGGTTTCCGGCACAGTCCGCGGGCTTACGGTATCCGGCGAGATAACGGCAAGCTCAGCAGTAGGAGGTATAGCAGGCTGGAACTACGGCAGGATCGAAAATTGCCGCAGTAATGTTGTAATAAACGCGCTCAGAGAGGCGGGCGGTATCGCCGGAACTCTTGCAAACGGCGGCGTTATCGAAAACTGTGAAAACACCGGAGATATTACAGTAACCAATAAGGAGACCTATGCCGGCGGTATCGCAGGTCAGAACATCCGCGGTTCAGTTATCGGCTGCACGAACTCGGGTAAGATAGAAAACGGCATGGACGGATTTAGAAACAAGCTCGGCGGTATCGTGGGTTATCTCAATTCAGGTACGATAACGGGCAGCAATAACTCCGGAAGCGTAGTAAGCAATGCTGAGAAAGCTTCTTATACCGGAGATGTAACGGATAACTATGTCGGCGGTATCACAGGCTACAGTGAAGGCGGTACAATCAAGGACAGCAATAACAGCGGCACTGTGCACAACGCTGTATATTATGCGGGCGGTATCGCGGGCTATCTGCAGTACGGCGATACGGTAAGCAACTGCAATAACAGCGGTCCCGTTTCCGCCGGCGACTATGCGGGCGGTATCGTGGGCTATAATAAGAGCGATATCTCAAATTGCCGCAACGACGGACTTGTCACGAGCGAAGGCGATTTCGCAGGCGGCGTAGTAGGTTATCTGTCGCTCGGGACCCTGAGCTGCTGTTCGTTTGACGAGGAGCTTAACAGCGGTTTGGATATCGTAGGACATAACGACAGAGGAACGATAACCGACGAGCCTACTCAGGATCCGGGCAAGGTTTCCGTATATGCGGAGGACGGTATTATAATCGTTGCGACCTATGCGGCAAACGGAGCTTTGGAAAAGATCGAATTCAGAGGAGAGGTAGAAGCTGACGAAATAGTTCAGGATATCGAGGTCAACTCAAATCAGAAGGCGTTCGTATGGACTTCGCTGAGCGAGATGAAGCCGGTATCCACGAAGGAAAAGGCAGCGGAATAAAGCCGGGGATTGCCTTGCTTTAACACATAAATATCACAAAAATACAGGACGGCGGTCTGACCGCTGTCCTGTATTTGCGTTTGAAAGCTTATATCGTTACAGTCTTTGCGTTGATACTGCGGCAGAAAGCTGCATCGTGCTCTACCAGGAGCATTGCCGGGGAATATTCTCTTATGAGCTGTTCTATCTGGATCCTTGATATCACATCCATATAGTTCATCGGTTCGTCCCAGACGTATATGTGCGCGCTCTCGCAGAGGCTTGATGCTATAAGCACTTTCTTTTGCTGTCCGCGGCTGAGCACGCTCATATCCTTTTCAAACTGTACGCGTTCAAAGCCGAGTTTTCTCAGTATGGTTTTAAGTCTGCTTTCGTCGATCCCGCGGCTCAGCGCATAGTCCGCTATGCTGCCGGAAAGAGATGAAGCATCCTGCGGCACATATGAGAAAATGAGACCGCTGCGGCTGTAGAGCGTGCCGCTGTATTTGAGCTCCGTGCCCAGTATGAGCTTCAATATGCTCGATTTGCCTGAGCCGTTTTTACCGGACAGCAGCAGGCGTTCGCCTCCGTTCAGCGAAAACGATACCGGGCCGCATATCTTTTTTTCGCCTATAAATATTTCTGTATCCCTGAGCTCAAGCAGCGTTCCTCCCGATGGTATCGGGGAGAGCTTAAGCGCGTCCGTGCGCTCGGTGTTTTTCAGAAGCGACTGCTTTTCTCTGACCGCGGCGCTGCGCCGGCGTTCGATAGCCTTTGAGCGCTGCATCATTTTAGCCGCTTTGTGTCCGATAAAGCCCCTGTCCACCGGGCCTGAGCCGAACTTTGCTTTTTCGGCACGGCCGGACCACGCTCCCGTGCGTTTTGCCGAGTCCTGAAGCCTGTCGATATCCTTCTGCAGCCGTTCATTTTCGGACAGCTCGAATGCTTGCCTCCGCTCGAAGTTTTCCGACCATGCTGAGAAGTTTCCGCGCTGCAGCTCTATATTCGTTCTGTTTATTGACAGGATGTGGTCAACACAGCCGTCTAATAGGTCTCTGTCATGAGATACGAGGATAAATCCCTTTTTGGAATTCAGATATCCGGCAAGGAGCTTTCTGCCGTCCGCATCCAGATGGTCTGTGGGCTCGTCTATCAGCAGGAAGCTGTTTTCTTTCGTGAACAGAACCGCTATCATCACCTTCACGCGCTCGCCGTGGCTGAGAGTATTGAAGGGTCTGTACAAAACGTCCTCCGGTACGCCGAGAAGATTCAGCTCCTTTGCCAGCCGCCAATATTCAAGTCCGGGATTCTTTTCGGAAGCAATATCGATCGTCAGTTCCCGGTCGTTTCCGATCTCGTACGGAAAGTATTCAAAATCGACGTTTGCCTCTATTTTTCCGGAATATTCGTATTTGCCGAGCAAAAGAGACAGAAAGGTCGTCTTGCCCCGCCCGTTTCTGCCGATAAGACCGAGCTTGTAGCCGGTATCGATACAAAAACTGACGTTTTCGAATATGTTGTCAAAGCTGCCATCGTATGAAAAAGTAAGATCCTTAACGTTTATTAAAGACATATATATCGCCTCCCGAATTTATAATGATCCGGCAGGAAAGCGCAAATGCAGTATAAAAAAAGTATGAATAAAAAATACAGAACCTGTACAGCCTTTCCCGCCTTGTACAGGCATAACAATAAAGCGGCATATGACCGCATTTTTATATTTTGTTACGCCTTTTTCAGCAAGAAAAGTTATACATGCTCCGCCTCCGTTCTTTGATATGAATAGCTGACCGCTGAACGCATGTTTTACAGCCGTCTATTGATATGATAACACACAGAGGCGGTCATGTCAAGAGGCGAAGCTGTGATTTTTGCTTTTGTGGTCAATTTATGTCAACCTGTCCATTATAGCTCAGAAACACGCCGTATTATGCAGCCTCTGCCGAAGCAAGCAGTAATTACTATTGACACGAATGCATATTCATGTTATCATATCGGAGTAATAGGAATTATTGCGAACATATGCGGCGCTGCCGGCGCCGGCGACTAAGCTTTAAAGGAGAATGATCATGAATAATAAAATGCGTAAAATGGCAATTTTGCAGTCGATCTGCCTGTCCGTCATCGCGTCGAGCACGGCGGGTGCGTTTGCGGCCGGCTTTAACGATACAGACGGACATTGGGCCTCGGGTGCTATAGGCACATGGTCGGGTCATGAAGTGATACACGGCTATGAAGGAATGTTCCGTCCCGATGATACAATGACCCGCGGAGAGCTGGCGGTCATGCTTGACCGCATAATGAGCTACGGCGATAAGGCTGATAACGAATATTCCGACCTCGGCGATACATGGTATACGGACGCGGTGCTGAAGCTGGCGGCAAGCGGGATAATGCAGGGCTATGAAGGCGAAATGAGACCGGAGGAGCCTGTCACCCGCGAGGAGGTAGTGGTCATGCTGGCGCGTGCGCTTGATATAGTGTTCAAGGATGAAGAAGCGCCGTCTTTCACCGACGCCGACAGCATAAGCGAATGGGCGGCGGAGGCGGTCTATGCGCTTGCCGATAAGGGATATGTGAACGGATTTGAGGACAGCTCGTTCCGTCCGCAGAACAATATGAGCAGGGCGGAGTTCGTTACGGTAGTGAATAATGCCGTAAAGGGCTTTTTCAATAAACCGGGCACATATACCTCGGAAGAAAAGCTCAGCGGTATCGTAATAGTAAATACCGGCGATGTAGTGCTTGAAAACATGGAAATAGACGGAGATCTCTTCCTCACTCCGGGAGTTGGCGACGGAGTTGTTACGCTGAAAAACACAACTGTTTCCGGCGAAATAATAACGCAGGGCGGAAGCGTGTATGAGGATAACAGCGGCGGTTCGGACGGCGGCGAGACTGACGATGCGCCCGCGCCTACATCGGCTCCCGGCGGAGGCAGCGGCGGCAGTTCGGGCGGCAGCTCCGGAGGAGGCGGCGGTTCTTCCGTAACGACCGCGGCTGAAACGGAGATCATCGTCAACAGCAGCTATGAGGGCAGAACAGGGAACGTTGTATCGAACAGAAAACGTTATACCATAGGCAAAAATGCGTTCGGAACTCTGAAAGCCGCTGCTGCCAAGGCGGAGGAGCTCGGAAAGGCTGCACAGATAAAGCTTCTCGGCAACCTGTCAGCAGACGAGACCATTGAGATAACGAGCGATGAGCTTACTCTTGACGGAGGAAAGTATACGATAGAATTTGCGGAAGGCGTTAAGGACGGTATACAGGTAATAGGAGCCAAGGGCGTTTCCGTAAAGGCTCTCAGCATGAAGCTGCAGGATGAGACCGGGAAATGGAACGGTTCCTACGGCATACAGGCGTACGGCGCCGAATTGTCTCTTGCCGATGTTTCGGTATCCGGAGCCGATGCAGCGGTTCTTGTAAACGGCGCTGAGGTCGCTCTCGAAGGCGTTGTGGACGTTAGCGGCAATGAGTTCGGCGGTATAGAGGTGTCGAAGGGCAGCGGCGTTGAGACGGCTCCGAAGCTCACGGGCGATGCGTCAAATCTTAAAAACGACACGGAGTCAGAAACAGCTCCGACAATATGGATAGATAAGGTGAGCGAGCTTACTGACGCAGCGGTAGAGGTGACAGGGCTTACTCAGATAGAAAAGACTGAAAAAGACCAGATGTATTATTATCTGTCGGCAAAGAACAGCGGCGCCTCAGCAGAGGCGGCGGATATGGCGGAGCTTGAGGCTGCGCTTGCCGATGAAAACATCAAGGTAATAAACGTATCCGGACGCATAGATGCGGAAGGCACGCTGAATGTGGCGAGAGCCGTAAGCATCATAGGCGCTTCGGATGATGCGGCGGTCGTATACGACAATACAGACGGTATAGAGGTCGTGAATGCCGGAAATGTGACGTTTGAAAATATAAAAATAGAGATAACAAACGACGCGGAGGGCTGGCAGGGACTTTACGGAGTTCAAGCTTACGGCGCTTCAAGAGTGACATTCAGAAATGTGACGGTTACCGGAGCTGACGCCGGTATTCTCGTAAACGGAGCCGAAGCGGCGCTCAGCGGCGTTGTGGACGTGAGCGGCAATGAGTTCGGCGGTATAGAGGTGTCCAAGGGAGCTGACGCAGAGTCAGCGCCGAAGCTTACGGGAGCGGCGTCAAATCTCAGAAACGATACCGAGTCGGCTTCAAATCCGACTGTATGGATAGACAAGGTGAGCGAGCTTACAGCGGCAGCGGTCGAGGTCAGCGGTCTTGAAAGAGTGGATATGTCCGAAAAGGATCAGGAGTATTACTTCATAAACGGTATACCTGAGACAATGACGGCGGACGCCGCAACTGCGGAGGAGCTTAGCGATGCGCTTGCAGACCCCGAGGTCAAGGTCGTAACGGTTACCGGAGAGATAGAGGCCGGCGAAGTGATGTCTATAGACAGAAGCATATTAATAAAGGGCCGGGATACGGCGAGAGCCGGAGCCGGGATAATTTTTGACAATACAGACGGTATAGAGATAGTGAACGCGGGCAATGTAACGCTTGAGGATATAAGGATCGAGGTCATAAACAACGGAGAAGGCTGGCAGGGGCTTTACGGAGTTCAGGCATACGGCGCTTCCAATGTGGTATTCGACAATGTAACGGTGACGGGCGCAGACGGAGGTATCCTGATAAACGGTGCTAAAGCGGCGCTCAGCGGCATTGTGGATGTGAGCGGAAACGAGTTCGGCGGTATAGAGGTATCAAGAGGCGCGGAGCTTGAAGCGGCGCCGCTGCTCAGCGGTACTGCCGAAAATCTCAGGAACGATACGGAAACGGAAACAGAGCCGACAGTGTGGATAGACAAGGTAAGCGTGCTTACAGAAGCGGTAGTGGACGTAGCGGGACTTAACAGGTCTGAAAGACCCGAAAAGGATCAGATGTATTATTTCCTTGCTGAGGTGAAGGACGATACCGAAGCGGAGGTGACCGATATTGAAGGGCTTGAAGCGGCGCTGGCGGATGAAAAGATCGAAACTATCAGGATCGAAGGAAATATAGCGGCTGATAAGACGCTTACGGTATCAAGAGCCGTAGCATTTATCGGCGCAGACGGAGCGTCGGTGACGTTTGACAATATCGACGGTATAGAGATAGTGAATGCCGGAGAGGTCAGCTTTGAGAATATAAAGGTAGAGATATCGAACAACGAGGAAGGCTGGCAGGGACTTTACGGAATTCAGGCGTACGGCGCTTCAAAAGTCACGTTTAAGGATATTGCCGTAACGGGAGCGGACGGAGGCATTCTTGTAAACGGTGCGGAAGCCGTGCTTGAAGGAAGCGCAGACGTTAGCGGCAACGAGTTCGGCGGCATAGAGGTGTCTAAGGGAGCGGATGCTGAAACCGCTCCGAAGCTCACTGTGAACGCAGTTCTCAGGAATGACAGCGAGTCTGCGTCAAATCCGACTATATGGATAGATAAGGTGAGCGAGCTTACCGCATCGGCGGTAGAGGCGGAAGATATGCACAGCTCACAGCCCGACGGCAGGGATCAGCTTTATTTCTTCATAAATGAGATAACCGAGCAATAAAAAACAGGCGGAAAATGCCTGTACTTAGAATTGTACGAGCGATACGGCAGGCGAAAAAGGCGTCTGCCGTATCGCTTTTTATTATTCCAGGAGCAGCAGACATTCGGGCGGAAGCCGCACGTATTCCGTTTTCGGGAATACGCCGAGTCTTTCATCTCGTGATATCTTGCGCCACAGCTCGCCTCCGCTGTCTGTGCGCAGTATCTTTGTGACCTCAAACGGTGATTCCAGCGTACGTTCTTCGGTCACGCGCACGGAATTTACCGCAGAGCCGTCGCAAGCTTCTATATCGTGGGCGCGTATTCCAACGAATTTGACAGTGCTGCTTACTTCGTACGAGGTTTCCAGACTGCATCCCCAGCCGGAGGCGTAAACGGTGCGGCTGCCGGTGCGTACTGCCGGGGATATGTTTTTGCAGCCCGTCAGTTTTGCCGTTTCAAGCTCTTTAGGGTGTTCGAACAGTTCTTTTGTATCTCCGTGAGCGCAGACACGGCCGCCGTGCATTATAACGGTGTCCTCCGTCATTTTATATATCTCATCCCTGTCATGGGACACTATGACCGCAGGTATATCAAAGTCTGAAAGGATATTGAGCATTTCATATTGAAGCCGTTCCTTTAAGGGTGTGTCAAGCGCTGAAAACGCTTCGTCAAGCAGTATGATCTCCGGCTGCGAGGCAAGCAGCCGTGCAAGAGCAGTCCGCTGCTGCTGTCCGCCCGAAAGCTGCTGAGGCAGCTTCTTTTCAAGCCCGTCCAGCTCAAGCAGACGTATCAGCTCCGCCGCCCTTTCGCGTCTTTCGGCGCGGCTGCCCTTTGCGCCCGCCATTATATTTTTTTCTACAGTCATGGCTCCGAACAGTGCGTAGCTTTGAAAGAGATAGCCTACGCGTCTTTTCTGCGGTTTGAGATCGGTTCTTTCGTCTGAGCTGAAAAGCGTTCGTCCGTTTATTATTATGTGTCCGCTGTCGGGCCGCTCTATCCCGGCTATGCATTTAAGCGTCATGCTTTTCCCGCTGCCGGAGGCGCCCAGGATGCCTGTAGTATGCCGATCCGATCTGAACCGCACATCGAGGCGGAAGCTGCCGAGCTGTTTTTGTATGGATATATCTATCATTACAGCCACCCCGATATCTTCTTCATGCCCTTGCCCGTTATCAGGTTAACCGATAAGATCACTATAAAGGCAATGGCGGTTATGACTGCGGTCCAGAAGCCCGCAGTATCAAAATTGCCTGCCGATACCTCCGATGCGATAGCCACCGCGATGGTGCGCGTTTTGCCGAGCACGTTTCCGGCGAGCATGGAAGTAGCGCCGTATTCGCCTATGGCGCGGGCAAAAGCGAGGATACCGCCGGATATCAATCCGGGTGCGGCTTCAGGAACGATCACTTTCAGCATGACCGCGGTCTCTGACATCCCGAGAGTCCTTCCCGCATATATGAGCTGCGGATCGACCTGCTCAAACGCTGCCCGAGCGCTGCGGTACATAAGCGGGAACGCTATGACCGACGCCGCGAGAACGCAGCCCGCCCAGGTCTGTACGAACCGTATATCAAATCCGGAGTCAAGGAAGATCCCGACAGGCCGTCTGAGACTGAACAGGAGCAGCAGCAGATAGCCCGCGACGGTAGGGGGCAGGACGAGCGGCATTGTGAGCACCGCATCTATGACCCATTTCACTCTCCCGGGAAGATACATAACAGCCGCGGCGGCGGCAAGCCCGAGTATGAATACGAATACGATTGATACTATGCCGGTCTTCATTGTTATGAAAAGCGGACTGAGATCTATGTTCTCCAAAGCTTCTCTCATGACTGCACGTCAAAGCCGTATTCGGCAAATACCGCTTTTGCACTGTCTGATTTAAGATATTCAAGAAAGGCTGCGGCGGCTTCCGTTTCATCGCTGCCGGCCTTCGGGTTTTCCGTAAGTGCGGCAGGATATATGACCGGAGTGTCAAGCGTGCCCTCGGGCGCTTCGGCTATGATCTCTACCTTGTCTTTCATGGAAGCCGCGTCTGTGGAATAGACAATGCCGACCTCGTTCGCGCCCTCGGCAACGGCCGTGAGCACCGCCGTAACGTTTGCACCCTCGTTTATGTCCATAGCCATGATATCGCCGGTGATCCCCATGTTTTCAAATATCTCGCGCGCATAGCTCCCGACGGGCACGTCCTCGCCCGCAAGGGCAAGATTTGACGCTTCCGTTATGCTGTCAAATCCGGTAACGGGAACGCTGCTGCCTGCCGCCTTTATGAGAACTACCTTGTTTTGCAGCAGCGGAGTTATTGTATCGGACTTGATAAAGCCTTCATTATTCAGCTCGTTCATTTGTTTTTCGGCTGCGGAGAAGAATATATCGCATTCCGCGCCCTCTTCTATCTGTGTCTGGAGCGTGCCGGAGGAATCGGCGTTGTATATTATTTTTACTCCGCTGTTCTCCGCCTCGTATTTTTCAGCGATCTCATTCATTGCATTTGAAAGGCTCGCGGCTATGAATACGTTTACCTCCGTCTGTCCTGCGGCGGTATCGCTGCCTCCGGAGCAGCCTGCCGCTGTAAGTATTCCTGCCGCAGCAAATAATGCGGTAAAAATCCTTTTGTTCATAATGATATCCTTTCTCATTGATATTTTTTGATGACTGCCAAACATGAGTTCAGCGGTCACTTTCCCGGGAGCTTGTCCGATCCCGGGCGGTAGTCTATATCAGTAAGCTCGGCGGCGGGAGCGCCGACGGTCAGAAGCTCTCCGGGATGCTTTTTTATAACGCTGCGCCCGCCTGTATCGCCCTCAAGGCTCATCAGCTCGCCGGTATACCTGCTGTCGAATATGACCGGATTGCCGCGTATGTTCCCGCAGGAAAGGCAGGCTATACTCTTAGGTGAGCTTCGGAACTCGTTCTCTAATCTTATGAGAGTTTCAGGTCTCAGAAACGGCTGGTCGCAGACCATGAACATGAAAGCGTCCGCGTTCGGAAAGTGCATTATCCCGAGCTTAATAGACGAGGATATACCGCGCTCCGGATGCGGGTTAATGATCGCTTCCGCGCCGAATTTGCGTATTATATGCGCCGTTTCGTTATTCCCGGTGACTGCGGCGAACGTTATCCCGGAGCCTGCGGCCGTTTCGGCGGCCCGTTCAAGCATGGTCTTTCCGTCTATCCTGTACAGAAGCTTATTTCCGCCGAACCTCACCGAATTACCTGCGGCAAGCAGGATAAGTGCCGTGCTCATATCCGCACACCGCCTCCAATACTCCGCCGCCTACAGCTCGCGCTTTATCCGACACCGTAAAGCAGTTTTCTCTGCTGCAGCGCGGGTCTATATCTCCGCATTTCATGCCCTTATGCACCGATATGCCGTCGGAGAGCATACCGCGGACTGTTCCGGACAGCTGCGCATTTATGCATACGCCGCCGCTCTCGGCTACCGTATCGCCGTATTCCACGCTGTCGCCTATAGAGACTGCCGAACGGAATATCCCGTCCTTTTCGGCGCGTATGATCCGTTCCGATGTATATCCTCCGATGTTTCCGGGGACGCCTGTATTTGGCGCGGCGCTGCCGGAGGTCATGACTCTGCCGAGATCGTGTCCGCGGTTTGTTTCTATAACGGCATGACAGTCGATGCCGGCTGTAAAGCCGGGCCCTGCCGCTATGACGAACGGAGCGTCGGTGATGGCTGTGCCGAGGTTCCTTTTAGCGATCACAGCGTCAACAATAACGTCCGGTCTGAATTCGTGCGCGATATCGGCTTTGGGATCCGTAAAGACCGGTATACCGCCGCTTTCCGTTATTTTAAAGCCTTCGTCCGCGCTGTGTGCATGGACTGAGACTATGCCTTCCACCTCATAGCGGCCCTCTGTTATGCAGGAAGAAAAGGCAACTGTTCTGCGCACGGTTGTCGGCATGGCTATATCCGTCATCCAGACTGTAAAACCGCTTCTGTAAAGCCGCACGGCTATGCCTGTGGCGAGATCTCCCGCGCCCTTGATCAATATTTTAAGTCCCATGTTCAGCTCCTCCGTTCTGTATCGGCTCCGCGGCGCTCATTGCGTAAACGCGTATACTTCCGCATCGTTCCGCTATCTGCCGCGCTGTATCCATAAGTTCCGGTGTGTCCGCGTGTGTCAGCACGGCAAAAAACTCGCCGCGCGAATTTTTGCGAAGTCCGTTTTCCGAGACGATGACCTTGCAAAAGTCATGTATACTGAGTTTATGTTCCTCGTCCGTTCCGAGGAACGAAGCTGTGCCGGCAGGACGGAACGCGGCGCTGCGTATGCTCATGCCGAGAGCGTTCAGTCCGAGAACGCCTATAACGGCGGTGGAGCGTTTGTAGACAGCGGGCTCATGTGCGGCGGGTATTTTGAACGGCTTATGCTTTGAGCCGTCCGCTTCTATGACGAGCGGTATGTTTTGCAGCTCGTCAAGGAACGGCGGCGCGGAGATCTTAAGCCCTTCGTCAGTTCCGCACCATACTATTCCGTCTGTGCTCATCGCCTCATCGGCGGATGCAGCAAGCGCTGCTTCTTTGAACATATGCGTCGTCGTGGTTATCACCGCTCTGCCAAGCTCGGCTGCAAGCTGCTTGACGATTGTGGTCTTTCCGCCCGCGCCTACGACTGATATAACGGGGCAGCCGCCGAGACTCAGCAGTTCCGTTATCCGGTTAGACTCGCGCATAGAGCTAAGCTCCGTTATTTTCACGGCTTAACGAGCCTCCGTGCCGAGGTCATTTTTTCTGCAATAGTATACATATTGGTGACCGAGCCGACAGGCGGGGTCTTGTCAAGCCCGTAAAAATCTATGCATGTTCCGCAGGTGAGGATCTCCGTGCCTTCTTCCTCCATAGCCTTTATATCGCCGATGCTTTCCGAGCCGTCTGCGCTGACGAACGCACCGCCGTTATAGAAAAGTATCGTTTCAGGCAGCTGCTCTGCGTTTGCGAGTGCGAAGATAAAGCTCTTCATGAGCATTTTTCCGAGCTTTGGATCGCCGTTTCCCATCTCCTTAGACGATATGGCCACGACTGTTCCCGGGGCGATCCTGCCGCAGCTTATGCAGTCCACGGTCGGTTCGTCTGTTTGCGCCGCTGCGTCGGCTCCTGAGCCTTCGCCGGCAGTTACGGTAACGGTGTACATGCCGCCGTTTTCGGTGCAGCTGTATCTGCATTTGTTCTGAACAGCAAATTTTTCAAGGTTCTGGGATGCGGCGGCGTTGTCAACCGTTATCTCTACTGTGCCGTTCCAGTTCATAGCCTTGAGCGCATTGCGGGTTTTTACTATAGGTATCGGGCATTTGTCGCCCGCCGCGTTGATCTTTAGCATATTTATATCCTCCGTTTATTTATTTTACTATTATCCCTTTGCCGTTTGTCACCTTGCCTATGATCGCGGCTTTTATACCCTCGTCCTTGAGATCTTCAAGTATGCTTTCGGCTTCCGCCGCGCTTACAGATGCGAGAAGTCCTCCCGAGGTCTGAGGATCGAACAGAAGCTCCTCTGCCGCAAAGTCGTCAAGCTCGAACGTGACCCTGTCTCCGGCATGACTGCGGTTTTTCTGACCCGCTCCGGTTATGAGAAAATCGCGGGCATAACCGTATGCTCCGTTTATAAGCGGGATGTCCGCAAAGGAAAGCTCTGCGCCGTGCTCAGAAGCAAGCATTTCCAAGAGATGGCATATAAGTCCGAAGCCGGTAACGTCTGTACAGGCGTGTATGCCGCTGTACCGTCCGAATATCGCGGCGGCGTATTTGTTAAGGAAGGTCATAGAGCTCAGAGCTTCGTCTATAGAGCTCTGCGACGCTTCTCCAACTGTTTTTGCCGCGTTCACTATCCCGACCCCTATAGGCTTTGTAAGTATCAGCATATCGCCTGTGCGGCAGCCGGTATTGGTGAGTATGCGGTTGGGATCTATAACTCCGGTAACGCTTAGGCCGTATTTGATGCTGTCATCGGATATTGAATGTCCGCCTACGAGGGATGCGCCGGCCTCCGATACCTTGTCCGCGCCGCCCTGCATTATTTTGCCGAGGATGTTGATATCCATGGTTTCGGGAAAGCATACGATGTTAAGCGCGGTGACAGGGGTTCCGCCCATGGCGTAGATGTCGGAGAGCGCGTTGGCGGCGGCGATCTGTCCGAACATGCAGGGATCGTCCGTCATCGGCGGAAAAAAATCAAGCGTTGAAACTATGGCGGTATCGTCAGAGATCCTGTATATGGCCGCGTCGTCGCTGCTGTCGAAGCCGACGAGAAGATTTTTGTCCGACGGACGCGGCAGCAGCCCCAGGATCCTGGAAAGAACGCCCGCGCCGAGCTTTGCTCCGCAGCCTCCTCCGGAACAGAAAATAATGTTATCAGGCATAGAAACGGCTCCTTTCATGAAATGTAATATGTGATCGCGAAATGTTTCGCATTTATACGATGTGATAATCGTTCATCCGCCGATGGTGTTCATTGCGGCTGTTTCCGCATTGCTTCCGCAGAAGCAGTGCATGGGCGGCTTTTGATACGCCGCGTCTCTGACGGCTTCGCAAAGCTTTGTTTCATCATGCAGATAAGGTTTGATATCAATGCCTATACCCAGGCTGAGGCAGGGCTTAAGTATTCCGTCAGAGGTTATCCGTATCCTGTTGCAGCTTTTGCAGAAGTCTCGGCTTACAGCGCTTATAAATCCGATCCTGCCGATCAGTTCCGTGCTTTCAAAGTAGACCGCCGGGCCTCGGCTCCTGTATCGGGACGGGGAAAGCGGATGTATGCGCGATATCTCTTGATAAATACTGCCGCCGCTTATGAAGCTGAACTCTTTGCCGTGTCCTATCGGCATAAGCTCGATGAAGCGCAGATCTATATTGTTTGTTTCCGGAAAACGCAGAAGTTCACGGAATGCACCGTCGTTTATGCCTCCCAGCAGAACACAGTTGAGCCTTACCGGTATACCTGCACCGCAAAGCGCTTCAATGCCGCTTTCAACGCGGTCAAGCATATCGAAGCCGGTCATAGCGGCATACTGCTCAGCGTCCGCAGTATCAAGACTGACGTTTACGCAGTCCGTACCGGCGGACGCCAGCTCCTCCGCATACTCCGGCAGGAGCGTGCCGTTTGTCGTGAGCGTTACTTCTTCAATGCCGTCTATCGCCTTTAGGCGGCGTATTATACCGGTGCAGCTGCGGCGCATGAGAGGTTCTCCTCCGGTTATTTTTATGTATCTGATCCCTGCTTTTGCGGAGGCTCTGCCTATATTCTCTATGTCGTCGTCTGAGAGAGCGCCGCTGCTGTCCGTACAGCCCTCCGGCGCGCAGTAGATACAGCGCAGGTTGCAGCGAGGTGTTATGGAAAGCCGCAGATATTCTATTTTGCGTCCGTATCTGTCCTTCATCACGCACCTCCGTTTTTGCTGTTTTCTGCGCTTTGGTCATGACAATATTATATCACTTTTCTGCACAGCCGTCAAGCAGCGGAAAGTGAGGATATCCTGAGACCGAAGCCGTTAGTATGTGAACAGAGGACTTGCAAAACAAGAGAATATGTGGTAAAATCTTTAGTAAAGGGAAGATATACAGCGGCGTAAAAGACGCGGGAGGGTTTGTTTATGGGCATAGCGGAAAAAATAAAGGGGAGAGGCAGACCGGAGATAGTGATATGCGGAGGCGGGCATGTCGGGTATGAGCTTGCAAGACTGTGTGTATTTATGGACTGGAAAACGGTGGTCGTAGATACGCGTCCGGAATATGCATTGAGGGACAGGTTTCCGGGATGCATGGTCATATGCGGCGGATATGCCGAGGCTTTGGCAGGACTTGAGAACGATGATATATGCATAGTTATAGCCACTCCCGATCACGAATATGATCACGAGTGCTTAAAGGCCGCTCTGTGCAGAAAAAATGCCTATGTGGGTATGATGGGCAGCAGGAATAAAGCCGCCGCTGCGATCGGACATATGCGGGCTCTGGGATTTCCGGAGGATGTTCTGGAAAAGGTGCATACGCCTATCGGCGTTCCGATAGCTTCGGAAACGCCTAAGGAAATAGCGGTCAGCATAACTGCCGAGATAATCAAGACGCTTGCCGGAAAACGCGCTGAATATATCATAAGCGGCGAGGACGAAAAAAAGCTTTTATCGGAGCACGGAAAGGCCGTCTGCGCGCGTATAACGGAAAAGCGGGGCAGTGCGCCGCGTGACAGGGGCGCGTGCCTGTTCGTATGTGAAAGCGGCAGCGTTATAGGCACGGTGGGCGGCGGCAGATGGGAGGCCGATATAATAGAGGATGCAAAGCGTGTGCTCTGCGGAGCTGAGCTGAGTAAAAAAACATATACGTCGCATACCGAGGATGCAATGTGCGGCGGCGAGATAGATGTAGTATTTGAGGTGGATGAACTGTGAGAGAAATAGAAACTGTAAATGCGGCGGGACATATCCTCTGTCATGACATAACTCAGATAATACCGGGCAAATTCAAGGGCGCGAGGTTCAAAAAGGGACATGTGATACGCGAGGAGGATATCCCGGTGCTCATATCGCTCGGCAAGGAGCATGTGTTCGTGTGGGAAAACGACGGCACCCTGCTGCATGAAAACGATGCGGCGCGGATACTTCTCAGGATATGCTGCGGAAAGGGGCTTGAATATACCGAGCCGAGCGAGGGCAAGATCGAAATGAAAGCTCTCTGCGACGGTCTGCTGAAAGTGGATGAGGAAGGGCTGTACAGACTGAACAGCCTTGGCAGCATATGTGCGGCGGCCGTGCATACCGACACCCCGGTAAAAGCCGGGGACAGGGTATGCGGGGTCAGAGTGATACCGCTTGCGGTCAAAAAGGAGCTTATGGAGCGCGCCGTGACCGTGACCGGCAAGCCGCTTATCAATATCCTGCCGTATGTGAAAAAGCATGCGCGGGTAGCTGTGACGGGAAACGAGATAAAAAGCGGTATCGTAAAGGACAAATTTACAGAGACGCTCGGGAATAAGCTCGCAGAATACGGCATCGGTATAGACGAGGTCGTATACACGGGTGATGACAGCAAGTATATAACCGATACTATACTCGGTTTTGCCGAAGCCGGAACTGATATGATATTCTGTACCGGAGGAATGAGCGTGGACCCGGACGACAAGACGCCGCTTGCGATAAGGAATACGGGCGCGGACATCATATCGTACGGCGCTCCCGTACTGCCGGGGGCGATGGTCATGCTGGCATATCTTGACGGCGTACCCGTCGCAGGTCTGCCGGGCTGCGTTATGTATGCACGCAGGACGGTTTTTGACCTGCTGCTGCCGAGGATAGCGGCGGACGATCCGGTCAGCCGGAAAGATATAGTCAGGCTGGGCGCCGGCGGCTTTTGCAGGAACTGCGAGATATGTACGTTCCCGAACTGCGGCTTCGGTAAATGAGCTATGGATAGAAACGGGATATAAAACGATGGTCGAAAGGGTTTAATGGTCATAAGCATGGAGAAATTATCACATCTGGATGAAAACGGAGCGGCTGTTATGGTGGATGTTACGGACAAGAGGGTAACGAGCAGAGAGGCGGTCGCGTCGGGAAGGATACTTATGTCTGAAAAGGCATTCAATGCGGTCATAAACGGCAATGTACCGAAAGGAGACGTACTCTCCGCCGCGCGTATCGCCGGGATAATGGCGGCGAAGCGTACTTCTGATATAATACCTCTTTGTCATCCGCTGCCGTTCACAAAATGCTCAGTCGAGTTTACAGCCGACAAGAGCACTTGTTCGATAAGCGCGAAATGCACGGCGAAGGTCGAAGGCAAGACGGGTATAGAAATGGAAGCGCTCACAGGCGTGAGCGCAGCGCTGCTTACCATATATGATATGTGCAAGGCGGCGGACAGGTCAATGGTGATAACCGATGTGCGGCTGGAATATAAATCGGGCGGCAAGTCGGGAGTGTTCAGGAGGGATACGGATGTATAAAACAGCTGTCATAACCCTCTCCGACCGCGCTGCGTCCGGAGAGTATGAGGATAAAAGCGGACCGCTGATACGGGAGCTTCTCGGCGAAGGATTTGAAACGGTAAGCTGCATCCTGATGCCGGATGAAAAAGAGGCGCTTAAGAAAGAGCTTATCCGCCTGTGCGACGATGTGCGCGTCGATCTTGTGATAACTACGGGCGGTACGGGCTGTGCGCCGCGTGATGTAACTCCGGAAGCGACTATGGCTGTGGCTGAAAAGAATGTGCCGGGAATAGCCGAAGCAATGCGAGCCCGCAGCATGAGCATAACGCCGAATGCGATGCTGTCCAGGGGCGTGAGCGTGATAAGAAAGAGTACGCTTATAATCAATCTGCCGGGAAGCCCGAAAGCGGTTCGTGAAAACCTTGAATGCATAGCAGCGGCGCTGCCTCATGCGCTGAAGCTCATCCGCGGCGGCGGGGAATGAGCGCCCGAGCCGCAAAAATGCGGTTTGATATTTAAAGTGAATATAAAAAAGCTGAAAACTCCTTTTAAAGAGTGTTCAGCTTTTTGTATGCATTGTTTATGCTCCCGGCCGCATACAGTCTATAGACCGCGAATTTATATTTTTATTTTGAATTAAGCATTGCGCCGTACATATAAAAGCTCGGTATCAGCGCAGTTATGAATGTCATTACAGACTGTCTTGCAATAGCTGCTCCCGGCTGACCGATGCACTGGATCATGGTTATGAAAACTATGACTATCATCGAAAGAGTGCCAAGCATATAGCAGGTCTTTGCTTTGCTGCCGTCATTGCAGTGCTTGATGCCGTATATGCCCGAGACAAGATAAAGTATTGACCATGCCAGATAGAGTATCCCTATAAGAACTACGCTGAGCCCCTCTGTTTCCTTATCGAGTATAACGGCAGAACTCAGTATCAGGTCAAGAAGACCGTATACTATTATACCGATGATCCCGAATATTACCATGAGTATGCCTGTAACTTTTAAATATTTTTGTCCTTTCATTTTTCGTTCCCTCCGTTTTATCCTTTGATCTTTATGTCGTTGAGCGATATCACATTCAGCTTGTCTGTTGTGAAATCTGATTCCATGACCTTTACGAGCGCGCCGAATGTGTCAAGGCTCGTCATAAGGGTTATATCGCTTTCTATAGCTGTACGTCTTATTTTGAAACCATCCGAGTTGATATCGTTTGTTTTTGCCGGGATATCTATTATCATATCAACGATGCCGCTGCGTATGACGTCAAGGATGTTGGGTACTCCCTCAGCTATCTTCTTTGCTGTCTGGCATGAGATGCCGTTTTCTTCAAGAAGCTTTGCAGTACCGGCTGTCGCTATGAACTTGCAGCCGTAGTCGCTGCAGCGTTTTGCGAGCGGTAGGAAGTCTTCCTTATCGAAATCGCGGATCGTTGCGAGAATAGTCGAACCGGGTCTCGGTACCGTGGTCTTTGCGGCTAAGAAGCCCTTATACATAGCCTCTTCAAAGCTGAGACCTATACCCAGAACTTCACCTGTCGAGCGCATTTCGGGTCCGAGTGTCACCTCTACCTTCGGAAGTTTTTCCGTTGAGAAGACCGGGACCTTGACGGCTACCGTATTCGTTATCGGCGCTATGCCCGATTTGTAGCCCATATCGGCAAGCTTTTCGCCGAGCATGATACGTGTTGCGATATCTATAACAGGTACGTTCGTTACCTTTGTTATATACGGCACTGTACGGCTTGAGCGCGGATTGACCTCTATGATATAAAGATCGTCCTTGAACTCGATGAACTGTATGTTTATCATGCCTATGACCTTTAGCTCAAGCGCGATCCTGTAGGTCACATCCTCTATCTTTTTGATTATGTGCTCCGGTATATGCTGCGGCGGATAGATCGAGATCGAGTCGCCGCTGTGTATGCCGGCTCTTTCAAGATGCTCCATAACGCCCGGGATAAGCACGTCTGTTCCGTCGCATATCGCATCGACCTCAATTTCGCGCCCGCCGAGATAACGGTCTATCAGCACCGGATTTTTCTTGTCCTTATTGAACGCGTCGGTGAGGTAGCGGACAAGATCCGCCTCGTTCCGCGTTATCTCCATGCCCTGACCGCCGAGCACGTATGAAGGACGCACAAGCAGCGGATATTCAAGGCGGTTCGCCTCGTCGATACCTTCCTGTACCGTCCATACAGCCTTTCCCTGCGGACGCTTTATGTTCAGCTTTTCAAGCATGTCGTCAAACTTCTCGCGGTCCTCCGCCTCGTCTATATACTTAGGCTGAGTTCCTAGAACGGGAACGTTCATGTCGGCGAGGAAGTTTGCGAGCTTGATAGCCGTCTGCCCGCCGAACTGCAGGATAACGCCGTCCGGTTTTTCGAGCGTGATTATATTGTAGACATCCTCCTCTGTAAGCGGCTCGAAATAGAGCTTGTCCGAGGTGTCAAAGTCGGTCGATACCGTTTCCGGGTTATTGTTTATGATTATGGTCTCGACGTCTGCCTTTTCAAGCGAAAGAACGCTGTGTACTGAGCAGTAGTCGAACTCTATGCCCTGACCTATTCGTATCGGACCCGAACCGATAACTATGACCTTTTTCTTGTCGGAGCGAACCGATTCGGTCACCTCGTCGTAGGTAGAATAGTAGTATGGCGATACGGCCTCGAACTCTCCGGCACAGGTGTCCACCATTTTATAAACGGGAGTTATGCCGAAAGACGCTCTCTTTTCGTATACCTCATTGGCGTGGCAGCCCATGAGCTCCGCCATTCCCTTGTCTGAGAAGCCCATCTTTTTATAGCGCCGCATGGTCTCAGCGTCTATGCTGTCTATGGTGAGCTTTTTAAGAGCTTCCTCGGCCTCTACGATATTGCTTATCTTTTTGAGGAAGAACATATCTATGCCGGTCAGCTCGTTTATCATCTCTATATGATATCTTCTTCTTATAAGCTCTGCAAGATCGAACAGTCTTTCATCGTCCGGAACGCAGACCCTTTCGCGCAGCTCTTTCATCGAACGCTTTTTTGACGACTCGCGCTCAAGCGTGTACTGCTTTATCTCAAGCGAGCGTACGCCCTTGAGAAGCGACGCCTCAAAGCTGTTTGCTATAGCCATTACCTCACCGGTCGCCATCATCTTCGTTCCGAGCCTGCGCTTTGCGCTGAAGAACTTGTCGAACGGCCATTTCGGTATCTTTGTTACAACATAGTCTATCGTAGGCTCAAAGCTCGCATAGGTCTTGCCGGTAACGGCGTTCTTTATCTCGTCGAGATTATAGCCCAGCGCGATCTTTGCGGCGATCTTTGCTATGGGGTAGCCCGTGGCCTTTGAAGCGAGCGCCGAAGAACGGCTCACTCTCGGGTTGATCTCTATCACCGCATATTCAAAGCTCTTGGGATTGAGCGCGAACTGTACGTTGCAGCCGCCCTTGATCTCTATTGAATTGATTATATCTATAGCGGCTTTTCTGAGCATCTGGAACTCCTTGTCCGCAAGTGTGAGCGTGGGCGCAACAACTATGGAGTCGCCCGTGTGCACTCCTACCGGATCAAGGTTTTCCATAGGACATACTGTTATACAGTTTCCCGCGCCGTCGCGCATTACCTCAAACTCTATCTCTTTCCAGCCTGCGATCGACTTTTCAAGAAGCACCTGACCTACGCGCGAAAGGTGAAGTCCCTGCGCAAGTATGGTCTCAAGCTCCTCCGGGGTCTCCGCGATACCGCCTCCGGTACCGCCGAGCGTATATGCCGGACGAACTATGACAGGATAGCCTATCTTCTCGGCAAATCTTCTTCCGTCCTCCATAGTGGTAACTATTTCGGAGGGCGCTATCGGCTGGTTTGTGCGTTCCATGAGCTGCTTGAACGAATCTCTGTCCTCGCCCTCCTTGATCGACTCTATCGAAGTGCCGATAACGTTTACGCCGTATTTTTCAAAAACGCCCTTATCGTAAAGCTCGCAGGCGAGATTGAGACCTGTCTGTCCGCCCATACCGGCGATGACCGAGTCGGGACGTTCGCGCTCTATGATCTTCTCTATATAATCGGCAGTAAGCGGCTCGATATATGTATCGGACGCCATGCCTCTGTCGGTCATTATCGTAGCGGGGTTGGAGTTTACGAGAACTACCTCTATGCCCTCTTCTTCTATAGCGCGGCACGCCTGTGTGCCGGAATAGTCAAATTCGGCGGCCTGACCTATGACTATAGGACCGGAGCCTATTACAAGTACCTTTTTGATCGATCTGTCTAAAGGCATTTTAGTTTACCTCCTTTAAAAATCTGTCGAACAGCCAGCCCGAATCGAGCGGGCCGGGCGAAGCCTCGGGATGGAACTGAACGCTCAGTATCGGGAGCGTTTTGTGGCGTATTCCCTCGCAGGTCTTATCGTTTACGTTTGTGAACCATTCTTCTACGTCCTCGGGATAGTCCGTGAGTATATAGTTGTGGTTCTGGCTTGTTATATAGCATATACCGGTCTCCGCATATTTAACGGGGTGATTTCCGCCGTGGTGACCGAATTTGAGCTTGGCCGTCTTGCAGCCGAGTGCAAGCCCTATTATCTGATGTCCCATGCAAATGCCGCAGATCGGGAATTTTTCGATAAGAGCCTTTACCGTATCTACCGTGCCGGGGGCGTCGAGCGGATCTCCGGGTCCGTTTGACAGGAATACCATATCAGGCTTTGCAGCCTCGATATCCGCCGCTCCGGCGTCGGCGCGGAACACTGTTATTTTGCAGCCGCGCTTCTGAAGGTCGCGGAGAATACCGTCCTTCGCGCCCATATCGATAAATGCAACGTGCGGCTTGCCGCCGGGGTTTATAACATAGCTTTCGCTTGCCGTAGTGGAAAGTATGACCTTGCTGTTGTCGAGCGTGTCCATGAGTGCGCGGATCTCCGCGTCGGAAGGCTCGCCCTGCATTATAACAGCCTTCATACATCCGTGATCGCGTATTATCCTTGTGAGTGCGCGCGTGTCAACTCCTTCAAGACCGACAACGCCCTCTTCCTTAAGGAAATCGTCTATATTCATCTCGTTGCGGAAGTTTGAAGGGTAATCGCACTTTTCGCGGACAACGAATCCCTTGAGGTTCGTGTGCCTGGCCTCGTTGTCGTCAAGGTTTATTCCGTAGTTTCCGATAAGCGGGAATGTCATTGTAACGATTTGTCCCGCATATGAAGGATCTGTAAGCGTTTCCTGATACCCGGTCATGTTGGTGGTGAAAACGATCTCGCCTACTATGTCCTTTATATCGCCGAACAATTCACCCGTGAAGCGCTGCCCGTTCTCCAGAATCAACTGTCCTTTCATGTGTTTATAACTCCTTTCATCCTATACGTGCCGCGGAGCTGTTCATGACAGCCCGCCGCCGTGCCCATATTGCGCTGTGCGGCTCAAAAAAAAAGACAATGAGGAAAATTCATTGTCAATAATTTATAAAACGAAAACAAAGAGGAACTGTGTTCCGGTAAGAAACAGGTGTCGCCGCATTAAAATAAATAAAACCGGTGTGCATGTATTATCCGCTCCTCTCTTTATCCATTCTATTTTACCACCTCACAGGTGTTTTGTCAATATAAAAGTCGTTTTTTCTGAATAAAATTTTATTGGAGTATTTTGAAATGCACGAAATCGGAACGGATGCCGTGCTTATAATTCAGCATCAGCCGTATATAAGCGGTCTGCCGGGCGCGTTATTCATCCCGGCTGCGCAGCTTGCTTACCGTGTCGGCTATAGCCAATACAAGAAATATTGCGGTAAGTACCGATAAAACTATCATTTTTGAAGTCATGGCTGACCCTCCCTTTATGTATGGGGGCGCTGCCGTTGATACAGCGCCCGTTTTTTTATTTGCAGAATACGTGTTTGCCTATCTGAGTGATCACCGGTCTCGACCATATCCAGCTGCTTGTGGCAGTCGCGGGATTATAGTAGTATATCGCTCCTCCGGTCGGATCCCAGCCGTTCAGTGCGTCGCGTGCTGCATTGTAGCAGCTGTCCTGAACGGCGGCGTTTATTTGTCCGTCGGTTACGGCGGTGAATGCGCCGGACTGGTATATAACTCCCGATATCGTGTTGGGGAACGACGGCGATTTTACTCTGTTGAGGACTACCGCGCCGACTGCTACCTGTCCTGTGTACGGTTCTCCGCGCGCCTCGCCGTTTATTATCCGCGCAAGCAGCTCTACGTTGCTTGAGTACGTAGACGAGGACGATGATGGCGAGCTGCCGGACGGCAGACCTATCTTTGCGAGCGTTGCCGGTCCGCATACGCCGTCGGGTGTAAGCCCGTGCTTTCTCTGGAAGCTCTTTACCGCCTCTGCGGTGTTATAGCCGTAGATACCGTCAACCGAGCCGGAATAGTATCCCCACGATCTCAGCCGCGTCTGGATATTCCTGACCTCGCTGCCGGTCGAGCCTATTTTCGAGAGCGCTTCAGCAGCGCTGCCGCAGCAGAGAGTGACAAGCAGTGTAAAAATTACAAACAGCTTTTTCATGTACGTTACCTCCGTAAAAATGGAATACGGCGGGCGGTTTTTTAAGGATCGCCCGCCGGGGCTGTGCATAAGCATTATTATTGTTTCCATATACGGAGAATTCATACATGGCGGCATCACCACTTCGGCGTGCAGGGATACGGGCAGCGTCCGTCGCTGAGCATAGCGCGCACCTGCATAACGCAGCCGCACAGCGCGCAGGTAGAGCCGTATTCAAACTTTTCGCAGGCCTGGCATATTCTTAGCCGTTCTGCGTATTTTTCATCGTCTGCGAGCCGTATGCCGCGCATGCTTCTGACCTCGCCGACCATTTTTTCTATATCTGCCTCAGACAGCGCTGTTTTAAGTGCGCATCGCTTGCATTTTGCCATTATTTCAGAGTGAGAGATATAACGCTCATCTTCGGAAGCTTGACTGTAAGCCTGCCGCCCGAAAGCTTTGCATCTATCGGCTTGGGCGATACCTTGTCAGGCTCGTCAAAGCTGTTGAAGTCGCACATATTCTCTGAGGTAAGTATCTCTCCGGACACGCCGGCATAGTCTGCGTCAAGTGATATTGAAAGCTCTCTGTCGCTGTCAAGACGCGTATTTACGGCGGTAACGGTGAGAGCGCCGTCCTTGACGGACGCCGATACGCTGAGCGACGGTATCTTTTCTCCGCATGCCTCGTAGCGGTCTTCATCGTATACTATGCCAACTCTTTCGCCGTCCTGGTGTCCCTTCATCATTCTGAACAGGTGATAGGTCGGAGTAAGCGCCATTTTTTCGCCCTCTGTAAGCACCATTGCCTGCAGCACATTCACCATCTGAGCGATATTCGCCATCTGTACCCTGCCGCAGTGCTCGTGGAACATGTGGAGTATCACCATACCCGTAACGGCGTCGCGCATGGTATTCTGCTGGTAAAGGAAGCCGGGATTTGTGCCGGGCATACATTCAAACCAGTTGCCCCATTCGTCTACGATAAGATCTATCTTGCCTTCGGGATCGAAGCAGTCCATAACGGCGATATGCTTTTTGAGCTTGTCCCTCATGCGTTCTACCTCGGCAAGATTGGAATACCAGCCGTTTTCATTAAAATCATAGCTGCTGCCCTTGTGTTCCCAGTCGCCCTCTGAGGTATAGTTATGCCAGGACAGACCCTGCATGAACCGTCCGGCGTTTTTGAGCACGCTTTCCGTCCAGGCAACGTCTCCCGCATTCGGGCCGCAGCCTATCTTGTATATCGGCTCTTCGCCGTAATTTCTTATAAACGTAGCGAAGCGTCTGTAGAGATCTGAATAATATTCCGGGCGCATGTTTCCGCCGCAGCCCCAGTTCTCGTTGCCCACTCCGAAGTATTTTAGCTTGAACGGCTCCTCGCGGCCGTTTCTGCGCCTTTCGTTTGCAAGAGGAGAGTCGCCGTCAAAGGTCATGTATTCTATCCAGTCGCGCATTTCCTGCACGGTTCCGGAGCCTACGTTTCCGGTTATGTACGGTTCGCAGCCGAGCTGTGAGCACAGCTCGAAGAATTCATGCGTACCGAAATGGTTGTTTTCCACAACTCCGCCCCAGTTTGTGTTTACCATATACGGACGGCTTTCCTTTTCGCCTATGCCGTCGCGCCAGTGGTAATCGTCGGCAAAGCAGCCGCCCGGCCATCTGAGGACCGGTATATCAAGCTCTTTGAGCGCATTTACCACATCGCAGCGCATGCCGTTGACGTTCGGGATGCCGTCGTCTTCAACGTATATGCCCTCATATATGCAGCGTCCGAGATGTTCGGCGAATTGACCGTATATATTTTTGTTTATGACGCCTTTGCGCCGTTTTGTATTTATCTTTATTTCTGTCATGATAACCCTCCTTGATAAAAGTATTGTCCTCTTAAAAGCGGTGATCCCGCTTGTGCTGTTTTCAGAGGACGGTGACATGTATGCCTTTAAGCACGGCAAGAGCCGCGTCGTTCATGTCCTTGTCCGCGGCCGCTGTACACCGCTGATCAACGATTATTTCCGCCTCCGGCAGCGCGGCGCGCGCGATAACCGCATTTGAAAGAACGCATATATTGGATACCAGTCCGCACAGCTCTACAACGTCATAGCCGCCGCGGCTGAGATATTCGCCGAGCTCCGGCGAGCCGAAGGACGGTTTTTCAAAGCAGCGCGTCCCCTTCAAAAGCTCCGCGGTTCTGCCGTAGTTCTCATGCCCCGCAGTGCCTTTTATACAGTGCGGTATGGGCAGATGTTTTCCTTCGTGCGTATCCATATACCTTTCGTCATGCGTATCGAGCGTGTGGACTACTTCATCGCCGCGGTACTGCTTTATTTTTTCGCATATAGCGCCGTCAAGGAGCTTGGCTTCTTCAAAGCCCAGCGCGCCGCTTACGAAGTCGTTCTGGTAATCCACGACAACAAGTATTTTTTTCACAATATCACATCCTTTCTGTTCATCGTCCGGAACACATACATTTTAGCATATAACATATGCGATGTAAATAACTTTTTTTACGATTTAGTATAAATTTTTCTTGTAATGGAGTATCAGGTCTTTACAAGAATATCTTGCCGCGATACGATGCTAAACATAGTTGGTTATAACTAACCAAGTAAAACACATAAATAAAGCATTGTCCGGTAGTATAAAAATGCCTTATGCGTTAAAAATAATTATACGGACATTTAACCGAATGTAATAACGAAAGGAGATCTCAGCATGAAATGTTACATTGAAATAACAGACGTACATGCGCGGGAGGTGCTTGATTCACGTTCCAACCCGACTATCGAAGTGGAGGTGAGCACTACCGAGGGCGTCGGAAGAGCCATAGTACCCTCGGGCGCTTCCACGGGCGAATATGAAGCGTACGAGCTGCGCGACGGAGATAAAAAACGCTATAACGGCAAGGGCGTGCAGAAGGCTGTCAGGAATGTGAATGAGACTATATCGGATGAGCTTGTAGGTATGAACGTGCTCGACCAAAGGCTTATAGATAATGTGCTTATGGAGCTTGACGGTACGCCGAACCTTAAAAAGCTCGGAGCCAACGCTGTTTTGGGTACATCGCTCGCGTGCGCGAGAGCCGCGGCAAACAGTCTGGGACTGCCGCTTTACCGCTATATCGGAGGCGCCAACGCACATGTTATGCCTGTTCCGATGATGAATATATTGAACGGCGGTGCACATGCGAACAATAATGTCGATATTCAGGAATTTATGATAATGCCTGTCGGCGCGGAGACCTTTGCAGAGTGTCTTTGTCAGTGCTCTGAGGTATATTTCGCCCTCAAAAGTATCCTGCAGGAAAAGGGACAGCCGACGGCTGTCGGAGACGAGGGCGGTTTTGCTCCTAATCTCGGAACGGACGAGGAAGCGCTCGCGCTTATTGTGGAGGCTGTGGAAAAGGCGGGATTTGTACCGGGTGAGGATTTTAAAATAGCTATAGACGCCGCGTCGTCGGAATGGGCGCAGGAGGACGGCACATACCGGCTGCCCAAGTCGGGGATAACGAAAACCACGGATGAACTTATAGAGTTCTGGGAGGGGATAACAGACCGCTATCCGATATTCTCGATAGAGGATCCTCTGAGCGAAAATGATTATGAGGGCTTTGCACGTCTTACCGAAAGAGTGGGGGACAGAGTCCAGCTGGTGGGCGACGATCTGTTTGTAACAAATCCGGAGCGGCTTGAACGCGGAATAGAATGCGGCGCAGCCAATTCGATCCTTATAAAGGTAAATCAGATAGGAACGCTTTCGCGTACCTTAGACGCTATAGAAACGGCTCATAATGCAGGCTATACCGCAGTCGTGTCGCACAGGAGCGGAGAGACTGAGGATACGACCATCGCAGATATCGCCGTCGCAGTGAATGCGGGACAGATAAAAACCGGCGCGCCCGCGAGAACAGACAGGGTCGCAAAATACAACAGGCTTCTCAGGATAGAGGAGGAGCTGGGCGATATTGCCGAATACGGCATAAGATAAACTCTGAAAATGCACGAAACAGCCGCCCTTTTACATGGGCGGCTTTGCTGTATTAACTATACATTAAATTTTTTTAAAAATATTGAAAACCTATTGACAAAAATAATGTCTGCTGTTATAATGGTCTTAATACAGGACTAAAAGGAGAGCCGAATATGAATGACAAGACTATTGAAGCGCAAATGAAGCAGTTTTGTGACGGTCTGCACAGTTTGAACAGAATATATGAAGATTATTCAAGAAGCGTTGATATTCCATATACAACGCTGCAAATACTTGATTTGATCACTCAAACAGATCAATGTACTCAAAGAGCAATATGCGAGCGCACCTTTTTGCCGAAGCAAACGGTTAATAACGTGATAACTTTCTTTTATAAACGGGGCTTGGTAGAGCTGCGCGAGTTGCCGGAGGACAGACGCAATAAAACCATACATCTTACTAAAGACGGACAGAAGTATGCGGATAAGGTAATACCTCAGATACGCAGAGCGGAATATGAAGCTATGGAAAGGCTTACTCCGCAACAACGTGAAAATCTGTTAGAAAGCATGAGAATATATTCGGCGATGTTTAAAAAAGCAATGCCCGCAGGGAGCAAATAAGCTGTATAGCTTTGAAGCGGCGCTATGCGATATTGTTTTACCCTAATAGTCCTATAACAGTACATTCCTAACAAGGTACAATATTTAAAGGAGGATCTTCAATATGGAAAACTTTGATTATTACGCTAACACAAGAGTGTTATTCGGAAGAGGGCAGATAAGAAGTCTACCGGAAATTATTGAAGGTTATGGTAAGCGAGTTCTCTTATGCTGCGGCGGCAGTTCGATAAAGAGTATCGGATTGTATGAAACGGTCAGAGCACTGCTTGCGGATCATATGATCTATGAGGTTTCGGGCATCGAGCCAAATCCGAAGATTGAAAGCGTACGCAGAGGAGTTGAGCTTTGCCGAGAAAATGAGATCGATGTTGTTCTTGCCGTCGGCGGTGGCAGTGTTATAGACTGCGCCAAGACGATAGCGGCGGCAGCATTTTATAAAGGTGACGCATGGGATATGATAGTTCGGGCAGAGCAGACTGAAAAAGCGCTGCCGCTTGTAACGGTGCTTACACTTTCAGCGACAGGCAGCGAATATGACGCCGGAGCAGTTATCTCAAATTCGGCAGCAAAGGAAAAGCGAGGGTATGACAGCGAGCTGATCCGTCCCGCCGTCTCGATACTTGATCCGACATACACATTTTCAGTTCCGGCTTATCAGACAGCCGCGGGGTCTATAGATATCATGTCACATGTTTTAGAACAGTATTTTTCCCCGAAAACAGTATTTATAGCGGATCAGCTTTGCGAGGCGGTCATGAGGACAGTCATTAAATATGCGCCGGAGGCGATAAAAAAACCCGATGATTATGAAGCGCGCGGACAGCTTATGTGGGCAAGCTCAATTGCAGATAACGGACTGCTGTGTTTGGGAAATCAAGTAGGCGCTTTCAGCTGTCATGCTATAGAGCACGAGTTGTCGGCATATTATGATATAACTCATGGGACAGGTCTTGCTATAGTTACACCCCGCTGGATGCGCCGTATATTGAGCGATAGGACGGCTGAACGATTTGCACATTACGGAACAGCCGTGTGGGGGATAGATCCGTCGATTGATAAATATGAGATCGCAGATAAAGCCATAACAGCTACAGAGGATTTCTTTAAAAGCCTTGGGGTGCCGATGAGTCTTTCCGAGCTTGATATAAATGACGAATATTTCGAGAAAATGTCATGGCATGCGGTTGAAACAGGAGCTCTCGGATATGCATACGTACCGCTGGATGCAAAGGATGTTGAGAGTATTTTGCGTGATTGTTTATAAAAAAATTTAAGTATATGATCCCATGATAAGGATCTAATGTAACAGGAGGGCATATATATGGGTAAAAAAATAACAGCAGGACGTGATTATTTAGGAGATTTCGCACCGCAGTTTGCAGAGTTCAACGATGATGTGCTTTTCGGACAGGTGTGGAGCCGTGAACAGCAGCTTGCTCCGCGTGAACGCAGCATGATAACTGTCGCTGCTTTGATGGGATCCGGAATGACAGACGCGTCTATGAAAGGACATTTGGAAAAAGCAAAGGAAAACGGCGTAACAAAAGCTGAGGTTATAGAAATGATCACACAGCTGGCTTTTTATACGGGCTGGCCTAAAGGCTGGGCGGTATTCGCTATGGCTATGGATGTGTACGGCGAGGAGTAGATCTGAAGATCTCATCGATCAAAAAAAGACGAGCCGCATATGCGGCCCGTTCTTTTTTTGATCCTGTTGAATTAGCCAAGCTCTGAGAAATACTTGATAGTTCTTACCATCTGTGATGTGTATGAATTTTCGTTGTCATACCATGAAACTACCTGTACTTCATAAAGACCGTCGCCGATCTCAGCTACCATTGTCTGAGTAGCGTCGAAGAGCGAACCGTATCTCATACCAACGATATCCGATGAAACGATCTCGTCCTCGTTGTAACCGAACGACTCGTTTGCGGCAGCCTTCATAGCGGCATTGATGCCTTCCTTAGTAACGTTGTCACCCTTAACAACAGCTGTAAGGATAGTTGTTGAGCCTGTCGGAGTCGGAACTCTCTGAGCCGAACCGATGAGCTTACCGTTAAGCTCCGGTATAACAAGACCTATAGCCTTTGCAGCGCCTGTTGAGTTCGGAACGATGTTAACAGCAGCAGCTCTTGATCTTCTCAAGTCACCCTTTCTCTGCGGACCGTCAAGTGTCATCTGGTCGCCTGTGTAAGCGTGAATTGTGCACATGATACCTGACTGGATAGGAGCATACTTGTTAAGAGCGTCAGCCATCGGAGCCAAGCAGTTTGTTGTACAAGAAGCAGCTGAAATGATTGTGTCATCAGCCTTAAGTGTTTCATGGTTTACATTGTAAACGATTGTCGGAAGGTCATTGCCTGCCGGAGCTGAAATAACAACCTTCTTAGCGCCTGCATTGATATGAGCCTGAGCCTTTGCCTTTGATGTATAGAAGCCTGAGCACTCAAGAACAACGTCTACATCAAGATCGCCCCACGGGCAGTTGTTAGCGTCCGGAAATGCGTAGATCTTGATTTCCTTACCGTCAACTGTGATTGAATCCTCGCCTGCCGATACCTTATCAGCAAGAGCGTACTTACCCTGTGATGAATCATACTTTAAAAGATGTGCAAGCATCTTCGGGCTTGTAAGGTCGTTTATAGCTACAACCTCATAACCCTCTGCGCCGAACATCTGTCTGAACGCAAGACGTCCGATACGGCCGAAACCATTGATAGCAACTTTTACTGCCATTGGAATTACCTCCTAAAAAATTAATTAATTTTTTTTCGGGCATACATATCCCTTTACTATATTGTACCTCAAAATCCGCCAATATACAAGTGCAAATATAAATTTAACATTTATTTCTTCTTTTTGCACAAAAACTTTGATGATTTTATAACAATTTTACAATATTATTATTCACATTGACATATTTTATTTTTTAGTTTATACTATATATGTAACAGTATGCCAATAAAATTAAGATACATTTATTTTGGATACTGCTCGAAAGGAGAGGATACCATGCTTGAAATAATAACCGATTTCTTTGCCTTAAAGCTTGTCCGGGCAATCATAAGCATTATACTCGCGCTTATTGCGGACAAGGTAGTGCTCAGAATAATAATGAAAAAGCTCGGCTCCGAGGTCAGGCGAATAGACCGCCGTGTCGAGGAAAATCTCGACGCGCGGTATAAAACCCACGCCGGAGTGTTCAGAACTCTTTTATCCGTAATTATATACTTCTTCGCCGCGCTTTACATAATCCATATATATTTTAATATAAACGCTTCATCTGTGATCGCTGCTACAGGAATCGTCGGCGTTGCGGTGACATTCGGCGCGCAAAGCCTTATAAAGGATGCAATAAGCGGATTTTTTGTATTGCTTGAAAACCAATACAGCATTGGAGATATAGTTACAGTTGAGAATTTTATGGGAACAGTTGAAAAAATATCGATACGCACCACTGTTATAAAGAATTTTGAGGGCGATAAGCTTATAATTCCCAACGGAAATATGACCAAAATAATAAATCATTCAAAAACAAACAAAAGCATTATATTGAGCGTGTCGGTTTCTTATAAGCAGGATCTTCGAAAGGTATTGACTTTAATAGAAGATACTCTTGCCGCGCTTTATGAAAGCTCGTCCGATATGCTTGAGCCGCCAAAGGTCTTAGGTGTTTCGGAGCTTAATGATTTTGCCGTGAGAATATCGATGACGGCATTCTGTGACCATGAAAACCAGTTCAGCGTAAAAAGAGAAATATTAAAGGAAATCAAACTTGCATTCGATGATAACAATATCATTATGCCATAGGAGGAAATATGAATCTGCCCGAAAAATTCTGTGAAAAAATGAAAGCTCTGCTCGGCAGCGAGTATGACGCGTTTATAAAAGCCTTTGACAGCTCCGATAAGCGCGGAATACTTATAAATGAAACCAAATCCGGCTCAAAACAGGCGGTCTTAAATGAATTCGGAAGCCTTAAAGAAGTTCCATGGTGCAGCTCTGGCTTTTATGTTGACAAGGAAAAAATACGCGGAACGCATCCATACCATATGGCGGGGCTTTTCTATTTTCAGGAGCCATCCGCAATGTGTGCCGCCGCCGGACTTCCAATCGTCAGCGGTGACAAAGTTCTTGATCTGTGCGCAGCTCCCGGCGGAAAAACAGCTCAGACTGCCGCAAGGCTTTGCGGAAGCGGAGTGCTTGTTTCAAATGAAATAATAAAAAGCCGCGCCGCAATCTTATCGGAAAATGTAGAGCGTTTAGGCTTGACTAATGTAATAGTCACAAATGAAACTCCTCAGCGGCTTGCAAAAAAATATACCGG
>CALXZP010000009.1 GCA_944393255.1 uncultured Clostridia bacterium | reverse complement strand
TTTTTCTCGTTTTGACGTTAGGCTTGTTTGCCATGCGCTTATTTCATCAGTTGTTTTAAATTTCACCAAATCCCCGTCTTTCTTCTTTATATTGATTTTTTTTATTGCTCGTTTTGCACTTCTCTATATACTGTCTGTTATTTTATCCGTATGCCGTGTCAATTTTATTGCTGTACGGCATTCTTCGTCTTTAAACAAAAGATCCCCTCAGAGCATAGAGAGACAGCTCATGGTTTTGTCTCTCTTCTCCATGGGGATCATCCTGCTTTGCCGTGCGTTTATCAGTCAACGCACAGATATACATCCTGATAAACAACTCCGAGACGCATAGCTTCAGCATAGGTCGCAACGGCAACGTCTATCTTATTGCCCTTTATCGCACCGCCGCAGTCTTCTGCGCGTCTGTATCCGTAGCCTTCTATGTATACCCACGATAACGGTTCAATAACGCTCGGATCGACCGCTATTGTAGTGCCCGGCGAAATGCTGCCCGCCCATGCAGTAGCGTTTCCCCATATCCCGTTCGATTCCGCTCCGGGAGCGTAATGCGAAATTCTGAATGTACCCAGATATATCATATCCTGCTCGTTTGACCCGGCCGTATCGGATTGCGCAGACACGACCGCCTCAGTTTGTCCCAGGTTTGTATCTTCCGCCGCAACACCGAGCCCGTCGGGAATGACGGCTACCTCGGGGATAGCAACGGATGCTGTTCTGCTCTCCTGCTCCCAGGAAAGATCCAGACAAAGCGTGTTTACTACAGATCTCAACGGGAACATCAGCGTTCCGTCGTCTACCAGCCTTACCGTACCGTCAAGCTGTACGGTCTTGCCCAGCTCTGTCCTCTCACCGCTGCTGTCGGTATACCCGAATTTTACCTTAGCATATGACGAATCCATCTTAAGCTCGATACTCATATCCTCAGGAACTGCATTCAGTCCTACCGAATCGGCTCCGCTTTCACTTATCGTATACGCATAGCGCTCGATGGGTTTTGATGACGTGCGCTCCGCATCGATAACAAGCTCTGCCGTCTGGCTCTCCTGCTTCCACTCCGTTCTCATCCCCATTGCGTCCGCCATGATGCGGCTCGGGACATAGAGAACGTTATCTATCTCCTTAGGCGCTGAAGCCGCAGGAAATGTAACTATCTCCGGAGTTTCACTTGCAATTGAGTTCACCTCGACTACCGTTTCCGCCGCGAACACATTCGCGCTCCCGGCAACGGAGATCAAGGCTGCCGCAGCCAGCATGACCGCGGACTTTTTTAAGTTTTCCATTTCGATAAAGTCCTCCTGTTTTTCTTCTATATAATAGAAGTATATTCACAGCTGTAGGGTTTTAGAACAAGCTGTGCCCGAAAAGTCCGTATCACGGCAAAAACTGCCCCCGTGCCGCACGGACAGGCATACGCAGTAGGCCTTTTCATATCATACGCATACCTATCGGGATTTTCTATGCTTGATGCCGGATCTGCGGTCATCATGCATAATATATGATTAGATCCGTTTTTACGGATTTAATCCTCACAATACAAACACAACAATATCTGTTGCAGTGCCGTTTACGACTCTAACGAGCGCGTAGCTCGAAGCATCGGCGTCCTCCCAGCTCATGACATTACCATCTTCATCAAAACTGCTGTCGGGAACATAGGATCTTTCTACAGCATTGCAGCCGTTTCCGGCAAATTCAATATCGCCGCTGCGCGGGGAATTGCGCACCGTATAGACCATAGCTTTACTGTTTACATATATATCCGCAGTTTTTCCGTCTGCATTCGCCATAGTCAGCACATTGCCCCTTACGCCGACAGGAACTCCGAACGCGTACTGTGTTCCGCTGTCCGATACACCGCGGCTGTACGAAACAACGCTCCAGCCGCTCTGATTTGCAACAACGCCCGAATCGGAGATCAGCTCCCTGAAATCTGTTCCATAATCCGCTCCGCTGAGAACATAATTCTGAAAGTCGGGACGGTATATGAACTCAATGCTCCTTACCCTGCCCTGAAGATCGGCGGTCATATGGATAACGTCTCCCGCACGGAGCGCGTCGGTTCCCTGCCCTATGAGATACTCAGCAGCATCGGGCGCTGAGACTATCGTTACCTGATCCCGAACGCTCACGGTCATCTCAGACCCCTGATAGAGCACTTTCAGCGTATCATAATATTCGCCGTCAGCCTGGGTCTGGCTTACGCTCAGCACGACAGCCGGGGCATGGATCGCGTCCAGCTCCCTCTCATATGCTTCCGGAACGGGCGTGCGCTGCGGCGCAGCCGCAGCCCCCGGCGAAGCCGTTGCCTCAGGAGTCGCTGTCGAGTCCGGCGACGGCGACGCCGACGCCGACGGGATCGGGGCTTCGCCCTGATCTATATCCATATCGAATATAGCGCCGCCTATATAGCATATCCTGGCACGGCCGCCGAGGTATTCCTCCGGCACATCAAAGCTGTATCCTGAGCCGTCCCACACGGACACTGCGCTGTACGACAGCGTTCCGTCATCATAAAACGAAAGAACTGCCGCGGACGCGTTCCCGTCGTTATGCTCCGTATATACCTTATCATCATACGCATATCCGGATATACTGTCATCAGCCGCAAATACTGCCGGCAGCGAAAATGATACGGCAGCTGCGGCGGCTGTGATAAACAACACAAGCTTTCTCATACTCTTTTTATTCTCCCTTCGATAGTATAAGGTGACCGCGAAACGTATGCGCCGCGGTCATCCGTCTGTAAATTTATAAACAAATAAGCTGTTAAAGTGAAGCTCAAGCATGCTTCGACAGGTAATCGCTCGCAAACTGCTTTGCACAGCGGCCGCTCTTGCCTCCGTAGTTCATTTCCCACCTTACGGCTTCCTTGCGTATCTCCTCCGTCATTTCCACGCCGCCCCGCGCCAGCAGCGCGCGCACTATCTCAATATACTGCTTCGGATCCGGAGCCGGGAAAAACACGCTTATCCCGAAGCGCTCGGCCAGAGACAGCGTTTCCTGCTTCGTATCGTTGACATGTACTTCTCCCCCGTCACGATCCGCCCATGTCTCGCGTATGAGATGGCGGCGGTTGGAGGTCGCATATACGAGCACGTTTCCCGCCGAAGCCTGCAGCTGTCCGTCCATAGCGATCTTGAGCGCACGGTATTCGGAATCATGCCTTTCAAACGTAAGATCATCCAGGAACAATATGTATTTATGCGGTGAGTTTTCAAGCTTCCCCGTAAGCTCCGGTATGAGCGTGATAGAGTTCTTCGGCAGCTCGATCACCCTTAACCCGTTGTCGGCAAACATATTCAAAAGCGCTTTTACGGACGAGGACTTTCCCGTTCCGCGGTCGCCGAACAAAAGCACGTTATTAGCGTATCTTCCCTCCACAAACGCCCGCGTATTGTCTATTAGTATCTTCTTCTGATGCTCCATCCCGACTATGTCGTCAAAAACAGTCTTATCGGTATCGGGAACTCCCTTTATCTTTCCGTCAAATTTAAAAGCGATATACCTTGCCATTATACCGCAGCCGAGCTTTTTATAATGAGCAATAAGCCGGTCGAGAAGCTCTCCCGCCGTCTCTGCCTCCGTTATGCCGAGGATCGACTCGGTGTAAGCACGGAAATACCCTGTATCATTTCCGGACGGACGGTATTTTATCTTTGTATTGAACAGCCGCTTATAGATCATCTCAATATCCAGCGCCGCCAGCCTGTAAAGATCCTGACCTATATTTTTGCCGGACCGCGCCAGCTGCGAAAGCACGTTATCATCGTTCGCCAGCTTTGACGCAACATACTCGCGCAGACTGTTGCCCGTAACGCCCTCGGTCTCCGCAAAACGTATTATCCCCCTGAGCAGAGCGGTATTATCCTTCTCTATGATCGCCCTGACAGTCTCATCCTTCTCTATATTTTCAAAAATGAACAGATCCATTTTTACACTCCTTAATGCCTGTCTTCCTAAGTAGATATAATGATTATATCATAGATGTTACGAAAATGCAACACGATTATTACAAAAATCACAAATTTAATACCTTTTATTATCAGATTGTATTAAAATAAAGGCATGGCAAGTTAAAATTTTTGTTATTTTACCGAAAAAAATTTAAAAACTATTGATTATCAACATGATTTGATTTATAATTATTGTATAGGGAAACATATATTCCCGCTATATCAACCGGTAAACACCGAAAGAAAGGAACTCATATTATGTTAGAAGAATTAAAGCAGCAGGTATATGAAGCCAATATGGATCTGCCGCGCTACGGTCTTGTTACATTCACATGGGGAAATGTTTCAGGTATCGACCGCAGTAAAGGTCTGTTCGTGATAAAGCCGTCAGGCGTGGAGTACGAGCGGCTAAGACCGGACGACATGGTAGTCATGGATATGGACGGAAACAAGGTGGAGGGCGAGTATAATCCTTCCTCAGACACTCCGACACATCTGGAGCTTTACAAGGCATTTCCGGAATGCGGAGGGATAGTCCACACTCACTCCCCCTGGGCTACCTCGTTCGCTCAGGCGTGCAAGGGCATCCCGCCCTTCGGCACAACGCATGCAGACTATTTCTACGGCGAGATCCCCGCTACCAGACTTATGACAGAGGATGAGATACGCGGCGAATACGAAAAGAATACCGGTCTCGTGATAATCGAGACCTTCAAGGATAAGAATCCCGAAGCGATACCTGGCGTACTCGTTTCAAACCACGGTCCGTTCGCATGGGGAACCGACGCGCACAACGCCGTACATAATGCGGTAGTAATGGAGGAATGTGCAAAGATGGCGCTGCGCTGTATGCAGCTGACCCCCGGCCTACCCCCCATCTCACAGGCGATACTTGACAAGCACTACTTGCGCAAGCACGGCGCAAACGCGTATTACGGACAGGGAAAATAATACATGCAAAATACCGGAGGTCGTCCGCCGCAGCGGACTCCCTCCGGTATTTTTAATTATTCCTTATACTCATCATATATGCAGACATTTCTGTATGTCATGATTTTTTCCGAGAACGAGTATAGTCTCTTCCCCGGTTATGAGCGTATCCGGTGTTACGATAAGATCCAGCTTGCCGCCCCGCCTTATGCCCATAACGTTTATATTATGCTTTTTACGTATATCGAGCTTGCCGACCGTTTTATTTATCCACGCCTTCGGCGGCATTATCTCAAATATAGCATTGTCGTCATCCAGCTCGATATAGTCGAATATAAGATCCGAGCTATAGCGTATAGCCGTCCATTTCGCCAGCTGCCGCTCCGGATAGACCACCTCGTCAGCTCCGTTTCTGAGCAGAAATTTCGCATGTACGTCCCTTGCCGCTCTCGCAACTGTAAACTTCGCTCCGAGCTCCTTTAAAAGCGAGGTGGTTTCAAGCGAGCTTTGGAAATCATCTCCTATAGCGACGATGCAAAGATCAAAATTGCTTATGCCGAGCGACTCAAGAAATTCCTCGTTCGTACTGTCCCCTATCTGCGCATTCGTTACATACGGCAGAACATCGTTTACGCGCTCCTCGTCTATATCCACCGCCATTACCTGATGATCAAGCTCATTCAGCTTCATGGCTGTATGCTTGCCGAATCGTCCCAAGCCTATCAATAATACAGATTTCATAATATATTTCCTCCTAACCGACATTTATCTTTTCCTGCGGCAGTCTCGATACACCATGCTTGCTTGTTGACCAAGCCGCAAATATCAGCGTTAGTCCTCCGACTCTTCCGAATATCATAAGAGCTATGAGCACCAGCCTTGAAGCTGTGCCCATATACGGCGTTGCACCGAGAGAAAGCCCGACCGTACCTATAGCCGATGCCGTCTCAAAAAACGCGGTCATGACCGGTATCCCCTCCGCACAGCTTATGAACAGGCCGCCTCCAAGAAACAGTATCACATACATGAGCAGCAGCGCCGCCGCCTGATGCACCGTTTCAGCGGCTATCCTGCGTCCGAACAGCTGCGGATCGTCGTGCTTTCTGAACACGGCAAACGCGGTCATTATGAGCACAGCCACCGTTGTGGTCTTCATTCCGCCGGCCGTGGAGCCTGGCGATCCGCCGATGAGCATGAGCAGTATCATTATTACCTGGCTCGGTCCGCTCAGCGCATTAAGATCAACTGTATTAAAGCCTGCCGTCCTCGGAGTTACAGCCTGAAAAAACGAGCATAGCAGTCTTTGTCCGACCCCGAGCTCTCCCCATTCCGGTCTTGAAAACTCGAAGAAGTAGAAAAATGCGGCCGGAATGAATATAAGCGCCAAAGTGACCGTGAATACCACCTTGCTCTGCATACGGTATTTTCTCAGATGTATTCCGTTTGTTTTTATATCATCCCATGTGAGAAATCCGATACCGCCTATAATTATAAGCAGCATGACAGCTATATTTATCACAGGCTCATAAACGTACATGGTGATAGAAGAAAACGGCTTGACAGTTCCCATTATATCGAACCCGGCGTTGCAGAACGCCGACACCGAATGAAACACCGCATACCATATCCCCTTGAATACGCCCACGTCCCGCGCAAATACCGGATACATGACCGCCGCACCGATGAGCTCGATAAGGAACACGCCCTTTAAAATAAATCCGGTCATTCTCACTATACCGGATACTTTCGGAGCCGCAATAGCCTCCTGCATCGTGCTCCGCTGCATAAGTCCTATCTTGCGCCCGGCAAACATGGCTATAGCCACCGCCAGCGTTACAACGCCCATACCGCCTATCTGTATAAGTATTATTATGACCGCCTGTCCGAATGCCGACCAATATGTAGCGGTATTCTGTACCACAAGTCCTGTAACGCATACGGACGAGGTCGCGGTGAACAGCGCGTCCGAAAACGACGCCCACTCCCTGTTACGAGTGGATATCGGCAGCATAAGAAGAATGCTTCCCAGCGCTATTACCGATAGAAATCCCAGAAGTATTATCCTGGATGAAGACAAATGTCTGTGTCTCTGCTTCATTTTTATGACCACCGGATCCTTTCGCCAAAATGTTGCTCCCTTATCTGAATAAAGATCTGACAAGCATTCCCGGCGTCACCGGGAACGCTTGCTTTCCCGCATTATTTTTTTCTGAACAGCGACCGCACGGACTTGAGTATCTGTATAACTGCAAATACAGCTACCGAGAGTCCGTATATGGTCAGGAGCTCATATAAGCCCACGGACGCTACAGAGAATATACCCTGCAGCGGCGGTATAAGCAGGACTGCGTTGAGCAGTACAAAGCCTATAACGAACGCGCCGATGAGCGTTCTGTTGTTCCACATCTTTCTTCTGAATATGACAGGGCTGTCGGATTTACAGTTGAAGCCATGTACAAGCCTCGACAAGCAGAGCGTTGCAAACGCCATAGTGCTGCCCATCGTATCACCGCCTCTTGCAAGCCCGATATAAAACGCCGCCAGCGTCGCTATACCTATAACTACGCCCTCTATCACTATATTCGACATTACCTTTTTAGTGAGTATCGACTGGTTCTTGTTCCTCGGCTTGTCGCGCATGACGTCGCCCGAATACGGCTCCATACCCAGCGCGATAGCGGGCAAACTGTCAGTCAAAAGGTTTATAAACAGCAGATGCACCGCCTGGAACGGTACGGGCAGGGCTGCAAAGGAAGCGTAAAGCACAGCCAGTATCGCCGCGGCATTTCCCGAAAGAAGGAACTGTATAGAACGCTGTATGTTCCTGTATATATTTCTTCCGTTCTCTATAGCCTTTACTATCGTAGCAAAGTTATCGTCGGTCAGCACCATTGAAGCCGCGTCCTTAGCGACCTCGCTTCCGGTTATGCCCATAGCTACTCCTATATCTGCCTGTTTGAGCGCCGGAGCGTCGTTCACACCGTCTCCGGTCATGGATACTATATATCCCTTTCTCTGCCATGCACTCACGATACGTATCTTGTGCTCCGGCGATACGCGTGCATAAACAGCCACATCCGTCACAAAATCTTCAAGCTCGGCGTCTGTGAGACCCTCAACGGCGCTGCCCTCGACAGCTCTGCGCTTATCGTCAAGTATACCTATCTTTCTTGCTATAGCAGAAGCGGTAACGAGATGGTCGCCCGTTATCATTATAGGCATGATCCCTGCCATCCTGCACTTTGCCACGGCCTCCGCGCTCTCCTCACGCGGCGGATCCTGCATAGCTACGAGACCGAGCAGAATGTAATCCTTTTCATCGTCTGTTGTTATATCGACCGCAGGCACATCCTTTTCGCAGACCGCAAGCACCCTAAGCCCCATCTCCGAAAACTCGGTGTTCACTCTCTTTAACTCCTCAAGATCCTCCTTTGTGAACGCACGCTTTCCGTCCATAGTTTTCACCTCAAGGATCATCGGCGCAAGCACATCAACAGCGCCCTTTGTAAGCATTTTGAAATTAGGCCCTATCTTATGGACCGTACTCATAAGCTTTCTGTCCGAATCGAACGGTATCTCGCCCAGCCTCGGGAACCTGCCGCGCACCTCCTCGTAAGGAAGGTCGTGCTTCTTTGAAAAGTCGATAAGCGCGATCTCGGTCGGGTCGCCTATCTCCTGCCCGTCCCTGCGTATCGAGTCGTTGCAGAGAGCGCCGTCTATTATGAGCTGCGCCTGGCGTTCGTTCAGCTCATCGTCCTTGTCTATCACTTTTCCGTCAAAATATATCTTCTGAACAGTCATTTTGTTCTGCGTAAGCGTTCCTGTCTTATCCGAACAGATTATCGAAACGCTTCCCAGACCCTCGACCGACTGCAGCTTGCGTATGATAGCGTTTTCCTTGGCAAGCTTCTGAGTTCCGACAGAAAGCACTATAGTAACGATAGAGCTAAGCGCCTCCGGTATCGCCGCTACAGCCAGGGCTACGGCAAATACGAACGCATCGGAAAACAGACCCAGATCAAAGCCGCCTCCGGCAAACAGAGCCGTTCTTTCCCTGAAAAGCTCCAGCCCCATGACGATCGCACATATTACGATTATTATTATCGAAAGCTTCTTTCCGAAATTATCAAGACTCACCTGCAGCGGAGTTTTCTTCTCCTGCGTGTTCTTCAGCAGTGTAGCTATCTTGCCTATCTCGGTATTCATACCCGTAGCGGTAACGGCCATCTTGGCTCTGCCGTATGTCGCAAAGCTGCCGGAATACAGCATGTTGACCCGATCGCCGAGAGGTCTGTCTCCTTCAAGCACCGTCTCCTGCTTTTCAACAGGCTCGCTCTCGCCCGTAAGCGCGCTTTCATCGGCCTTGAGGGACGCGTTCTCTATAATACGCCCGTCTGCGCACACGTAGTCTCCGGCCTCGATGACCACGATATCGCCTACAGCCACTTCCCTGCCGGGTATGACCTCGATCTCGCCGCCGCGTATGACCTTGGCCTCCGGCGCGGACATCTCTTTAAGGCTGTCAAGCGACTGTTCCGCCTTGATATGCTGCACCGTACCGAGCACCGCATTGATCGTTATTACCACAAAAATTACGATCGCGCTCTCAGCGTCGCCCAAGATCCCGGAGATAACTGCGGCAATTATAAGAATGATCACAAGAAAATCCTTATACTGTTCAAGAAAAAGTACAAAAGGATTTTTCTTTTTCCCCTCGGAAAGCTCATTTTTACCGAACCTGCGCAGATTTTCTTCAGCCTCACGCTGAGACAATCCGTTCTCGCTCGTTTTGAGCTCCTTCATAACGTCTTCTTTGGTCATTTGAAACGGATTCATAACTATCTCTCCTTGTTTGTTATTTTCAGACGATCTCTGAACATACATGATCGCCATATTATTTTTAGCAAACACTGCCGAAATCAGCCCGTTCGCTTCTGTTCCGCTGAGTTTTATCAACAAAAAAGAAGCAACACTTTTACAGCAGCGCATGTTTCTGCAATAAAAGTCTTGCTTCTTAGAATACGGCGCGGATCGAGATCGATCGTACTGACGACACCATATTACACCCTCAGGTGCAAGCTACTCCCCTTTATCAATATAATATTACCACATCTTTGCGCCTGTGTCAATATTTATTTTTATTTTTTTTTGCATTATACGTGAGGATATATAAAAGATCCGCTGAGCGGACGTCCCGTCAGGGTCCGCTCAGCGGATCCGCGCTCAATCCGCCAGCTCCGCTTCAAGATAGTCCGCAAGCGCGTCAAGCTGCGTTATATTTGTCAGCTCTATAACGCCGTTGTCGGCATTCAGCGCTATCTCCGGCTTTATCGGCAGCCTTGCGATATTTTTTATATTATGCTTGGCTGCGGTCTCCTCAATATTGCTTTCGCCGAATATCTTATGCCGCTTTCCGCAGTCGGGACATTCAAAATACGACATATTCTCAACTATACCGAGCACCGGTATATTCATCATATCCGCCATATTCACAGCCTTCTCGACTATCATCCCCACAAGCTCCTGCGGCGATGTTACAACGATAATACCGTCTATCGGAAGCGACTGGAATACCGTCAGAGGAACGTCTCCCGTTCCCGGCGGCATGTCCACAAACATATAGTCCACATCGCCCCATACGACGTCCTGCCAGAACTGTGTTACAACTCCGGATATTACCGGTCCGCGCCAGAGCACCGGGGTCGTCTCGTCCTCAAGCAGGAAATTGACCGACATGAGCTTGATCCCATTAGACGACTCCACAGGGAATATGCCCATATCGTTCGCCATAGCTCTGTCGTGCTTGCCGAACATCTTCGGTATGGACGGGCCCGTCACATCGGCGTCGAGCACCGCCGTGCTTTTGCCACGTCTCTGCATTATAACGGAGAGCAGCGACGTTACGAGTGATTTTCCTACTCCGCCTTTGCCGCTCACTACCGCAATGACCTTTTTGATATTCGACAGTGCGTTTCCTTCTACAAGCATACTTTCCTGCCCGGTACGCTCGGAGCAGGACGCTCCGCACGACGAGCAGTCATGATTACATTCTTCCGCCATTTTAACATATCCTTTCACATAAATTCAGGCAACTGAAAGAGAACTCTCCCGCAGTTGCCCATTATTGACTCAATAAGTATTTATTCCGGCTTGCCAACAGCTTCTCTGAGCGCTTCCGTCATATCTGTTTTTTCCCAGAGCACGCCCAGATCCTCGCGTCCCATATGTCCGTAAGCCGCAAGCTTCCTATATATCGGCTTCCTCAGATCAAGCCTGTTTATTATCGCGTACGGTCTCAGATCGAACACCTTTTCAACGGCTTTCTCTATCCTGTCCTCATCAACGGTGCTTGTACCGAATGTATCGACCGTGATAGAAACAGGCCGTGCCACGCCTATAGCATAGGCAAGCTGTACCTCGCATTTCGAAGCAAGACCCGCAGCTACTATATTTTTTGCCACCCATCTGGCCGCATACGCCGCGCTGCGGTCCACCTTTGTCGGATCCTTTCCGCTGAACGCGCCGCCGCCGTGTCTTGCATAGCCGCCGTAGGTATCAACTATTATCTTGCGCCCGGTAAGTCCGCTGTCGCCGGCAGGCCCGCCTACCACAAACCTGCCCGTAGGATTGATATAAAATTTTGTGTCCTTATCGACAAGCTCAGGCGGAAGCACGGGCATTATGACCTCACGCTTTATATCCTCACGCAGCTTTTCTATATCTATATCCGGTGAATGCTGGCTTGAGACCACTACGGCCTCTATTCTTGCCGGTCTGCCGTCGTCATATTCCACAGTGACCTGCGTTTTTCCGTCGGGACGAAGATAGTCGAGCGTACCGTCCCTGCGCACCTCGGTCAGCTTCTTCGCCATCCTGTGCGCAAGGTGTATCGGCATCGGCATATACTCCGGCGTTTCATCGCACGCATAGCCGAACATCATCCCCTGATCTCCTGCACCGGTCGAGTTCGCGCTGTCGTCGCTGCCCTGTTCCCTGTTCTCGTAGCCTTCGTCTACGCCCTGCGCTATATCCGGAGACTGCTCGTCTATAGCCGTCACAACGGCGCAGGTCGTGCCGTCAAATCCGTATTTTGCTCTGTCATATCCTATATCAAGCACAACGTCTCTTGCTATCTTAGGAAAATCCACATAGCAGTTCGTTGTTATCTCACCCATGATAGACACTATACCGGTCGTACAGGTAGTTTCGCACGCTACGCGCGCCGCCGGATCCTTCTTCAGTATCTCATCCAGTATGGCATCCGAGATCTGGTCGCAGATCTTATCCGGATGTCCCTCGGTGACCGATTCCGAGGTGAACAATCTTTTACTCATTTGCATTGCTTCCTTTCGTATATTGCGGTTCATATCATGCTTATTGTACTACATATCCGCCCAAAAGTCAATGGATAGCACAAAAATAATCATTAACCCGCATACTCCTCATACAGCATGGTATCGCCGTCCTTTGTAAGCGAACCGATAAAACCGTCCCTATCGCTCATAAGCTCATAGTTATCGCCTATCCTGACCGCGCTGCACGGCTGCATGACCCCGGTCTTGTCGATATAGAATGTCTCAACATCATCGCCTGTGAGATCGTACAGCTTGATAACGTCTCCGTTGTTGACCGTCATGACGTTTAATATATCCGGTCTTCCGGTCTTATACTTTATCATACCGGTTATACACGCGTAGTTTTCAGATACAGCCTTGACATACTCATAATGCCGGACACGGTCGTTATACCAGTAGTCGCGCTCGTTGAATATATACACCAGTATGTCCGGATCGAGCACGGACGCCTTTTCCATGACCTCCGCGCAGTATTCCTCATCACGCTCATTATTCCATCGGTACAAATTCAATTCTCCTATATTGCATACCGAAAAGACCATGACGAGCACAAACACTGCTGCCTTATATACAAAGCCCGGAAGGAGCCTGCACAGCAGCGCCTCGGCTATAAGCGCAGTTCCAATGCATATCGGATAAGCCACGCGGAACGGCACTCGCACATACGATAATATGACCATTACCGAAATAGCGGCCGCGATCAGTCCCACGCCCATAAGAAGATCATACCAGAGCCTGCCGTCATTACGGCTGCCGCGCATAACTGCCGCAAAGCCGGCCGATACAGCTGTGATGAGTACTGCCCGGACAGGATGACCGGCAAGAGCCTTTATGCCGTCGATAAAGGACTCCTTTAACAATCTCAGCTGTATGCTGCCGAACACTCTTTTATACCAATCATACATATCCCATATATGATACGAAAAAAGGTCTTTTCCTATCGTCTCTCCGCGCTCGGCAAGCGAGGGATCGCCCATATTGAGCTTGTAATATATTATTGCGGCCGCCGTGAACACGACCGGAAAAACCATGATCCATAAAGACTTTCTGTGTTTAAGCATAACTATAACAGTCAGAGCGAAATATATCGGTATCATCATCTCGTAAAATCCGACCGAGAACAGCCCGGATATTACAAATACCGCAATATATCTTTTTTTTCTGTCCGTTATGTATCTCGCCTCGCTGTATATAGACAGAGACACAAAAAACAGAGACGATATTATCCTTGCTGCCGCCGCTATCCAGTAGAGCCCTTCAAAGCCGATCGGCGAAAGCGCCGCAACAGCCATCATAACTGCGCCGGATGATATCCTGCTCATAGAAAACGCCTTGCATAAAAGGTACACCGACGCCGCGAGCATGACCAAAAGCAGCAGCTCGGCCGCGATCATACAGCCCCACCGTGCAAGCGGAGTTATTATAAACGCGTCGGTAAGTCCCGCAAGCGGTCTGAGCATCAGCTCAAGCGTCTGCGAAATATTCCCCTCCGCGCTCCTGCCGTAATAAAGGAACCAGTCGTCTATCGCCGGGAAATACTTAAACCCGAAGATCGTCCTCTGCAGCACAAGCAGCGCAAGCATGAGCAGTCCCGCCGTCTCAGTGCGGTTCTTTTCGATCCATCCCCTTGCCGTGCCCAAGACTGCGGTGTATTTTTTTACCATGATACCATCTCCCTTAAAGTCGTTCCGTTTCAATAAATATATCCCAAAGCAAAGCCGAAAAAACGGCTTTGCTTCTGCTATTATGTTTATTTATGACATAACTGCAATGCGTTTAGCATTGCTTCACTCCGTCTCAATAAACATATCCCGAGGCAAAGCCGAAATAAACGGCTTTGCTTCTGCTGTTGTGTTTATTATAACATATATTTAACATATTGTCAATTAAGCGGAAGCGTTTACATTCCCTGTTTTCTGGCCGCCGCTGAGCGGCGCGGCTTTTGCCGGGCTTGACAAGAGCCGCTCCATAAGCTATAATATAGATACCGGCCGCCGCTGCGCGGACTGTTCCGTTTTGCGGCGCCGCATTATCGACGTTGAAAGGTCTGGTGTTTATGCCTATTAAGATTGCTGATAAGCTTCCCGCAACACGGCAGCTTGCAAAAGAGAATATATTTGTTATGACCGAAAAGCGCGCGGCGCGTCAGGATATACGTCCGCTGAAGATAGCGATCGTAAACCTTATGCCGGAAAAAATCAAGACCGAAACGCAGCTTCTTCGTCTGCTTTCCAATTCACCGCTTCAGGTGGAGGTGGATCTTATACAGATGACTTCTCACGTTTCAAAGAACACGTCTACAGAGCACCTTTCCGCCTTCTATAAGACCTTTGACGATATAAAGGACTATAAATACGACGGCATGATAATAACCGGCGCTCCCGTCGAAAACCTGCCGTTTGAGGAAGTGGATTACTGGCCCGAGCTTACCGGTATCATGGAATGGTCAAAAACGCATGTCACCTCTACCCTTCACATCTGCTGGGCGGCACAGGCAGGGCTTTATTATCACTACGGAGTTCCGAAATATCCGCTTCCCGAAAAATGCTCGGGAGTTTTCAGGCACAGAGTACGCCGCAAGACAGCCAAGCTCGTACGCGGATTTGACAATGTATTTTATGCGCCGCATTCAAGGCATACCGAGGTAAGGGCGGATGATATAAAAAAAGTCCCGGAACTGGAGATACTGTGCGATTCAAAGGAAGCCGGAGTTTACATAATAACAACCAAGAAAGGACGCAGGATATTCGTTATGGGTCACAGCGAATATGATGCGGACACGCTGAAGAACGAATATTTCAGAGACCTTGAAAAAGGACTGGATCCAAAAATACCGGTAAACTATTTCCAGGATGACGATCCCTCGAAGAAGCCTGTTGTGCGCTGGCGTTCTCATGCGCATCTTTTGTATTCAAACTGGCTAAACTATTTCGTTTACCAAATAACGCCGTACAACATAGACGATATAAGCTGAAAATGGGAAGGAGGGGTCTTCAACTGTCTCAGCTTTTTACAAATGGTCCTGTTACGCGAATTTTCAGCATACAGAATGTTTTAACATTTCATGGTTTTTGCTATGTTTTTGTAACTTTAACGGACAAATAACGGACAGAATCTCTGTAATATACCCTCTGTAAAATAACTTATATTACAAGAGAATATTTTGTCAAATTGATATATTTACAAAAATAACGGCATATTATATAGACTTATTTATTGTTTTGTGATATAGTCCAATTATGGCGACTCGTCATAATTAAATCATATTATTTAAAGGGTACAAGGTTATGAGCGATAAAGATATACAATTATTTGAAAATAAAAAAGTTCGTACTGTATGGTCAGAAGAAAAGGAAGAATGGTATTTTTCCATTGTTGACGTGATTGACGTATTGACAGACAGCAAAGACCCCAAACAATATATAAAAAAAATGCGTACCCGCGATAAAGAATTAAATCTCAAATGGGGTACAATTTGTACCCCTGTTGAAATGACTGCTCTTGACGGAAAAAGAAGAAAAATACAAGCTGCAGACACTGCCGGGATCTTGCGGATTATCCAATCCATTCCTTCCCCAAAAGCAGAGCCTTTTAAATTATGGCTTGCTCAAGTGGGAAAAGAGCGTATAGATGAAACTATCGACCCGGAAATTACAATAGAACGCGCTCTTGAAACCTATTTGAAAAAGGGTTATTCAAGAGAATGGATAAATCAGCGGCTGCAGGCAATTCAAGTACGAAAAGAGTTAACAGATGAATGGAGAACCGCGGTGTCAAAAAAGGTGTTGAATATGCTATACTCACCGATGAAATCACAAAAGCGTGGTCAGGTATGTCAACCCGTAAATACAAAAATTTCAAAGGCTTAACCAAAGAAAATTTGCGTGATAATATGAGTACCCTTGAATTGGTACTGAATATGCTTGCCGAAGCAACCACGACAGAAATATCCAAACAGGAACAGCCGCAGGGATTTGCGTCAAATATAAAGATCGCGCAGGAGGGCGGCTTGATAGCGGGAGACGCTCGAAAGGCTATTGAACATCGAACCGGAAAATCTGTTATAACCTCCAAAAATGCGCTTGATTTTACAACGCTGATCGATACTGTCATTCAAGAGCTTGACAGCTCTGACGATGATAGTAATAAATAAACCATATAAGTTCCGCTTTCAAATGCTTTTGCTGATAACATTTGCCCATTGTTTTGCAAGATCCAATATAAGCTGAATCCGTTCGATCGTATATATAGCGCAAACAGCGCCCGCAGATACCCTCAGGGGAACTGCACAGGCGCTGTTTTTCTTATAATCTGCACTTAAAATCTTCATATCCGAATTGCCGGATGGTATATATACCGCCGCTGAGGTTCATTCCGCATATAGACGGCAGACACATACCGTTGAAAGTGTTGTTTTTGACCATAGTATATATAGCCATATCCTTGAATATGAGCCTGTCGCCTATCCGCAGCTCTTTCTCAAACGAATAGTCGCCGATCACATCCCCGGCAAGACAGGTGAGAGATGACAAACGGTAGGTGTACGGCTTCTCTCCCGGCTCATGACCGTTTACCAGCGGCGGACGGTACGGCATTTCAAGCACATCCGGCATATGACATGCCGCAGATGCGTCAAGGACAGCCGTTTTTATCCCATTATCAACTATCTCGCACACCTCTGTAACAAGATAGCCCGCGTTCAGCGCTACCGCCTCGCCCGGCTCCAGATATACATCCACGTCATACTTTTCCCTTATACGCTTTATTTCTGATACCAGCAGCCCTATATCATAGTCTTTCCTGGTTATGTGGTGCCCACCGCCGAAATTGATCCATTTCATGCGGTGCAGGTACTTCCCGAATTTCTCCTCCGCAGCGGCAAGAGTTTTTGCAAGATCGTCGGCGTTCTGCTCGCATAGGGTATGAAAATGCAGACCGCTTATACCGTCCAGCTCCTCCGGTTCAAAATTGGCTTCCGTAACGCCAAGTCTCGATCCGGGCGCGCACGGATCATATATACCATGCGTCTGAGTGGAGCACTCGGGATTGATCCTTATACCAAAGCTTCCTCCGTGCGCAAGAGCCTTGCCGCGGAATTTCTTCCACTGTGAAAAGGAATTAAACACTATATGGTCGCATATATCAAGCAGCTCTCCGAATTCGCTCTCCTTGTATGCCGGACTGAACACATGGTTTTCTCCGCGCATCTCCTCGTGCGCCAGCCGTGCCTCAAAAAGGCCGCTCGCCGCTGCTCCGCTTATATAACGCTTTATTAACGGATAATACGTATAGCATGAAAAGGCTTTCTGCGCGAGCAATATCCTGCATCCGGACTCCTTTTCCACTCTGCGCAGTATCTCGAGATTTCTTATAAGCGCCGCTTCATTTATTACATAACACGGCGTCGGAACATTATGCAGCTCGTACATATCAGTCCACCGGCTCCGGGTCGCGGCTTTCCTGCCATGGCAGCCCCCATTTATTGAGTGCCTCCATGAACGGATCGGGATCGAATTCCTCTATATTATATACTCCCGGCTTGTTCCATTTCCCGGTCATTATCATCATTGCGCCTATCATCGCCGGAACGCCGGTGGTGTATGAAACAGCCTGCGAACCTACCTCCCTGTAGCATTCCTGATGATCGCATACGTTATACAGATAGTATGTCTTGTCTTTCCCGTCCTTTTTGCCGCGGAAGATACAGCCTATATTTGTTTTGCCTACAGTCCTCGGGCCGAGAGACGCCGGATCCGGCAGAACAGCCTTCAAAAACTGCAGAGGAACTATCTTTTTCCCTTCAAACTCTATTGGCTCTATAGAGGTCATGCCCACATTTTCAAGACAGCGCAGATGCGTCAGATAGCTCTCGCCGAAGGTCATGAAAAAGCGAATACGCTTTATCCCCGGGATATTGAGCGCCAGAGACTCTATTTCCTCATGGTGGAGCAGATACATATCCCTCTTTCCTATCTCGGGAAAGTTATATACGCGCTTTATCTCCATAGGCTTTGTCTCCACCCAATGTCCGTCCTCCCAGTAGCTTCCGTTCGCGCTGACCTCGCGGATATTTATCTCCGGATTGAAATTCGTGGCAAACGGATATCCGTGGTCGCCGGCATTGCAGTCCAATATATCTATATAGTTTATCTCGTCAAACTCATGCTTTAATGCGTATGCAGAGAACACGCCAGTAACTCCGGGATCAAATCCGCTTCCCAGAAGAGCGGTTATACCGGCTTCCTTAAATCTGTCACGGTACTCCCACTGCCATTTGTATTCAAATTTCGCCGTATCCTCCGGCTCGTAATTCGCAGTATCGACATAATGCGTTTTTGTTGCAAGACACGCGTCCATTATCGTCAGATCCTGATACGGCAGCGCGAGATTGAGCACCACATCGGGTCTGAATTCGTTTATCAGCGCGATCAGCTCGTCTGTATTATCTGCGTTTACCTGCGCTGTGCTGATCTTTGTCGAGGAAGTTCCCTCAAGCTTATCCTTAAGCGCGTCGCACTTTGATTTTGTGCGGCTCGCTATCATTATCTCATCGAACACTTCACTGTTCTGAACACATTTATGGATGGCTACTGACGCAACTCCGCCGCATCCGATTATAAGACACTTACCCATTTAAATTCGTTCCTTTCTTTTATTTACCTGTCGTAAATTTATTATGATAGACCGCAAGCATGAGCTCGCGCATTATTTTCAGCGCCGCTGCCGTGGACGCACCGCTCGCGTCGAGCATGGGCGAAAGCTCGTTTATATCCATGCCGACTATATTAAGCTTAGCGACCTTTAGTACAGCGTCCAAAAGCTCGCAGAAAGTCACTCCGCCGGCCTCGGGCGTGCCCGTTCCCGGAAATACCGAGGGATCCAGGACGTCGAGATCAAGAGTGAAATATACCGGCTTGCCGGCTATGGCTTCAATCGTTTCCTCAAGTCCCCGAAATCCGAAAAGGTTCGTTTCCACATGGCTTCCGCCCCATTCCAGTTCCGCGCGGTCGCCGCTCCTTATCCCAAACTGAAAAATGCGCCCGTCGCCGAGTATGTCCCATACGCGCCTTATAACAGCCGCATGCGAAAGCTCAGCCCCGAGATATTCATCCCTGAGATCGGCATGCGCATCAAAATGTATTATATGCAGATCCGGATACCGCTTTGCGGCGGCGCGGACAGCGCCGAGCGTTACAAGGTGCTCTCCGCCTATCATGAGCGGGAGTTTACCGGCGTTCAGTATTTCTTCCGTACGCGCTTCTATATCCGAAAGCGCCAGCTCCGCTTTTCCGAAGCAAAGCTCCAGATCCCCGGAATCGAATATCTTTGCATCTTCAAGATCAAGCCCCTGATAAGGACTGTAGGTCTCAAGTCCGAAGGATTCGGCGCGCATCGTCCTCGGCGCGGATCTCGTTCCCGGTCTGTACGACGTGGTGGAATCAAACGGCGCTCCGAAGATCACTATGCGGCTCTCGTCAAAGTCATTATCGCATCCGAGGAATGTCTCTATGTTTTTTTCCATTATCATTCTCCGTTCAGTTTTTTATAATATCCGTCCGGCTCAACGTCGCTGAGCAGCTTCTCCACATACGCCGGCACATAGAACGCACCCTTATGCACATGCGGAGTATAATACTTAGTCTCTATCCCCAGCTCTGCCCAGCGCTTTTCGCTGAAATCACGCAAGGGGTGGTATTTTTTCGATGCGAACCCGAACAGCCAGTGCCCAGAGGGATAGGTCGGTATATGCGCCTGATACACGCGGCACATATCGAACGAATTCACTATACGTTTGTGCGCCCGCTGCATCGCGAACGCATCCTCGTCATAGAACGGGCTTTCATGCTGGTTTACCATTATCCCGTCGTCCTTAAGCGCCTTGAAGCAGTTACCGTAAAACTCCATAGTAAAAAGTCCCTCGCCGGGTCCGAAAGGATCGGTCGAATCGACTATTATGAGATCGTACATATTGCTGCAGTGCCTTATGTACTTGAGCCCGTCCTCAAAATAAAAACGGATCTTTCCGGAGCTGTTGTCAAGACACGAGGCAGTCTGAGGCAGGTACTTCATGCATACCTCAACGACCTCCTCGTCTATCTCTACCAGGTCGATCGACTTTACACAGTCATATTTCAGCAGCTCGCGCACCGTTCCGCCGTCGCCGCCGCCTATCACAAGTATATTTTCCGCGTGAGGATGCACCGCCATCGGCACATGCGTTATCATCTCATGATATATGAACTCGTCCTTTTCGGTCAGCATCATGTAGCCGTCGAGCGTGAGAAATCTTCCGAATTCCGGCGACTCAAAAACGTCTATGCTCTGGAACTCGCTCCTGTGCGAATAAAGCTGTTTTGTGACCTTGACAGAGAACCTTACGTTTTTCGTATGATTCTCCGTAAACCATAATTCCATTGTATTTACAATACCTTTCCGTCCGCACTGTTTTCTATATGCCGCGGACGCGGACATTCCGCGGCAGCGATGCAGCTGAATTTCCTATTTCAATACATTTATAAGCTCCGTATCTATATCCTCCGTACCGAGCAGAGTGCATCCCTTTTCCTTTGCATAGGCGATGTAAGCTATGATCTGGTCGGTTATGAGCTCGCCCGGCGCAAGGATGGGGATCCCCGGCGGATAGCACATTACAAATTCGGAGCATACTCTGCCAGCCGATCTCTCTATAGGCAGCTGTTCCTTATCCGCGTAAAACGCAGTACGCGGCGTTTCCATGACCATGGGATTTATATACTCGGTCTCAAGCATTCCTGTTTTATCGCGCTTGAACCTGCGTCTTATCTCCGACAGTGCGCTTATCAGTCTTTCGATATCCTTTTCCCTGTCACCGACGGAAACATACGCAAGCAGATTGCCCATATCTCCGAACTCAGTCTGTATATCATAATCATCGCGGAGTATATCATATACCTCTATGCCCGCAAGCCCTGTATCGAGAGTGTGTACCGAGAGCTTTGTTTCATCAAAATCAAATATAGAATCTCCGTTTACAAGCTCCCTTGAATACGCATAGTAATCCCCTATCTCGTTTATTTCCTCACGTGCATACGAAACAAGCGATCTGATCCTGTCAAATATCCTCACTCCGTTAAGCGCAAGATTGCGCCGCGATATATCAAGGCTCGACATCAAAAGATACGAGCCGCTCGTAGTCTGCGTGAGATTTATCATCTGCCGTACATGATCCGAATTCACGCGGGGTCCTGTCAGCAAAAACGAGCTTTGCGTCAGCGAGCCGCCCGATTTATGCATACTCACCGCGGCTATATCCGCGCCCGCATGCATAGCTGCGGCGGGCATATCTTTCCCGAAATAAAAGTGAGTGCCGTGCGCCTCGTCGGCAAGCACGAGCATATTATGCTCATGCGCCAGCTTTACTATAGATCTTATATCCGAGCATATCCCATAATACGTAGGGTTGTTCACAACTACCGCCTTTGCCGACGGATGTTCCATTATAGCCCGCTCCACCTCAGATACGCGCATACCGAGCGAGATGCCGAGCCGCGCGTTCGTTTCTGGATTTACATATACCGGAACAGCTCCGCAGAGTATCATCGCGTTTATAACGCTCCTGTGCACGTTCCTCGGGAGGATTATCTCATCGCCCTCCTTGACAGCCGAAAGTATCATGCTCTGCACTGCCGACGTAGTCCCTCCCACCATGAAAAAAGCGTGCGCGGCGCCGAACGCACCGGCTGCCAGCTCCTCCGCCTCCTTTATCACCGAGACGGGATGACACAGGTTATCAAGCGGCTTCATGGAGTTCACATCCACCTCCATGCAGCGCGGCCCAAGAAAATCGGTAAGCTCTTTATTGCCTCTGCCCCTTTTATGCCCCGGAACGTCGAACGGCACGATCCGCATAGTCTTTAATCTTGTAAGCGCCTCATATACGGGAGCTCTGTTCTGATCCATTTCACATTTCTCCTTTGCTGCCGGACAAGCGTCCGGTTCGGTAAAAGACCGCAGCCCTTGCATATCAGCGTTTCTGCACGGTATTGAAGCTCCCGCAAAAGCGCCGGGAGTCTGCCCGATCATTTATGAAAAACGTTTTTTCCGCTGTATATCTCTATCATCTCTTTGCGCAGGTTTTCAAGTATAACGCCGCGTTCATCCGGCGTCAGATCATAAGCGTTAGTATTGAAAAGATAGTTGGAAAGATCCAGCTCCTTTATCATAAGACGCGTATGGAACATATTGGCCTGATACACGTTTATATCCTGCGCATTGTATATATCGAGCGTTGCCTCGTCTATATAATCCTGTATGGACGCCATCTCATGATCGAGAAAAAGCTTGCGCCCCTTGACGTCGCGCGTAAAGCCCCTTACCCTGTAGTCCATTGTTATTATATCCGAATCAAAGCTTCCTATAAGATAATCGAGCGTATGCAGAGGCGATATATGCCCGCATGTTTCGATGTCTATATCCACTCTGAACGTTGCGATGCTCGTTTCGGGGTGAAATTCCGGATAAGTGTGTACGGTTATATGACTTTTATCGAGATGTCCGAGTATGATCTCCGGCGTATCATTGCTTTTCTTCTCCTCCTCGGCTTTTGCCGCGGCTACCTCCCGTTCAATGCTCTTGTCGGAAATGAGGAACGCAACGGAAGCCCCCTGGGGTTCATAGTCCTGCTTTGAAACATTCAGCACGTGTGCGCCTATCATATCAGTTAGTTTATATAAAATATTCGTCAGCCTGTCAGAGCTGTACTGAGAATCGATATATGCGATATACTCAAGCTGATCCCTGTTTGTTTTTGCATAGCAAACATCATAAATATTAAAGCTCAGGGATTTTGTGAGATTATTAAATCCGTAAAGACGCATACGCCTTACCTCCGTGAGTAAATATATTCGTATCTATTTTAACATAAGAAAGTTAAAAATGCAATACCCAATAAAGGCGATAATACCGATATCTTCCGGCATACCCCGGCAGCATATTACGATCAATGGAGATCATAGCGGCGGCTTTAAGACAGACCGAAAACAAAAAAAGAGCAATAAAAGCGAACGCATCGCAGTTATTGCCCTAACCGCCTCCAGCAGCGGTCATTTCATATACCGCTCAAAAAATCCGGCCATTTTATCAAACGGGATAACGTCTGTTTTATCGTACAGATCCGTATGCACCGCGCCGGGTATTATCATAAGCTCCTTGTTATCAGTATACGCACTGTCCCTTATCATATCGGCATAAGCGTCCTTGCTGAAATAGCAGGAATGAGCCTTTTCGCCGTGAATGATCAGCACTGCGCTTCTTATCTCATTGCTGTAGCGAAGTATTGGCTGGTTTATAAACGACATACAGCCCGTTATATTCCAGCCTACGTTTGAATTAAGCGAACGCGGATGGTAACCGCGTTCCGTTTTATAATAATCATAATAGTCCTTAACAAAGAACGGAGCATCATCGGGCAGTGTGTCCGCCACTCCGCCGCCGAGCGCATAGGCTCCGTTTTTATAATCCTCTGTCCTCTGCTTATTAAGCGCAGCGCGTTTGTCATAACGCGCCTGTTCGCTGTCCTCTGCGTCAAAATAGCCCTTTGCGTTCACACGGGTCATATCGTACATTGTCGAGGCTGCGGCCGCTTTTATCCTCGTATCGATCGCAGCGGCGTTGAGCGCCATGCCGCCCCAGCCGCAAATACCGATAATACCTATCTTATCCGGATCTACATTTTCCTGCACAGAAAGAAAGTCCACCGCAGCCTGAAAATCCTCCGTATTGATATCCGGAGACGCCATGTATCTCGGCTGTCCTCCGCTCTCCCCGGTAAAAGACGGATCGAAAGCAATAGTAAGAAATCCCCTTTCCGCCATAGCCTGAGCGTATAATCCGGCAGCCTGTTCCTTTACCGCGCCGAACGGGCCGCATACCGCAATGGCTGCTAACTTCCCATCCGCGTTTTTCGGTGCATAAAGATCCGCGGCAAGCGTTATGCCGTACCGGTTGTGAAACGTCACCTTGCGGTGACCGGTCTTGCTGCTTTTAGGGAACGTCTTATCCCATTCCTCCGTTAAGATCAATTTTTCTTCCATTTTACAAGCCTCCGTTTATCTTTTTATCTTCTTTTTTCATGGAATAAACCATGTGATCAAGACAGTCTATCTTATATTGTTCCTTATGCAGCTTCTCTAAAAGCGCAAGCTTGTGCCGAACCAGCATCCGGTACTGCTCTTTGCGCAGACCGCTTTGCTCCAGCTCAAGAAACCGCTCTATCGTCTGAGCCGTACAGCCCGCATCCGAAAGATTTCTTTTGATCCTGAAAATATCTTCTTCCTTTATTACTTTCATACGGCTCCGCCTCCTGCTGTATTTATTCTATCACACTTAAGATCAAATAGCAAATACTTAGTTTCTATTTTATGATATGCTTGACAAGCATTTCACACGATGATATAATGATAACCAAAAAGGGGTGTTGTTAATGGAAATAAGAGTGCTTCGTTATTTTCTCGCCGTTGCAAGAGAAGGGAATATCACTGCGGCGGCAAATTTTCTGCATCTGACGCAGCCTACGCTTTCAAGACAGATAAAGGATCTTGAAGATGAACTTGGTCAAAAACTGCTTGAACGGAAAAGTCATAACACAGCTCTTACGCCGGAAGGCATGCTGTTTAGAAAACGAGCGGAAGAGATCATCGCCATGGTAGACAAAACGGAAGCAGAATTCACCTCTCTGGAAAGGGACACGAACGGAGATATTTATATAGGCAGCGGGGAGACCGAAGCCATAAAGCCTATCGCAGCAATGATAAAAAGCCTCAGAGACGAGCATCCGGGTATACGGTATCATTTATACAGCGGCAACGCCCAGGACGTTACGGAACGGCTGGATAAAGGGCTGCTGGATTTTGGAATACTTATACAGCCGGCTGATATTTCAAAATATGATTTTATCGATCTTCCCGTGAAGGACGTCTGGGGAGTTGTTATGCGAAAGGACAGCCCTCTTGCAGAGAAAGAGTTTATCGAAAAGAGCGACCTTGAGGATGGGCCGCTTATCTGTTCACGGCAGGCGATGATAAAAACCCAAACGCCAAACGAGTTCGCCGCATGGTTTGGAAACGATCTCGGCAGACTGAATATTGTGACTACGTTCAATCTGGTTTACAATGCCGCCATAATGGTCGATGCGGGTATAGGCTATGCTGTGACGATAGATAAGCTTGTGAATATTTCAGAAAACAGCAGCCTATGCTTCCGTCCGCTGAGACCCACGCTGGAATCGGGGCTGAGCATAGTCTGGAAAAAGTACCAGGTCTTTTCCCCGGCCGCAGAGCTGTTTTTGGAAAAGCTGAAAAACCATCTCGGTCAAACTCAAAAACCGTAATATTTTATTATACGACCGTATCGGCTCACACAGCAGCGTATACGGATCAAAACAGACTCGAAGGTGGATATATGTATAAAATTTTATTATCGGACGAGGAATTCAACATCATACGCGGTAAAGCCGCAGAGTCCGGTTACTGCCGTCAAGACCGCCAAGCTTCTCCGCAGCCAAACGAGGGCCGCCGCAAACGGGTCGTTAATAAAAACCCGTTTGCGGGGCGGCCCTGTTTTATTTATTCCGGTAAAACCGGCTTTATAACATTCTTCCTGCTGTATTCTTTAAAATACAATACTGAACGACTCAAGCGGCGAGCTTTCGGTATTGCTTATATTTTGCTGTCTGAGCGTCTCCTGCGTCATATCTACACCGTTTGTTATCCCGCTCGTATCGGAAGCGCATACGCTCTCCGAAAACATAACCGTCTTAAGCTCCGGACTGATATAGTTCTTTTTCATTTAAGTATCGCTCCTTTCTCACTCAACCACATATACGTTTTCTATATCCGACGTCCCGTATCCATCCTTTTCTCCGTAAAGAACTATCCCGAAGGATACGCTCCCTTCGCCGGAAAGTCCCGGGATGTCCACGGACTTCTCAGCTTTTTTACCGTCGCTGAACATCAGCTGCCATTTCAGAGCCGGGTTCCATGACGGGATACTCATATTTTCAACGTAATACCCTACCGCGTCGTTATTCGCAGCGGCGTCCTCTACTCCGTCCGCTTTGATCATCTCCGCATGCGCATATACGGCTCTTGTAAGCGTTAGTGTTGACAGATCGCCGGCAGTCCTCGGATAGTCGTACCTTGAGCCGTTATATCCGCCTATATAGCTGTAGTAGTCCACACCGACGCTGCCTGTATAGGTTATCCTCATAATATTTTTACCTGTTTTTACATCACCGCTGCCGCTTATATTTCCGCCTGATACAGTAAATGAAATATCATTCATTACCGCCGCCATATTTTCATCCTGGCCGCTTGTTCGGGCAGGAATATATACATCGGCATTTAAGTATGTATATCCGCTCCCCGGAGACGGTACGTCGAATTCAACATTCATATCGTTATCATTTCTTACGAAATACGTATCGTGCACGCCTACAACTATCACCTTTCTGCTGTCCGTATTTACAAGACATGAGACAGTCACGCCGTTCTCCGGCATTGTAAAGCTGTACTGATTTTCGGATATCCTTGTAAACTGTGACGGAGATATTTTGGACACTACGAATGAATTTTCAACATAGCCGTCAGGAACGGTGAGCGTTACAGTCTCGCCCGCGTATGCTTCACCCTTTACGGCTATTCCGTTCATGGCGGTTATTGCATACGGCGCGTTTTTTGTAAGCTTAAGACTTTGACCGTCCGCATACAGATACCATTCCGTGCCGTTTTCATCCGCTACCGTAAAGTCTGCCGGCGACGGCGCCAGACCCTCGGCATAGCGTACCAGCTCCGCGCCCTCGCTGTATATGCCCGGCGTTATCTCGGCATGGGAGCCGCCGGAAGTAAACGCACCGTTTACGGTAACGGTTTTTCCGTCCGCTATATACAGACTTCCTATCTCAGCGCTGCCGCTCATCGTCATATTGTTATTGTTCACATACACGTCATAGCCCGTATTACCGGTTATACTGCCTCCGCTCATATCGAACGAGCCGTTTTCCATGACGCTCAGACCTCCGCCCCGCCGATCCTCGGAGATATTGCCGCTTATAACTCCTCCGTCCATACTCGCTTTTCCGGATCCGACAACGGAAACTCCGCCGCCGCCGAGCAAATACTGAGAATTTACGGCTGTATTGCCGGTTATGATACCGCCGTGGATATTGAGGACCGAACCGGTTTTGCAGTCTATGCCGCCGCCTCGCTCGGCACTGCCGCCGGTTATCACAACTCCGTTATACAAATCGAGTATTCCTTTGTTTATCTCGGCAAACCGGCCCTTGCCGTCCATATTGAATTCCAGAGCCGTGCTGCGGTCGGTAGACAAAAGCGAAGACTTTCCAAAAGTAAGCTGCGGAGCTATGGACGTGTCCTTATTAAGGAACATCATCCCGCTTCCAGTCTTTTTCACCTCAGCACGGAAATCGCCGTTCATAAAGCTTATGTTTTCCGATGCACTGAGATCATGTCGCTTTTGCGCCGTGCTGCCGGAATATACCGCTACGGTATGTGCTCCCTCGCCGTGCGCGCCGTCAACGGCCTCGTCAAAGCTGTTCTGCATTTCACCGTCCAGATAAACTCCGCTCGGAGTATCCTTATCGGTTATATAGAATTTCTGCTCCGCAGACGCCGCGGCGACTGTTTCCCACTTTCCGAGATTGGACGCAACAACGTTCACCTCAATAGGATAGGATGCGTTATCCGGTATCTCATCCTCAAGTATCTCTATTTTCCATGAGTAAGAACCGTCCGACGGATCGACTGCTCTTACGGCGCGCGCCGGTCCGTATTCCACAAATACATCAGTGTATTTTTGAAGATCGCTGTCTGATGAAGTATAGCTCACATCAAACGACGTACCGGCATTCGGATCGTTGATATTCACATTTGCTATAGGATCGAGCGTTAGCGTCTGACTTCCCTTTCCGGTATACGGCACATTCATCTGCACCCCCGTGGCCTTGAACGCCGATACCGCCTCTCCGTTCTCGATTATTTCGGGTGAAAGTATCATACCGAAGCTGTCGAGCTGAGTGCCGTACTCATTGGTCTTGCCGCAGCCCGCACGGTAATAGACGCGGTTATTGCTGAAACGCAGCGTAGTACGCGTTACCGACGCGGCATTTACGGCTTCGGCATTGTCCTCCGCTCTTGTCATGCCGTCTATGGGAACTGTCTCCGAGCTTACGATCTCATACGGAGCCATGAGCGGTACAAACTCAGCCTTTGTATTTCTGGGAACATACGCTTCATCACCCGCCCCGTCATAAGCCTGCTTTTCGCCTGATACAATAGACGGTATCCTGCTCATATAATAAGTATCCACGGTGACCGTGTCGTAGCCCTGCAAATTCGCGCTGTTATCGGAATTGCCTCCGGGATTGCCAAGCTTTTCATAATCCACAAATCTTGTATTTCCGTAGCGCGACATACCGCTGTTGAAAGTGAGATAAGGCGATATGATCTCCGGAGCTGTATAGGGCGCATCCGCATGCGTTGATTTTGAAGGATCCTTCATCAGCATGAACGGTTCTATACTGCTGTATGTTTTTCCTGCTATACCTGTCCCAACGCTGTCGGGAGCTTCGGGGACAGCATACTCGGTAAAGCTTTCTGCAGCCTCCGCAAATTCTTTGTCAAAGAACCAGAACGACGCTTTTTTATCCGCCTCACTCGCCGCCTCATTGTCCATCCCATCCGACAGCCAGCCGTGCTCTCTATAATAGCCCGCCCCGCGTTCGCCGCCGTTTTCGTCCTTTTCAAACGGCTTCATAAGATAACCGCTTCCGGTCAGGTCGCTGAGCCTGCCCGTTTCCGCATAATCGTCCGGAAGCCTGTACTCGATGGCCTTATCTATATACTTTATCATCATATCCGTCGCGTTGTCGGACCAATCGTAATGCCCGCTGCCCCACTCTATGATATGCGAAACGAGCATATCTGTATTTTGAGCCCTCTGATTTGTTATGTGCCAGCGCGCGTCGCGGACGGAACGGTCGCGGTCGGCGCCGAGCGCATGCTCGGTATACTGCGCGGCATACTGCAAAGACGGTATGCCCGGCACCATACCTTTATTGGACTGATAAAGAGGAGCGCCCATGCCGTTTTTCATCTGTATCTGTGCTATTATCCTGTCCGGATCCCAGTTTCCGCTCCTGTACCCGAACGGTGACGCCGCGCTGTGCCCTACGGTTATAAGCGGCGTTTTATCTGCTATTTCAGCATAGCCGGACGAAGCTGCGATCCCTTTCAATATATCGTTCATTATATCCGCCGCGTCCTTGCCGTCGTTTGTAAAATCCGACGCGTCCGAATACAGGATGCCGCCCTTATAGTCCGTTCTTGTATTAAAATTGCTGAAAGTATTGTTATATCCGTAAGCGTCCTTTGCAAACACGAGCCAGAGAATACCGAAGCCCTTTTCTGCCAGAGCCGCCCTGAGCTTTGCCGATTCAACAAACGGCACCTCTATAAGATTTGCTTTTACCGCCACAAGTCCTTTGAGTTCGCCGGGCGATACGGTCTGCGGTACCCACAGATATGCGTCATAAGCACGTCCCTCGTTTGAAACGCCGTTCATAAACGCATCCGTTCCGCCTGCAAAATGATACTGGAAAATATCATCCTGTACATCTGTACTGTATTCGTGCGCCGCACCCGCAGCCGCATATGCCGGTACGGACGCCGGAAGCTGCGCCGCAGCCGAAACCAAAGCCAGAGATACAATCCATGCCGAAAGTTTTTTCAGGATCATACCGATCCGCCTCCTTTTTGATTTTTTTCTTTGGAATGACCGCGAAATGAATGTTTCACGATCGCTTATTTTTCCTTGTGAACGACCGCTGTATGACCGCTCGGCGGTGCGTCCGGTTTTCTTCATTATATTACACATAAAATATACGTTCAATATATCTCATGATTTTTGACTTTTTTAATCAATAATATGATATTTTAAATCAATTGCTTGAAGTTGTCCGCAGAGTATAGTATAATATATATGATAAGCGGATGAACAAACGGGAGGCGGTATAATATGAACGTTTCAACACAGGCATACTTCTATCTCAAGCTTGAGCATAAGACCGATGAACGCTATCCCTGCGGATACCACGGCTGGTATATGGAATATTTTAAAGAACCGGCGCACGTTTCGGATATAAACGGTATGGATATAACTGCGGAGCCGGATACGGTATACATAGTCCCTCCGGACACACCTATGTATTTCATATACGATAACATAAAAAGCTTCATACACACCGCATGGATATTTGACGCCGGCGCGGCATTTATGGACAGCCTGAAAATACCATATATGACGCCGATAAAAATAAAAAGAACAGGCGACTTTGAACGGCTCCTTTATGAAATGAACGAGCGCTCCATTTCAGGCTCGGAATTCGGCTCATTCGGACGTGATCTCTATCTAATGCTCATACTCACTTTCATACATGACGAGCTTTATCCCAGCGAAAAGCTATACGAGGTAAAGCCGGGCGACGATCTCCATTCTCTGCGAAATACCGTTATGAACAGCACCGCCACTCCATGGACGGTAGAAAGCATGGCAAAACGCGCGAACATGAGCGTAAGCACATTTCAGCGGCAATACAAGAAGCTCTACGGCAAAACGCCTATAGCTGATCTCTACGATATGCGGTTCCGCAAAGCAAAGCTCCTGCTTGAGACCGGGTACTCCATACCGTGGATCTTAAACTCCTGCTGCTTCAAGTCATATCAGCACTTTTCACATTTCTTCAAAAAACGCGCGGGCGTATCGCCTGCGGAATATAAAAAAGCCGTGTTAGGACAGCGGCACGGCTAAAACCAAAGAGGCTGCAGCAAAATGCACAGACCGCATAAAGCGAAAAAGTAAAGCCGTTAAGCCGTTTATAGCATAGCTTACTTATGATTTAATGTAGAAATTTTCATTTATATGAAAATTTCAAGATAAAATTCGCTTTATGCTACGAACGAAACTCACCCTCGACGTACCAACGTACGCCTTCGGGCAAGGGGCTAACGCCATTCGCGTAATGGCGTCAGCCCTTCGTTTCGTCCGTTCTGCACTATTTTTCTACAGCCTCAGGGGCTTTTATTTTTCAAAAATCATATCAGTTCTTTTTTAAATGCAGGATCACGGTCGCGAAATCCTTCATATCATATTCGGGCATAAATCCACGGCGGCTCAGCTCGTCGCCGTAGTATGTTTTGCCGCTTAGGGTATCCGTATAAACAGCGCTTTCATCAATACCCTCAAGCCTTATAAACGGCTCTGAGCAAAGCGTATCGGTCATTATCTTACAGCTCATGACGAATACCTCGTCCTTTTCCGGCGATACTATCTCCCATGTGCAGTGATTTCCCTCAAAAGGACTTTGGAGCCTGTAAAGATCGCCTTCAACGACCAGCTTCCTGATCTCCTTTGCGAACGCAGTCTGCTTCACGATCTCTTCAAACTCATCCCCATCCATCTTTGTTATATCGAGCTCATAGCCGAAAGCACCGGCAAACGCCACATCCGCCCTTGTTTTGAGCGGCGTCATCCTGCCGTTCTGGTGATTGGGCGAAGCGGTAACATGCGCGCCCATAGCCGAAGCCGGATAACCCATGGACGTTGCATACTGTATCATCAGCCGCGCGGCTGCATCGGAATTATCGCTTGTCCATATCTGCGGGAAATAGTACAGCATACCCGGATCAAATCTTCCGCCGCCGCCCGCACAGCCCTCAAAAAGGATATCCGGGAATGCGGAGGTCAGCGCTCCGGCTATCTCATAAAGTCCGAGCGTGTAGCGATGATTATATCCGGGGTACGGCATATCGGTTATAGGTCTGTTCATGTCCCATTTAACATACTCTATATTCCCTTCCGACAGCACGGTTTTGATCGACTTGATGATATAATCCCTGACCTCGCTGCGGGTAATATCCAGTATAAGCTGCTGACGGCTCTGCGCAGGAGTCTTATACGGAACATGTATTACCCAGTCGGGATGTTCGCGGTACAGCTCCGAATCGGGGTTTACCATCTCCGGCTCTATCCACAGTCCGAATTTCATTCCCTCCGCATTTATACGCTCGGCAAGCCCCTTAAGTCCCGAAGGGAGCTTTTGCCTGTTGACCGTCCAGTCGCCCAGACCCTTAGTATCGTCGTTTCTTGCACCAAACCAGCCGTCGTCCATAACAAACAGCTCAATACCGGCTTCCTTTGCCTTTTTAGCGATAGTTACAAGCTTTTCCTCATCAAAGTCAAAATACGTAGCTTCCCAGTTATTTATCAGTATTGGTCTTTCGCGGTGCGTCCACCTGCTCGTGCAGAGCTTGTTTCTGTAAAGCCTGCCAAGCTCGCGCGATATACCGCCGAAGCCGTTATCACTGAAACACATAACGCTCTGAGGCGATGCAAATTCCCCGCCCGGCTCAAGCTCCCAGCCGAAGCCGTCCGGGTTTATTCCCTGCAATATACGAACGCTTCCGTTCGGAGCGCACATAACATTGGTCGAATGATTTCCGCTGTAGATCAGGGACATTGAATAGACCTCGCCCCTGCTCTCATCCGAATTCTTATCCGCTATCATGGCAAACGGATTCATATTGTGACCGCTGCCGCCGCGTTCATTCGCTATATTCACCCTCATGCCTTTTTTGAGCGCACATCGCTCCAGCTGCCGTTCACGCGCCCAGCTGCCGGGGAAATATATTATCTCCCTGTCCTTCTGCGCCAGTTCAAGACATGAGCTGTATACCGACTTCAAATACACCGCCGAATCGGATATGTTCCTGATGACCGTACTCCTCGCTATGATATTGTATTCCTCAAATACCGTATATGCAAGCACCGCCTCGATACCGGCTTCTTCATCGGCAAGCGTGATACAGACCGTTTCCGCACCGGCACCGCCGTCATGCAGACAAGGCATACCGGGAACGGACGCCGCACCCTTTTTGATCTCTGCGCCCCTGAACTTGAGCTGCGCTATACCGTTCATGCTTCCTTTGGTATACGAAAAGGCTCCCGGGCGCAGGTCTGCATAGCCATATGAAGGATATTCCTGAGGCATGTTGTCGAGAGTATGACCCTCCGGAGCGTACGGACTCCACGCGCTCCATTTTGCAGGTACTGAATATTCTCTGTCAGCAAGCCTCTTTCCGAAATGAAAATGCAGCAGATCTCCGTGTTCGCCTACCGTCATTATGTAGCTGATATCTCTGCCATGCAGACTGATAGTGTTATTTTTGATGCTTATCATACCATCATCCCTCTATTCCGTAGTGTTTCACAAGCCTGTCATACTCGGCAGCGGTTATGGGGAGCACCGTTCCGTGCCTGAACGGGTCGGGGGTCTCAAAGCCCTCCTGAGGAACAAAGCGACCGCCCGCTATATCCTTTGTTATAAACGGCTGATAGCCTCCGTCGGACGCGAAAGCGTCAAGCAGTACGCACCAGGTCTCGCCGTCGTTCATCTTATATACAGTCGGTCCTTCATATCCCGTCTTCCCTTTCATGGAAAAGCTCTCTATCTCGGTAAACTCGCCCTCGGCCGCAGCTCCGGCCTCCATAAATATCGAAGCCTCATCATGGTTTTTCGTGAAACGGTAATACGTATTCCCATCCTGTATCATCGATGTGTCTATCACACTGAAATCCCGCTCTATATACAGCTTCGGGGCGGTAAAGGTCACAAAATCCTTCGTATGCGAACAATATATCCTCTGCTTTGCGCATCCGTCAAACGCGCATCGCGACGACCAGTACACAAAATAGTCGTCCGCGCTTTCGTCATAGATACATTCGGGCGCCCATGCGCATGCGGCGTCCCCGGGCGCGACCTCCGCCATCCTCTGCTCGGACCAATTCACAAGATCCTCAGACTCCCATATCATTATCGAGCGCGAACCCTCGCGCTGGCAGCGGTACCAGCCATCGCTGTTCTCGCCCCATTTTCCGTATATATAGAGGTCTGTAGCTATAAGAAAAAACTTCTTACCGTCGTGCGAGCGCATTATGTGGGGATCTCTCACTCCCCCCTCGCCGAGCACGCTGCGCAGCACCGGTTTTCCGCCGTTTAAGTTATGCCACTTATAGCCGTCCTTTGACACAGCAAAATATACCTGCTCATCGTCGGGAGTTTTCTGCGTTCCCTTGAAATGTGTGAATAAATACGCCTCTGTCTTTTCCGTTTTCATGATCTCTCTCCTTGTAATATGTCTTTTTATGAACGGCCGCAAAACATTTGTTTCGCAGACTGCCCTTCTTAGAATAATAATTGCAAAACGCCGCCGCGCTTTGCAATTATTATACCTTACCGTTTATTCTTTGTCAATAAATATCGGCTTCATTTTTTCATCCCAAACAAAGATCTCCGATCCTTCGGAAGCCGCGATCCTGACCGTGCTGATACCCGGTCCCGCAATGACTTTTTCCGCTCTCACGCTCTCAAGGCTGCCGTCCGCTTTTCTATCCGCCGAATAGACAGTTATCTCTTCCTCTGCGGAGGAAGTATTCTTTATCACTATCTCCGCCGTACCGTTGCCGTTGCCGGACACGTACACGCGCCTGTCCGCTCTTCTCAGCACAAGCGTGGACTTGCTGTCCAGGCTCATGACCTCCGCGCCGCACGACCATTGACCGCCGCTGTAGCTGTAGACCTTACCTGTGACAAGGTCTGTATATTCATATGCCCGGTCAAGCCCGGCCTGCTCCTCAAACTCTTTCCAGCCGTATTTCCTCCCGCTGCCGCCTTCGCAGCCGCGGCTGTTCATGATAACGGTATAGTCGCCGTAACGGCATATCATGAGCGCCTGAATGCAAGAATTTTCCCCGTTCATGTTTATTTCCGTCCAGTCAGATACGGAATAGTTATCCGTATACACCTCGGCATAGCCGTAACGGTCGTATCTGCCGTTGGACGCGTGAACGCGGGCAAGATCATTGATCTTTATCCGCTGATTGTCTTTTTTCTCTACCGTATTGTAATATCCGTTTGAATACATAGGATTGCGCCAGTTCAAGGTCATATAGATCCTTTCGCTGCCGTCCTTTATCACAACGCTGCGCGCCGTTTCGTCGCACCATGCGTAGGATGTGATGCTCTCATCCTCCATGGGATAGCTGCAGCTTTCCGTACCGCGTTCTTCAAATTCGGCTCTGAGGCTGTCAAAGGCTTCGTAAAGCCTGTATGCGTCAATGATGTTATCCTCATAATGCGCATTCTGCACGCTCAGCGAGCCGCTGCTGAGCTCATAGCCTATATCCTTATGCCCCAGATAGTCGTATATTATCCGCAGCGCCGTATCATTTTTCAGCTCCAGCGCCGAATAGATATCTATCGGATACCGCTCGTTACCCGGATAAGCGGAATTCCTGTTCGAGGTCAGACCCTCGGTATAAAGCTGTCTGAAAAACTCTCCGTTTATCTGCTTTTTCCCCGTGAAATAATAGTTGCTTATCGTATCATACACAACGGACATCTTGCCTGTATAATCCACATTAAAATATTCCTTTGCCGTTTCGGCTATCCTCGAAAGCTGAACAACGGCGTTGGAACCGTAATCACCGGAATATCCGCCCTGTACGGAACCGAAATTTTCGAGTATCGTGCCCTTTTCCGAGACCCAATAGGAGGAGAGCACCGGATTTTTATTATCCCCAAAACATACAGCCAGCACTGAATTTCTGCTTGAAGTGCTTAACGTATTCCCTCCGGACCGGGAGAGAAACGCGTCAAATTTCAGCGCAGCTTCGGAATTTGCCATATCCTGATTGGGCGCATGACCATATCCGCCCTCGAGCGTTATAAGATAATCCCTTGCGCTCTCAAGCATAGCGTTCCATGCCGTCAGCCTTTCGGTATCGGGCACGCCGTCAGCGTCGGCGTCTATCCTTTCCTTCTTTATATCGTCGCTGATATCATCACGTATCATAAGCAGCGCTTCTCCGACGCTCCTCAGTCCGAAGCCTGTCAGATTGTTCCCTGACGCCTCACGGCGCTCCGGACCGCCGATCCAGCCGCTCTGTGAGAAAAAGCCTCCGTTCGAGCCCTGCGCCCTGCAAAGAAAGTCAACTCCCGCGACGACCCTGTCCATAAGCTCTTCCCGCACCGTTTCATCCAAGCCAAGCTCCGCGGCGTTATCGTATGCATAAGCCGCAAGCTCAAGCATGTTCAGCGGTGTGAGGTTCTGCTTAAGCATAAAGCTGTCATTATAATATACGTCCTTCCAGTCCGAGTCAACAGCAGGCTTGCGCTGCCATGCGGTGCTCCTTGTTATCATTCCCTCCATATAGGCCGGATGACCGCCGCCGTAGACCTGCCATCCGCGGAGGATATCTATGCCCGAAAGGACTGCCTGTTTAAGCTGTTCCTTCGTATCGTCATATGATATTCCCGGCGTTTTTGCATCATCAATATAGTCTCCTCCGGTAATGCCGTATTCCTCCGGCTCAAAATACGGATCGGTCTCCATATACGCTCCGTATATCCCGCGCGACGGCTCTGTCTGCTCCTTTATCTTGACGCCGCTGTAATCCGCAGGACCGCCGGTAGAATATATTCTTAAGCTCACGCTTGTCCGTCCATGCGTATATATCATCGGTATCTCATATGTAGAATATATAAATCCGCCGTCATACTGCGGTGAGGATGAAAGCGTATTGAGCTCGACCCAGTCGCGCCTGTCCACCTTATCGTTGCGGTGCGGCTGCTCGCTGTCGGACGTGTTCATATTACCAGAGACCGGGTCGCAAACCCACAGGCTGCCGGAACCGGTATCGCCCCCCCACAGCTGCACCGTAAGATAATTGACTTCTTCGGGAGAACATTTTAGATTTACGACCATAGCTCCGTTTTTGCCGAGAGTACGGTAGGTATAGCTTCTGCCGTCAACGTCTCTCGACTGCACCTCCGAGGCATTCGCGTATTCGACCTTATTGTCCTCCTCGTCATCCTCGTCTCCGATTATAACACTGTTGTCAAAGCTGCCGCCGTTCTGATAGTGATCGGGTGCAGGCTCCGCCTTTATGATATAATACGTGCCGTCGGCATTGAGCTTTTTATCGCCCTCAAACCACTGCGGATGAGTTACCGCGCCGCTTTTGCTGAGATACATCTCTCCGGAATACGACTCATTCTCGTCTGTTATGGACGCGTTCCTAATAGTTTCCGCAGAAAAGTTATCAAGCTGCGTTACTCCCGTTTCAACAATGATCTCATTTCCCGCCGCGGATATGAGCCGCGCGCTTATAAGCGCTATGGCTGACGTGACTGCTATGCCCACGGCAGCTATCTTATATATAGGATCCATTCCGATCCCCCTTTCCGCAAATGCATTTTTATGAAGCCGTTACTCCGTTATCGGATACAACGGCAGCCGCGCGGGGCATGACGCGCACGCTCCTGCCGCGCAGGCTTATCTCAACGGTATGCGGAGTATGATTTACCGCTACGATACCGTTTTCAAATTCCGCCGTTTCTATCCCTGTACCGTGCGCCTCCGCGCGGTGTATGCCGTGCTTAACGAGTATATCCCAAAGCATATTATCCTTCATAAGCTTTACGGGATAAAGCTCGTTGTTGCGCTCGGGAAGCGGTACATGTGGCGCGATCTTGGCAGTATAGCTATAGCCGTAAGCAAAGCCGAACGAATATACATATCCCTTTCCTATACTGTTCTTAACTGCCGCTCCGGCTCCGTCCGATAGATACCCCGCTATCTTTTCACCTTCATACGCGCAATAGACGCCGCTCTGCGAAAGTCCTTTTTCGGTATACATGAACGCGCCGCCCTTATGCGGCTCTCCGCATATACCGAACACCTCTGCGGCAATATTATCCATCGGCGAATGGATCAGTATTCCTCCGTTTTCCACCCATTCTTTTATGGCTTCATTGGATCTTTTATTATCGTCCATAAACCGGCAGTCGTTTTCGGGAACTATCAATACCCTATAGCCCGAAAGCGCCCCGTTTTCGATAAGTCCCTCGTCTATAACGTCGCAGTCAAATCCGCCGTCAAGGCACATCTTGTACCAGCCCAGCAGATCGTAGCGGCGTTCCTTATTGCCCTCTACGCCCATAGGCTCATAGATCGACATAGCCGACGGGAACAACACTGCCGTTTCCGCCGGACGCCGCCGGCCGAGCCCGGGGACGATCTTTTTAAACCAGCTGTTCGCATCTGCGAGCGAGCTGAGAAAGCCCTCGTCCATCCTGTGCAGCAAACCGCCGTCGTCAAGTCCGCAGACTCCGTAGGACGTATAGCCCGAGGCTCCGGAAGCCGCTATAGTCCCGGCTATCTCCTGCGGAGTCAGAAATTCGTAGATATCATTATACAGAAATCTGCCCCAGTATATCCCGCCGAGAAATTCCCTGCCCCGGTTCATCGCGCGCATCATCGAATGCTGACATGAGGCAACATACGCGTCCGCATCGCCGAGCGGCGTTATGGGCACCGTGATGAAATTACAGCAGTCCACATATTCCGCAAGCCTGTATATATCTATCCCTCTGTTCGAGGTGTCCCAGAGATCGGCAAGACCTACGTTTGAAAGCTCGGACGCGTCCACATTCAGAAAATAGCTCCACTGCGCCATGTCGGGCATGGTGTATATCTCCGGATCAATGCCGTGTATGCGTTCCTGCATATCCTTGAAATATTCGCACAGCTCGTCGGCGCGCCAGCGCATATTATCCGCCCACATTCTCGCCTTAGGCGAATTTTCATCAAGCTCTTTCTTTGTGTACAGACCATCCTCCGGATACGCGCAGGAAAACCAATAGTCCTCCTTTTCAAGCTCCGAAAATCCGTTAAAGCCTGTTTTGTATGCGCTGTTAAATGCTTCTATACTGCCGTACCGTCGCTCAAGCCAGCCGAGGTACCGCGCTCTGCCCTCTTCGTCGAAGCTCGGCGCTGCGATGGGATCCCACATAGTGCAGGTCGGCTTGCGCTCCGCTCCGTTTATCACGGTCCTTGTCACGCCGTCTCCGTAAGCGTTAAACACGCCCCTTACATGCTCCTCCATCGAAGCCTTCGCCTTATCCGACCAGTATTTGTACCAGCGCCCGTCGTTTCCCTCCGGATCGGTGACGGACTCACCGAATATCGGCGGTGAAAAGCGGATATTCGGGTACAGGTTGTCGGCGCAGAGATAAAGCGTGAGGAAATTGTAGCTTATGCCGTTTTCACGGCACACCTTCATCATATATTCCTGCTGAGCAACGTATTGGCTCGCTTCGCCGCCTGAAAAACGCTCCCTGAAATCCTCCCACGCCTTTGTGTCGAGCTGTACGCCGTTAAAGCCGAGCCGTTTCAATTCGCTTATCTCTCTGTCTATAAAATCCTTATCGTCAAACGCCGGCTTATAAAAGTTTCCGAACCATATGTTTACAAAAGGCTCCTTTGTCCTTGTTTCTATCATTCTTCCACTCCTTCAGCCGTTTCACAGCGAAGCAGCTCTCCGTTCCTGTACTCTTTGACCTCCGCGCACGGTCTGCCCGTATCCATACCCGTCACGGTCACAGTCTGAACGCGTCCGTCGGCAAGCGTAAGTTTTACTCCGCCCTCGACAGCCTCTGCTTTTTCTATCATACGCTCGCCCGTATGCGGTTCCAGAACCGATATGAACGACGCTGCTTTTCCCCTCTTCTCAAGGGCTATGAACCGGCGTCTGCCGCTCTCATCTCCCACCGGATAGTCGCCGCCTATATCCGAAACGAATTTTACAGCGTTTATGCCGGAGACATCTACCGTTATAACGCCCTCGCGCGATTTGTCGATAACGTCTCCCGGCACGGCTCTGCCATACTGCTTTGTCTGTATTTTTACCGGGCCGCCGGCATAGTCCACGCCTATGCCCATGCCGCGGTCAACGTTTTCCGTGCTGTATTCAAGCTCCGACAGCCATACCCTTCCGCCGTCCGCAGTTTCAAAATACGGATCGCCCCAGAATATAGTCTTTACCGTCTCCTTGATAAGATTATGGTCTATAGTGCCGTCCTCGGTGCGGACGTGGAGCTGAACTGTCTTCTTTCCCGAAACATCGGCTTCGATATGGTCTCTGCCGAGTATCCACGCTCCGAACTTTCCGTCCGCTACAGTCTCTCCGTCCGCGGTTACGGAATAGAACAGGCGTTTTGACACGGGATAGTATTCCGGATCGCAGCCTACGATCAGCTCGCTGCCGCCGTCCTCCACATAATACAGGTCAGTTTTGAGATGACCCGGAACATTGTGTCCGCTCCTGAACGGAGTGAGCAGCCACGGCGCTTTCGCGCTGACCTTTTCATCATAGTCAAACCCGAACTCGAGCCTTACCGTGCCGCGCTGAACGTATCTGTCCACATCGGTTATAAACTGCGCCGAGGACAGGGGATCTGTGACAAGCTGCTCTGTATGACCTGCGGACGAGCTTTCTTCTCCCTCTATACCCTTAAGCCCGGGCAGATGATAGATACAATGATACGTATGCTCATCCGCGCCCTCCAGGTAGTCAAAGCATACCACACAGTCGTCGAGCAGGACGGCCATACGTCTCTGCATTATTTTCTCGGTAAAGCCTGTGCGCTTCGTATATTCGGGCGCATCGTCCGGGATCGGTACATATCTGCCCTCGATCCATGCCCGCTCCCTGAACGTGGGCTCCTGACTGCGTACACGCCAGCCGCCGTAGGGCGGGTTCGACCACGCCGCGCAGTTTTCGACCGTGCTCGCATGGAACAGGCTTCCGCTGTGGAACAGCAGCTGCCTCCCCTCCTGCGGGTCCTGGAGCTTAAGGTCTACCGTTGTCATATTATGGCTTATACTGTTCTGCACATAGAATTTATACATAAATGTGCCGTAGGAATACCACACATTTTCCGGGTTGAACAGAGCTTTGCCGTACCGGCTCACCGCGTTTAAGGCGCAGCGGTCGTAATGACCGTGCGCGCCGCCGTGCGAGCCGTATTTAAGGCTTATCTCAAACTGTTCCTCGTCGCTTCTGCCCTCGGTATCTGTGCGCAGCAGCGATATACCGCCGTTGTGGAAATAGCAGGAACGCCTGTGCACATCGCTTTGTATGTCCGGCAGCTCCGGAACTCCGCGGAACAGGTCACGGAACGCTTTTTCACCGCCGTTTCTGATTATCTGCGCATATTCGGGCTTGCCGTATATCGCATAGGCGATATCGTACCTTGAATCGAACGCAACGGGCGACGCACCCTCAAACCTCTCCTCTGCGCTGTCGTTCACGCCCTGTACAACGCTCCTGTAGTTTGCAAGCGCCACAAGGCTGTCCCAAAGATCTTCTATGCATCTGTAATTTCTCTTGGTCTCGCCGTATATATCCCAGCTGAGACCGTCCATGGCCTGATTTCTGAAATGCACCTTATTTGAATACTGAGCAGGTACCCACCAGCCCGCAAGGTTTATGCCCCACGGACGCAGCGCCACCGTATATTCACTGAAAAGTCCCGCCGCCATTTGGTTGTAGCCTATGGTACATTCACACCACCAGCCGTCGTCGTACACTCCGGCCTGCAAATGCGCGAGTGCGCCGCCTGTGCCGAATACGAACCGCTCTATCCTTTCCCTGTCCTGCACTGCCATTGCACAATACAGAGCTCCGGCTATCTCGGCAAGCGACCAGTTCGATATGCCGCCGTCCGAAAGCGCCCAGTCGAGGAAATCCATAAATATCCTGAACGAGGCGTGTATATCCTCATGATCCTGCTCGGACAGCACTCCCGCGTCATATATCAGATCATACGCCTTGGCGCAGCTTTTGAAGAATTCGCCCTCGTGAACGAGCTGCTGATGACACGCTTTCAGCTTTGACGGATAGCCGCGCTCCCTGTCGCTGACGCGTCTGAGAAATTCAGCCGCCTTTTCAGCAAATTCAATTCTGCCGGTAAGCTTCCATGCGACCGTACTGTTGAAGCACTTATGCGCGTTGTCCGTTTCAAAAAGGTAGTTTACGCCTTTCTCATAATCAGGCACGCTCCATTCCTCGGCGCGCTTTATGTATGTATCGGCAATATCTCCCGCCCATTCGTAATTTTCCGCTTTTTCCTTTACCGCTTTCCATTCCGGCTCGGTACATACTATATACGGATGCTGCATACGCCTTACCGTATAGAATTCGAGCGTCCGGCTCTCGCCGCCGTTCGCCGCAAGCTCTATTATCTGCTTTTCAAAGCCGCCCTCGGCCACTCTTTCACTCATCTCAACGCTTACACAAACGCGCTTCTCCTCATACGGCTCAAGAACGAAGTCCTCGGGCAGCTCCGTTTTTGTCACCTCATATCCGGTCTTTTTCATATTGAACGATACAGCCTGCTTTTCACCGGTACAGTTTACGACCGATATAGCATAGCTTACGGTCTCACCCGCGTCCGCAGGCTTTGAAAGCACTTCGGCTTCGGCATATATAGTTCTTCCCTTGACCGCTCTCAGTCCGCTGACCTCACGGTTTACCTCAACTCTTCTCAAAAACCGCCATCTTGCCGGCATTGATGAGAACAGGTCGAACCTGTGCAGCGGCACCCATACCCGAACGGTGCCCTCGCCGTATACAGTGCCTTTCCATACAAAATCATCAATGCTCTCGCCTGTGTTCACCTCGCCGAAATCGAGCAGACCCGCGCGCACCTCTATCTCCTCAGCGCCGTGCAGCTCAGTCTCAAAAGTAAACCCGTACCATCCGTACAGATCGGCAGTATAGTCATTTTTAGGTACAAGACCCTTATCATACCAATTGTTTTTATCCGGCGTACCCGGATAAACATATACGTTCCCTTTTCTTTCCCACTTGCTTATATCGCAGATGCAGCTGTTCATTTCGTCTCCTCCGTCATTAGCCGGAAACCGCATATATCCGGCATTTATCTTATTATATAATTATACCTTCCCGGACATTTCAAGTCAACTTTAATACTTAACGATAATAAAAAAACATACATAAAAAAAGGACAGGACATTTTTTCAGTCCGATCCTTTCCGTCTCATATATACCCGAGTCAGGAAAGCCTTCTGCACGACTTTCTTTCGATGAGCTTATGCGGTATTATTATTTTTGCCGCGGCAAGATCCGGCTCTTCGATATGCTTTATTATCTGCGACGCAGCTTCCGTTCCGAGCCGGTAAGAATTTATTTCTATTGAAGTGAGCTGCGACGCCGTAAGCCTTGCAAGCAGCGAATTATTGAACGATATCATAGATATATCCTCCGGCACCGACAAATTCATTTCGCCGCATATACGCTCGGCAGTTACAGCCAATATATCGTCGCTCACCACTATAGCCGTAGGCGCGTTTTCCCTTTGCAGAAGCTGTTTTATAGAAGCTTCGCCCTCTTCCGCGTTCTCCGCCTCTATGCAGTTTTCCGGCTCAAACTCAAGACCGTGGTCTATCATGGAAATTATATACCCCTGCTTCCTTTCCGCCGAAAACATAAGCTTGTTTTTGCTTCCCAGATATGCGATCCTTTTATGTCCGAGAGCTATAAGATACTCCGTGGCCTCCTTGCCGGCAAGAATATTGTCATTGTCTACATACACAGTCTGATCGACGTATTTTGCCGCCTTTCCTATAATAACATATTTTAAGCCCTCGCTGCGGAGGTATTCGGTGACCGGATCGTCAGTTATGGAATATGCTGCTATAAAGCCGCTTATGATGTCGTTTTCGATCATCGTTTTTACTGCCGAGATGATCTCGTCATAATTTTCTCCCGTTATGACCGTGCTTATATAATGTTCATTATTGCATACCCTGTTTATGCCGCGTATCACCTCAAGAAAGAATGAATTTTCAAACGTCTCCCTCTGAGACGGCGGAAGTATTATTCCTATCAGCTTTACAGCCTGCGCACAGGCTGACGAAGGCGCAGGCTCATATCCCAGCTGCTGCATCGCCCTTCTGACCTTTTCCTTCGTCTCGCGGCTTATAGACGGGTTATTGTTGCAGGTCCTTGATACCGTAGAGGGAGATACCCCCGCAAGCGCCGCAACATCCTTTATCGTTACTGCCATAATATATTCTCCTGAAATTATTGATCATCATTATTATACCACGTTCTGAAAAATAAGTCAATATTTTTGCAGAAAAATCATGCAACTTTATTGCACAGCAAAAATCCTTTGGTAATAGCCAACAATAGCAGCGCTGTTTTTTTATACATTATTCATAAATTTATTTTTTTCTTTGAAAAGGTATTGCAAAATATGCATAAATATATTATAATAATTGCATAGGTTAGATAAAAAGTTGCATGAAAATAATGCAACGCTTGTTGGAAGGTATCAAGGAGGCAGCTTATGAAAAGCTTAACAAAAAAAGGCGTCTCGATAGCGGCGCCGGTATCCGGCAGGCTCATAGCCCTGTCCGAAGTTCCCGATCCTGTATTTTCGGAAAAAGTTCTCGGCGACGGTATAGCCGTCATCCCCGACGACGGCAGGATCTACAGTCCCGCTGACGGAGTTGTCAGCTCAGTAACGGACACGCTTCACGCATACGGATTTCATTCCGACGATGGCATGGATATCCTCGTTCACTTCGGTCTTGAGACCGTTGCGCTGAAGGGCGAAGGCTTCAGATCCTATGTAAAGGAAGGCGACCGCGTCAAAAAAGGGGACCTTGTAGCGGAAGCGGATATGGAGCTTCTGAAAGCAAAAGGGATAAACACAGTCACTCCCGTTCTTATCTGCGACGGCGCTGACGGTCTTGACATGCAAACGGCGTCAGGAACGGTCAAAGCCGGAAAAAGCAGCATAATGGTATTGGCTCCGGCGGAGGACGCTTCCGAAAAGTCCGGAAAAAGCAGTACGGAAAATCCGAAAAAACGCTCTAAGCTCAGTTTTGACTTTTTACAGAAGCTCGGCAAGGTACTTATGGTCGTTATCGCGGTAATGCCGGCCGCCGGTCTTATGATAAGTCTCGGCAAGCTCGTCGCAATGGCCGGCGGCGATGTTCATTTCGTGCTGACGGTAGGTTCTGTTATGGAGAATATCGGCTGGGCGATCATAAATAATCTGCATATACTGTTCGCCGTGGCGATAGGCGGCTCATGGGCAAAGGAACGCGCCGGAGGCGCATTTGCCGCAGTTATTGCGTTCATACTTATAAACGCGATAACCGGACAGATATTCGGAGTAACGTCGGAAATGCTCAATGATCCGGAGGCGGTGACGCATACCCTGTTCGGTCAGGAGATACTTGTAAACGGATATTTCGTTTCGGTACTCGGTGTTCCGGCGCTCAATATGGGCGTATTCGTGGGTATCATTGCAGGATTTGTCGGAGGCATGGTATACAACAAATATTATAACTTCCGCAAACTGCCCGACGCATTGTCTTTCTTTAACGGAAAGAGATTTGTGCCTATGGCTGTGATATTCTATTCGGTCATAATTTCTGTCATACTGGCAATAGTATGGCCGGTAGTACAGCTTGGCATAAACAGCTTCGGTATCTGGATAGCAAACTCCTCGGAGACCTCTCCCGTACTTGCCCCGTTCGTATACGGCACGCTTGAAAGACTTCTTCTTCCGTTCGGACTGCATCATATGCTGACGATACCGATGAACTACACATCATTCGGCGGCACATACATGATACAGACCGGGATAAACGCCGGCAAGGAGGTTTTCGGTCAGGATCCGCTGTGGCTCGCATGGGTGACCGACCTTATAAACTTCAAAAACGCCGGCGATATGGCTTCCTACAACGAGCTTATATCGTCCGTCACACCGGCACGCTTCAAGGTAGGTCAGATGATAGGCGCTACAGGCATGCTTCTGGGCGTGGCGCTTGCAATGTATAAACGGGTAGATAAGGACAAGAGAAAGGGCTACCGCTCAATGTTCATATCGACTATACTCGCCGTATTCCTCACGGGAGTTACCGAGCCGCTCGAGTTTATGTTCATGTTCTGCGCTATCCCGCTGTATATAGTTTACGCTTTGCTCCAGGGAGCGGCGTTTGCCCTGGCAGGCGTAATAGACCTGCGGCTGCACTCGTTCGGAAATGTTGAGTTCATAGCCCGTATACCCATGTCGATAAAAGCCGGGCTGGGCGGCGATATCATAAACTTTATCATATGCGTCGTTATTTTCTTCGCTGTCGGATTTGCAGTGGCATACTTTATGATAGGCAAATTCAAGTTCGCCACACCGGGACGTCTCGGAAATTACCAGAGCGAAAGCGATGATGAAAACGAGACCTCATCCTCCGCGTCATCCGGCGGCAACACACAGGCGGAGCGTATAATCGGTCTGCTCGGCGGACGCGAAAACATCGTTTTAGTTGACGCATGTATGACGCGCCTGCGCGTCACGGTAAAGGATCCCGATAAGGTCGCTCCGCTTGACGCGTGGAAAAAGGAAGGCGCGCTCAGTCTTTTGAAAAAAGGCGACGGCATCCAGGCCGTATACGGACCCAAAGCCGACGTTCTTAAATCGGATATAAACGATATTCTTTAAAGAGGTGACCCCATGAAACTGCTTACACTAAATTCGCACAGCCTGATAGAGGATGAATACCAAAAAAAGCTCGATATGTTCGTGGATGCCGTTATCAGGGAACAGCCGGACATTATCGCCCTGCAGGAAGTCAACCAGTCAAAAAACGCAGGTATAGTACCGGTAACGGAGCTTGACGGCATGACTGTTATACAAAGATCCGTTCCGGTACGCGCCGACAATCACGCCGCTAACGCCGCTAAGCTGCTCGGCATAAACGGACTTCATTATAACTGGGTATGGCTCCCGATCAAAACCGGCTACGGCAAATACGATGAAGGGGCGGCTCTGCTGAGCCTCTTCCCCATCGAGGACACAGATAATTTTTTATCGAGCGCAAGCGATGACTATGACAATTGGAAAACAAGAAGGATACTCGGTATAAAAACAAAGGACGAATGGTTCTACAGCGTCCATATGGGCTGGTGGAAGGATGAAGATGAGCCTTTCTCAGAGCAGTGGAAACGCATAAACGCTCATCTTTCGGATATAGGCCCGGTATGGCTTATGGGCGATTTTAATTGCAGAGCAGATATGAAAAACGAGGGATATGACCTCATATGCGCTTCCGGCTGGCACGACACATATACTATGGCATTGCAGAAGGACAGCGGGGTCACGGTCGAGAAGGCCATAGACGGCTGGAAGGAATGGGAGAGCGAAAAAATGCGTATCGACTATATATGGAAAAACTCTGAGGCTGCCATAAAGCGGTCAAAGGTCGTATTCAACGGTAAATACTACGGCGCCGTATCAGATCATTACGGCGTTATGGTAGATACGGAACAGTAACATCAGAAAGGATCAGGTGGTCGCAATTATGAAAACAGCAGGTATCCTGCTTCCTGTATCAAGTCTGCCGTCCAAATACGGGATAGGCTGCTTTTCCAAGGAAGCATATGATTTTATAGATAAGCTTGCGGAATGCAGGCAAGGCTTTTGGCAGATCCTCCCCCTCGGACCTACCGGATACGGCGATTCCCCGTATCAGTCCTTTTCGACCTTCGCGGGTAACCCGTATATGATAAGCCTTGAAGCGCTCATAGAAGAAGGCGTTCTCACAAGGAAGGAATGCGATGAAGCCGATCTCGGACACAGGGATAACGATACAGACTACAAAAAACTGTACGAAAACCGATATCCGCTGCTAAGAAAGGCGTATGAGCGGAGCAATATAACCGCCGACAATAACTATATGCGGTTTGTTTCGGAAAACTCGTGGTGGCTCGACGATTATGCACTGTTCATGTCGGTCAAGGACCGGTTCGGCGGCAGACCGTGGACAGAATGGGCGGAGGATATACGCCTGCGGTGGGGAAACGCAATGGATCACTACCGCAGAGAGCTGTATTTTGATATTGAGTTCCAAAAATATATGCAGTATGTGTTTTTTAAGCAGTGGCACGGTCTAAAAGCATATGCCAACGGTAAAGGCATAAAAATAATAGGCGATATCCCGATATATTTATCCATGGACAGCTCCGATGTATGGTCTTATCCGGATCTGTTTCAGCTTGACGAACACAATATGCCTGCAGCCGTTGCAGGCTGCCCTCCCGACGGATTTTCGGCCGACGGACAGCTTTGGGGAAACCCGCTTTACCGCTGGGAGCGGCACAAAAGCACAGGCTATCAATGGTGGATAACACGTCTATGGCACTGCTTCAACATGTACGACGTTGTGAGAATAGACCATTTCCGCGGCTTTGACGAATATTACTCCATCCCCTACGGCGATAAGAACGCTATGAGGGGACACTGGGAAAAGGGACCGGGTATCGACCTGTTCAGCAAGGTAAAGGAAGCTCTCGGCGAAAAGGAGGTAATTGCCGAGGATCTCGGCTATATGACAGACTCCGTACGCGCTCTCGTCCAGGCCGCCGGCTTTCCGAATATGAAAGTTCTGGAGTTCGCCTTTGACGAACGCGACACCGGCTGCCGCAGCGATTACCTCCCGCACAATTACGGGAGCAACTGCGTAGCCTATACCGGAACTCATGACAATCAGACCATAGTATCATGGTTCAGCACCATTACCGCTGACGAGCAGAAGCTCGCAAGACAGTACCTCTGCGATGAATATACACCCAAAACGAAGCTGAACCTATCTTTTATCAGTCTCATAATGCGCAGCGCGGCCGATAAATGCATCATCCCGCTCCAGGACTATCTCGGTCTTACAGACAAGGCGAGGATAAATACTCCGTCTACGGTCGGAACTAACTGGCGCTGGAGAGTGCGCAGAGAAGAGCTTTCAGACGAGCTGTTCAAAACGGTGCGGGATATCACTATCCGCTACGGAAGAGGCTGATACATGCGCCTTTTAAGACAAAAACAAACCGCTGCGGAGGCCGGCAAAACCGACCCTCGCAGCGGTCTTTCATTGTTATCTAACTATTATTATTTCCTGTACATTGCCCTGGTATTCATGAACATAAACATTATCGCCTACCGCGATGTCGTTCTTGCTCGAAACACTGAGCTTTCCGTCCTCGTACAGATATGTCGTAACGCTTCCGAGCTTGTGCGCTTTCTTTGAAACCACCGTATCATCACCGTCGCTGTCAACGAGGATAACGTCTGTCGATCTGTCGGTAACAACGCCCTTGCTCACCCAAAGATCCGGGAACGTTGCGGTGCCGCCCTCCCAGTATTCATTTATGTTGGACGTTCCGGACGCTATGCTCAGCGTATCAGTACCGGATCTGTAAAGCAGCTGAACTGCGTTTATCTTGTTCTTAGTATTGACCCCTATCTGGAGCACATCGCCGGTCTTAAGCTCCGCAGCGCGAACCTGACCCCTGTTATCAAGCATATCCGAGTTATCGAGCATATACGATACCTTCGAGCCCTGCTGATAGCCCTCGATCATAACTCCGACGTCTCCGTCCTCGTCAACGGCCTCAACGACTTTTGAAACTATGAAAGAACGCTTTGACCTGAGCGTTTCCGGCTCAATGATGTTCTCATGTATCACTACAGCCGAAGCGTACATATAGCTGTCGATATCGTATACGGATATATTATATGTCCATCCGTTCGTGAGATACGAGCTGTTCTGTACCGAGTATTCGTCCTCCTCGCCGTTGTACGGGATAAGGAATATAGGCGTTGTTCCGTCTATAAGGTACTTTGAATTGAAGCACATATTGTTTTTTCTGTATCTTCCGGTACCTCTGTAGTTGATGGTGAACGCGTCTATATTTTCCTCGTCCACGCCTATATATCTCTCATCCGCCGTTTTTATTGACGACAGCTCATTGCTTTCATTCAGCGTATATGTTATGAGCTGATGATAGTTCTGACCGTTCCACATCAGCGTTGCCGCATCGTGAGCGCTCTTCTTTGAACCGTTGAATGAGAGGCTGTTTTTGACCTCAAAGGTCTTAACTCCGCCCTCCGCCGTGAGGATCTTTGCCATATAGTCGGAATACCCGTCGCTGTCCGAATAGAAGTTCATCAGATATCCGTACTGTGAGCTCTGACCTCTGCTTACGCTCGAACGCACTATCTTGCCGAGCCTGTCAAAATAAAATGTACCGGTTCTGCCGAGCTTGAGCTGGTCACCCTCATATGCCGGTGAGATATAATACTGAGCTCCGCCTATCACTACCATATCGGCGCTGTATGACGATATCTCGCCCGTCACGGAACCGGTATGTATCTCCGCATGGAGCACCGTGCCGTCCTTGCTCACAGCTACTGCCAGCACCTGACCGGCCATTATGCTGCTTGCGGACACGCTCGCCCCGTCCATTGTGATGCGCATCACATGGTAATCCGACTCCTTGAGGCTCAGGCTCTTATTGGCGCTGTAGTCGTTCACCAGACCCGTGTCCGAAGAGTACGCGTCTACCATATAGTATTCATAGTCGTTTATGATAACTACATTATATCCGCCCGATGTTCCGTTGTTTATAAGTACCGTTTCACTCGTCAGAGAGCTCATCGCCTCCGCTGAAAGCTCGTTTGTACGCACGCCGTTGTATATTATGTCGGCGTTCTGATCAATGGTGACCGTTCTTCTCGCATCGGAAGAATTATAATAGGTTATGCTCCTTCCATCGATGCTGTCGATATCGCAGCCGTATATAACTACCGACGCGGTACCTGTATTGCGCACCTCTATCCATTTTACGACCAGCTCGCCGCTGTTCTTATCGTCCATATAATAGAACTCAACATTATAGCCGAGAAGATCCGCAGCAGCAGTCCTGCCAACGCTGTATAACGTATTGTCTATCCTGACCATGTTGAGCCCTGCCGGCTCATATCCCGTAAGCGAGGTCTCGGGATTAGCCGTTACGATACCCTTGCTGCTGTAAACTCTGAGCTTATCCTCCATAACGGTCTTATCCAAGAAGGTATAGCCCTTGATCGTGAATTCCACCGCTTTCATATCGAGAGCGTTATATATGAGCATGATAGCTCCCTCGGCGGTAAGACCGGCGTTTTTATCCGCATGGCTCACTCCGCTGAGCACGCCGTTCGACATAGCGTATGTATAGCCGTCGCCGCCGCGGGCCTGAGCTATCTGCGTATAGCCCGTAAGCGCAAAGATAACATCCACCGCCTGAGCTACTGTTATCTGCGCGCTGCCGTCACCGAGACCGTACGCCCCGGCAGCCTCCGGCGCGTTCTGTACGACCGCGCCGACAGCCCGGTTTGCATAGGTCACAAAGTCCGCTCCGGTAACAGCCGCGTCCGCCTTATAATTGTCCGGGTATCCTGTAACTATACCCAGAGCAGCCATAAGACTGACCTCGCGCTCATGATTAATGCCCTGCGCCGCCTGTACGCCGCCTATCGGGACAAATGTCCCGATAAGCACCGCAAGCGTCATTATAAGAGCTGTTAGCTTGTTTTTCATTAATCAGTTCCTCCCATTGTTCTGTATATGACAACTGCCGCCTGCGCTCTTGTAGCATTGTCCGCCGGCTTGAATTCGCCGTCGTCAAAGCCGTTTATTATACCCGCTGCGGACATCGTCTTTACAGCCTCCAAAGCATAGTCTGATATCGCCGCCTCGTCGCTGAATACGGTCTGAGCTCCCTCTGACAAGGTTATCCCCGCTGCATTCGCCGCGCGGACGAGCATAACAGCCATATCCTGTCTCGTTATGTTCGCGTCAGGAGCAAACTCACTCTCTGAAACGCCCTGAACTATGCCCGCCTTTACGGCAGCCGCAACAGGCGTGTAATACCATGCATCCTCAGCCACGTCGTCAAACGAGCATGCGCTGCCCTCTGTATCGATCCTGCCGGCATACTCAAGCGCACCGATAAGTATCTTTACAAATTCAGCTCTTGTAACATTGTCGTCCGGATAGAAGAGACCCTCTTCCTTGCCGCTTATAACGTTTATAGACGAGAGCGATACTATCGCCTTCTGCGCCCATGTTACATTTTTGATATCTCTGAAGCCGCCTATAACGTCCATATTCTGTGTGAAATATGACGGATCTGGCTGCGGTATCAGCGCGTCAGGATTTCCGGTAACGTCTATAACATCATCATTATCATCGGCCGTTCCGGTGTTGAAGTTGCCCATAGTACCGCCCTGGTTCGACTGATTGCCGCTCATGGAACCGCCGCCTCCGGCTCCTGCGCCTCCGCCGGCTCCGCTGCCGCCGCCGGTACCACCGCCGCCGGTGCCTCCGCCGCCGCTGCCGCCTTGGTTATCATCGCCGTCAACGTCCGGAGTATTCGGCTTTTCACCGAGTATAAAGTCCGCATCCGCAAACCATACGATACCCTTGCCGTCTATGCACAGGCTCATTACCGCATACTCTGCATTGGGCGGCGCTGCGGTCGTTCCGCTTATCTCCTGCCAGCTTTCATTTGTTCCCTTGACTGTGCTCGATCTCTCGGATGACAGGTAACGTCCCATCGAGTCGTAGTATGTAACGAGTACATATGCGCCTTCGTCCGCATTGAAGCTCTGCGTTTTTACGCTGTATGCGTAATAAGCGCCCGCCGTTATTCCCGTTATGGGATCGCTGTCCCACTTTTCGCCGTAGCCTCTTGACACATCCGCATCCTCGGCTCCGTAGCCGCGAAGCGAGAGCGAAGGCGTTCCCTCATAGGTAACGGAATTATCAAGCTCCGCCTGCTTGGATATCTCAAGGTCGTCGAACCACACGGTACCGTTTATGTTATTGGCTCCGCCGCGGTAGCGCATATCTATCCTGAGCTTTACTGCCAGCGGATTTACATATACCGTTCCGCTTACCTTTGTCCAGTCAGATGTATTGACTCCGTTTGAACCTCCTGTAGGATAGTATACAAGAAGCTGCTTGTTCTCTTCTATAGTAGAGCCGTTCTCGTCATAGAATATCAGAGTAGCGTAAACGTTTGAATCGCTCGAAACGTTGTCCGTCTTTACCCACAGCGAGAGATCGTATGTTCCTCCTCCGACAATATCTATATTCTGCGATATCTGCATTGAGCCCTGCGCTCTGTCTGCATTGAATATCTTTGCCGAACCGCCGCTGTTGCCCGTATGGTCAACAGTGCCGTCCCATTCGATGGACGCCGAGGTGTCGGCCGAAGTATACGATGTATAATTCAGCTTCCAGCCCGACACGCTCGAATCGAAGGTGCTGTTGGCGGTCGATATGTTCCTGTCCGAATTCGTCCAGCCTACTGGAAGTCCGTTTTCGTCAGTTTCGGCAAAGCTGCCGTTTTTAAGCTCTACATCTCCGGCAGAGGACGGCTTTTTAACTGCTGTTACCTGCTTTTCCGCAGTTACGAGCGGATTTTCCTCCGCCGCCGCGATTATCGTTATGCTCTGATCGGCAGCATCACTGCTTACGGTAAGCGTACCGCTCCGGGATATCGTTATGCCGCTGTAGCTTCCTCCGAGCGACCATACTATCCCGCCTTCGTATTTATTGTTATACTGGTCTGCAAGCTCTGCGGTATAAACGTATTCATTTGCAGACTCGCCCGAAAGCGGAACTACTACCAGATCGTTCCCTCCGGTTATTTTTGCATACGTCGCTACCGGATCGGAAGTCTCCGTGAATATCACGTTATCGTACCATACGCTTCCGCTTTCCGTCCTGTTGGCAAGACGAACGAGAGCATATGCCGCGCCGCTCGGAGCGGTGATCTCGCCGCTCTTCTCAGCCCATACGTTAGGCGAACTGAACTCCACTCTTTCCTCCGACAGAGTATTTCCCTTGCTGTCCATGAACAGGAACGATACGAGCGCCTCAGCCATCGCCTCGTTCTGAGCCGAAAGCTTATATGTATAGCTGCGTCCCTCTGCAACGGCTATGCCGTCCGAGGTCCATGTCATCTCACCGGTAACTTTGAGCTCATTTTCGCCGTCCACAGGCGTTTTTGAGCTGTCTATACCCTGCGGAGCCATACGGAAATTCCTGAGATAGATGCTTCCCTCCGAGCCCGTAAGACCCCAGTTGATCCTGAGACGGTCTATATTCTGCGGTATTGTTACCTGCTTTACGAGTGTGTCGTAGCCGTCTGTAGTATATGCTTCAGCCGCCGTACCGTCCTTGATGTACCAGTTGCCGCTGAGCTGAGAGGATTTTCCCGTGTTGCCCTGGAAGCCCTCATAGCCGACATACGGACCTACCGCCGACGAATCGCTGAGCTGATAGAAATTATCAAGGTGATAATCCTGCGATACCCAGTATGTAACGCCCGATGTGACTCTGAGATCCGGACCTCCGTCAGTGCCGCCGTTTGCAGCGTTGTTTGTGTATATTCTTCCTTCGTAATCCTTCGTTATGCCGTGAGCGCCGTTGAGCCTTACGGTCTTGTTTCCGTATACGCCCGTGGGATCTTCAGCACTGTGCGTACCGCTCAGATATCCGTCGTCGTCATTTGTCTTTAAGAAATTGGAAAGCATCGTTTCCGACGACTGATCCATCTCATATCGCTGAACTCCGTTATGTCCCGCGTCTATCGCCGGATCGTATGAGCTCCAGTTCAGCGGCATTGTCGCGTCATCGGTATACTCGAACGAGCCGTTTGCGAGCTGTTCGGCAAGCTTTGTTACACGCACCGTCTTTTCCGCATATACGATACTGTTCGACGCCGACGCCGCTCTTATAAGCGCCGTACCTGCGGAAGCGCTGCTTGCCACGCTGAGCACACCGTCGCTGCCAAGCGTTATACCCGTCTGCGGCAGCTCCGCACCGCTGTCATCGGTAAAGCTTCTTATCGACCACAGTATGTCGCTGTCGGTATTATCCGTAAACGGATCATAGTGAGAAGCCTTAAGCTCAAATGTGTTCGGAGTATCCGTAAGCGGGATCGGAACAGAATCAGTCCACTGCTCTATTGTAACGGTCTCCTGCGCATAATCTGCTATGATCGCCGGATAAAGCTCCGACGGATCGTCCAGCAGCTCCGGGAATTTCTCAGTAAGGACTCCCCAGTTAGTATATGTTTCGTCTATATCCTTTGTAAATATGATATTGGCAGCAGTTCCGTTATAATTCGGCATCAGCAGGAGGCTCATTTCATCCTCGTCCGGATGTTCCTCAAGCCAGCCGAGCACGTAATCTGTTATATCCAGCTTTGTCTGCCAGTCCGCAAGCGTTTCGTTATCGCCTCTTACTCCGTCGTATATAGCTCTGTCGGCAACGCGCGTAAGAGTAAATACGCCGCTTCCGTCGTCCGTTTTTACAACTACCTCGCCGCTGTTTACAGCCTCGCTGATGATCTCGCTCTTATTGTCAAACGAGTTCGTTACCGGGTTTGATTCATCCCAGTCGTTCGAGAGCGGCTTTAGCAGGAGCTTGCTGTTCTTTGACGACCTCGTGGTAAGCCTTATGCTTATTGAGTTGAGAGGATATCCCTCCTCCACCGCTGTACGTATCGTGCTTATATCAAATTTCAGACCGCCTGAAAAGCCCCGGTCGGAATCCACATGGTTCCTGATCTCGATATCCGGACCGTTCACATTTTTCGCGTCTGTGTTGCCCGTTCTGAACAGAACATCGGCAACGGGATATATTGTGGACGGATATTTTGATATGGTCACTTCCACCTGTATCTCCGCACTCACCGAAGGATCGAGCCTTGTTGCCGCCTTTACTGTAAGCACCGCGCTCTTTGCATTTTCGCCTATCGTGAGCGCTCCCTCGCTTACCGAATATCCTTCCGTATTCTCACCCGATACAGTCCAGTCGATGACAACGTCCTCCATAGGCGCTCCGAACTGGTCGAACACCGACGCTGTATACTGCTCTGTATAGGGCAGCTCCGATTCAAGTCTTGAAACAGTACCGGCTCCCGAAACAGTCATGCTTTTCGGAACCGACGATTCTCTCTTCTCAACTGTTATGGTCTTTTCCGCCGTGAGCGTTTGACCGTCCTCGGTCTCATACTCCGCCGTGAGCGTGATAGTTGTTTCGCCTATCGGCAGGCTCTGCTGAGCCGTCATTACGCTGTTCGCACCGACGGGGGATTTCATGGATATATGATCCGATCCGCTCACCGACCATACAACGCTGTTTGCGTCAAAATTCATCTCCGTGCCTATATCGCTCATAAGCACAGCCTTGTAATCATCGATCGAGGTCTCATAGTCGGACGCAACATTGTCGCGTATGATCCACCTGTCAGCGCCTTCTATCTTCAGCTCTGTGGGGATGAGTATCTTTTCGTTTATTACAACATAGTCTATAGCCGCACGTCTGCTGCCGGCCTCTGCATATATGAACAGAGCTACCTTTCCCTGCACCGCGTCCGTCTTAAGAGGCGAACAGCTGATACCAAGCTCCGCTGTACCCCCGGGATACTGCGCATAGCCTGCGCTGTCTACGCTCACACCGGTCTCATCGACAGTATAGAGCGCTCCGAGATACTGGTGACCGTTTTTCTTATTATTGCCTTCCGGCTCTGTAAGTCCCTCAACGGTCGCAAGCAAGTGCTCGCTGTTTCTTATTTCCTTATCCTTTTCGGTTATATATGCAGTATCTATTACCGATCCGTCAAGCGGCATATACGCCAGCTTCACCTGCGGCATCGCTACAAGCATATCTCCGTCATACTGCCCTACAAGCCCGAGGCGCATATCTATGCTGTCAATGTTTGCAAGGTCGTATTCTCCCAGATACCATACCGATGTCTGTGTGGTATATGCCGCGTCGCGCTTTGTGCCGTCAGTATTTACAGTAACGCTTGTAGTTCCGGCATTCGATGAAGCGGGACGATCCTTTACAACTATCGCGCCCTCGGGATAACCGCTCGGATCGGTCGTTTCCGTACCGGCAGGCTCCGTTACGGCAGGCGTTTTATCCGGCAGAGGCTCTCCGTCATAGTACACCTCTATCTCAGCGCACTTTGTGTTTGAGCCGTTGCCGTCAAACACAACGTATCTCGCCTCGCCGAAAGCGCCCGTAAGCGTTACCTGATCGTATACGCCGTCATTCGTTCCGTATTCCACATCTATCGCATCTGTGAGATTGTTTGTTGCACTGTTATTGAGTCTTGCCCAGTTCTGCTTCAGCTTTATGCTCGTTTCCGTCACAGTGCCGTTAGCATCGCCGTCCTCATCTCCGGCTACGCCTATTATAGCCGTTAAAGCTACGCCCTTCACGACCAGCTTTGATATCGGTATGCTTTCTCCGAGATCTATCACAACCGCACAGTTCGACGTCTGACCGGAAGTGTAAACCGTATCGGTATTGCCGTCTATGAGAGTTCTGTTCGTTATAGTCTCCCTGGTGGCGTCCGTGATATTCACCTCGCCGCCTGCTGCCTGCGTATGCTGGTCTTTAGCTGCTATATTGTATCTGTACAGCGAAGCTCTCTCCATGTCAAAGCTGTTATACTTGAGCGGCTGCTCTGTGTTATCCGCCGGCTCGGTCGCAGGTACGGTAGCCGTTGCAGTCGCTGTCGCTGTTGCAGTTGCGGTCGCAGTACCGGAAGGCTGCTCCGATTTTTCCTTTATCACAACATAGTCCATGACCGCACGGCATTTCTGTGCTGTCGCATATATGAACAATGCCACCTCTCCGCTGCCCTTTTCCGTAAGAGCCTGCGACAGGCTCGCATCGACCATCGCCGTACCGCCCGGATATTCCGCGTATCCCTCGCTGTCCACGCTGACGCCTTCTCTGTTTACGCTGTAGAGTGCGCCGAGATACTTATGTCCGTTATTTTTGTCGTTCTCAGGCTCGGTAAGTCCTCCTGCTGCGGCTACCAGATTATTTTTATCTCTTATTGTTTTACTGTTGTTCTCAATGTATGTTTTATCTATTTCCGATCCATCGAGCGGCATATATGCAAGCTTTACCTGCGGAGATGCTGAAAGAGCTCCGTCTGTGTATTGTCCCACAAGCCCGAGACGCATATCTATACTCTCTATCTTTGAGAGATCATAGTTTCCTATATACCATATAGAACTATCGTTATTAGTATAAGCTGCGTCTCTCGTGTTGCCGTGTGTATCTACAGTTATTGTTTGTGTTGTTTCAACGTTTGACGGTCTGCCGTTTATCGCTACCGCACCCTCCGGAAGCGGTTCGGCTGTCGGGTTTTCAGTCCCTGCCGCCGGAGCAGTCGCAGTAGCTGTCGCAGTGGCTGTTGCCGTTGCAGTCGCACTTGCGGAAACATCTTCCGTTGCGGTCGGCGTGGGAAGCTCGCCCGTATAGTACACCTCTATCTCAGCGCACTTTGAGCTTGAGCCGTTGCCGTCGAATACTATATATCTCACTCCGCCGAAAACGCCCGAAAGCGATACTTCGTCATATGCGTTTTCCTTATCGGATCCATCATCGGCATATGACTGACCGTACGCCGCAGTCACAGCTTCTGTCAAATTTTGCGCTATGCTGTTGTTCATTCTTGCCCAGTTCTGCTTCAGCGTTACCGAATTGTCCGTTATAACGCCGTTGGCATCGTCGGCGCCCTCGCCCGCAACGCCTATTATGGCTGACTGGTGAACGTTTTTCGCAACTATCTTAGACACCTGAACAGCAGCTCCGAGGTCTATAACCGTCACAAAATTTGTGGACTGCCCGGAGGTGAACACCGTATCAATACTGCCGTCCGTAAGCGCGCCGCCGTTGACGCTCTCGCTTTTTTCGGCTTCCGTGAGCGTTACCGTTCCGCCGTTTGTGACAACGTGCTTATCCTTGCTTGCTATCTTGTAGCTGTATATATCCGCGCCGGACAGGTCAAGCTTCTTTTCTCCCTGCTCCCCCTGCTCTGCGTCCTTATACGTAAGCGTCAGTACAGGCTTCAAAAGCTCCGCGTCGATCGGATATATTCCGTCGCCTGCCGCATCGCCCGACTCTTCAAACTGCACCTTACACTTTGCTCCCGTATTGTCCTTTGTATAGAAGCAGACTGCATTTGTATTATCAGTTGCCTGGTCGCGTGAAATTATAAAATCAAAATTCTCGCCTGCCGTAACAGCCTCAGCGGGTATCTCGATATTATTCGTCCATGCGGAAAGCGATCTGTGCTCTTCATCTATTTTTTCCGCAGCATCGGTCATCGCCCAGCCGTACTGTCCCGCAGCTTTAAATCCCGCGATAGGCTCTGTTTCCCTTGACGCGGCTACCGCGTCAGCCACATCGCTGTAATTTATCTTCTCCTCGCTCCACTCACCCGGGTTAAAGGAATAAAGATAGATATTGCTGTTATCCTTGACACGCTCTGTAACAAGCTTAAGACTTACGCCGCTCAGCTCCTTGCCCTCCGGAGTTTCCGGTATGGAAAACCGCATAGCCCCGACAAAATCATTATCCAGCGCTCCTCCGTCTGTGTCCCAATTTGTACGCACCTCTATCTTTTCGCCTGTTGCCGACTGAGACGTGTTATTATATCTCAGCTGCATATCATATACAGGCGACAGCTCCACTGTATCGCCCTCACCCTCACCGGCAGCGCCGGCACTTACCGGCGCTGCTGTGAGCGAGGTCATAAAGATCGCAAATGCTGAAAATGCGCTTAAAAGTTTCTTTGATCTCATCATTTATAAACTCTCCCCCTTAATTTACCTTTTCTAATATGATCTCTCTTACATTTATAAGGTAGGTATTCGGTATAAGCTCCTCGGATACGGTAAGCTTGTTTTCACCCGCAGTCAGCTCAAACTCGCCTATTTCCTCATAAACATATTCAGTCCATGAGCCCGTCTGAGCAAAGACATGCGAAACCTCCGTATCGTTGACCTTTATTTTAGCCGTACCTCCGCCCGAGCCTTGGTTCGCTGCATAGTTCATTGTCAGCTTATAGGTTCCCGGCGAGCTGCAGTTGAATGTGTACTCGATCGACTGGTCTGCCGTGAAGTTTGCAACATTCTGCACGCCTTCGTCATTTTCTTCAATATTCAGCATTCCGCCGACAAGCAGCGCATCCGACGGCATAAGCTGTATAGGCCCGCTCGGCGCACCCGTGCTGAACGTGCAGTAAAGCTGCGGAGCAAGCTCTCCGGCTACATAGCACCTCGGCTTGTTGTCCTCCTCCATGCCGTACCGGTCGTAGTTTACCGATGTGGCAAAGAACTCCACTACATTGTCCTCATCCATGTTCTCCTTGAGCGTATCAAGGCTGAGCGTGAACACATACTGGTTATCCCCGTTCAGCTCCGCCTGTGCGAACGGCTGTGCTTTCTCCTCCTGCGGAACTGCGTTTTCTATATCGCCCCAGGTAGGCAGCAGCGCCGATATGTTATCGCATACAGCGTTATAGCCCGCTTTGTCATCGCCCGCAACAGCTCCGCCCTCGCGCGGCTGCATGTAAGCTGCATTATTCCAGTCGGTATGGCTTATGCTCTCCTTATACATAAACAACCCGAGCGGCATATCGCCGTTGCTTGCTCTGTTTATGATAAGTCTTATGCTTGTAAGCTCGCTCTCGCGCGAAATGATATCGCTCAAGTCGAACCGCATAAGGAACGCCATACCCTGCGCACCCTGGAACTCGTCTATGAGCTTGAGTCCGTTTGCGGTGTCATCCTCAGTCATATACTGTGCATTGTTGCCGTACAGCCTGAAATTCATATTGTTTGCATTCGTCGATTTACGCACCTGAACGGCCGCTGTATAATACGTCTGCGTTTCCGCCGCGCCCGATACGGCGTTCTGAGCCGCCTCAGGTATCTGACGCTTTGTCTCATCCATAGCGCGGTCTATTATCGTAAGTATCTCGGCGCGTGTCACATATCCGCCCGGATCGAACGTGCCGTCCTCATAGCCGGTCATTATGCCCGAGATGTAGGACTTTATAACATAGTCCTCATAGCCGGGGCTGACCTTATCGAAATCCGTTATGTATTCCTTATATTCATCGAGATTTGAAGGGAAATATTCAGCCTTCAGCGAATTGACTATCGCTTTCGCACATTTTTCCCTCGTCATGTATTCGCCGTAGTCCGAAAAATCACCGTTCTCAAAAATACCGTCGCTCAAAAGCTCGCGTATGAACGGCATTGCCCAGTATCCGTTGCTGACCACATAGAAGTTCCCGTTCCACGCGCTGTATATCTTGGAAAACTCCGCTGCCGTTACGGGATCGTCCGGATGAAAATTGCCGTCTTCGTAGCCGTCAAGATAATTCTTATCGGTACACGCAACGATTATCTCCTCCGCCCAGTGCCCCTGGCAGTCGGGGAACTTAGAGCCGTAAAAGCCCAGTCCGCCGGCAGCGCCTACGCCCTGGTGCGACTGAGACGGCGAATCGTCATCCTCAATGCCGTCCTCTGTCTTTTCTATAAACATCGCCCTTACCGCGCGCGCCGGGTCTGCTGCCGAAACCGTTCCCGAGGCTGTATTTTCCTCATCGCCGATCACGGTCGTTCCCTCATCGGGATCTTCTTCGCTGTCATCGCTTGTCGTCTCCGATGCCGCTGACGACGATGTATCGTTCGGGTCGCTTTCCTGCTCCTCCGGCTCGACCGATACGACACGTATATATCTATAGGCCATGTCGTCCGAAAGAGCTATGGTGTTCCATTCTCCGCCGATAGTCGTTTCAGCTTCGCCTATAACGGTGAAGCTCAGATAATCCTGCGAGCCGTATATCTCCATACCGCCGCGGACTCCGCTCCCGGCTATAAAGAACCGGCAGCTCTCAAGCGACACCGGAGCCTCGCCCAGGTCTATCGTGTACGCCGAAACATCCGGAGGCGTCAAACCGCTGAGCGCCTCATCCGGCTCCGACATATCCGCCGCGAACAGATCCGCGGCGAGCTGTTCGGCGGTTATGCCTTCTCCGTCGATAGAGACTATCATATCCGCCGTTATATTGATTATACCGCCGCTCGCATCCGTATCATCCTCTCCGGCAGCCAGGCTCGTCACACAGCTGCCGAAAAGGAGCGACGCCGCGGCTATCGCGCTTATCAGCCTTTTCATCTATAATTACAGGCTCCTTTCACAAATCTCACGGTATTTACCGCTTACCCCTGCGTTTCCCTCAGATCGAGTATGATCGTTGTAAGCGGATCCATAGTAAGCTCTCCGCTGAGCTGTATCTGCTCTCCGCTGACTATATCATAGGCGCTCTCAACGTCGGCATTGAACTTGATCGTTACCGGCTTGTTCTCGTCGGAGCAATTCATGATAACTACGTACGGACCGTATTTGGCAATATCCACACGTCTTAAACCGAGCGGAGCCGTCATATATCCGTTTCCGTGACACGACCATTGATCGTTCATCTCGTGCCAGCGTACCGCCTGCGAGGTAGTAGCCTTCTCACGGCACCTGTCCTCGTACGAATTTCCGTCATACTCGCTTCGCCAGTTCAGAGTCATTCTCACGATCTCATTGTTGTGGCAGAACGCAAGAGACTCTGCTATCTCGTCCGTAAACGCATATTCCTTCTGGTTTCCGTATTCATCCTTATTCCACGGCTCGTTCGGGAAATATATGCCCGAGCCGAGATCGAACTTGGTTATGTAAACTCCGTTATCAAGCAGCTTATAGTAGATCTCGTATGCCGCCTGCGCACGGGACATAAGCTCGTTATACTTGATCTCCGTGTCGTTTCCGAAAGCGTTCATCAGCCAGCGCTTGAAGGTCGCCTCGTCGATTTTTTCGTCAGGCGCAAAATTGGAGTCGTTAACGCCCTCGATTATTCCCTTCCACGCAAGCGTTACTATCGCTGCCTCCTGAGGTATATCCTTTATATCCGCATATGTTCTGTAGCCCTCGGACGCTTCCTTGATCTCGTCGCCGAGGTAGTCGAAATTACGCATCATATAATAAAGCAAACGTCTGTCGCTGACAAGCGAGCTCAGATATATCTCGCCGTATTCCACAAACAGCTCCATAGCCCTTATTGCGTCCTTCGAGCCTAAGCCCGATGCGGAGAAGTTGTTCCAAGCCGCATACTCTACATGACCGGGGCCCTTGTAGTTACGCGTATTTATATTGAACTCAAGTCTGTTTGCTATATAGTTTTCATGGTTCTGTATGGTCTCCATGAAATATGTCAGCGCATTCTGAGCGTTCAGCGCCTGCTTCTTTATCTTTTCATCGCCCGTTATGAACGCGAGGTCGGCCAGCATAGCCGTGCCGTGCGGACCGTAGTTGCCGTCGTAAGCTCCGTTCAGGTGTCCGTGCGTTTCGAGCGAGAGACCCTTCGGCGAGAACTGCAGGCTCTCGTGCGGCGCAAGAACTATACCGCAGCCCGAGTATACCCAGTAGTCAAAATATTCCTCATCCATACATTTGCCGGGAGCCAGCATTTTAAGCGCTTCCTGGAATGCCGCTGCGGAAATAACGCAGAACAGATCCTGGTTTACCGCCGTTCTTCTCTGCATCCCGTTCACCAGCTTATCCGTGCCTTTGACGTACATATTCGCATATGCATCCCTTCTCGGGATCATCGGAGTATCGGGATCGTTATCGTCGTCCATCAGCTGATCGAGATAGCCTCCCTCCGATATGGGCTCCCAAAGCTCAACGAGCACTTCGCCTATGGCGCGCTCTCCGGCCTCCATCTGGAATTCACTCGGCTGACGGTCGGGACCGCCTATCCATGTCTTATAGGTCGAGTTCTGCCAGCCGCCGTCCGAGCCCTGCGCTCTTACGTAATAGTCCAGCCATGCAACGGCGCGGTCTACTATCTCGGGATCGTGATAGTAATTCGACCATTCTCTGTTGTATGCCATCGCGGCCGCTCTGAAGCCTTTTATGTTCTCACCGTTCGAGCCGACGCACTTTGAGTAATGCACGCTCTTCCAGTTATCCCATGTACCGTGGTTGTAAGAATTGGTTCCCTCAAGCACCGCTCCGGTCGCGCCCTCCGGCGATCTTCCGGCAGCGACTGCTTCTTCCCACTGAGGACCGTAATTCTGGCTCTTCAATATCGCCTCGATACCGGCGTTCATTTCGTTTATCGTATAGTCATACGGTGAAAGTCCGTTCGGCGATACCTTTATCGCGCCCAGATCGTATCTCGGCGTTGTACCGTCCTTATCATCCTCCATTTTTTGATAACGCGGGTCGGTATGCGTTACCAGCTTATACATCTGTCTCGAATACTCCGTTGCCGTTGCAAATCCGTTCGCCGAATACGCGCTGTAATCGCCGTAATGATATATCTGGAACCGCACCTCCGTTTTGCCGTAGGTCATCGCCATCGGCAGACGGTAGGTCGCGTAGAAATACGAATCGCGCTGCGCCGGTTCGTCGTACATATAATCCCAGACCGGCCACATGGTTCCGTATTTGGCCTGCAGCGTACCGAATTCGTCGTTTATCATCAGCGTCTTTATCTGCTTGTTCTCATATTCGCTGCCCCAAAGCTTGACCGTGACGTAGTTCATCTTATTGGGATCTACCTTCATCGTCACCCACAGCTTATCTTCATCGCCCGGATACAGCTGCCTGTATGTATCGCCCAGTCCGCCGTAGCCGACAACGCTCATTCCGGGATCTACGTCATGCGCCGCTTCGCTCTCTTCATCACCGAAAACGCAGCTGTCAAGCACGTCGTCCGAAAGCGCTTCCTCGGCGTTTATGTTCATATAAACGCTGTCCTCATCGAGCTTGCGCACGGTCATGCCGTGGTAGTTCTCCAAATCGGGCGAGGAAACGAGATCCGTAGCCAGCGGCTTGATCTCTATATCGTCCACGTAAAAGGCTCCGGTAGAAGCTCTGAGCCCTATATTCATTCTTATCCTGTTTGAGCCTTCGGGAACGGTTATGGTATAAACGCTCTGCTGCCAGCCCTGGTCGGCTTCCTCCGTCAGATACGTTTTGGATATCTTACCGGTAGCATTCTCCGCTCCGTCCTCAGTGTAAGACGATACAACAACGCTCATACCCCAGGAATTTGAAGCTCTCACATACGGGCCTACTATCTTGTACCACCAGCTGACCTCATAAACTCCCGGCTTTACGAGAAAATACGAGCCGTTGTAGTTATTGTTTATAAGCATCTGGTTGTTATCCGCCGTTACGTTCATAGTATCGGCTGCTATCTTATAGCTGAGCGAGCCGCTGTGCGCGTCCTCCTCGGTGAGACCGTAGGTCGCCTGCGCGGCGCTCCCCAGGCTCATTTTGTACCAGCCGACTTCACCGTTCTCCCAGCCTATCGAATAGCTGTCGCGGATAAATTCGTCCGTAGCCTGGCTGACCGTAGCAGGGTTGCTCAGCGCCTCGCTCAGTCCGATCTTGTCTATCGTGACGTCGTCGAAATTGACCTGACCCGTAGCGCCCTTAAGACCTATGCTTATCTGCACGTATGCGGTATCCTTTGTCGGAATAATATAAAAATCATTGCCGAACCATTCCTCCTCATACGGTTCGTCAGCCTCGCGCGTCGGCTGAGCTATGTAATACTCATATCCTGTCCCGGCTATCTCCGAGCCGTTTTTGTCGAACATCTTATAGGTGAACGCCGCGCCTCCGGTCTTTCCGTCGAGCCGGGTGTAATCCTCGCTCAGCAGATACATCAGCCCGACCTTATACGCCGAGCCGTAGGACACGCTGAAATTCATCGCTTTTGAGGCATATTCGTTATAACCGTCCGTCAGGGTTATCGCCTCGAACCTGTAAGACCTCTCTCCCGAATATTTCTTAAGCTCGTCATAGCCCTCTGAGATCCTGCCGTTGCTCGATCCGGTAAACCACTCCTGTTCACCCTCCTCAAAGCCATAGCTTCCAAGCCGTTCCTCAGCCTCCGCAGCCGGGAACAGCGGCACTGCCAGAGCGGCTGCAAGAACTGCTCCGATTATTCTCTTTATCACCTGACCGCCTCCAATTCCAAGTTACTGCCGGACAATTGCATACCGGTTCATCACAATTATCCGTATTATTATTAATATCTATTTAATATTTTAACACAAATCTCACTTTAATTCAACTCAATTATTTAACAATAACTAAGTTGAGTAACAATTCTATATTGAATTTTTACATAATACACAAAAAAAGAAGGCGTTCAGTCTTTACGCATAACGACCATACGCCTTCTTGTTTTTCAAAAAATTACATAGCTATTGCAGCCGCTCCTATTATGCCTGCGTCGTTAAAAAGCCCCGCCGCAGTTATCCTGGTCTTCTCCATGAACTTGTTGAAACCATTCTTTTCCACATAGTCGCGTACCGGTCCGAGCAGACCTTCGCCCTCGCGGCTTATACCGCCGCCTATAGCTATGACCTCCGGCTGCAGCATATTTTCAACGCTTACGATACCATCCGCAACATAACGGATATACGCGTCTACGACCGCCTGCGCCGCCTCGTCGCCTGACTTCGCCGCCAGGAATGCAGTCTGACCGTTGATCTTACCGAACTCCTCAGCGACCTTATGCATAAGACTTTCCGGGTGCTCCTCCATCGCCTTTTCCGTCTGTTTTACAAGCGCGGTAGCCGAGGCGTACGCCTCCCAGCAGCCCTTCTTGCCGCAGGTGCACAGCTCGCCCCCGGAGACGAGGGTTATGTGTCCGGCTTCGGAAGCCGCACCGTTGAAGCCGCGGTAAACGCTGCCGTTTACGACCAGACCGCTGCCCACGCCCGTACCGAGGGTTATGAGCATGAAGCTCTTTGCCCCGCCGCCGTTTACGAGATATTCGCCCATCGCGGCGCAGTTGGCGTCGTTATCGACCTTTACGGTAAGGTCTGCAAGCTTTCTGAACTCCTCAGCAAGCGGAAAATGCTCCATTTTGATATTGTTTGAATAGATGACTTCACCGGTTTCAAAGTTTATCGTTCCCGGGCACCCTATCCCTACGGCCTTTATATCCGCAAGCTCCATGCCGCAGTCCGCAGCGACCTCCCGTGCAAGCTCAGCCATATCCCTGACTATCTCTATTGTCGGGCGTTCGCTCCGCGTGGGAACGGCACCGCTCGAAATGAGCCTGCCGTCCGCGTCAACAACGCCTGCCGCTATATTGGTTCCTCCCAGATCTATACCTATATACATACGCTTTTACCTCTCGATCTCAACTCTTGAAGCATTTTCATTCCATTCCACATCGCAGCTGAGAGCCTCCGCAACGAACCTTATCGGCACCATGAACCTGCCCTGCGTTATAACGGCGGGCTGTTCAAGCTTGACCTCCGCTCCGTTCACCTTTGCGGTATCGGAATTTTTAACAAGCTCTATGCTCGTACCGTCAGTCTCTATCACAGCCGTTTCCGTTTCCGGATCCCAGCTCACGCTTGCGCCCATACGTTCGCTCACCGCGCGCATGGGAACGAGAACTCTGTCATTCGATATATAAGAGGGTACATCCGTTTCAAGCAATGCGCCGTCCACCGTTATGTCTATGCCGCCCGCCGCTCTCACTCTTATCGTCTTTGACACCGGCTCGGAGTGGTATGCGTCGTTTATATACGCCGTGAAATTGAAGCTTCCGCCGTACTGAGGCTTGAAGGTCACTACATTGTTCTCAATAACAGCCTCATCCGGTATATTATAATCGTATATCAGCTCATCGCCGTCCGGATCTGCGGCCGTGAAGTCTATGCTGACCGTATCGCCCGCATTTATCTCTTTGCCGACAAGGCTTCCCTCTATCGTAAGCTCCTCAAAATGCGCGGTGTTGACCTCACCCGACTGGCATGTCATCGCAGCGCCCACGTACATCACCGCATCGGCGGGGATGGTGTTAACCGCCTTTGAGGTCTGCTCATAGGTCGCGCCGCCGTCAAGGCTGTACCAATATTCCACAACATCGCCCCTGCGTTCGATCACAAAATCTATCGGCACGTCCTTATTGTTCATATCGCCCGCCCAATAGCTCGTTGTGCTCAGCTCCTCCGCAGAACCGTGGCTCACAAGAAGAATATTGTTATTATTTGAAAAATGTCTCAGCTCGAAGAAGTTTGCCGTTTCAAGATCCAGCCTGTCCGAAGCAAGCAGCGAGAAGTACTCCTTATCCGTAGAAGTCCTGTCAAAGCCGTTCAGACGGACGTGCAGCCTGAAATCGCCCGCGACCTCCTTATAAACGAAGGTCTTGTCAAGATTTCCTCTGCCCTCCTCGCACTTCGACCATATATCTGCCGGCTCGCCATCGCTGAGCGTAACATCGCCCTCTGCTGTGCCGTAGCTTAATATCTGCCATTCGGCTGGCTCCGTTTCACGCACCGTTTCATTGAACGACGGCGAACTGTTCGGCTCATATTCAAAAACGATATCGCTTTCACCGTCAGCGGTCACAGTCTTTTCTGCATTCTCCGTTACACGGTAGCCGTCAAAGAACGCCGGCTCCGCGCTGACGCTCTCGCCCGCGCGCACCGTTACCGTATCAAAATCCAGCACGTCGCTGCCGGAGCTGTATATGACGCTTACCGTTTCGGTATCGGCTCTTTCAAGCACCTCAAGAACTACCGCGCCCTGCGGCTCTACCGGAACTTTTATATCGGCGCCGTCCTCGCTCACGTATTCCCTGCCGGATATGAGATCCTTTGCCCGGGTAACGCCGACAGTATCAGCATAGTAAGTCGTTCCCTTCTGACCTACCGCCGCGTCGTCCTTGGAGAGGTTTATGCCGCAGATATATTTGCCGTACTTGACCTCTTCATACGTATTGTAGCGCTTATGCGTATACGGCTTCCCGCCGTCAGTCAGATGCGTATCATCCTGCCACTCGTATATGCCGCCCTGATGCGTTGAGCGCACCTCGGCAGTCCTGTCCTCCGTCTCGGTGGTGAAATGTATCCTCGTGTAATCGTTCAGCTGCCAGTCTCCGCGCCGATAGTTCATAGTTATGTACGCGCGCTCGCCCTTGTTCTTGAAAACTATCGCGTGAGCGTCCGTATCATACCACGCAAAGTCCTCGTGCTCGTCCTCCATGGGAAGATACTCGACCTTGCCCTCGGCGGTGAGCCGCTCAACCTCCTTGTAATATTTAAGGATATTCTGAGCATCGACAAGGTTTGTATAGATATGCGGCGATTTTGTCACCTCAAAATCGCTGCGCAGCGTTGAATAGTAGCCCATATCGTGCTCTATATACAGCTGCAGGTATCTGAGAGCGGCGCCCGAACCGAGCTCCGTTGCCGTAAAGCCCGCTATCGGGTATGATGAATGCTGTCCGTAGCCGTCCTTTCTCGAGGACGCCCAGCACTCGGCAAGCAGCACCGGCTCGCCGTTTGCATTCGCCGATACATAGAAGAAATACCTGCCCGCCTCATACGCATTGTACGCCTGCTCATTGAATATCTCTCTCGCTTCCTCGGGGAGATACGGGCTGCACTCCGCATATTCATTGGTTATCTTCATAAGCAGCGTTCCGTAATCTCCTGCCCAGCCGCCGTGCGACGCTCCGCCCTCAAGACCCAGACCGGTGAGATCCGAAAACCATTTCTGCCCGTCAACCATCTCGCCGTACTTGTACTTTACCATGTCCAGATACTCGCTGCCGTCGTTTGACGAATATTCCGTATCCGTACCTTCCTTTTCGATAAGCTCCATGCACTGGTTCGCATTGTATGCAAATCCGAAGTCCTGGTTAGCCGTACCCGCACGGTTTGTAGGCGCATAGAAATCGCCCACACCGCGCGACGGGTTCGCCATCCTGTCGCGGAGCCTTCCGAACATATCTATATAATACTCGCGGCGCGTTCTGTCCATGCTTCCGGTCAGATCGCCGTCTATCACCTCGTCAAGATGCTCGTTGTAATCGGCTATGATCTCCTCCTTGCCGCTGTTCATGACATAGTTATTGAGCATTATGAAGGATTCGATCATCGCGTCCGCTCCGAGCGACATCAGCGGCCAGTATTCGCCGATAAGCCTCTCGCCCGTTCCGTCAAGCGAAACGCCGAGCCACTTTCCCTTGTCCTCGCCGGTCGAGAAATAGCACCATCCGCCCTTGCTGTCCTGCGCGCGCTGATAGAAATCGAGCAGCGAGAAATACCTGTCAAGTATCTCTGCATTATTATGCTTATCGCCCGAGAAATCGAATATGTATGCGTTCGCAAGCACCATCAGATTCGACATCGTTGACCAGTTCTGGTGCAGTATCGCGTTCTGCGCATAGCGCCTCGATACTGCGTCGCCCTCGCCGCTGAAGTCGGCCTCGCTTACGGGGGTGTTCCTGATGACCGCGCCCTCAAAGTACGCGTTGTCATCCGTCTTTTTTGCTTCCCACTCGTCGCCGTAGCACTGCCATGACAGCACCTTGTCCGTCATGTCGTCCACCTCGCCGCAGAGATATTCGTATGCCGACACGTCATAGCCCGAAATGTCGCGCTCTGTTATCTCCTCGTCCCTGCCCGTTCCGACAAACTCGTCGTCCGGCTCAAAATACGGCTCTGTGCTCGAATATATACTATATAAATATACCGACGGCTGCGTTACCGCCTTATATGTTGACGTACCGTAGGAATCCATAGCTCCCTTGTGGTATATAGAAAGAGTTACCGTGCCGTCCGCCGACACCATCCCCTCCGGCAGCTTATAGGTAGCATAGTAATATCTGCCGTAGCACGAGGGGCCTTCGGTGTACATACCGTTATACAGCTCCGCGTATTCCCTGCCGCTGTACGCGTCAAGCACGGACGTATCGCCGCCCTCGCCGTACATGAGCAGATTGCCCCTGTCATACTGTGAACCGGAGGTTCTCAGCGTTATATACGTTACCTTTCCGGGATCGGCTTTTACAGTAAATTCTATGCTGCCGCCGTCTTCTCCATCGCCCGGCACGGTCATCTGGCGGTAGCTCAGACCGTCGCCGATACCGCCGCCCTGCCATATGCCGTTCTCGTCCTTATACTGCTTGCCGGCCTCCGTATCCTTTCCGGATACCGTTCCGTTTTCCTTGAAGCCGTGCGCCGCCTCCGAATCCGCGTCACCGAGGACGAGCTTATCTATAATATTCGCATTGGTCTGATCGGCGTTCTCATCCGCAAGCACGGGAACGCCCGCCGCTGTGCAGAGCATCGCGCCGCAGACCAAAAGAGAAATCATTCTTTTCTTCATAATATACCTCTCTTACCAGAATAAAGGTTCAAAGCCCTTGAGCTTATAGAATGCTTCCGTGTAATAATAATCGCCGTAGATGATAGCGGTGTTTATACCCGACTCCTTTGCATGGTACGCCTCCGAGCCGTAGTTCAAAAGGTTATCGTTATCCGTGGTGTAATCAGCCGCCTTTTCGTCTATCGCCTTAAGCAGCTTGAGCGCTGCGGTGAGATAGTTCTTTACATCGTATTCCGTACAGGTCTTTGCTATCTCTATAAGTCCGCACGCCGCGCAGGCAGCCGCAGTTGTATCGTATATCTCGGGCTTTTCGGGCTGACGGAAATCGAGCGGTATCACCCAATCGCTCTGAGCCGCGCAGGCTATGAACGCATTCGCCACCCTCTTTGCCGCCATGAGATATTTTTCATCGCCCGTATGTATGTATGAAAGCGTGAAGCCGTATATAGCCCATGCCTGACCGCGCGTCCACGTCGAGCCGAGCGCGTAGCCCTGTCCGCCGACCGCCCTTACCGGGCTTCCGTCCTTGGGATCGACCTCCACTATATGGTGAACGGTACCGTCCTCGCGCAGATGAGTGCGCATAACAGTATCGGCGTGGCGCACTGCGATGTTTTTATAACGGTCGTCGCTGTGCTCCTCCGCAGCCCAATAGAGCATAGGTATGTTCATCATCGAATCTATTATGAGCTTATGGCAGCCCTGCGAATCCCAATCTGCGTCCGCATTCCACGAACGGACATAATTTCCTGCGGGATTGAACCGCGCCGCAAGGAAATCCGCGGCGTACAGCGCGCGCAGCTTCGATTTTTTATTGCCCGTAAGACGGTAATTCACGCCCGCGCTTATATGCCACATAAAGCCTACGTCATGATGCAAATGGTCGTATTCGGCAAACGCTCCGTCGAGCAGCTCCTCGGCATTCTCCGCCGCTTCCCTATATACGGCTTCGCCCGTACCGACGTACAAAAGCCACATATATCCCGGCCAGAAGCCGTTTGTCCACCATGATATATCATGCGGGAACTCGCCCTTTGCACAGTCGGTAAATCTTCCGCTGCTGTCTGTTGTGTACGGGATTATGTCCTTATTCCGCTCCGCGACAACGCGCATCTTAGCGTCTATCTTTTCCCATACTTCGTCCGCCCATTTCTTATCTGCTTCCGTTATCTTTAACATATGCTGTCCTCCGGCAATATATTTTTTTTGAGGGCGCTGCGGGAGCATCCGTCCCGAAGCCGCCCTTTTTTTACCTTGATAATAGTTCGGGCTGACGCAAATGCGCTTACGCCCATTTGTGCAGCCCTTTATCAGATGTATTTATTGATTTTTGCTTAACGCTTTTTACTCTGCGTTCTTTTCGGCAAGAAACGCGTTGATCTGTCTCTTTGCTTCCTCGCGGATAACGTCGAGACCGTTCGCAAGCGCCTCGGCCGTAGTTGCTCTCAGCTGTGAAACGGGATCGTCCAGAGCGCCGTGCTCAAGCGCGGTGTTCGTTTTGGACATGATGCCCGATACTACCGAGGTCTCCGTCTGCAGCTTTGATGTGTCAAACGTAAAGCCTGCAAGCGGGCTTTCATAATACGAGCTCTTTTCAAGATCGTACTTCTTGTACTCATATATATCATCCGGCAGCGACGCCTGGAACCTTACATAGTTCGGATTCCATGTCAGCACATAGCCCGGGAAGGAGTACTGCTCCTTATCCGTTTCCAGCACCTCATACTTATCGTCGCCTATAGCCTCCCAGTTCGTGCCCTCTATACCAAGCTCGAACAGGTCGTGATTATCCGAATTTGCAAACAGCCAGTCAAGGAACTTGAGAGTCTTGTCTATCTTGTTCGACCATGCCGGTATGCAGATGAAGTTGTTGCCCTTGAGGTCGGTCACTCTTGCCTCAGGCTGCATGTTCCTTACGTTGTCCTCGATTATGAAGATACCAAGTTCGCCGTCCGGGATAGCCTGAGCAAAATCGGTAGCCTTCTGCTCATAGGTGTCGAGATTGTCTACCATAGCGGCGCACTTGAGACCTGTGAACATCGCCCACGCATCGCTCCTGTTGAGCGAATCGCGCTCAAGATACTTGTTCCATTCGCGCAGCTTCTTCAGTCTGCCGAGACCGAGAAGCTCGGCGTCGCGGTATTTTTCAGGGAACTGGGCATAGCGCGAAGGATCCTCGCCCTCGTAAACTATATCCACTACCTCTGTGTTGTCCTCGTTGAGCAGGATATGCGACTGCGCGCCCAGGCTCATCCTTACTATATGGTTCTTCGCCTGGTCTACAAGATCCTGTCCGAACAGTGTATAGAAGCCTCTCGAGCCGGTAACGCCGAACGGCACCATGTTCATGGAAGCCTCTTCGCCGCTGAGTATAGCGTCAAAGAACTGCTGCAGCTCGTCATAGCTGTTTATCTGTCCGTCAGTTCCCACATTATATTTCTTTGCGAGATCTTTCCTATAATATATACAGTTCACGCCGTTTCCGTACGTTCTCATCATAGGCAGCCCGTAGAGATGACCGAAATAGTAGTTCGCGTCAACTATATCCTCAGGGAATGCCTTTGTGAGGTTCGGGTAGTCTCCGCTCGCCAGGTAATCCTCAAGCGGCGCGTACATCTCGTATGCGGCAAATGTTCTCAGCTTGTTGAACGGCGCGTCGAACACGAGATCGTAATTTTCCGAGCCGATCATTCTCAGGTTGAGCTTATCCTTATAATCGCCGGGCGATACCCATTCAACGCTCAGCTTTACTCCGGTCTCCACCGCTCCCGTTTCGTTATACTTTGCAAGCACATCGTCAAAGCCGGTCGGCTTTGTGCCCGAGAGCATGACCTTTATTGTGTCGGAATCGACGGAGGTGCTCATCCCGCAGCCCGCAAGCACGGGGACCGCAAGCGCCGCCGCGACCGACGCGGTTATGATCCTTTTAAAAATTTTATTCATGCTGTTTTATTTTCCCCTTTCCGTTATTTTATCATATCGTTCTTGATTTTTCAAGTGTCGATCAAGAACTTTTCAGTGATAATTACAAACCTTTTAACACACTTTTTAACCTTTTACGCTTCCTACGGTAAGTCCCTGAACGAAATACTTCTGCAGGAACGGATATAAGAGGATGATAGGTCCTATAGTTACGATAGCGGTCGCCATCTGAACTGTTTCGGCAGGGATAAGACCGTCTGTTACAACGCCCGCCTGAGCAGCGTTCTGCTGAACATACTGGATGTTCTTCTGTATCTGCATTATGAGATACTGCAGCGGGTACTTCCATTCCGTATGGATGTAAAGCAGCGCCTTATACCATTCGTTCCAGTACGCGAGAGCGTAGAAAAGACCTATAGTAGCGATACCCGGCAGTGAAACGGGAAGGATTATCTTGAACAGTATCTTCATATCGTTCGCGCCGTCTATCCTTGCCGACTCCGAGAGCGCCTCGGGGATCCCGTTGAAGAAGTTACGCATGAGAAGCAGGTTCCACGCATTAACGAGCGACGGGAGTATCAGCGACCAGAGCGAGTCCGAAAGGTGCAGATACTTTGTTACCCATAAATATGTAGGAACAAGACCGCCGTTGAAGAGCATCGTGAAATAGATGATCATTGACAGCGCTCTCCTGTAATACATGCTCTTGCACGAGAGCGCATAAGCGCAGGCGCAGGTAACGAGCATACTCAAAACCGTACCGACAACCGTTACGAATATGGTAACGCCGTATGCCGGCACTATCGTTCCCGACTTGAACAGCATCGAATATGCCGCCGTCGAGAACACCTCGGGCCACAGCTGATAACCGTTCTGGTTCAGCGACGCCTGATCGGTGAACGAGCTTGAAAGCACGAGCAGGAACGGGATCAGGCATATGAGGGCAAAACCGATTATGAATACATATACAACAATTGAAACAGCGTAATCGCTTTTAGCTTTCTTCATTATTATATTACCTCCTTAGAACAATGCCGATTCCGGACTCCATTTATTTGCAACCTTGTTGCAGAGGAGAACGAACAAAAGTCCGAGTACAGACTGTACAAGACCTACAGCAGCGGTTTGTCCCATCGAAGGATTCTCAAGCAGCTGTCTGAACAAATATGTATCTATAACGTCGGTCGTAGGATAGAGGATCGAGTTCGAGCCTACCATCGCGTAGATCATTCCGAAGTCACCGTTGAAGATCTTACCTACCGACATGATAGTAAGCATGATGATAGTGTTCTTCAAAAGCGGCAGCGTTATCCTCGTGATACACTGGAATCTGTTCGCTCCGTCAACCGCGGCAGCCTCGTATATGGAGGAATCTATACCGGTTATCGTAGCGAGGTAAACTATCGAGCCGAAGCCCGCGCCCTGCCATATCCTCAGCAGAACGAGCACCAGCGGCCATACCGAGGGAGTGTTGTAAAACTCTACCGGATTAGCTCCGAAGGTCGTTATTATCTGGTTTACCATACCGTTTGACGCAAGTATCGCTACGGAAAGCATCGATACTACCGTCCATGACATGAAGTGCGGGAGGATGACTATCGACTGGGTTATCTTCTTTACCCACTTGCTCGACATCTCCGAAAGCATGATCGCTATTATTACCGATGTTATGGTGGTAAAACAGATGAACAGCGCGTTGAGGAACAGAGTGTTTCCCGTAACGGTTATCCATGTGTCCGTAGCAAAGAATGCCTTGAAGTTTTCAAATCCCACAAAATCGCTCGCCCATATACCCTTCATAGGTCTGTAATCAACAAACGCGATATAGAGACCCGCCATCGGTATATAGGAAAAGAGAAGAAAGAACAGTACCGCCGGCGCGCAAAGCCCGTACAGCCACGGATTGCGCTTCATATCCGCCCAGACGGTAGGTCTTAGCTTTCTATCGGCAGCCTTCTGACGCTTTGCGGCCGCCTTTTTTTCTGCTGTTGTTATGCTCACAGCAAAACCACCTCCTGAAAATTTTATGTTCCGGCGCTCCGCCGGACTTATTTGATAATTAAATTATAGCTCAAAAAGCCTTTTTATGCAACTTAGTATAATTCAACTTTTGTTTGATTTGTTACAAAACTGAGATTTTAGTGAACTTTCACAATAAATTTACACGCAGTTTAAGGTTTCTGTTATTTTATACTGTTATCGCTTGACATACTTTGTGCAATATGCTATAATTGTTTTATAAGAGAGAGATCAGCCGCTGCTCCTTTTGTTAAAGGGAATTTGCGGCAATATACTGAGGTGAATCACTTTTGAGAGCAGCATTGAGAGAATATTATAATCAATTCAAACTGAATAAACTGTTTCACGGCATGATGAGATCGTATTTCCCGATCGCATGCATGGTGTTTGCGGCGTATGCGCTCGTGCTTGTTATAAGCGTTGCTAACGCAGCCGTATCTCAGATAACCACCGCCCAGAACAAGATACTGTCCCAGGCGGAGACCACGAACGATTTTCTGATGAGAAATCTGACGGCCGTGGCGGCGGATGTTTTTGAAACGGAGGGTACGGCTATAAACGCGATGACAAAGCCGTATTCAACGAAGCTTTCGGCCGAGACGACAGAGCTTATAAACGAGATGAAGACCAGCTCTGCCGCAGTTGACCGCGCATATTTTTTCAACCTTAAGGATAACGTCATATACACCGGCGACAATCCCGTATATAATAAAGAAAACTTTCCGGACAAGGAGCTTCTTGCGCTCATATCGTCGGCGGGACGGTATACCATCAACGTACCCCACGTTTTGAAATATGAATATTACGAAAAATCCCATGAAAAACAGACGCTCGTTTCCTTGTATAAATACAGCGACACGGCCTGCATGGCGGTATTTATCGATTCGGGCTTCTATAATTCTATGATAAACGCCGACTTCGGCAACCCCGACCAGGAGATGATCGTTCTGAGCAGCAGCGGGACAGTTGTGTCCTCTACGCGCCCGGAGCTTTTCGGCGAGGATATGTCCGAAGAAAGGACTTCGCGTAAGATATACGCCTCAGACAAAATGAGCGGACATTTTTTCAGCGGCGGCACCATATACTGCTACAGCAAATCGGACACCTTAAATTCCGTTTACATATGCACGATAGCGCTTTCATCCATATTGGTGTCATACAGCTGGCAGATAATAATACTGATCCTGTTTGCGGCGCTGCTCGTTTTCCTTTACCTTATGTCGAGCATACGTATAAGCATGTCCGTTTTCCGGCCGTTTAAGCAGCTGCGCGACGATGTTTTTGACATTCTTGACCTTTCCGGCTCGGGCGCGGACGCCGACCCGGGAACGGACCGCGACCTTGAGCTTATCGCCGGCAATCTGGTAACAATAAAAAACAGATACGATGCAATGCGCGAAAACGAACTGATGTATACGGAAACGAAGCGCAGCGAGCTTGTGTATTATATCATAACGGGCACCTATAATTACAGCGAAGCCGATCTTTACGAGTACCGTATAAGCTTTGAGAACCCGTACAACACAGTTATGCTCATACGCCTCGACAACACGAAGCAGATAGAGCGCTCTGGTATCGGGCCTATGCTTTACGGTATCGCAAACGCAGGCACAGAGCTGTTTACAGGCTCGGAAACGGCCGCGTATTACACTACCTTCGGCGAGGAATACGACATAGTTTTCCTCATCAATCACAAGACTCCGAAGCTTGATACGCAATATACGGACATGCTGCAGAAATACGCAAAAAATGCGTTCGGCGTCACCGTTTCCGTATCGTTCTGCACCTCAGACAGCAGTCTCAACTCCGTATCGGAGCTGTACCGCAACGCAAAATACGCTATGCAGTACCGTCTGGTGCGCGGCTGCGGCGCAGTGATAGAATACAGCAGTCTTTTAAAAGATGTAAGCTCGGAGCACGAATACCCCGTGCGGCTCGAAAAAGCCATACTGAGGGAGATAAATCTCAAGAACAAGGAGAAGGTAGCCGAGCATGTGGACGAATTTATCAAGTGCATCAGAAAAATGCCGTATGTATACATAACCGTCCATTCCTGCGTGCTTATCATGGCGATAATAGCGCACACGAAAGCCGACAGCCGGCTTGAGGATCACATAAGCCGCGACATCATTTCAGACGAGCTTATGAGCTCGGAAACGCTTGACGATATCAAGGGCATGATAATGGCAAAATGCAGCGACGCGCTCATAACTTCAAGCGATGCGCAGATAGACGACAAGTACATGATGATAGCAAATTCCATACAGGAATATATCGACTCGCATTACACCGATCCGAACCTTTCGATCGACGTTATAGCCTCGCATGTCAACAAGAGCGCTAACTATACGAGGAGCATTTTCAAGCAGAACAAGGGCGTTTCCATCTCGGAATACATATCCCAGCAGCGCTTCAACGAGGTGTGCAGGCTGCTTCGCGAAACAAATCTGACCGCGCAGCAGATAAGCCAGCGGACGGGAATGAGCTCAAGCAGCTATTTCTACACCGCGTTCAAGAAATACACAGGCTATACGCTGGAGCAGTACAGAAAAAAGCATATGCACGACTGACAACTGACACAAGGGATCATGCCGCCGCGCCCGCCGTAACGGGCCGGCGGCGCGTTTTTTTATCAGATATTTAACAAATTCGTGAACATTGTTAATTTACTCACAAAATGAGCGGCTTTGACGCTTGAAAACACGCGCCGTATATGATAGAATATACCTATAAAAATCTAAATAAAACAGGAGTTGACGCATATGAACAAGGAAGCCGTTAAGCTGGAAGCCCCGGTAAAGGACTACATCTGGGGCGGACGCAGACTTATCGAGGAATTCGGCAAGAAAACGGACGCTGAAAAAGCGGCCGAGAGCTGGGAGCTCTCAACGCACCCGGCGGGCGAGAGCATAGTTACGACCGGGGCGCGCGCAGGCATGAAGCTTTCGGAATACATAGCGGCGGAGGGAGCGGAATGTCTCGGAGCGAAGGCTGCGCAGTTCGACTTTTTCCCGCTGCTCATAAAGCTCATAGACGCAAAGGATAACCTTTCCATACAGGTACACCCCGACGACGAATACGCCCTGCGCGTTGAGGGTGAATACGGCAAGACGGAAATGTGGTATATAGCCGACTGCGACGAGGGCGCATACCTCTATTACGGGCTGAACCGCGAGGTCACAAAGGATGAATTTGCGGAGCGCATCAGAAACAACACGCTTCTTGAGATACTCAACAAGGTATATATCAAAAAGGGCGACGTGTTCTTTATCCCCTCCGGCACGATACACGCCATCTGCGCCGGAACGCTCATATGCGAGGTACAGCAGAATTCAAACACTACGTACAGGGTGTACGACTACGACCGCCGCGACGCCGCAGGCAACGCGCGCGAGCTGCATATAGACAAGGCGATAGACGTTTCAAGGCTCTCCCCGTCGCCGGAGCAGGCGCAGAGGCAGGGAAACGTTCTTGCGTCCTGCAAATATTTCACGGTGGAGGAGCTCACATGCGAGGGCGAAACCGATATAGAGCTCAGCTCCGACAGCTTCCGTTCTCTCATTGTGCTGAGCGGCAGCGGCAGCATCACCGCCGGCGGCAAAACACTGGAGCTTGCAAAGGGCGACAGCGTGTTCATCCCCGCCCAGGAGGGTACGGCGGCAATAAAAGGCAGCCTGCACGGTATCCTTTCGCGCGTATGACCGGCAAATCCCGGTACTTTTTCTCATGTTAATATAAAGCATTTTATCTTATCACAACACGCGGTCAACATAAGCCGCGTGTTGTTTTTTATATATTTTACACATTATATCTCCTGCCTCAAAGGTATGGTATTGTTATTTATTTTACAATTGCCGCGATAATTACATTTTTCGTCCTGATTTCCCTTTGTTTTTTATTGCACAGTTGATATTAGTTAAAATTCAAAGATGTTAGTTACTTTTCACATATTATGTTTTATTGACAATTCTGTGCAAATTTTATAAAATATAAATAGTCAGGCAGGCTTTGGACGTGCATAATTAGCAAACAACAGTCTGTCCTACAAAAAATATTCACGCCGATTTTTCTGCCGGAGCTTCGGCATGAACAAAGAAAGGATGATTTTCTAAATGAAAAAAAAGTTATTTGCATTGCTTGCGGCAGCCGCAGTGACAGCAAGCATGGTAACAGTACCGCTGTCGTCACAGGCAGAGGAAGTAAAAAAGACGGTTTTCACACCCGATGAAAACACTTCATGGACTCTTTTTGAAAATGAAACAAAAGGCTCCGGAGAGGTTTACGGAAGCGTGTCAAACGGTACGACCTCAATAGACGGAGGGGGGACTGTTGCAAGCAGCAGCAAAGATAAACCCACCATTACCGGTTCAAGCTTTACTTTCACTATGCCGGCAGACACCGCTTCATCCACAAAGCCCATACAGCTGAGATACTCGGGCGGCGACTTAACGTCCGGCGTTACATATTATTTCTCGGTTGACTATACAGCATCTGACTTAGCATTTACCGGAAATGCAACATCCGGTCAGCAAAACGTGGTTTATGCTGTTGCAAGACAAAGCGATAATTCGGCGGGTACAGGCAACAAAACCGGTATATACGTAGCAAAGGGAAGCTCTGAAATGACGGGCGATACGAATGGTACGATAACAGGCTCTTTCACAGCTACGGGCGATGCGCCTAAGCTGGAAATACAGCTTTATCTGCGCAATGCGACCGGTTCGGTAACTTTCAGCAATATCAAAGTCGAATCTGATGAGGTTCCGGAGAGCGCCGTAGCTTCATTTACGGAAAAAGGTACAACAAGATATTTCACCGATGTAAAAGAGGCATTTGACGCTATGACCGTTGACAACGGTACTGTAGAGCTTCTTGCCGACTCCACATTATCCGACCGCGTTTTATTTGCTAACTTAAAAGTCAACACAGTTACCGTCAACGGAAACGGTCATACCATATACGGTCCGAGCAATAGAAACATGGCATTTGAGATCACAGGCCGCGACACGCTTACCATAAACAATGCAACCGTGGTGGGCGGAACACAATACACAATAAATATCAGCGACGCCACCGGAATGCTCATTTTGAACAATGCAACGATAGGCGCGGAAAACGGTGTTCCGGGAGTACGCGGCAATAACGGCGATGTTGACGCAAACAGCAACAGTGTTATTTACTCATATATTTTACAGAATCCCAGTTCAAATATAGACCTTGATGAAACTTCCTCGTTAAAAGGAACAATAACTGTAAATACAGTAATAGGAGAATCTTATCAGCTTATAACAGGTACTGTGGCCAACTGCACCGCTGTGATCTCCGGAGATACATATGTGCTAAACGCTGACGGAACTGTTACGCCTAAGCCGACTGAGACCATCACAGCCGATATTAATTATGTAGGCTCGTACAAGGGAGATTCCGACGATTCGGAAGCCGCAGCATGGACAGCTGCGTTCAAGAGCAGCACAGGCACGACAACAACGCTTGATACAAGCAAAATAACATGGAAGCTTGGCGAACAGTCTCTTGAAGCCGCAGACGGAAGCAGTCCGTCAAATGTGACCGTGACGCTTGATCCTAATGCGGCGGTAGTATACGGCGTTATCGTTAACGGTGTATATTACACAGATACCCCGGCAGAGCTCACAGTGACCATAGACTGATACAGGAGGTAAATAATAACATGAAAAAGATATTTGAAATGCCGTCAGTTGAGATACGTTCATTTGAATGTGAAAATATTGCGACCAACGGATCATCGCCCGATCAAACAGCGTACGATAAAGCTGTACAGGATCTTCAAAACAAAGGCGTAAACAGCACATTCAATCTTAAAGTAGTACTTTGAAGATACTACCATATCCCGAAAACCGGTTCCGGCAGACCGGTTTTCGGGATTTTTCGTATAGTGCTCAAATTCGTATTGCCGCACAAAAAGAAGATCGTCTGCCGCAATCTCAGTCACGATCCTCCCGCTATCTCTTCTTTCTCCTCCTGAACACCTTTTGGCGCAGACGGCGGAAATATCCGCTTTCAATATGCTTGTTTATCTCAGCCCCTATCAGCAGCATATATATACAGAAGTATATCCAGAGCATGAGCAGGATTATTGCGGTCAGACTGCCGTAGAGGAACGAATACCGCGAATAGTGCATGATATACAGCGAGAATATATACGAAAACGCTATCCAGCCCAGAGCAGTAGCCGCCGCGCCGATAAGCTGAGAGCGGTATTTCGTTTTCCGCTGAGGCAAAAAGGTGTACAGCGCCGCAAACCCGAGGGTGAACAGCACGAAGAATATAGGGAATTTCAGCTTGAACACTCCGAGCAGCAGATAGTGCGCAAGAACAAATTCCTTATCTATAAGCGTTACAAGCGTATTCCCGAATATCAGTATCACTATAGTGGCGACTATAACTACCAGCAGCAGCAGATTATAGAAAAACGAAGCTATCCTCGAAAACAGCCAGTTCCTGATACCCACATAGCCGAAAATACAGTTCAGCCCCGAATATATTGCCATCGTCCCGCGCGAGGACGACCACATAGCCGTTATGACCGTTGCCGAGAGCAGTGCAAGCGACTCGGAGCGGTAAAACACCTCGGAGATTATCTTTGAAATATATTCCGAGACCGGCTCGGGAAACGCGTTCCTTATGGGCATGGTTATGGAGGCAACATTCACATCAACAAAGTATTTCAGGCACAGTATTACCAGCATGAGGAACGGCACGGCGGAAAGCACGGTAAAAAAAGCCGACTGCGCCGCATACAGACCGACATTATCCTTTCCCATATCCCCGATGAACTCCGCCGCCATATTGACAAAATGTGCCGTGCGCGGAGTTTTCCGCGCCTGCTTTTTAAAAAGGCGCGTGCTTACCGTTTCTATATTATCCTTAAGATCGTTGATCATATCCGGCCGTCCTTCCGCTGATTTTACGGAGCCGCCGCACACGCGCTTAAAGGCGCACGGCGCATGCCCCGGTATCCGACTGTAATATTATTATACCAGCACTTGACGGATAAGTCCATAGCTTTATTCAAAAAACCGATGATTTTGCCGGTATACTTTTATTTTATGACGGCTATCCCCGTATAATATCCGACCTGCTTCCCAAATTCCTCCCTTATCATATGCGCGGCGCTGTCGGTCTTTTCCCGCTCGCTTATGCAAAGAACGCCCGATTCGCAGATCCGCGCGGCGCATACTCCGTCCGTATCCATAGCTATCTCCGCTGCGCGCCGCGCCTGGGCCGAGACCCCAAGCAGCTTTTCGGCCGCGCGTTCCGATTCATTCATCATCTCGAACAGCACCTCGGGACGGCAGTCCTTAAGTCCCGCTGCCGCTGCCTCTATCCGCCTGTCCTCCCCCTCCTCGAAGCACTCCAGATCCGTCTCGTTCACCTTCCTGCCGCCGTTCTTTCTGACGCGTATCATCATCACGTTATGATCCGCCAGCGGCAGCGGCAGACTTTTTGCGCCGCCTCTGCCCAGATACGCGCACCAGCCGCGGCTGCCGAATTCATCGCAGAGCGCCGCCGCGCGCTTATTTGAAACGTCGATACTCTTTTTAATTCCCATCCGCACAAGCAGCTTATCCACAGTATAGGCAATGGTTTCCTCCTCTCTGCCGAAGCCGCTGAGGTCGGTCTTATAAAGGATCTGCGCTCCCCCGCCTCCGCCGCAGAAGCGGACGTCGCATACATTTGAATCGGAATCGAGCACCCTCAGAACGTCTCCGTACCGTCTCCCGTACGCCCTCACCCCGCAGTCGGCGGCGAACGCGAGCATCCGGCTTCCGCCGCGCATGAGCATGAACGGCAGACCAACGCGCTCAAAATAGAGCGTACCCGAGGCGGAGCCGTAGCGGCTGTAAAAGTCGGATTTCAGCTCAACAGATCTTTCAGTATACATTTTATTCCTCCGTAAACACAAAAATTATTGGATACAATGATATTTTTCCCCGTAAAACGGTTGACAATTCATCAAAAAGTCTGTATAATAAATCCATGATGTGAATTTTGTTTTTTTAATTGTTCAGAAGGAGTGATATTGCTAAAATGGCAGAAAATAAAGAATATATCTTAACAGTCGAAGGCAAGGCAAAGCTTGAGGAGGAGCTTGACAGGCTCGTAAGCGTTACAAGAAAGGAAGTCTCCGAAAAGATCAAGGAGGCGCGCTCGTTCGGCGACCTTTCGGAGAACGCCGAGTACGACGCCGCAAAGGACGAGCAGGCGGAGGTAGAGGCGCGCATAAGCCAGATAGAGCACATGCTCAAGCACGCAAAGGTAGTTGAGATAGAATCAAACGATCTCGTTACGGTCGGAAAGACCGTTACCGTCCGTTTCCACGGAGACGTTGCGGAAAGCTTCGGCATGGCAGGGGAGCGCACATACACGATAGTAGGCTCATCCGAGGCTGATCCCGTGCAGAACAAGCTTTCGTATGAATCGCCCATAGGCGCGGCATGCGTAAACCGTTCCGTAGGCGACGAAGTGTCAGCGGACACGCCCTCCGGCTCCGTGCAGTTCACGATAGTAAGTATTGAAAAGGCTCAGTGACGTATTCTCCCGCTTCAACGCGGGAGTTTTTATTTTTCAGTAATAATATTCCGCGCCGGTTCATAAAAAGAAGTATATCCCATTTTGAGCCGAGGTGGTACCGCTTTGAAAAAGATCATACTTGCGTCCTATTCATTTATAGCCGCGTTTATCGGCGCGGGCTTCGCCTCAGGGCAGGAGATCATATGCTATTTTGTCAGCTTCGAACGTTACGGCTTCATAGGCGTTATACTGTCCGCATTTGTGTTTACGGTGTTTTCATACGCCGTTATGAGCGTATGCCGCAGACTTGAGATAAACAGCTTTGAAGACTTTCTCGGCACTATCCCGCATAGATCCGTCAGACGTATCTTAAAGCCGTCTATCGGTCTTTTCGCCTTTGCAGTCTACACCGTTATGCTTTCGGCGATAGGCAGCGCAGGAGCGCGTTTCACGCCTCTTCCGCCGTCTGTCTGCGCGCTTATGGCCGCGGCGGGCTGCACGCTGCTCTTCTGCCGCGGGACTAAGGGCGTTTTCGATCTTAACGGCGTTATCGGCGTACTGCTTACCGCCGGTATCGCCGCATGCTGCATGTATATGCTGCGCTACCGCGAATACCATGTGTTCTCGCAGGAGCTGAGAGCCGTCTCCAACGCATATATCTATTCCGGCTATAATCTCATATCACTGACCCCGGTAATGGCTGTCATAGGCGGCTCGCTCGATACGAAGCACGCCCCCGCCGCCGTGAGCCTCATAGCTGGGTCGGCGCTGTTTGTGATGACGGCACTCATGTTCGGCATACTTTCGGTATACGCCCGCAAGATAGACCTCGGCGAGCTGCCCATGCTGACGCTCGCCCTCCGCCAGAACAGCGTTCTGGGCGGCATTTATGCCGTGCTGCTCTGCGGCGCGATAATGACCACGCTGCTTTCTTCCGGAGGCAGCGTTATAGAGACCTTCGGCATAGGGCGCCGTCCCCTCGTCATATCCGCCGTATCCGCAGCCGCGTACCTGCTTTCCGGCATAGGCTTCAGCAGGCTTGTCGATACGGCGTACCGTATCTGCGGAATTGCCGGCGCCGCGCTCGTCACCCTGATAACGATATACTGTATAAAAAATTTGATAAATCATCAAAGTAAAAAGTGAGATTTTAAGAGAATATAAGCGATATTTTGTGTTTTTCTGTGATTTATATATATTATATATGATTTTCAAGACCTTTTTCGCTTGCAATTTTATTTGCATTATGGTATTATTAATAGGTCGTCAGGCGATAGGTTAAAATTAGAACCACGGGATGTAGCGCAGTTTGGTAGCGCATCTGGTTTGGGACCAGAGGGCCGCAGGTTCGAATCCTGTCATCCCGACCATTGACGATTTATTGGGAGTTTAGCTCAGCTGGGAGAGCATCTGCCTTACAAGCAGAGGGTCACAGGTTCGAGCCCTGTAACTCCCACCATAATGCTGGTGTAGCTCAATTGGTAGAGCAGCTGATTTGTAATCAGCAGGTCGCGGGTTCGAGTCCCATCACCAGCTCCATTGAAAAAAAGGGACAAGCAAAGCTTGTCCCGGAAATATGGGAGAGTTCCCGAGTGGCCAAAGGGGACAGACTGTAAATCTGCTGCTTATAGCTTCGGTGGTTCGAATCCACCCTCTCCCACCAAACAAAGTGTTCTTAGAGGATATTCCCTCACAAGAACGCTTTTTTGTTTTAACGATGGAATGCATTTATGCGTTCCGAAATATGGCAGCGCTCTTTTCACGACCATATCATCCGCGGAGAGAAAGATTATCGAAAAATATGGGAATATATTGACACCAATCCATTAAAATAGGAATTTGACTGTTTTTATACAAACGAATCGGGTGCGTGAGACCACGCACCCGTTAATCACTTCCTTATCCGGCTTTGCCGTTTGACGCACGTCTCTTTTCGCGCCGTCACGGATCGAGATGGTGCATATCGCGCGGGAACAGCGACGCCTGCCTTATATTATCCAGCTCCAGCAGCTTCATCACTACGCGTTCCAGACCTATCCCCAATCCGCCGTGAGGCGGCATACCGTACTTGTGTATCGAAAGGTAGCTTTCAAGCTCCTCCGGCTCTATGCCGTATCTCGCCAGCTTTTTGACCTGCTCGTCATGATCGTGTATACGCTGTCCGCCCGTGGTTATCTCCAGACCTCTGAACAGAAGGTCAAAGCTCTCCGCAAGCTTCGGATCGTCCTTTGAGTCCATTGCATAGAAAGGACGCTTCAAGCCCGGGAATTTGGTCACAAATATAAATTCACTGCCGTATTTCTCCTCGGCGTACTTACAGAGCTTCATCTCATCCGTCGGATCCAGATCGAACTGGTTCGCCGGCTTGCCCAGTATTTCAAGCGCCTCAAAGAACGTTACCGCGGGTATCTCCTTTACCTCCGGCAGTCTCGCGCCGAGCATTTCGAGCTCGGGCCGGTAATGCTCCTCTATATAGCCCATAACGTGACGGAGCATAGCTGTCTCCATCTGCATAACGTCCGTCATATCCTTTATGAAGGCCATTTCAAAATCAAGACCTATATATTCGTTAAGATGCCTTGCGCTGTTGTGCTTTTCCGCCCTGTAGACAGGCGCTATCTCAAACACCCTGTCGAAAAACGCAACGCAGGTCTGCTTATAGAACTGCGGGCTTTGAGCCAGAACTGCATCCTGCCCGAAATATTTCAGCTTGAATATATTCGCGCCGCCCTCGGCGGAAGCCGCGCATATCTTCGGCGTGTGTATCTCAGTGAAGCCCTGCGCCAGCATAAACTCCCTGAATCCCGAAACAACACCCTCGGCTATCCTGAACACCGCTCTTTCATGCGGATGCCTCAGCGCGACGCTCCTGTACGAAAGGCTCGTATCGAGCGTACAGCCAAGCTCCCTGTCGGATACGTGCAGCGGGTATTCCGCAGCCGGTCTCGAAAGCAGCTTTATGCCCGTGAGAACTATCTCACAGCCGTAGTTCGCGCGCGGTTCCTCCTTCACGCTGCCCGTGATCTCCACATACGAGCCCTCGCATATATTCTCAAGCGTATCCGCACATTTCTCCGCCGAATGAACGGACTGGAGCAAATAACGCCCCGTCCTCAAAATAACGAATGTAAAGCCCGACATTCTGCGCAGCTTGTGTACACAGGCGGAAAATGTCACGCTCCCGCCCACGGCTTCCTTAAGGCCGCTCAGCGTTATTTCCTTTACGAGCGACTGTCCGTCTATCTGCTGCATATCTATCATTCCTTTCCGGCGCGCCGCGCCGTGTTTTTTTTCTGTATATCAGTCCATATTTATTGAAGCTTTTTATTCAGCGCTTCCTTTATGAGCGCCGGGTTCGCGCTTTTGCCGCAGGCCTTTATCGCCTGACCCATTATAAAGCCGAACAGCTTGGCGTTGCCGTTCTTATATTTTTCCGCCGCGTCAGCATTCTCCGCAAGCACCTTATCGATCACTTCGTCAAGCCCGCTCGCATCGGTATCCATGATAAAGCCGTGCTCCTGCGCTATCCTGCGCGGATCGCCGCCGTCTTTGAACATTATGGACACTATCTCCTTTGCCGCGCCCTTAGACACGGTGCCGTCCGCCGCAAGCTTAGCTGTCTTAGCAAGCTCCGCCGGGCTGAACTTCACCTCGGTTATGTCCGAGCCGGTCTCGTTCAAAAGATGGCTCACCTCTCCAAGCATGAGGTTTGATATCATTCTGTACTCCGGCTCCGACGCCGCTGCCTCGTCGTAGAAATCGGAAAACTCCTTCTGCGCTGTCAGCAGCGAAGCGTCGTCGGCCGGCAGTCCGTATTCTTCCGTATACCTTTTTGACCTCTCATGCGGCAGTTCCGGCATTTCCTTTCTTATAGCCTCTATATCCTCTTCGGAAAGCAGCACGGGAGGGATATCCGGCTCCGGGAAATACCTGTAATCGTGCGCCTCCTCCTTCGACCGCAGCGGCTTTGTGTCGTCGCGGTTCTCGTTATAGCGGCGCGTTTCCTGAACGACCTTGCCGCCGCCGTCGAGTATCTCGGACTGGCGCTGTATCTCATATTCTATCGCGCGGCCTATGGATTTTACCGAGTTCAGGTTCTTTATCTCCGCTCTTGTGCCGAATTCCTCCGAGCCGAACGGCATTATTGATATATTAACGTCAACCCTGAGCGAGCCCTGCTCCATCCTCGCGTCGCATACGCCCGCATATTTGAGACGCTGCGCTATCTGCGTTACGAAATCCTGCACCTCCTCCGCCGAGCGGAAGTCCGGCTCCGTCACTATCTCGATAAGCGGCACTCCGCAGCGGTTATAGTCGGCAAGGGAAACACCCTCGTAATCGTCGTGCACGAGCTTTCCGGCGTCCTCCTCTATATGGATCCTGTTTATCCTTATCCGCTTCCCGCCCGCAACGTCGATATGACCGTCAGTACATATGGGATGCTCAAACTGGGTTATCTGGTACGCTTTGGGCAAGTCGGGATAAAAGTAGTTCTTGCGGTCAAATGAGCTGTAGCCGTTTACGGTACAGTTCGTGGCAAAGCCCGCCTTTGCGGCAAGCCTTACCGCCCCTTGATTGAGCAGGGGGAGAGTTCCGGGCATACCCGAACAGCGCGGGCATACCCGCGTATTTTCGCTGCCGCCGAATTCGTTTTGACATGTACAGAACACCTTCGAATTTGTCAGCAGCTCGCAGTGTATTTCAAGACCTATAACGGGCTGATACCTCATAATACGCACTCCCTCCTCTCGTGATCTCTCTCAAATCTGTCGCACACGGCGATAATGGTCTTTTCATCGAACGCACGACCTATGAGGCTCATGCCTATCGGCATGCCCTCGGCGCTGTAGCCGCAGGTAGTGGATATAGCGGGCAGTCCGGCGATGTTCACCGTTACGGTGCATATGTCCGCCTGATACATCTTTACCGGATCGTTCTCCTGCACGCCTATCCTGTAAGCCGGCGAGGGCGCGGTAGGCGTGAGTATAACGTCGCATTCGCTGAATATATCGGCGTATTCCTTTCTTATCTGAGTTCGGATCCGCCGCGCATTATTGTAATACGCATCGTAATAGCCGGAGCACAGCGCGTAGTTACCGAGCATTATGCGCCTTTTTACCTCTCTGCCGAAGCCCTCGCTCCTTGAGCTTTTTATAAGCTCGTTATAATCCTCGCCAAGACCGGAACGGTGACCGTACTTTATGCCGTCAAATCTTGAAAGGTTGGACGCCGCCTCTGCCGACGATATGAGATAATACGCCGACACCGCATATTCGAGCGACGGCAGAGAACATTCCTTTACCGTACAGCCGAGCGATCTGTAATATTCCGCCGCTTCGAGCACCGCCGCCTTTACCTCGTCTGTGCTCCCGTCCAGAAACTCCTTCGGTACGCCTATGCGTATCCCCGATATATCCGAGCCGACAGCGGACGTATAGCCGCCCGACGGTATGGGCGATGTTGTCGCGTCGTTGCAGTCTCTGCCGCAGATAGAGTTCAGCACATACCCTGCGTCCGCCGCAGACAAGGCGCACACGCCTATCTGATCGAGAGAGGACGCGAACGCTATCAGTCCCCATCTTGAGACAGTCCCGTAGGTCGGCTTCAGCCCCGTCACACCGCAGAACGCGCTCGGCTGCCTGACCGAGCCGCCGGTGTCCGAGCCGAGCGCCGCCGCGCACAGCCCCGCCGCTACCGACGCCGCCGCGCCGCCCGACGAGCCGCCGGTAACATAGCCCGTATTATACGGATTTTTAGGTCCTCCGAAATACGAGGTCTGCGACGAGCCGCCCATTGCAAATTCATCCATATTTGTTTTGCCTAGCATGACAAAATTCTCATTTTTGAGCCTCGACACGGCAGAAGCGTCATATATCGGAATGTGATCCTCCAGCATACGCGATGCGCAGGTAGTCCTTACCCCGTTCGTACATATATTGTCTTTTACCGACAGCGGGATACCGGTCATGGGCTTCGAGCCGCCCTTGTCTATTACCTGCTGCGCCGCCTCGGCCTGAGCGATCGCCTCGGCCTCGCATACGGTTATATAGCTGTTTATTTCACCGTCAAAACGTTTTATCCTGTCCAGATATTCCTTCGTAAGCTCTACCGCGCCTATATCGCCGCCGTCAAGCTTTTTTCTCAATTCGCATAGATCCATTTTCCGTCCGACCTCCATCAAACTACCTTGGGCACAACAAAGCTGTCGTTCTTTACTTTGTCCGCATTCCTGAGTATATCTTCGCTCGGGTACGACGCTTCGTATTTGTCCTCCCTCAGAGCCTTGTAATCCGCCGCTTCAAGCGTATACGGCTCCGCGCCGCTCTCAAAGCCGCAGACCTTATCCATAAGCCCTATTATATCCGTCATATCCTTAGTCATATCCGCCAGTTCTTCATCTGTAAACTCCAGCTTTGAAAGCTCGGCAAGATGGGCGGTAAGCTTTTCATCGACCATTGATCCCGTCTCCGTTCCTTTACGGCAGTAACCGCCGTTTATTTATGATATATACGAAAAAAACGTATATAAGACCGAAAAAGGACGCTGCGCACCGAAACAACTCTATGTTGCCGTCAATGCGCAGCGCCCTTGCTGCATTTGTTATATATTATAATACCACATAATCCGAATGATTGCAATAGCTAACTTGCATAAATTCACGGCGATTTCACCGAAAATTTAGCTTAAATTAACAAATTGTCTTTAGTTGTGGCTCATGTAGTAGCTGCCGCCGAGATCGTCCGTGCGTATCAGCTCTCCGGCGGAGTTATATACGTACCTCACCGAATGTACAGACGTATCCGCGCCTACCGGTGTGGATGAATTCTTTATCTTTACAGTTCTCGGATCGTCGCGCTGAGTGCCGATTATACTTATCGTTACCGTATATCCGCTCGTTACCGCCGATATTTTTATCGGATAGTCCATGCTGTTCATGAACTTGAAATCAACGCCCGAATCCGCCACTGTAGCGTCCTGACCTATCGGACAGTAGCCGACCGGGAACATATGGTTCGTTCTCGACACTATAGCCAGATCCGAGTACAGCACGGCGTTATACAGAGTGGAGCTGACCTGGCATGTGCCGCCGCCTATGCCGTCAACGGTCTGACCGTCCACATATTCCTTTGCTGTGTAAAATCCGTTCGCGACCGAACGCGGACCGACCGTATCGTTGAACGAAAATACCGCGCCCGGCGCAAGCACTGTGCCGTTTATCTTGCTCGCCGCCCTTGCGATATTGGCGCATCTGTTCGCTGTGGAAGAACCGTAGTTTGTTGAATACGACGCTATCGTCGCATTGAACAGCTTCGACTGCAGCTCCTCCGCCGTTACCGCCGCATATGATGCGTAATACGGTATACTTACCTCCGGTCCGCCCTCATACACCTGCGATATCAAATTAGAAGCCTCGTCGCGGTCAAGATACCGTCCCTCGACCTCCTTTATGACCATGATGTCGTTTCCGTTTATGTCATAATACGCATCGACAGGGTCGAGGTATGTAAAGCTGTCGATCTGCTCAAAGGTTATGGCGTGAGGCGGGCCGGCGCTGAGCGTTACGCTGATATCATCGAACTGCTCGTTATCCATCGCCGTCTTTACTTCCTCGTATGCCGTGTCCGTATTATTGTCAAAGCCCGTATGACCCGGGGTCGCAATAACTACGCCCTCGCCCAGGCTCAGCTGATGCTCCACAAGCTCGCCGTGGATCTGTTTTCCGAATTCCGACAGCTTTTCGCGCAGCACAGCTTCATCGGCGTCGGCGTTCGGTATGATGTTCCGCTTTGCGAAAAGCTGAAGCGTGTTTGCAAACCCGTCTATGAATATATTCCCCGTCCTGCCGTAGCGCATAGCCTTATCGACCGTGTCCTCAAGCCTTGCCGAAAGACCCACGTCGGCTCCGTTTATCTCAAAGCTCTGTCCGCCGCTTGTGAGCGTTATCTTCATATTTCCGAGCAGCGACGCAGACTGAAGCTTTTCTACCGCCTGCTCGCGCGTAAGACCGCTCACATCGTTGCCCTCTATATATACATTTCTGAATATGGTATCCTCCGGGATCGTAACGCAGCCGTATACGTAAACGCACAGGCAAAGCCCGGCAAGCGCGCCGAAGCCTATCCCGATGCCCTTGAATACCTTTTTATGCTCACGCCCGAATTCCCTGAGCGTTTTTCTGTCCTTCTTTTCAGACACAGGCATATCTTCGGCATCATCCTCTCCGAATTCCGCATCCTCCTCCGGCTCATACGGAGTTCCCTCCGGTATGTCCGAAAAATCATCTATATCTTCCTGCTCCTCAGTCTGTTCCCCGGGGTCTTCCTCAGCGTCCTCCGCTGTGTCCTCATCCGCGGCTGTTTCCGTGTTTTCTGCGTCCGCGTTTTCGTCCGCTTCTGCGTCAGCGCCGTCCGCCGCATCCTCTGTATCTTCTTCCTCGGACTCCGGCTGCGTCTCCTCTGCCCCGTTCTCAGCTCCGTCATCCGCAGACTCCGCTCTTTCTTCCGCCGCCAGCACAGCGTTTTCCGCAGCGGCGGCTCTGAACTCATCCCTGCCCGGTCTGCTATCCTCGGCGGCCGGTGTGAAATCGTCCTCCTCCGCGTCCGGCTCCTCCGTCTCCGAAACGGTCTCCTCCAAAATTTCCGAGCCGGTCTCCTCTGTCTGTTGCTTATTCTTCCTTTTCCTCAAAAATCCCATGTATCTTTACTTCCTTTCAGCTCTCTGATAAAATATATGCTCAAAAAAATCTTCTGAATTCATTTATATAATCCGTATATTCTTTCAAAAAGGCCCTTACATGCCTGTTTTTCGACAAAAGAAGGAACGAGCGCCTTATAGCTCTCACAAATCCGCTCTCGTATTCCTCAACGCGCATGGTTTTTGCGAGCGGACATATGCTCTTTGCCCTCGGATCTACTATTATATCGATCCTGCCGTTCTCGTTCAGCACCGGCGTGAGCGGAAAGATCCTGCATGCGAGCGGGCGCACGAACCTGTCGCACATGCCGTCGCAGAACAGTATCGGCGTTTTTCTGACGATCCCGTCATCCTCATATTCCAGGTCGGACTTCTCTATCCTGAATCCCTCGGGCGTCAGGAGCTTATATACCTCCTCTTCGCCCGGGAACAAAAGCATCCCCGAATCGTCGCCCGCGCAGCAGGCGGCGGAGCAAAGCTGTCCGCAATCCACCGGAACAGGCGTGCTGCGGTCAAACTGTCTGTATAACTGTAAATAAACATATGCACTATTCATTTTATCCCTCTGATAGCATAAAAATACTCCGCACGGCCGAGTCCGTACCGTTTGCCGGTCTTTTCCGCGGTCTCCGCTTTGCACAGGCCTGTCTGCGGAGCTGCGTCTCCTTTTCGATCGTGTCTATTATATCACATCTCACAGCATAAAACAAGAGTTATTTTTCATTTTCACCAAAATGCAGACCGTACGTATAAACCGCATACGATATATTGATATTATGCACAAAAACCGTCCCCGCGGCGCAGCTCAGCGCCGTATTTTGCGCACATGCTCAAAAAATTTATTTGACAAATCTTAATTTATAGTATAAAATAATATAGGGAATTTATTTTTTTGATCAGAAAGGTAGATGTTAATGCCAAGAAAGGACGAATACAGCAACGAATCCATCACCAAACTGAAAGGCGAGGAACGGGTGCGCAAACGCCCGGCGGTCATTTTCGGCTCGGACGGACTCGAGGGCTGTGAGCATTCATTTTTTGAGATACTTTCAAATTCGATAGACGAGGCGCGCGAGGGCTACGGCGATCTGATAGAAGTAACGCGCTATGCGGATAATTCCATAGAGGTCCGCGATCACGGCAGAGGCGTACCGCTTGACTATAATGAATCCGAAAAATGCTATAACTGGGAGCTGGTATACTGCGAGCTGTATGCCGGCGGAAAATATGAGAACAATAAGGGCGGCATGTACGAGTACAGTCTCGGTCTGAACGGACTTGGCGCTTGCGCAACTCAGTATTCCTCGGAATATATGGACGTTGAGGTCATACGCGACAAGACCCGCTACACCCTGCATTTTGAAAAGGGCAGGAACGTAGGCGGGCTCAGCAAGGAGCCGGTGCGCAGCGTAAAGACCGGAACGGTCCAGCGCTGGAAGCCCGACACCGAGGTGTTTACCGATATAAATATACCGATAGAGTTCTATCAGGATATCCTGAACAAACAGGCGATGGTCAACGCCGGACTGCGTTTCGTGCTGTTCAACGAAACGCCCGAGGGCATGGAAAGATCGGAATATTATTACGAAAAGGGTATTGTGGACTACCTCACCGAAGCAGTCGGCGAGGATGCGCTCACCACGGTAGAAACATGGGAATGCGAGCGTGAGGGCCGCGACCGTGAGGACAAGGACGACTATAAAATGAAAATGCAGATAGCATTCTGCTTTTCAAACCGCGTCAATATCCTTGAATATTACCACAATTCAAGCTTCCTTGAGCACGGCGGCTCGCCGGATAAGGCGGTGCGGAACTCGTTCGTCTATTCGATCGACCAGTATCTTAAGCAGAACGGCAAATACAACAAAAACGAATCGAAAATAACCTTCAACGACGTTGCCGACTGTCTCGCACTCGTTATAAACTCATTTTCAACGCAGACGAGCTACGAAAACCAGACAAAGAAGGCTATAAACAACAAGTTCATCCAGGACGCAATGACCGAATTCCTGCGGCACCAGCTTGAGATCTATTTTATAGAGAACAAGGCTGACGCGGAAAAGATAGCCAACCAGGTGCTCGTGAACAAGCGCAGCCGCGAAAACGCGGAAAAAGCGCGTATAGACATCAAGAAAAAGCTGACCGGCTCAATGGACGTCACCAACAGAGTTGAAAAATTCGTGGACTGCCGCAGCAAAGATCCCGCCAAACGCGAGGTCTACATCGTAGAGGGCGATTCGGCGCTCGGCTCGTGCAAGCTTGCGCGCGACGCGTCCTTCCAGGCGATAATGCCGATACGCGGAAAGATACTGAACTGCCTCAAGGCGGACTACCCGAAGATATTTAAAAGCGACGTTATAGTCGATCTTATAAAGGTACTCGGCTGCGGAGTGGAGATAAGGTCTTCGCACAACAAAAACCTCGACAGCTTCAGCCTTGAAAATCTGCGCTGGGACAAGGTCATCATCTGCACCGACGCCGACGTTGACGGCTTCCATATAAGAACGCTGCTTCTTACAATGATATACAGGCTTATGCCGACGCTTATACGGGTCGGGAAAGTATATATCGCCGAATCGCCGCTGTACGAGATAACCGTTACCAAGGGAAAGCGCAGAGGCGAAAAGCGGTTCGCATATACCGACGCGGAAAAGGACGAGATAGTCTCCGAGCTCAGCAGCAGCGGACTTTCAAAGGGAAAGGACGATTTTGATATAAAGCGCTCAAAGGGTCTCGGCGAGAACCAGCCCGATATGATGAGCTTGACAACCATGCACCCCGCAACGCGGCGGCTTATACGTGTAACTCCGGAAAGCGCGGAAAGAACGTCGGCCATGTTCGACGTTCTATTGGGCGACGATCTGCAGAGCCGAAAGCGGTATATCGCCGAAAACGGCTCGCGGTATATGGAGCTGCTCGACCTTTCATAATAAAGCTATACGATTTTATAGGAGAGGAGCCTGTTAATGGCACGAAAAAAGAAAAATACAGAACCGGAGATAATACCGGCTCCCGTCGAGGAACAGGCAATAACGCAAACGCTTGAGACCAACTTTATGCCGTATGCGATGAGTATCATAATCTCGCGCGCGATACCTGAGATCGACGGACTTAAGCCCGCTCACAGAAAGCTGCTTTATACGATGTATAAAATGGGACTGCTGGGCGGAAAATTCACAAAATCCGCAAACGTTGTCGGTTCGACGATGAAGCTCAATCCGCACGGCGACGCGGCTATATACGAAACGATGGTGCGGCTCACGCGCGGCAACGAAGCGCTGCTGCATCCGCTCGTGGAATCGCAGGGCAATTTCGGAAAGGTATATTCGCGCGACATGGCATACGCCGCGCCGCGATATACGGAGGTCAGGCTTGAGCCGATATGCGCGGAGCTGTTCGGAGACATAAATAAAAACACCGTCAAATTCGTTGACAACTACGACGGCGAGCTCAAGGAGCCTACCCTGCTACCGGCGGCATACCCGTCGATACTCGTAAATCCAAACCAGGGCATAGCCGCCGGAATGGCTTCTAATATATGCTCCTTCAACCTCCGCGAGGTGTGCGAAGCGGCTATCGCGTATATGAATGACGAGAACGCCGAGCTCATAGATATAATGCCCGCACCGGACTTTTCTCTGGGCGCAAGCATAATATACGACCGCAGCGAGATGAAAAAAATATACGAGACCGGACGGGGCAGCTTTAAGCTCAGAGCAAAATACACCTACGACAAATCAAACAACTGCATAGATATAACCGAGATACCGTACACGACTACATGCGAGGCTATAATCGGCAAGATAATGGATCTTCTAAAGACCAATAAGCTCCGCGAGGTGTCCGACGCGCGCGATGAAACGGATCTCAACGGCTTCAAGCTGACGATAGACCTCAAGCGCGGAACAGACCCGGACGCGCTCATGCTTAAGCTCTATAAGCTGACCCCGCTTGAGGACAGCTTTGCATGCAACTTCAATATCCTCATCGACGCGGTGCCCAGGGTCATGGGCGTGCGCGAGATACTCGGGGAATGGGTATCGTTCCGCATGGACTGCATAAGGAACGGTCTGAAATTCGATATCGAACAGAAAAGCAAGCGCCTGCATTTGCTGATGGGTCTGAAAAAAATACTTCTGGATATCGACAAGGCGATCTCCATAATACGCCATACTGAGCTCGATTCGGAGGTTATCCCTAACCTCATGGAGGGCTTCGGGATAGACGAGATACAGGCGGAGTATATATCCGAGATAAAGCTGCGCAATCTGAACAAGGAATATATCCTTAAAAATGTGGACGCTATAGACAAGCTCACGCAGGAGATAGCGGAGCTAAACAAAATTCTTGCCAGCGACAGGCTGATCAAGAGCCGTATCGCAAAGCAGCTTAAAGATATCTCAAAAAAATACGGACAGGACAGAAGAACGGAGCTTATAGAAAGCGGCATGCTCACCGAATACAAGGAGGAGGAGCATATAGAGGACTATCCTCTGACCATATTCTTTACGCGCGGACAATACCTCAAAAAGGTCACCGCCGCGTCGCTGCGTTCCACCACCTCCGAGCACAAGCTAAAGGAAGATGACGAGATAATCGTCAGCGCGGAAACAACAAACATATCCGAGCTGCTGTTTTTCTCCGACCGGTGCAATGTGTACAAGTTCAAGACCTACGACATGCCCGAATGCAAGGTCGCGGCGCTGGGCGAATACCTCCCCGGTCTTTTGGGACTTGAAGAAAACGAAAAAATAGTGTATACTGTAGTTACGAAGGATTTTGGAGGCTTCATGCTGTTTACCTTTGAAAACGGGAAAATGGCCAAGGTAGCCCTAAAAAATTATGAGACAAAAACAAACAGGAAAAAGCTCGTCGGCGCATATTCGGACAAGTCGCCCGTATGTGATATCAAATTTATCACTGACGATATCGACGTCGCCGTTTTAACGGATACAAATAAAATACTTTGTCTCAACACGGCTCTTGTGCCCTTAAAATCAACAAAAAACACGCAGGGAGTACAGGTCGTAAAACAGCCGAAAAACGGCGCAAAGCCTGTTTCGGTCAAGGATATATCGGTCTGCGGCATAGAGGATATCCTTCAATACCGCGTCAGATCCATCCCCGCCGCGGCAAAATCGCCCAAGACAGAGAACCTTCAGCTCAGCTTATTTTGATGATGGATCAGATAATACCTAAATACAGAAAGGACGTGATCATTTGGTACACGAAAACGAGATCAATGAGAAAAAGAAGCAGTTTTATAAGGCTGCCGAGGATCTGTACAAGCCGTTCCCAAAGGAGCTCTTCAAGGCTTACGGGGTAAAGCGCGGCTTGAGGAACGAGGATGAGACCGGCGTTATGGCAGGACTTACCTCAATAGGTCAGGTCATAGGTTACTATATAGAAGACGGCGAGAAACTCCCGGCAGAGGGACATTTAAAGTACAGAGGCTACGATATAACCGATATAGTCGGAAACTGCGAAAAAGAGGACAGGTTCGGATTTGAAGAAGTGGCTTACCTTCTTTTGTTCGGCGAGCTGCCGAGCAGAACACAGCTCGACCGCTTCACCGATCTCATAGGCGAGCTGCGCAGGCTGCCCCCGGGCTTTTCGGAGGATATGATCCTGAAAGCGCCGTCAAAGAACATCATGAACAAAATGGCGCGAAGCGTGCTTGCCGCATATTCCTATGACAGCAACCCCGACGAGATCTCTGTAACAAACATATTAAGACAGTCGATCGAGCTGATAGCACGTCTGCCGGTAATGGCTGCGGTCGGATACCAGGCGAAGCGCCACTACCACGACGGCGACAGTCTTTATCTCCACGTTCCGCAGAAGCAGCTTTCCACTGCGGAAAACCTTCTGTATATGCTCCGCCCCGATAACAAATACACGCATCAGGAGGCGTCGCTGCTCGACGCAATGCTTATGATCCAGGCGGAACACGGCGGCGGAAACAACAGCGCGTTCACCACCAGGGTCGTATCGTCCTCCGGCACCGACACATACAGCGCGATAGCCGCTGCTATAGGTTCGCTCAAAGGACCGAAGCACGGCGGAGCCAACGCTAAGGTAATGGCTATGATGGAGGATATCAAGGCAAATGTGAAGAACTGGGAGGATGAGGACGAGGTAGCCGCATATATCGAAAAAATACTGCGCAAGGAGACCTTTGACCGCGCAGGGCTTATATACGGTATGGGACACGCCGTATATACATACAGCGATCCCAGATGTATCCTGCTGAAGGACCGTGCGGAAAAGCTCGCCGCAAACGATCCGGAATGGAAAAGGGAATTTGAGCTTTACAAGAAGGTCGAAAAGCTCACGCCGGAATGCTTCCTAAAAGTAAAGCACAGCCACAAGGTAATGTGTGCAAACGTGGATATGTACTCCGGATTTGTATATAAAATGCTCGGTATCGCTCCGGAGATGTACACTCCGCTGTTTGCCATAGCAAGAATAACCGGCTGGTGCGCGCACAGGCTTGAAGAGACAATAGGCTGCTCGCGTATAATAAGACCGGCGTATAAGTCGATAGTTGACAAGAAGGATTATGTACCGATCGACCGGAGAAAATAAGCGGCTGACGCCGCCTGCGTCCCGTGCCTGCCGCATACTGCCGGTATCATAGGCGTATATCGGCAAAGGCACGGAGCTTTTCCGGCACAATTCTTTTTGAAAGGGATTTATTATGGATAACAGAGTTAATATTCTCGGCGTTTATGTGGATATGGTAAGCATAGAGGAAGCGTCGGAAAAAATCGTCTCCTTTCTCGGAGAAAAAGGACTGCACAAGGTCTATACTCCCAACTCGGAGATAATAATGGCCGCCTATAAGGACGAAGCGTTCAGAAATCTGCTCAATAACGCAGAGCTGCTGACCGCCGACGGTATAGGAGTGGTATATGCTTCAAAAATACTCGGCAAACCTATCTCCGAACGCGCCGCAGGCTATGACATTGCCTGCGAAGTGCTCGGCCGCATAAAGGGTACGGAACACAAGCTGTTCCTGTTCGGCGGAAGACCCGGCGTTGCGGAGCAGGCGGAGCGCGAGCTGTTAAAAAGGTATCCCGGTCTCAAGATCGCGGGCTGCCGCAACGGGTATTTTAAACCGGAGGATGAGCCGTCTATCGTTAAACAGATCAACGACTCCGGCGCAGACCTGCTTTTCGTCTGCCTCGGCGCTCCGAAGCAGGAGCAATGGATATCCCGCCATGCCGACGAGCTCAGCGCACGCGTGGCAATGGGCATAGGCGGAAGCCTTGATGTCTTTGCCGGGACGGCAGAGCGCGCACCGAAATTTTTCTGCGACCACGGTATAGAATGGCTATACCGCCTTTCAAAGCAGCCGAGCCGCGCAGGACGTATGCTCGCGCTGCCCAAATTCGGATTTACTGTCCTTTTAAAGGGACGTAAATATAAACAGGACTGAAGGACATGGGTATACTGATAGCAATAGACGGCGTAGACGCAAGCGGCAAACAGACGCAGTCGCAGCTTGTTTTTGATAAGCTCATAAAGCAGGGCAAAAAGGCAAGACTCGTTTCTTTCCCCGATTACAGCTCCGATTCCTCCGCGCTTGTGAGGATGTATTTAAACGGGGAGTTCGGTAGCGATCCAAGCGATGTTAACGCCTATGCCGCTTCCACTTTTTTTGCCGCCGACCGCTTCGCATCCTACAGACGCGACTGGAAAAAGGACTATGAAAACGGGGTCGTCATGATCGCGGACAGGTATGTGCAGTCAAATATGATACACCAAGCTTCCAAGCTTCCGGCATCCGAAAAGGAAAAGTTCATAGACTGGCTCTATGAGCTTGAATACGGCATATACGCACTGCCGAAGCCGGACGTCACTATATTCCTGGATATGCCGCCCGAAAAGGCGCGGGAGCTCATGGCGGAACGCGAAAACAAGTTCACACGCTCTGCAGACAAAGATATCCATGAACGCAATTCCGAATATTTGCTCAAAAGCTATGAAAACGCTGTTTTTATAGCTCAAAAGCTTGGATGGACACGCATATCCTGCGTCAAGGACGGCAAACTGCGTTCTGTTGAGGACATAAACGACGAGATAATGAAAACGGCAGCGCCTCTGCTGCATGATAAATAATAAGACGGCATGGATCTACCGCAAGGGATGTTCATGCCTATTTAATTGCCGCTGCGGCGGTCTGATATATTCATAAAAAGCATAGATGATCATTCTGCACAGGTATTTGACATATTCGTGACCCGGTGATATAATAGCATTGAATAAACGAGAGCTTATATCCGCAAAAGCAGCTCCGCACTGCTGCGGCGGCTGCTGAGTACCAATATCACACGGACAGAGAAAGGATATGATAAAATGACTTTATATAAAAACGAAACACACGATGAGGAACGCGCATTCTACGGCATAACAGACGCGCTGCTTGAAAACTGTACCTTTGACGGTCCTGCCGACGGCGAATCGGCGCTGAAGGAGACCTCAAGGCTTGACATAAGAAACTGCCGCTTTCTGCTGCGTTACCCGCTATGGCACACCTCGGATTCCGAGATAACGGGAGCATATATGTCAGACACATGCCGCGCCGCCCTCTGGTATGACAAAAACATCTCCGTATCAAATTCAGAGCTTGGAGGCATAAAAGCCGTCCGCGAATGCGATGATACCATTATTACAGACAGCAGAATAAACTCGACCGAATTCGGCTGGTTCTGCCGCGGACTTAAGCTCAGCGGCTGCGAGCTGAAATCGGAATATCCGTTTCTGCACACCTCGGGGCTTGAGCTTGAAAACGTACATATGACCGGAAAATACTCGTTTCAGTACGTTGAAAACGCAGTCATCCGCAATTCCGTACTCGATACAAAGGACGCATTCTGGCACGGAAAAAATATCACCGTATACGACAGCGTAGTCAAGGGCGAATACCTGGGCTGGTACTCCGAAGGGCTCAAATTCGTACGCTGCCATATAATAGGCACGCAGCCGCTATGCTACGCAAAGGATCTCGTTCTTGAGGACTGCGAGATGACAGACTGCGATCTTTCCTTTGAAAAAAGCAGCGTAAGAGCAGCCGTAAAAGGGGGCATCACCGGCATAAAAAATCCCGCCGCCGGTATTATATGCGCAGATTTTATAGAAGAGATCATTACAGACGAATACGGCAAAGGCTCGTCCTGCAAGATATGCACAAAGGACAGCTGTCTTAAAAAGTGCGTATAACGTTCTTCATACAAATATAAAATACGGCCGTTGCGTTTCGGCCGTATTTTATATTTACTGAACAAACTCTATATTCGTCTCCCCAACGCCGTTTGAGGTGTCCACCGTTTTTTCGCTTTCGCCGATACCGTTGACCTTGTATTCCTGCTCTGAGCCGTTTATTTTCAGATCTATATCACCCAATGAATTATCGGCGGTTATCCTGTCTCCGCTGATATTTTCCGCTGTTATATCGCCCATATCAAGCTTCATTGCGATATTACCGCGAATATTTTTACATGATATATCGCCCTTTTCATTCACCAGGGATATATTCGATGCGCTTATGTTTTCCGCTTCTATGCTGCCGAGCTCAGCAGAGCATTCAATATTTTCAAATGTGCCGCCGGCCGCTTTTATGCGTCCCGTATTAGAATAAAGCACAGTATTTCCCGAGCAATCGCGTATCTCTATATTCCCTGCTGAGGATACAAGCTCGATATTTCCCGAGACCGATTCCGCGTATATATTCCCCGCTCCGGCATTTGCCTTTATGTCCATGCAGTCCTTTATATTTATATTTCCCGCCGACAGCTCTATATCGAGACCGCAGTTCAGTCCGGATATCTCCGCATCGCCGGCCGGCAGCTCGACAGCGATACTGCCGTCAAAGCTTTCGGGCACCTCCAGCCGTACAGTCCGGCTCCCGTCGTTTGTGTCCAGATCGAGGCTGAGGTCAAGCTCCAGACCGAACACATTGTATACCCTTCTTCCGCACTCGGCTGTATACGTGCCGTCCTCATAAAAGCTGCTGAAAACCGCATCTTCTCCGGCAGGATATGTTATTGCCAGCTCATTTCCCCTAACTATGGATATATCGTTGTATTCCGCAATTATATGCAGTTTTTCAGCGTTTATCGTCTCGGTTTTATATTCTGCGGGACCATCGCTCCTTCCGGCGCCGAGAGCGAACGCAGCAGCCGCAGCGGCGGCTCCCGATATTATCATGATACCGGCGGCAATAAATGATTTTTTCATCTGCGTACCTCCTCACCATTTCCTTACTATTGCAAGCTTTGTTTTCCGCGCTGTCCATCCCGTCAGCCTGACTACCCATCTTATAAGCTGCTTTACCCCGAAAAAGGCAAATACCGTGATCCCGGCCAGCATAAGAGCGCAGCCAAACATAAACAGTCCGTCCTTAAACTCGTTTGCCGCAAACATTATCACCGCTGTGCCTGCACCGCCTGCGGCCCCCGCCGCTATACCGGCAGCCGCCGCTGCAAAGGATATGACCACCGCCCAAATCGAAATGTAAACAGATAGTACCACAGCAAAGACCACAATAAGCAGCGGCAGCCATATAGGCGACGCCATGACTGCAAAAACTACCGTCCATGGGCTTATGCGCCGATTTTTCGCCCTGCGCTTTACCGCCGCCGATAACGGAATGTTTTGAATTATCTCCTCCGCCGCATCCTCCGGGCTACCTACGCCCGCCACAGCCGTTTCTTCATCCTCACCGTCCTCTATCCTGTCGTCTATCATCTCAGAATAATAATCGACCGAACGTTCGCGCTCATCCTCGGGCAGAACGTTCAAAAGCTCATTCAGCCGCTCGAGAAATTCACTCTTATTCATCTTTACACACCTCTTTTATATAGTTATAAGCCTTTTTAACACTGTTCCATTCATCAAGAAAATCAGATATCCTTCCCTTTCCGGCTTCCGTTATACTGTAGTATTTTCTCAGCCGTCCGTTATGCTCCACCTTAAAGGTCTTGACACACCCGGCAGCTTCAAGCCGTTTCAATATAGGATAAAGAGTTGATTCGGATATCTCTATATGCGGTGAGAGATCCTTTATTATCTTATACCCGTAGGAATCCCCGCTTTTAAGAGCGCACAGAACGCATATATCGATTATTCCGCGTTTTAGCTGAGCATCCACAGCGATACCCCCTTTCACATAATACTATATCACACATAGTATTATGTGTCAAGAGATTTTTACAAAAAAACAGCGCATGTCCGAAAACATTCGCTGTTCAATGATTGTTTCTGCTTCATATCACAGATAGCTGACAAACGTATCAACTATCGTATTCACATTTTCCACATTTCTTTCATCAGTACCGTTGTTGATCGCTGCTTTAACGATATATACCGTACCGTCGGCATGGAAATACGTGCTCACTATACCCTTGCTCGCTTCATTCTCAGCCGAAGTATACGTATACTTGTAGCCCTTGTATTCACCGTCAAATTCCAGCAGATACAGTCCCGTAACATTTATCGAGCTGTCGCTGCCGAGCGATTCATAAAGCTGATCGTAGTTTTCAACAGCCGGCACATCGGCCGATTTTGATACATTTATCATATCCGCATTAGCATATGCAGACGCTACCGTTATCGTTACATCGTTTGCATTCGTATCGTTTACAACGCTCCCCTCCGGCAGCTGGATCGAAAATCCGCCGTCAGGGCTTTGATACTGCGTATAGCCGTCTATCAAAGCATAGCTGCCCAGCACGTTTATGACCTGAGCCTGCGGTGCGGGCGTTTGGGTCGGCTCCGGCTCGCCGCTCAGCGAGCAGCCGGACATCGATACCGCCAGCGCTGCCGCCGCTGCAAATGCACATATTACATTCTTCTTCATAATATTGATTCCTCCTACACTTTTACGGTGTTTACTTAATAATATACTAAAAATCACTGTTTGTCAAGAAGATTTATATAAATCAAAGAATATTTTCTATTTTAAGTCTGGAATTTTCGGGCAAATGTCCGAAAAGATAAAAAAGCACACGGCAGCGCGCAGCCGCCTCCGACCGCCTTCCCTCCTCCGTATAGCTCTTAAGCTCCGCTATGTTTATATTTATATTGTCCGTTTCCTCATGATTTCCCATCGCGCCGAAAAACATTTCAGTCTCGTGCATCCGCTCGCTAAGCTTATCGACTGCTTCAAGCGCGTCGTCATACCTCTCGTCAAGAATACTGCCGTATATCTCCCGGTTAAGCTCGGAAAGCTCGTAAGACGCCTTTTCCAGCCTTACCATATGCATTTCGCTTCCGGCTATCAAAAGCGCCGCTATTATAATGGCGGTAACAAAGCTTCTCACCTCTTCCTCCCCCTTTTTCCTTTCCCTTTGTTTTCCCTGAGCTGTACAAAAACACTGCCCTCGGCGCTTATCGAGGCGATAAAAACATCCGCGGCGCTTTCCGCACCATGCTTTTTCAGCTCCGCCGCAAGCCATTTTTCATTCTTGCCGCTCCTTTCAAGCTCATTCCGGTTAAGCTGCCCGTCGGTTATCACCGTGCAGGGCAGCCCGTCGTGACGCACGCCGCTAAGGCGCATATCCTCTACCGTAACAGTCCTCGCCTGATCACGCGGTATAACGGACAGCTTTCCGCTTGTTTCTATAACGGCTACCTCAACATCCGCGACGTCGTAAAATCCCGCAAACCTCAGTTCCTCCAGCAGATCGTTTATGTTGAACCTCAGCCGCTCCAGCTCGCTCTCGTTTATGATCCCGTCATATACCACTATGGAAGGCTCGCCGGTTATGAACTTACGTATCCTGCGGCTTTTAAGGCTCAAATACGACGTTATCACCTCTGCTATGATGAGAGTAAGCACAGGCACCACCCCCGAAAGAAGCGGTATATCGACCGAAGCCATCGGAACAGTAGCAAGATCTGAGATCATTATAGCCACTACAAGCTCCGAAGGCTGCAGCTCGCCTATCTGGCGCTTTCCCATGATCCTGAGCGAAAATATCACCGCCGTATATAAAAGAAGCGTCCTTATCACTATTATAAGCATTGCCGTTACCTCCCTGCCGGTCTTGTTCCCCGTAAGCAGCTGCCGCATGTTTTGCAGCAGCCTATCCATCCGTCCGGATGCGGTCTTATACCGAACATTTATTTTCTGCCGCTGTGACGCCGAATTATGCGGACTTTTATATATTATCGTCATTTTGGACATCATAAATTCACAAATTTCTGCTGTTTTATGCGATTTTTTTACTGCAAAGCCCTTGACAAATCCTTCATGAGATGATAAAATAATTTGGTATGAAAAATACACACGCATAATAGCTTGCGCCCGTTGCCGTTTTGCCGCGGTCGGTGCAGCGCTTTATTTATGCGGAGGAATCAAACCAGGAGGAATTTTTATAATGGCAAACGTAATTTCAATGAAACAGCTTTTGGAAGCAGGCGTTCATTTCGGACACCAGACAAGAAGATGGAACCCTAAAATGGCTCCGTATATCTTCACAGAGAGAAACGGTATCTACATCATAGACCTTCAGAAGACCGTAAAGAAGGTAGAAGAGGCTTACTACTTCATACGCGATATCGCGGCTGAGGGCAAAAGCGTACTTTTCGTAGGTACAAAAAAGCAGGCTCAGGATTCGATCAAGGAAGAGGCTGAGCGCGTTGGCATGTATTATGTAAACAACAGATGGCTCGGCGGAATGCTCACAAACTTCCAGACAATAGAAAAGAGAATAGACAGACTTGCTCAGATCAACAAGATGGAGGAAGAGGGCACATTCGACCTGCTCCCGAAAAAGGAAGTTATCCATCTCAAAAATCAGAGAGACAAGCTTGAAAAGAACCTCGGCGGTATCAAGGACATGAAGGATCTTCCGGGCGCAATGTTCGTTGTTGACCCGAGAAAAGAGAAGATAGCTATCTCGGAAGCTAAGAAGCTCGGTATCCCGGTAGTTGCTATCGTAGATACAAACTGCGATCCGGATGAGGTAGACTATGTTATCCCCGGAAACGACGACGCTATACGTGCCGTTAAGCTTATCGCATCGACTATTTCAAATGCGATCATAGAAGGCAGACAGGGCGAGGACGCAGCTGTTGAAGAAGCTGCCGAAGCTGAAGAAACCGCTGCTGAATAATAAACAATATAATCGCGCGGCACATGTATTCGCCGCCGCGAAAGTTTAATACGGGAGGAATTATTATCATGGCATTTACAGCTAAGGATGTTAAGGAATTAAGAGAGATTACAGGCTGCGGCATGATGGACTGCAAAAAGGCTCTTACAGAGGCTGACGGCGACAAGGAAAAGGCCGTTGAGCTCCTGAGAGAAAAGGGACTTGCCACAGCTGCCAAAAAGTCGGGCAGGATCGCTTCCGAGGGCGTAGTTCTTGACTATGTTGACGGCAGCGTAGGCGTTATCATCGAGGTCAACGCAGAAACAGACTTCGTTGCAAAGAACGAGCAGTTCACAGATTTTGTTAAGGCAGTTGCAAAGACAGTTGCTGTTCAAGATCCCGCCGATGTTGACGAGCTCAAGACAATGCAGATCGAGGACGGTTCACAGACTGTAGGCGAGGAGCTTACAGAAAAGATAGCAAAGATCGGCGAGAACATGAACATCAGACGCTTTGCAAGATTTGACGGCACAGTAGCTACCTATATACACGGCGGCGGCAGGATCGGCGTTCTTGTTAAATTTGACACCGACTGCGCTGATAAGGACGGCTTCGGTGAGTTTGCAAAGAACATCGCAATGCAGATAGCCGCGGCAGGCGCTCAGTATCTCGACCGCAGCGCTGTTCCGGCAGACGTTATAGAGAAGGAAAAGGAGATACTGTCGGCACAGGCTCTTAATGAAGGCAAGCCCGCAAACATCGTTGAAAAGATGGTTGCAGGAAGGATCAATAAGTTCTATAAGGAAGTATGCCTGGTAGACCAGGAATACATCAAGGACGGCGATCTTTCGGTATCAAAATATATCGACAAGACAGCCAAGGAGCTCGGCGGTTCTATCAAGATCGTAGAATATGCTCGTTTTGAAAAGGGCGAAGGTCTTGAGAAGAAAGAGGACGATTTTGCAGCGGAAGTTGCTTCAATGGTCAAATAATCATAACGATATATCACAGGAGCATGGGATCGGCCGTGCTCCTGCTTTTTTCTTGCATTAAAAAAAGCAGATATCAAGCTTATCGCCGTGATATCCGCTTATTTTTTTCATCATCTCCAGCCCTTCAGCTTGAGCCATTCCTTAAGATCATTCTGCCATTTAGCAACATACGGGAGCTCGTGAGCGTCGCCTAAGCCATGCCGTCCCAAAGGATATATATGCATCTCATATGGGATGTTTTCAGCGCTCAGCGCCTGCGCATACAGCAGCGAGTTCATCACCGGGACCGACTGATCGGTCGAAGTATGCCATATAAACGCCTCCGGAGTGTTTTCATTTACATGCTTATGCAGCGACATAAACTCCGCCATGCTCTCCTTAGGATTTTCGCCAAGCAGGTTCTGGCGCGACCCGTCGTGACGATACGTTCCCATATCGATCACCGGATAGCATAGTATAGAAGCGTTCGGGCGGCAGTCCTCCTTATCTATCCTGTCCGTCGGCTCGTACATATCCTTATCATAGTGCACCGATACCGATGCGGCAAGATGTCCGCCGGCGCTGAATCCCATGACTGCTATCTTTTCACGGTCTATGCCGTATTTCTCTGCATAGAACCTGACGAAGCGTATAGCTCTCATAGCGTCCGATATCTCAGCCGGATGTTTATACGGCGCTACCCTGTAATCCGCCACGAATGCAGTTATACCGACAGACTGAAGCCATTCTCCCATAACAGGCCCCTCGTGCGCCGCCTTCATTGCGTATCCTCCGCCCGCAAAAACGATCACCGCACCCTTCGACTCTGCCGGATATGCGGTTATTGACGGAACAAAGCAGTTCTCCTTATCATTGTACGGGATCATGCTTTCCCATAAATTCGCCATGTTTCATACTCCTTGTATTATTTATAGATCATTCGCTGTCCGTCAGCTTTATTGCCAGCTCTTCAAGCTGAGCCTCGTCCACGCTGCCGGGAGCCTGGGACATAAGCTCGGACGCGTTCTGCACCTTCGGGAACGCCGTAACGTCTCTCAAGCTGTCGCAGTCCGCCATGAGCATTGCAAGTCTGTCAAGACCGATACCCATACCGCCGTGCGGAGCAGCGCCGTATTTATACGCATCAACCAAAAATCCAAACTTAGCCTCTATCTCCTCATCGGTAAGTCCGAGAGAACCAAACATTTTCTGCTGCAGCTCGTAATCGTTGATACGTATTGAGCCGCTCGAAAGCTCCGTACCGTTTAGCACGAGATCAAACGCCTTGGCAATGACCTTTTCCGGAGCACTGTCGAGATACTGTATACATTCATCCTTCGGCATTGTGAACGGATGGTGCATTGCCGCCCATTCTCCGGCTTCCTCGTCATACTCAAAGAACGGGAAATCGGTTATCCACAGGAAATTCCATGTATTCGGGATGATATCGAGCTTCTTAGCCGTCTGCAGTCTCAGCGCGCCGAGAACAGGCAGCGTTATCTTGTCCTTATCCGCAACGATAAGCACAACGTCTCCCCTTTTTGCACCCAGAGTATCCATGAGCGACATGATCTCCTCCGGAGCAAAGAACTTCTTGAAGCTGGCATTCGGCTCTTCGTCAACCCACCGCACATATGCAAGTCCCTTAGCGCCTATTCCCTTTGAATATTCGACCAGCTTGTCAATCTCCTTGCGCGTATAGACAGCGGCGGCGTCCGGAACGACTATAGCCCTGACCGAGCCGCCGTTTTCAAGCGCCGACCTGAACACGGCAAATTCGCTGTTCTTTACCGCTTCCGAAATGTTTCGGATCTCCATACCGAAACGCGTATCAGGCTTATCGCTTCCGAAACGCTCCATCGCCTCATTATAGGTCAGGCGCGGAAGCGGAACGGGGATATCGATATCAAGGACTGTTTTATAAAGATACTTTATAAATCCCTCCGCCATCTCCAATATATCGTCCACATCCACAAACGACATCTCAAGGTCTATCTGTGTGAATTCGGGCTGCCTATCCGCTCTCAGATCCTCGTCGCGGAAGCATCTCGCAAGCTGTATATACCTATCAAAGCCTGAGATCATGAGCAGCTGCTTATATATCTGCGGCGACTGGGGAAGCGCGTAGAACTTGCCGTGATGTATACGCGACGGAACTATATAGTCCCTTGCCCCCTCCGGAGTCGATTTCATCATCATCGGGGTCTCTATCTCGATAAATCCGTTATCGTAGAAATAATCACGCGCCGCCTTTGCGATCTCGCCGCGCAGCATTATATTCTTCTGCAAAACGTTTCTTCTGAGATCGAGATACCTGTATTTCAGCCTGAGCTCCTCATTTACATTCGTATCGTTCACTATCTCGAACGGCGGCGTCTGCGCTTTCGCAAGTATCCGCAGATCGTCAACATATATCTCAATATCTCCTGTCTTTATCTCTTTATTCACGCTCTCGCGGGCTCTGACCGTACCCTTTGCCATCAGCACATACTCTCCGCGGCAGCTCTTGGCCTTTTCAAAGACCTCTCTGTCCGTATGATCGTCAAAAGCGAGCTGAACGATCCCCGTCCTGTCCCTCAGATCTATAAATATGAGATTTCCCATATCGCGTATTTTCTGCACATATCCGCCCACAACTGCCGTGCTTCCTGCTCCGCGTGTCTCTCCGCAGTAATTAGTACGCTTTAATCCCTTCATTGTATCCATTTTCGCAAATCCCTTCCTGTTTCCTTTATCTCAAATATTCCGCAAGCGCGTCCAGCCTCACGGGAGTCTGTTCTCCCGTACTCATATTTTTGATATTTACCAGACCTGTCTCTATCTCGTTGTCGCCAAGGACTATCGTGTTAAGGGCGCCGAGCTTATCTGCATATTTCATGCTCGCCCTAAGTCCCCTGCCCATATGGTCTGTATCCGCGCTTATCCCCGCTTTCCTGAGCTCGTAAACTATACTCTGCGCCTTTGCGGACGCATTCCCGCCCAGCGGTGCGATATAGACCTTTACAGGCTCGTCGGCCGGTATTACCGTTCCCGTTTCCTCGAGCCTTAACAGCAGTCTTTCTATGCCCAGTCCGAAGCCTATAGCTGGACACGGCTTTCCGCCGAGCTCCTCTACAAGCCCGTCATAGCGGCCTCCGCCGCACACGGTAAAATCACCGCTGATTATCTCAAACACCGTCTTTGTATAATAATCAAGCCCGCGCACTATCCCGGGATCTATCGTATATCCGATCTCCATGCTGTCAAGACATGCTTTGAATGCCTCAAAGTGTGAACGGCAGTCATCGCATATATAGTCGAGCAGCCGAGGCGCGCCGCTAACTATCTCTTGGCACTCCTCAGACTTGCAGTCTATTATCCTCAGTGGATTTCTCTCAAATCTGCTCTTGCAGGTATCGCAAAGCTCGTCATAATGCGGGCGCAGATAGTCTTTAAGCGCCTCGCTGTACGCTTTACGGCATGTCGGACAGCCTATGCTGTTTATATTGACCGAAAGCTCCTTCAATCCCACGGAATCAAGAAATGTCAGTGCGAGCGAGACCACCTCCGCGTCAAGCCCGGGATCCTCCGCTCCGAACGCCTCCACGCCAAACTGGTGAAATTCACGCAGTCTGCCCTTCTGCTTGTTCTCGTACCTGAAGCACGCTATATTATAATACATCTTCATCGGCATAGGGAGCGCATAAAGGCTGTTCTGAAGAAAGCTTCTAACGACCGACGCTGTTCCTTCCGGACGCAGAGTAACGCTTCTGCCGCCCTTGTCGTTAAACGTATACATCTGCTTTTCCACCACATCGGTAGTATCGCCCACTCCCCGTTCAAACAGCTCCGTATGCTCGAAGGTGGGAACACGTATCTCTTTATAATTATATACCGCTGCGGTCTCCGCAAACTTTTTTTCAAGGTAATGCCATTTATAGCTCTCCTGCGGGAGAAGATCCTCGGTTCCCTTCGGAGACGTAGTTATTATCATTGTTTACCAATCCCTTCGCTTCTTAAAATTGCAGTCATAGTTATTTTACTATTATTATTAACTCATGTCAAGTAAAAACGGGAAAATTCAGCATTTATTCATTTTCCTATCAACAAAAACGTACGCCGAACTGTCAAAAATACTTTATCACCGGATCCCGTCGGCGGATGAATTTACAAAACCTTTGTATTTCGTTTAAATTAACACTTGAAATCGGGGCGCACTAAGCGTATAATAGAAAATGTATACTTTAACCGAAAGGACAAAGCTTATGAATAAGATCAAAGAAAATAAAACTTACTCGTTCATGGGTAATGTTGCTATCATTCTTTTTGCACAGATAATGGTCAAGGTGCTTGGCCTTGTTTACCGAATGGTCATAACCAATATAGACGGCTTCGGCGATGCCGGAAACGGATTTTACAACGCCGGATTTCAGGTCTATACCGTCCTTCTGGCTATATCATCCGTAGGCATCCCCAATGCAATAGCCAAAATGGTCGCGGAGCGCGCCACTTTGGGCGACTACAGGGCAGCCCACCGCATATTCAGGACCGCGTTCATCCTGTTCGCCGCGATAGGCTTTATATGCGCCGCGATCCTATATATCGGCGCCGATCTCATAGCGGTATATATAGTCAAGATGGACGGCGCCCAATACGTTATGCGCGCTCTTGCGCCTTCGATATTCTTTGTCTGCGTATCCTCCGTTATACGCGGATATTTCCAGGGGCTGAACGATATGAAAGCCACAAGCTTTTCGCAGATGCTCGAACAGGTATTCAAATGCGGGCTTACAGTCGTGCTCGTTCTGCTCACAGTCGGGACTATGCCTGAGATAATGCAGCTGTTCACGCGCATAACCATGCTCTATAACGATATTTCGGGCTTCGACTCCACACCGCCGGAGATAATGGCGGCATGGGCCAACGCCGCAAGCTCCATCGCAACAATGATATCGTTTGCATATCTTATCGTATTTTACATGCGGCGCAAAAAGGGTATAGACGAACAGATACGCCGTTCGGCTGTGTCCGATCTTAAGACCTCAACAGGCAGACTGATGAGATCCATACTTATGCTGTCCATTCCCATCTCGCTCGCATCTATCATCACGGCGGTAAACAGGGTCGTAGACCTTGCAACAATAACACGCGGTATTGAAGCGGCGTTTGCAGAGATGATACCCGCCCGCGGCGGCGCGGCGGCGATATTTGCCCCTACGGCAGAGCAGCTGAACGACGCCGCAGTCACGCTTTCGGGAATGCTTTCGAAAAGCGACACCCTGTTCAATATGCCGCTCGCTCTGAACACGGCATTTGCGACCGTTCTGGTTCCGTCCATAGCCGGTGCACTCGCCCGAGGGGATAAAAAAGAGGCTTCCGAAAAAACCTCCTACTCGTTCCTTATCTCAATACTTCTGATACTTCCGTGCGCGATAGGCTATATCGTAATGGCTCAGCCGCTGTACAATATCATATATCCGGCTGCACCGGACGGAGCGGATCTTCTGGCTCTTATGGCAGTCGCCCTGATATTCAGCGCGCTGACACAAACGCTTACCGGCGCTCTCCAGGGCATCGGCAAGGTATATATACCCGCCGCAGGGATACTTGCCGGATGTGTGTGCAAGGTCATACTGAATGTTTTGCTTATACGTATTCCGTCAATAAATATATACGGCGCGGCGGTATCATCGATAGTGTGTCAGCTTGTGGCGTTCCTTGTGAATTTCTTTGTGCTCATAAGGTACATACCTCTGCGCCTGACATTTGTTAAATACGTGGCAAAGCCGCTTGTATCGGGCGTTATCATGGGCGCAGCGGCGGCCGGCGTATACAAGCTTCTGTATTCTCTGCTCGGCAGCAGCGGATATATGGCCAATCTTATAGCGGCACTTTCGGCGATACTCGCAGCTGTGGTCATATATACAGCGCTTATACTCGTTACAAAAACAATGAGCAAGGATGATATCCTGCTTCTGCCGGCAGGCGGAAAAATATATTCCGCGCTGCAAAAGACCGGACTGTATAAATGATCCCTCTGCAAGGCACTGCATATAACTATATCCTACAAAACGGAAATATCGGTTTTCAAAACAAGGGGCGGCAGCAAAATGGATCTTGCTGCTGCCCCTTTAGTCATAAAACTTACACTACAAGTAAATAAACCATATCGCAGTTATCTCTCAATTTTCTGCATCACTCTTCCTATACTGACTTACCTGATCGGAACATAAATGCTTTTCGCTCCATTCCAGCATTGTTCGGAGTACGGGCATGAAGCTTTCACCCAATGCCGTCAGTCTATATTCCACTTTCGGAGGTATTTCTTTGTATATCTCACGGTGCAAAAAACCATCGCATTCCAGTTCTCTAAGCTGCTTTGTAAGAGTAGACTGTGTGATGCCGTCAATTCTTCTCATAAGCTCTCCAAATCTTTGCACTTTATAGAATGACACATACCATAATATTAGTATCTTCCATTTACCCGCTAAAACCGATTGCAGCTTGCTCATAGGAACGCACCGTGCTGCTGTCTCGGGATCAGTAAATTTATTTTTTGTCATCGTGTGTTTCACCCCGATATCAATTATATTATATAAAAATCTAAAAATCAAGTATTTCAATAAATTATATTTAGTATGAAAAATAATACTATTGCTAAAAAAAGACCGTACTTGTTTTTAATTACTGTAAGTGCTATTATTATATACAGCAAATAAGCTATTGCAAAAAATATTTAGGAGTGGATAATATGCACTACACCGGTACGATCTGGCGGCCGCCTTACGAAGCAGAGTCTTTATTGTTAGAGGTAACCGCAGGCTGCACACATCATAAATGCAAATTCTGTACACTATACGACGAGTTGCCTTTTAAATTTAGAACATCACCTATAAATGATATAGAAGCCGATCTGCAAGAAGCACAAATGTTCTTTCACTCGCCTCAGAGAAAATTAGAAAATAAATTATTGGAGCGCCGCGAAAACGGCGGGTGCCGCGTATTTCTCACCGGAGCAAATCCATTTGCTCTCACATTTGAAAAATTAACCGCCGTTTCCGTCTTGATCAAAAAGTACCTGCCAAACAATCAAACTATTGGCTGCTTCTCAAGAATTACTGATATAGCTCCCAAAACGGACGGTGAATTAAAACAGCTTCATCAGCAAGGCTTTGACGGCTTGACTATAGGTATAGAAACAGCAGATGATACAGCTCTAAAATTTATGAATAAAGGATATTCTTCTGAAGACATTATCAAGCAGTGCAAACGTTTGGATAATGCGGGAATAAGCTATAATTTCTTCTATCTTACAGGGATCTCCGGAGCCGGACGCGGAGAAATCGGAGCAAAAGCAACAGCAGATGTATGCAATATATTACATCCAATGCTGATAGGAGCTAACATGCTGACGGTTTACACAAACTCTGAGCTGTACCAAGAAATACAGCACGGTAATTGGCAGGAAGAAAGCGAAAAGGAAAAATACGAGGAATTAAAGGTGCTTATCAAAACTCTGAATATTCCTGTTGTGTTTGCGGCTCTCGGCGCTTCAAACGCCATACAGCTGCAAGGACTGCTGCCGCAGGATAAAAAGCGTCTCCTGTCAGATCTCAGCAGCATAACAGACCGTTTCAGCGAAGAAGAACTGAGACACTACCGGAAAACTCTACGTCATTTATGATAAATTTAAAAGGTCTGCTGCAAATGAGCATTTTATAATAGCTCATTTGCGGCAGACCCTCGTTTTTAATAGCATCCGTTTCCCGCAATTTACTTCTTTTTTATTCAGCGATAACCGCCGCATTTGATCCCGCGTATACCGGTACCTCATATGAAAGCGACGCCTCCGGGAACCGTGCTATCATTTTTTCCATTATGACTGCCTGCTTTACCGCCCAGCCTATATCCGTGGCATACATATGCTCGCCCGGATTTTCAGGGTTCCAGCGCATTTTATACAGAGTGTTCTGTCTGCCGTCAGCAGCATTGATATAATATTCGCTTATCCATGCCGCGCCGCCTATTATCGCCGCCTCCGGACTGGTCCAGCCCTCCCTATAAGCCTTCTGTGAGCCGGAGGAAAGAGCGCTGTTGTCATATGCCGCTATTCCGTACATATTATAAACAGTCTGACCGCCCACCTCAACGCCCGTTGAGAGCTGCGAAGTTCCGTTTCCTGTTTCAAGGCACGCGTGCGCTGCAAGATATATTTCGCTTATATTATACGTCTTTGCCGCCTCTATAAACGCCGCCGCCTGCCCGCGGAGTATCCCCTTATCCTGAAGATACTCGTTGAGCGCTTCCTCGCTCACGCCGTTATAATGAGACAGATCGAGGAACTGGTACTTATAAGCGCCTGCGCAGAATTCGTTCGGATCAAGGTATTCCCTTGTCTCCTCCGCCGATGCGTACACCTCGCCAGAGCCTGTATTGTTTTTCGGAGGCGGACTCAGCGTCATTTGGAGCTGTGCCATTTCATCAAGAGTCATATTATACGTTGTGTAGCTTACGCCTCCCTCGGACGCGTATGTCCTGTTCATATCCAGAACATCTCCCTGCGCCGCCGACGCGCCGCTTACCGTTATCCCGACCGTATCAGAAGGCCCGTCCGCGCTTGCTGCGGTTATGACCGCGGTGCCGGCTCCTATAGCCCTCACGCGCCCTGTCTGGCTCACAGAGGCTACAGACGGATCGCTCGAGGACCATTGAACCGTCTTGTTCCTCGCATTTGCCGGAAGCACCGATACTGCCGCGATCCATGTCTCACCCTTGTTCAGCCTTACATCCTCTTTATTCTGTATAGTCACCGATTCCGCCTTTATAACTTCATTGATAACATTCACAAAGCATTTGCCCGTATACCCGCCGTCGGTAGTTCTTGCAACCACCTCCGTCATCCCGGTATTCACCGGCTTCAATCTTCCGGTCTGGTCTACCTCGACTATATCCGTATCTTTTGAATACCACTGGACTGCCGTATTTGAAGCGTTCTCCGGCACGACCTGAGCCGCGAGCCTTACGCCCATATCGGTAGTGTACAGATTGATCGTGCTCTTTTGCAGAAAAAAGCCTTCTACCGGCTGCACCACTCTCACATATGCCTTGGCATTTTCGCCGCTGAACTCATTTTTCACCGTTATTTCAGCGCTTCCCGGGCTTTTTCCGATGATGCTTCCGTCCTCGCCTATTTCTGCGACCTCCGTATTTGAAGAACTGTATTCAAGAGTCCTGTCGCTGAGAGTCACCGGATAAATAACGCCGCTCAGCTTCGTTTCAGCATCGTCGCTTCCAAGCTCTATAGTAGTGTCATACCACGACAGAAGTATTCCCGTGCTGGGACTGCCGCCAAGAAAGAAATCACCCTTTTCAATAGGAAATCTGGTAACTACATTCACAGGCTTTGTCTCGGCATTCTGTCCGTCGTTATATGTTTCAAGTGAATAATACGTAAATATCACCAGCACCGCCGCAAATACCGCAGACGCCGGTATTATGCGTTTTTTCAGCGGCGCCGGTACATGGATATGCTTATGCTCATACATATAAAGATCCATCCTGTCCTTAAAAGTGTTTCCCGATAAGTAAACTGATCACCTATAAACTATAATAAAAAAAGGAGGTGTTGTCAACCTCCTCTCTTTATAATTTAAAAAATGTTTACGTTTTATTTATCTATCACCCGCATACCTGCCGACAATATATTTATTTGCCTTATTTTCGAGATCATCGTCTATATCCGGCAGTCCCTGAAAGTCCGGATATTTACGCTTAAGAGCGGTAGTAAGTATATGATCGCACAGCTGCGGATTTTTCGGCAGCAGCGGCCCGTGCAGATACGTTGCGATAACGTTCTTGTATACCACGCCCTCAACTCCGGAGGTCTCATCATTGCCGTTTCCGTATATCACGCGTCCGAGCGGCTTGTGCGAACCGATATACGTCCTGCCGCCGTGATTTTCAAAACCTACTACCTTCCCGGCAAACTCGGTTTCCAGAACTATATTCCCTATCAGCCTTACTCCGCCCTGCTCCGTATAAATGTCAAGTATATCAAGACCCTCTATGGTCTCATCCTCCAGCTTGTAATATTTACCCAGCAGCTGATAGCCGCCGCATACGGCGAGGATACAGCCTCCGTTTTCGGCAAATTCTTTAAGCTCCCGCTTGTGCTCCAACAGCCTTGAACAGACTATTTTCTGCTCTCTGTCCGAGCCGCCGCCCAGAAACACTATATCAACGTCCTCCAGAGAAAAACCATCGTCCGCACACGTATGGCGTACGATCTCCGAGCCGCAGCCGCGCCACTGCAATCTGTACCGCAGGCACTCTATATTGCCTCTGTCGCCGTAAAGATTGAGCAGATCCGGATACAAGTGCATTATCTTGAGTTTCATTTCGTTCCCGGTACATGTATCATTCATATGACTTTTCTCCCTCCAGCGACTTTAAAACTGCTTCAGTCGGATACAGAGCGGTGTAGTTCACAAGAACATACACTACCTCGCTTTCATCCGACAGCGCCTTTAGTACCGCTTCCTTCATGCTGTCAGTCATCATATCCACCTTTATATCAGCATATTTAAAGCGCAGCGTTATATCATAGACCCTTATACCGGTCGTCATCAGCCTGTTCAGCTTATCGTTCTTTATCTTATGGAAATCCACATCCCAAAGCCATGATACGTCGCGTCCGTCGTTTGCAAGGTCGTTTATCGCTATTATTACATCCTTTTTCCGCTCATCACTGTTTACAGTGGCTATAGCCTGGTTGAACCCGGCAGGATTTTTGGACAGGCTGAGGATCACCGGTTTATTAAAGCTGAATTCCTGCATCCTGCCTATCTGCGGCTTATAGTTTTCAAGCAGGCTTCCGAAGTCATCGGTACTCTCTCCCGCTGTATCAAGAGCCGCATATACTGCGGCAAGATTATAGATATTGTAAAAGCCCTTGTAGTTTACCTCCATACTCTCGCCGTTGATATCAAATCTCATCGGCGGCCCGATAGATACGTTCTTCACCTCATAATCAGGCTCCGGACGTTTGTAGCTGCATTTTGGACACGCAAAATCCCCGAGCTGACTGTAATGATAGTACTTATAGCTCAGCTCCTCGCCGCATACAGGACAAAAACGCCCTTCCTTTGTATCGTCTGTCTGCGGCAGTACCTTTTCCGATATACCGTAATATACCGGATCCGCACACCAGCCCAGACCAAACTGAACGCACAGCGGATCGTCGGCATTAAGGATCACCTTGACTCCCTTTGCACCGGATATGGCGTGCTTTAATATATTTATCGTTATATCTATCTCGCCGTAGCGGTCAAGCTGATCGCGGAACAAGTTTGTTATTACCATTATATCCGGTCTTATCCGGCTGAAGATCATGGGCGTATACGCCTCATCCACCTCAAGACAGGCGTAATCAACGCTTAAACGGCCGAAAATATCCGCAGTCTGTACATAAGCAGTAGCAATACCGCTCAGCATGTTTGCTCCCAGACGATTGCAAAGGACTTTAAATCCCTTTGCCTCAAGAGCCGTGCAGAGAAGGTTGTTGGTCGTTGTCTTACCGTTAGTTCCGCAGGTCACTATCACCTTTTTCTTTACTCTTTTATTCACATCCTTGACAAGTCCGGGATATATCTTAAGCGCTGCCGCACCGGGGCTGGCCGTGGATTTTTTTCCGGCAAGCCTGCCCGCTGCCGTAAGAAGCTTTCCCGCCCAAATCGCAATAAGTCTTCTCATATGTCAGTCCTTTCGGTATCAGTAATTCATTATCCTTATCTGCCCCTTTGTCGAGGTCAGGTTATTAGTATCGCATTCGTACGTTATACCGTACAGATCCTCGGCAGTATAAGAAACTATATAGTCGCCGTCATCCAGAAGCTTTTCGGTCACCTTGGCTCCGCCGAAGCCTATCCTTATCTTTGAACCCTCAACGTATGTGCCGTCGTTCTTGCCGTACACCTCATAGATCGGGATTATAACATCCCCGTTCTTAAGCTCCGTATATTTTCTGTCCGCCATTCCGGAATAGGGGTCTACTCCCTTCCACAGTCCGAGTATCCGATAATCGCCGTAGTCCTCCGCCTGCTTAGACCTTGACACCCTTATATTTGTAAGCTCGCCTTCATAAACAACAGGTATCGAATATATATCAAAACAGGTGTTCTGACTTACAAGATACATAGCTACAGGCGTGCTGTTGAGCATGGGCAGCCTTCCGGACAGCTCATAAACATAGCCTCCGGCTGCAGCGTCATACTTTGTATTATAATCTCTGAACAAATATAAGTAGCCCTGCTGCTCGGCGCTGTACATATAGAAGTTGACTCCCGCCCGCGTTATTATTTCAGGATGCGTCGATTTGAGCACATACTCCCCCGCCATGTCCGATACGGCGCTCATAACGTTCTCCGCCGTCATAGCGCTGTATGCTTCCCACGCCGCGCCGTCTTCAAAATGGCTCAGCCTGCCTTCTATTTCAGTATCTATACAGGTTTTTTCTATAAACTCCATATAGTTTTCACTCATGCATATATTTCTGTAGCGCGAAAGCTCCTCCGTATTCCGATGATGCGGATAATAGACGCTCAGCCCGCTCGACATGCTGTGATAGTCGCTCATGCATTTATATACTACCACATTTCCTATCGCACTCGCGATATTGGCCGCCGGACTTCCCACCTGTTCAGTTACAACATTAGTCAGTTCGCCTATATCTATGAGATTTGAATATCCCTCCCACTGCGAATTGCCGCCTAAATATTCAAGCTCGTTCATAGCATAGGAAATATTCCTCAGGCTGTCGATATCATCCGCTGCATTCACCATGATATCCGCCATTCCGTCAAAGGCCAGAGAAAGCGTTGTTATGTTCGACAGATCTGTCACCGCCATTGAAACGAATGAACTTTCAGTACCTGACGAGCTGTTCTTTACGCCCTCGCATATCGCAGCTCCGACCTGCTCTGCCGATACCGACGGATCATTTGATATATACTCAAACAGACCGCGGTAATCCCAGCCGCTCATAGGCATTATATCCTCTGACGCGACGAGATAATCAGCATACAGCGATAATGCGGATGCGGTTTCAAGATTTGACATAAGGCTCGCGTCAAAGCCGATTATATCCAGTCTGTTTTCAAGACGTCCGAGAGCCGTTTTCATTTCGTCCAGCGACAGACTGTCAAACTCATTGTTAGCGTCATATGCGGAACCCCCGAGCGGACCGCCGCCGTGATCCCATATAACTCCTATATAGTTTTCAGCGGGGTAATTTTTCATTCCCCAATCCAAAAATCCGTACAAAGTCTCGCTTGAGCCCATATTCTCAGACGGCTGCTGATTTATCAGTCTTATACCGTTCTTCTGTACCTCAAAATCCTGCAAATAATCGCTGTATATATCTTCTGTATTCCATTTCCTGCTTCCGCCCGTCTCGATCACAACGTTTATATTTTCCGGGAGATCATAAGACATGGAATTCAAGACCTCGCTCGCTCTTCCGTAATCCTCCTCAAGCGTAGAACCGCACATATATATCATTACCGTCCAGCTTTCGCCCGTTGAGGCGCGCCTCTTTACTTCCTCCTGTACGATAAGACTGTCGCTGCAGCCGCACAGAGACAAAAGCAGCATTACTGCGGCAAAAAGCCATGCAAGTCTCTTTTTATTTTTTATAGCCATAAAAACCCCTTCGTCTAATATACTTCAGGATAAATGTATGTATAAACAGTAAAAGAGGCTCCCGGACGTCTCCCGCAATATCGGAAGCTCCCCAAGCAGCCCCTTCGCAATATTAAATCATTCAGCTGCCGGTGCGCCGACCGGGCAAGCGCCTGCACAAGCACCGCACTCGATGCATGTATCAGCATCGATCACATATGCGCTGTCGCCCTCTGAAATTGCGCTTACCGGACACTCAGCTGCACAAGCGCCGCAGCTGATGCATGCATCCGCATCGATTTTGTAAGCCATAATATTACCTCCTGAAGAATTATTACAGACTTTCGTCTACATTGATTATACCACTGTTCCGCAAGAACTTCAAGAGAAAAATGAAAATAATTTTTATTTTTTTCTTCCATTTCCTAATGATCAGGTCTCTTTCGGAGTCTGAGACGGCTTATTTCTCATCCTGCCCCGGTAATATTTTTTTCCATTATTTTTTTCGGCCGGCTTTGTCTCTTCATCCTTCTTCGGCTTTGACCCGGATCTGTTCCTTCTTCTGCCCTGACCGCGCTTTCCGTGATCGTGCTTCTTCTGCTGCGGCTCCGTCTCCTGTGCATTCTCCTCAAGACTCTCGCTCAGGACAGGCTCCTCCTCTTTCTTTGAAGCCTGACTCGGCTCCATGCCCTCGCGGTACGGCTCTATCTCCGAAACCCCGAATTCCTTGTGCTTCACATCGTCATCGCTGCCCAGTCTCACCAAGACCTTGCCGCGAAGCAAAGCCACGTTCATGACCGTGCCGGCTCCGTCCGGCGTCATAACGCGTGCGCCCGCCTTAGGCGACTCGGCTATCAGTTCCTCATACACATCCTGCTCATACTTCAAACAGCACATAAGTCTTCCGCAAACTCCCGATATTTTGGACGGGTTGAGCGACAGCCCCTGTTCCTTTGCCATTTTGATAGATACCGGAACGAACTCGTCAAGAAACTGCGAGCAGCACAGGTTTCTTCCGCATATACCGACGGAGCCCAGCGTTTTCGACTCGTCGCGAACTCCGATCTGCCTGAGCTCTATCCTTGTGCGGAACACCGCCGCAAGATCCTTTACAAGCTCTCTGAAATCCACGCGTCCGTCGGCTGTGAAATAGAAAAGTATTTTGCTCCTGTCAAAGGCGTATTCGACCTCTATAAGCTTCATTGTCAGCCCGTGCTTCTCGATCTTCTCATTACAGATATCGTACGCCTCTTTTTCCTTTATGCGGTTTTCTTTATGCCTTTCGATATCCTCGCGCGTCGCTATCCGTATCACGCCCTTGAACGGCTTTGTTACGTTCTTCTCATCTATCTCTTTTATTCCCTGGATCACTTCGCCGAATTCGATGCCGCGGCTTGTTTCAACAATAACATGATCTCCGATGTGTATCTCAAAATCCAGCGGATCGAAATAATACATTTTCCCAACCGGTTTAAATCTAACGCCTACTATTTTAGTCATTTCTCTTACCCTTGCCCTTTAGCTTATTTATCTTTTTCCGCAGCTTTTCCGACGGTTCTATGACCACGCCGCAAAGCTCGCCGGCTTTATTTTTATACTCTATATACAGCGAATGTTTTTTATTTATTATACTCTTCCGCATACTCAGCGTTCGTTTCGGGAACGACATGGGTTTATAGCCGTAATACAGACCTATTATATCCGCGCAGTCCAGCTCCGTCTCCCTATTGCGCTTGCCTATCATACGGTTTATACGAAGCTTCCCGTCCTTGAGCGAATATGTAAATCTTGCGGTATAATGCGTAAGAACATAAAATCCGAAAATCACGAATATGATCACCGATATGATCCCGCCTATAAATCTATAGCTGTAAAACAGCGACATTATCACATAGCAAACCATATACAGAAACGCCGCCCAAAGCATGACAAAAACAAACTCTTTGCCGCCCGCCGTTATTTCCTCCTTCAACAGGATCCCTCCTATCTTTATTCTGAGCCGATATATAATAGTATAACTCAATACTCTTTTATTGTCAACCGTTTTGACCGTTTTCAGCGGTTAATCAGTTCTGTTATATTGTTTATCTTTATCGACAAGGTCCCGTCCTCATTTGTTATTATCTCGATATAATTCGGGTCTTTATAGTATTCGGGCGGGAATGAGAGTTCTACTCCCGTATCTGTCGAAAGCTTTACGTTTGACGTCATTTTATCCGTTATGTACTTGCTTACCTCAACCTTTTTCGGTACTCCCGCCTTCTCTATTTTCTGAACAAATTCCTCGCGCATGGACGGCAGTCCTTCAAAAACGGTTTCCGCTACCGCATCCGTATCCACATATTCGTAATTATTTTCCTCAATGCTCTTAGTGACGTATTCCTTTATCCTTGCGGAGGCTTCTATCGTGTCCGCGCCGTTTTCGAGCGCTACCTTCTTTGCGATACGTTTCAGCGTGTTTGCACTCTCGCGCGGAGATATCTCATACTCGCATTCAAGCATAAGCTCGGCTATGATATCGACGTTCTCGCCGTCTATCTTATGATTTTTTCCCGCATACCGGATCTCCTCGGTATCCCTGTCAACAAACGCGCACTCGGCTATCTTTTTGCTTACCGGAGGAAGTATTGCATAATGGCTTATTATATTATTGAATATCTGCCCTTCCTCCTGAACGACCTTGTGCGTCATGCCGGACTCGCTGTCGCATTTGAGTATACCTATTATATTCCTGTCATTGGTCACAAACTCACAGACTATAACATCGCATGAGCGCGGCTCCGCTTCCGAAGCTGACGCCTCATACAGGCGTTCTGCGGCATTCTGCGAAAGCGCTGCAAAAGTTATATCCCCCGCCGCATACTGGCGTATTTTCGCTCTGAAGCCGCTCGTATCCTTGAATTCGGCAGGGCGCAGCGACGCGGACTCATATATTTTCTCCACATGCTTTGTTATAAAAGTATTTATCTCTGCATTCTCCACATCCAGCATCTCGTCCGAATACACATTTATACCCGATCCGGCGTCCAGTATATGAAGTATCGCTTTTTTCAATCCTACTATCATCAAACCTATTCCTTTCCGTTTTTAATATTGTACCACATCTCAAGAAAAATTTCAATAATAAAAAGAGTGCGCCAAAACTATAGTTTCCGCGCACTGCTGTTCTTTCTTATATTCAGTTTACAATTCTCTTTGCACCCATATAAGAGTCGTTGTAATATCCGCTCTCTATAGTTGAGAACTTTACAACATCACCTGTTCTGGGCGAATGTATCATCATACCGTCGCCGACATACAGACCAACGTGTGAAGGCGAACCGCCGGAGCCAAAGTATACGAGATCGCCGGGCTTCAGCTCGCTCTTTGAAACGAACGTACCGTCGTTATCCCACTGGGTATATGTAGTTCTTGTAAGGCTGTATCCGTTCTGTCCGTAAACATACTGAACAAATCCCGAGCAGTCAAATCCCGCAGGAGTTGTTCCGCCCCAAACATAGCCGAGACCCAAAAAGCTTTCGGCCGTATCTATAACATTCTGTATTACCGGATCAGATACTGTATAATGAGCGCTCTGCGCACTCAGCGCTGAAGCTGCCGCCTTATATGAATATGTGAAATCCACCGGCAGGCTGTATACCTCAGAACCGTCCGCAAGCACTGCACCAACGATTATCGAATAATCCCCCTTCGACAAAGCACTGCTTGTAACCGTTATTGAATTTGTGTCAACATCCTTTAAAAGCACTGCTTTAGCAGAAGAATCTTTGATTATCACATGGTATGACGATGCTTCCGAGATCCCGCTCCACTTTACTTCGAAGCTTTCAGTATCGATATTGGCTCCGTTTTCCGGAAGTATTATCTCCGGCATGGATGCAACAGCATACGATGATGTGCTGAACTGCGAATACGATCTGTTTACGCTGACGATAGCCTGTTCTCTCGACGTAGCGTCAAGCGGCTGGAGCGTGGTATCCGTAACACCCGTTATCAAACCATAATTAAGCGCTGTATTGACCGACGACATCGCCCACGAGCTGACGTCGCCGCCGTCCGAAAATTCGCTTACATATGAAGTATCCGCGCCGTCGGCAATATTGAATACGATCTCGCTGGCAGTCAGAGTGCTTACGAGCATCTTTGCCATTTCCTCTCTGGTCACCAGTCTGTCCGGGGTGAAGGTATTATCATCCGTTCCCTGGACTATACCGTAGTTATACGCCTGTGCGACCGCTACGCTGTCCGTATCGGTGAACGGCGATCCCGCCGGTACCGGTACTGTTTCATTGGTAAGCTTTTTGTACAAATTCATTGCAAGTTCACAGAATTCCTCACGGGTTATGGAATCCTTTAAGTTATTCGATACAACCGAATATGAAACCAAGCCTGCTTCACTTGCTGCCTGGTAACCCGATACAGCCCAGCCGCTGAGATCAGCAGCCATTGCCGATGTGCCGAGTACCGCAGCTAATGAAAATGCACTGAGAATCATTTTCTGTACGACTTTCATAAAGAATTAATCTCTCCTTTTCACCTCCGGACAATGCCGAAGGTTTCTCGCTCCGGGCGATCTGACGGCTGACTAGCCTTCCCGGAATAACCTTTGTTCTTCTTTGTGATACTTTATAAACTCCTATTTTTTCCCGATATAAATAAGCTGAATGTTTCTGTCTAAAACCTTTATATGATGTAAATCTTCATCCCAATGTATTATGTATCATCTGTTCTTTAAAACCTTACAGGTGATATTGTATCATTAAATCGCCGCATTGTCAAGCCTTTTTTAAAAAAAGTTACGAAAATATTACGACATTTTTTAAGGTTATTTAATATTTTGTGTAATGCAATTGTAACATAAGCCTTTTTTTATTACAGTACTGTTACATTGCCTCCTATTTTTCAACTGCATTTGAGACTTATTTCCTTTTTTCTCTTTTCCATTTTAAAACATGCAGTACAGTTACCCAAATATGACCCCCCGTTTTAGACATTTTCATTATTATTAACCCATAATTGTTACGATAATATTACGATTTATTTTACATCCGTAATATTGTCCGTATATTTGCCTTTATTATGCCGTTTTTTCATATAAAAAGATCCGGCCGAAAACGACCGGACCTTTAAAAATTATGTATCAACCCTGATTATTATAGCTGTAGTTCGGAGCCTCTTTGGTGATATAGATGTCATGCGGATGGGATTCTCTGAGACCTGCTCCGGTGATCCTGATGAATTTCCCGTTATCCTGAAGATCCTTTACTGTGTGCGTTCCGCAATAGCCCATACCGCTCCTGAGACCGCCCACAAGCTGATATATGGTATCCGAAAGCGGGCCCTTATAAGGCACTCTTCCCTCTACTCCCTCGGGAACGAGCTTCTTTGATCCGGTCTGGAAGTATCTGTCCTTAGAGCCTTTTTCCATGGCGGCCAGCGACCCCATGCCTCTGTATACTTTAAAGCGTCTGCCCTGGAATATCTCAAACTCGCCGGGACTTTCGTCACAGCCTGCCAGCAGACTGCCCATCATTATAACATCGGCTCCGGCCGCTATAGCCTTAACACAATCGCCGCTGTACTTGATACCGCCGTCTGCGATACACGGGATACCGTATTTCCTCGCCTCCTGGCATACATCATATATAGCCGTTATCTGTGGCACGCCTATACCGGCAACAACGCGCGTAGTACATATCGAGCCGGGACCTATACCTATCTTTATACAGTCGGCTCCGGCCTCGATAAGAGCCTTTGCCGCTTCCGCTGTCGCAATATTTCCGGCGATAACATCCAGCTCGGGATACGCGTCCTTTATTTCTCTTACCTTATTTATAATATTCCTTGAGTGTCCATGCGCCGAATCAAGCCCGACAACGTCCACTCCCGCATTAACAAGAGCCTCTACTCTCTCAAGGCAGTCGTCCGTTACGCCTATCGCCGCGCCAACAAGGAGCCTGCCCTGCGCGTCTCTTGCCGAATTGGGATACTGAACAGCCTTTTCAATATCCTTTATGGTTATAAGACCCATAAGATGATCATCCTTGTCAACTATGGGCAGCTTTTCTATCTTATGATGAGAAAGGATCTGCTGAGCCTCCATAAGCCCGGTCCCCTCCGGAGCCGTTATGAGGTTATCCGACGTCATTGCCGACTCTATCTTCTTTGAGAAATCGGTCTCAAATCTGAGGTCACGGTTCGTTATGATCCCAACCAGAACATTGTCCTCGTCCACTATAGGCACGCCAGAGATCCGGTATCTTCCCATAAGCTCGTCTGCGTCCTTGAGCGTATGATCCTTGGTAAGGCTGAACGGGTTTGCTATAACTCCGTTTTCAGAACGCTTGACCTTATCGACCTCCGATGCCTGCTCTGCTATTGTCATATTTTTGTGGATTATACCGATACCGCCTTCTCTTGCAATGGCAATAGCCATTTTTGACTCTGTTACAGTATCCATTGCGGCGCTCATAAACGGTATATTGAGCCTTATCCTCTTAGTCAGCTGTGTGCCCAGCTCTACCATATTCGGAGTTACGTCCGAAGCCTGCGGTATCAGCAAAACGTCGTCAAAGGTAAGACCCTCTTTTCCGAACTTGTCCATACTCTTGCTCCTTTCCCATTGTTTTATTCAAATCTTTGTTTATCGCCGCCCGGCTGAAGGACATTGTGTATCCGCCGGCACGAGCGGTCAGCTGTTGTTTAAATTTTATTCTATCAAAAAACAAAATCTTTTGCAACAGCTTTATGGCTTTTTTTTCAGATTTATATGATTTTATCAATATATTCGGTCAGAACCGACTTCATTACAGCAAAATCACTAATGCTGAATATTTCTGTTTTTAGTCTCGACGCACCGCGCAGCCCCTTTATATACCACGCCAGGTGCTTGCGTGCTTCCTTTATCCCGCGCTCTTCGCCCTTTTCTTCAGTCAGCATTTCCGCATGACGAAGCGCCTGCCGCAGCCTTTCCTTCGGATCCGGCTCGGACAATACCCTGCCGCCGTCCATAAGCTCATGTATCTGTTTAAAGATCCACGGGCTGCCCTGTGCGCCCCGCGCTACCATAACGGCGTCGCAGCCCGTATATTCAAACATATCAACGGCGTCTGCCGCCGTAAAAATATCACCGTTGCCTATAACGGGCACGGAAAGCTCAGATTTTATCCGTCTTATCACGTCCCAATCCGCTTTGCCGCTGTAAAACTCCCGGCGAGTCCTTCCGTGTACGGCTATCGCCGCCGCGCCGTTCTCCTCAAGTATCCTCGCGCATATAAGCGAATTATCCTCCTCCCAGCCCTTGCGGATCTTCGCCGTTACAGGCACCGGCGAAACATCCGATACCGCTCTCATTATACTCCCCATAAGCTCCGGCGTTTTCATCAGCGCACTGCCGTCGCCGTTATTTACGATCTTGGGAGCGGGACAGCCCATATTGATATCTATTATATCGGGCCCATACTCCATGACCTTACCGACCGCCTCCGCCATTATCTCCGGCTCGGAGCCGAATATCTGTATGGCGCAGGGAGATTCGCCCTCCATATCCATGAGCGAAGCCGTCTTTTTATCATTATAATACAGTCCTTTTGCACTGACCATCTCACTGTAAACCAATCCCGCACCCCAGCTTCTGCATATTTTCCTGAACGGCTTATCGGTTATGCCCGCCATCGGCGCAAGAAAGATATTATTTTCAAGTTCCACGCTGCCTATCTTCATATATTATTATTCCCTTCCAATACATTGTCCGATCCTCCAAAAAAAGCAGAGCCGTATCCCTGCCGCGCCGGGCAGGTCAGCTCTGCTCATAGCCGGCGGTATCATGATACTATGTACCACTGTACCCCGGTCAGCTTTCCCAATATGTTATGAGATCGTACAGACGGTTAACTACCGTTATAGCCTGCTGTACCGTCATATTGCCGTGCGGATCGAATCTGTTATTTTCATCTCCTGCCATTATGCCTTTGTCCGCATTCCACTTAACGTAGAACTCAGCCCATGGATCGATCTGAGAATTATCCGCAAAACCGAGCGTATAATTCGTTCCTACATACATGAACATATCAGCTACGCGGGTTATCAGCGCCGCCGCTTCCTGCCTCGACACAGCTCCGTCCGGCTCAAACCTCGTCTCTGTCCTGCCGCTTATTATGCCGAGCGCGTACAGCCTGTCTATCGCCTCGCTCCTGCCCGCACAATCCTCAAATACGTTTTTGAGATAAACGATACCGGCTTCCTTCATACATGCGTCCATATTAGCATAGTTTCCGGCTACAACTATCGTATTCTCCAAAAGCACCGCGAGCTGTTCGCGAGATATATTATCGGTATATTTATCCGTAAAATCATACGGAACAAGCGATCTCGCGGCTGCGCTCCGTATTTCCGGCACCGCCCACTGATCCTGCGGCAGCTTCAGAAAATCCCTTGACGTACATACGTTCCATACAGTTCCGCCGTATACTCCCTCGGTAGAATCGTAAAACTCGGTAGCAAGATACGACAGATCCGCAGCGTCTTCGCGCGCGGGCATATAGCATATGTAGTTATCCGTACCGTAGGTCCCTATCTGTATACCCGAATTGAAATAATAGCTTATTTTAGCTCCGCTTGAAGTTGTAAAATTCACACAAGTGCCGCGGAACGGCGTTGGGTTTATCTTGCGCCATACGGTAACGCCGCTCGCCGAGTAGTAAAAATCACGTATCTCTTCACTGCTCAGCTCCTTGTATGTATTTGTTTCAAGATCGCAGATGGTTGCCGATTCAATATCGGACGCGCTGAATATTCCGAGTGCGTCGGCGAAGGTCATGGAATTCGGAAGATCCACAACATTATATGCCGAAACCGGCAGTCCGAAAAGAATTACCGCCGATATCGCAGCTATTATCCTTTTTATTATATCGATCTCCTCCTCACTGTCCTTTTATTTTCACTGACAGCCGCCGAGTCTAAACAAATTACGGCGGCTACGCATCAACAGCCTTAAAGAGCCGGAACGGGACAAAGCGGCTGCCGCCGCCTGCCCCAAATGGCTCCGGACCGCTGCTCCATCACGTCTGATATGGTCTTATTACCGCTGTATTTCCGTCCGGAAGCTCTATATACAGCTCTATATATCTCGGATTTTCGGGATCTACATATCCGTCGAGTATCTTGAACTGCTGCAGATCGGCTGAGCTTATGACGCCCGTATCGGTTATGTCCTTATAGCTTCCCGCGCTGTAATTCCCGGTATAGATCACATGGTAAAGCATATTGTCATCGTAGACACGGTAAAGGTTGCGCCCGTATATGCTCTCTATCGATCTCATTCTGAACAGGGTCAGCTGGGTATCTTCAAGCTTATACACTCCGCCGGTCACCATTATATCGACATAGCACGTTCCCGTAAGATCAGATATTATGTATCCCGTTCCGCTCAGAAGCAGCTTTGACGCATAGCTCACCGTCATGGGCGAGCTTGATCCGCTTATCACTTTCAATATTCCGTTTTCATACCTGTAAAAACGAGCGTTCAGCGTATCGCCGTTCTCGCTTATTATTATCTCCTTGTATGCGTCGTTCCTGTCTATATCGACCACGGCCATGGAGTATGCGCTCGTGAGCGTTCCAAGTCCCGCCGTATAGTCTATTCCGTCTATGGTCAGAACCGGAGCCGAAATTGCTGACATATCCTGCGCACTGTTGAATTCTATGGTTTCCGGCGTGCCGTCGTTATCAAGATCCACTCCGGTCTCGAGCGCCGTACCGTTTGAATAGAATTCCGCGGCGTCCTCAAGCGTTTTAAAGCCTGTCTTTAAAAACGCATACGCCCTGTACGGTTTTCCGTCGGTCGAAACAAGCACCATGCTGTGGTGACCGTCCCACGTCACTGCAAAATTCATCGCCTCGGATATAGCGCGCACAGGCAGCATTATCCTGTCCTCAAGCATTATCGCGGGTATATCGATCTCCACTCTCTCGCCGTTTCTGTAGATAGCGGTATCGCCGTACTTTATGGTTACGGTATACGGATCCTTTACGATCGTCGCGGTCTGACTGTCCTGATCCCACGACACCTCGGCGCCTGCCTGCTCAAACACAGCACGTGCAGGAACGAGCGTCCGTCCGTCAAGTATAACGGGCTGCTGGTCAAACGTGACAGCAGTATTATCCACCAAAACGGTAACAACATCCTCCTCCGCGGCCGCTCCCGCCGCAAACGCCGCGCACAGCCCCAGCGCCGCCGCTCCGGATGTGATCAATTTTCTTAAATCCATACTTCCTCCTTAAACATCTCCGACACAGAGCTGCATCCGGTCATTTCATATTTTCGGCCGGAGACCGTATCCCGGCTGAGATACAGTCCGACGCTTTGAAAGACGGCAGCTCCCGATAAGGGCATACCCGATCTACAGGATACAATACCTCTCCATGTATTCTTCCATCTTCGGTATCATGCCCCTGTATTCTTCCTTTTCCTTCAGGTATTCATATATGTCTCCGACCGTCACGATCGCATGTACATTTATACCGTACTCCTCGCCGACCTCCATAACAGCGGTCTTTCCGGGAGTATTTCCCACCTCGCAGCGGTTTACGGAAATAAACATATCCCCGACACTGACGTCAGCCGCCGCCCTAAGCACCGGCATGGTTTCACGTATCGCCGTTCCTGCGGTTATAACATCCTCAATGATGATCACTCTGTCGCCGTCCTCAGGCTTATAGCCTACTATCGAACCGCCCTCTCCGTGATCCTTCTCTTCCTTTCTGTTAAAGAAATACGGCTTATCTATACCGTACTCATTATACAGCGCTGCCGCGCAACCGGCAGCAAGCGGTATACCCTTGTATGCCGGTCCGAACATACAGTCAAAACCGCTGCCTATCGTCTCCTTTACAAGCGAGGCATAGAATTTGCCGAGCACAGCTATCTGCCTGCCCGTACGGTAATTGCCCGTATTTACAAAGTACGGCGTATTTCTTCCGCTTTTGGTAACAAAATCTCCGAAACGAAGGACATCGGCTCCCATCATAAACTCTATAAACTGTCTTTTTTCATCTGTAATCATAATAAACCTCCGTAAATACGTATAAGCAGAAGAGAGTACTCCTCCCCTATTATTCAGTATACCACAATACCTCCGATTTGTAAACCTTTTATTTTTCTTTTCATCAATTATTCAAAAAATCATATACATATCCCGAAAGCTCCCTTATCTGAGCCTGAGCCGCTCCGGCATTGACGAGATCGTCTGCTATCACCACAAGTATATACGTACCCGACGGCGCGTAAACTATTGCCGCATCGCCCTGCATATAGTCAAGCTCGCCCGTCTTATTGGCGGTCTGTACGCCCTCGGGCACTCCCGCCGGTATCTTGTGAAGTATCTGCTGCCGTTTTAGAAGCTCCAGTATGCGCGCCGAATACTCAGGCGAAACGAGCTTTCCGTCAAGAACCATTTCAAGATATCTTCCGCAGTCGTCCACAGAGGTATAATTATAGTTTCCGGGATGATCCAGATAAAAGGTACCTGTGTCGCCGAAGCCGGCGGCCGCCGCAGTCCGTGTAACTGCCGCCATCCCGGCAGAATGTGTGCCGCCGCTTATACGGCGCGTTACATTATACCATGCGTCATTATCACTGTAGGTTATCATACGGCTTAGCTGCTCCTCAAGGTCGGCGCTGCCGCTCATAAGTCCGTCGGCTATGCGCTGATATACCGTTTGTATGACGAACAGCTTTATAAGGCTTGCCGAAAACACCTGATGGCTGTTTACAGAAAAAGCCGTGCCGGTCTCATGATCCTCAAAAAACAGCGACCAGTCCCCGTCGTATCCGGACATCATCCCGGAAAGATTCTCACGCAGCGCGCCATAGTCCGGCACAGCTATACTCATGCGCGTTTCCGGTCTTATCAGCTTTGTCACTAATTCCGCCATCTCACCGCGTGTCAGCGCCCTGCTGTCCGAAAACGCCTCCGCCGCATTCCTCCCTGTGGTTATGCCAAGATCGTAAAGCTTTAATATACTATCAGAATAAGCATATCCTTCAATGCTTTTCAGCCTTGCGATACCCGCACCCTGCTCCCCCTCCGCAAACTGCGCGAGCACAGCAGCAGCATCTCCGGGCGTTACCGCCTGTTCGCCAGACGCGCTTATCTCCGGCCAGATGCCGTATTCGAGCGCTTTATTTATATACGCATCCTGCATGGTGTAGTATGTATCGAACGTATACGGCAGCGAGCTGCGGCTCTCGTAAATGCGCAGGGCGATAAACGCCGTTTCAGATGCCGTCACGGCGTTTGCCGTTCCGAAATCACCGCCGCCCGACGGGGACATATATCCGCCTGTATAGACTGTCTCTATATACGTCCTGTTTTCATCCGTCACATCCTCAAACACCGGCATCACCGGCTCGGCGCTCTCATCAGTCTGTTTAGGAAATCCTATCCCCGCCGCACAGAACGCCGCTGCTGCCAGCACGATAATAAATAATAATCTACCCTTTACTCCGGATGATCTTTTGCTCTTCATTCCTCATCCGTCCTTTCATCAGACTGCGCCAAACTCCTTTCGGCCGCCCGCGCCGCCCTGTTTATCCTCTCGCTCAGCCCGGTAAACCGCTTCGTATACGAATTATTCGCCGTCATGTTCATTATGGTCTTTTCGCTTCCTACAAGTATCACCATATTCTTCGCCCGCGTTATAGCCGTATAGAAAAGGTTTCTGCTCATAAGCATCGGCAGATAAGCGCATACCGGCATGATAACGAACGGGAATTCACTGCCCTGGCTTTTATGCACCGTTATGGCGTAGGCAAGAGCAAGCTCGTCGAGATCGTTAAAAGGATATTCAACTATCTTTTCATCGTCAAATGTTATCACCATATACTTATCCTCAGTATGGATAGAATCTATGGTGCCCATATCCCCGTTATATATCCCCGTCCCGTCGCCTCCGTCCTCTGTGGTATAGGGCATATCATAATTATTTCTCATCTGCATGACCTTGTCGCGCTCGCGGAAGATGCTTTTTCCGTAGCGGTATTCCTTTTTTTCTCCTCCGGGCGGATTTATATGCTGCTGAAGAAGCCTGTTCAGCTCGGCAGTTCCCGAAGGACCCTTTTTCATAGGCGTTAGCACCTGTATATCGCACACCGGGTCTATGCCGTAAGTTTTCGGTAGCCTCTGCTTATACAGCTCCAGAACAGTCCTCACAGCGCTGTCCGGATCTCTGCGCCGCATAAAGAAAAAATCCTTGGTGTGGTCGGAAAGCTCCGGCGGCATGCCCTTGTTTATCCTGTGCGCATTCATTATGATGAGACTTTCCTCAGACTGACGGAATATCCTCGTGAGCTTTATCACCGGTATCCTGCCCGAATCTATCATATCATGCAGAACGTTTCCCGGGCCGACCGACGGCAGCTGGTCGCTGTCGCCCGAAAATATCACCTTGCCGCCCGGCTTCACGGCTCTTAAAAACGACGCCATGAGAGATGTGTCCACCATGCTCACCTCGTCGAGTATGACTACGTCCGCCTTGAGCGGATTTTCCTCGTCATACGCAAACACATGCGCTCCGTTTACTATCTGTGCGCACAGCAGCCGATGTATGGTTTTCGCCTCTTTTCCCGATATCAGCGACATGCGCTTTGCCGCACGCCCGGTGGGCGCCGCGAGCGCAACGTTTAGCTTGAGCTTTTCAAGCAGCTCTATTATTGTATTTATCGTTGTCGTTTTTCCTGTTCCGGGTCCGCCGGTAAGGATCATACAGCCTCCGGCAAGCGCGGTGACCACTGCGCTGCGCTGCTCCGCTGCAAGCGTGATCCCGTGCTCCGCCTCGAACTCGTCTATCTCAGCCTCCGCCCTGTCCTCGCTCATATTATACCGCTGTTCGGCTCTCACCATAGCAGTCAGTCTGTCAGCTATATACTGCTCGTCATAATAATTATTTGAAAGATAGCATGCTTCCAGACCGTCTATTTTATCGAGCCTCAGCACGCGCGAGGCGATAAGCTCCGTCAATTCGTTCTCCGCCTCCGTCTCTCTGACCTTAAGCTCATAGACCGTATGCTCTATGAGCAGCTGTCTCGGCAGATATACGTTTCCGTTGGAATATGCAGCGTCCTTTAGAAAATATATTATTCCGCTGCGTATACGCATCGGACTGTTTTTGGGAAACCCCATATTGTATGCGATCATATCCGAGGTACGGAACGTTATTCCCTCCACCGAATCCGCAAGCGCATACGGGTTTTGCTTTATAGCCTCCACTGCTCCGTCGCCGAAGATCTTGTGGATCCTTACAGCGATATTGGGAGATATGCTGTATTGCTGCAGGAACATTATGATATTCTGCACCACTCTCTGCTCGCAGAAGGATCTCGATATCATGCCGGCTTTCTCCCTGCTTATTCCCTTGATCTCCGCCAGTCTTTCCGGTTCCTTCATTATAATATCAAACACGCCGGTGCCAAACGCCTCAACCAGCTTTTTTGCCGTCGCCTCGCGCACTCCCTTGACTACTCCGGAGGAAAGGTACTTTAAAATAGACTGCTCGTCCGACGGCATGACCGTCCGGTAAAGCTCCACCTTGAACTGCTCACCGTATTCCGGATGTGTTACCCATGAACCCGTCAGCTCCGCATTCTCGCCCTCCGAGACCGACGGCATATAGCCTACGGCATAAAACTGTCCCTCCTCGGCGGAATCCACTTCGCATATTACATATCCGTTATCGTCATTGCTGAATATTATATTTTCGACCGTTCCGGTTATGGTTATCATATCCATTGTTTACTATCAACCGCCTTTCGCCGCAAACCGAAGCTCAAACGGCAACCTCTATCTTCCCGTCCCGCATACCGGCTATTTCAGCCCCGGCTTCCCGGAGCATATTGATATACTCTATCTGTCCCGCGCTTATTTTTGAACCCGGTATTATTATACCCGTTCCCGGAGGATACGCCGCTGCCGCAGCTGCCGCCGTCCTGCCCTCAGCCTGCCCGATCGGAACAAGCTCGCTGCGGCCGAACCATACGGAATGGGGGTCAGCAGCCGTCTTTTCCGGATAATACGGCGGTATCGACAGCTTCTTTGCCCTTGCGCAAAGCCCTTCTGTTATTTCCCTCAGCGCACGGAACAATTCCATAAAATCATTATGAGTGTTCCACGGCGAAGCTATCAGAACGACATTGACAAGATCCGCCATCTCCGCGTCTATCCCGTAACGCTCCGAGAGCACGGCGAGTATTTCATAGCCGGTGGTCTCATATTCCGAGAAGCAAAGGACTATACGCGTAGGATCGTCGTTGCAGAGAACACGTATACCGGTCGTATGCGATAACGCCTCCTTGAAGCGTTCGCACTCCTCAATTATCTCGTCATACTTCGTTTCGGCAAGCGCCGCCCTTGCCGCATCCGCCGAAGCGGCTATAGGATATGACGGGCTTGACGACTGGAACGCGCAAAGCATCCTTTTGACCCGTTCTGTATCTATATTATCACTGCATATATGCAGATACGCCGCGCCCGTCAAGGCATTGAGCGTTTTATGCGCGCTCTGACATACCATATCGGCGCCCAGCTCAGCAGCCGACGGCGGAAAGCTTTCCGATCCGATAAAATGCGCGCCGTGCGCCTCGTCAGCCAGCAAAATAATACCGCGCCTGCGGCACTCACCTGAGAGCCGTCCTATATCCTCTGTTATGCCGTAATAATTCGGCGACGTTACCAGAAGTGCCGACACATCCTCTGCGATCCCGCACTCCGCCAGTCCGCGCGGAACAAGAAATCGGCTGTCGAGCGTTACCGGAAGCAGTCTTAGTTTAAACCCGCATACCGCACAGGCGTTTATCACGCTTATATGGCAATCCGCAGCCGCGGCAAGCGTATCTCCGGGCTTAAGCACCGAAGCCAGCATAGCCATTATCCCCGCCGTCGAGCCCCCGGTAAGTATAAAGCTCCGCCGTGTTTTATACTGCTCCGACAAAAGCCTGTTCGCACGGCATACATACTCGTCCTCATGGTGAAGATCGACCGTTGCGCTCAGCTCCGTTACATCGCACATTTGCAGGTCCGGCGACAGCCCGCGCAGATTTTTGTGTCCGGGCATGGCAAACGGGATCCTGCTCTTTTTATGGTATTCATTCAGCCGTGTATATATAGGAGTCTCCATATTCCCTCCGCAAGCACCGCAGGAGTCCCGTCCCGCGCTGTTTCTCATATTTTTTTGACCATTTGTTCTTACCTGTTTATTATACAAAAAAAACACGAAATTGTAAAGAGATGTTGCGATTTTTCTTATGATGTGGTACAATATATGTACATAAAAGACCAACCGAAAGGACTGATAAAGACATGAATGTCTATGATGCGGTACAACACAGACGCACTATACGTAAATTTAAACAAGACCCTGTAAACACCGGGGACATAATGAAGATCATCGACTGCGCGAGGCTCGCGCCGTACGGGGCAAACATGCAGCCGCTTAAATTTGCGGTCATTTCCGGCGAGCAGATACGAAGAGAGCTATTCCCGCTTATCAGATACGCGGGCTATCTCAAAGACTGGGATCCATCCTTTGAGGAATGTCCGCCCGTATTCATCGCCGTTCTTAACGACACATCCATAAAACCCTCCGCCAACACTGAATGCGACTGCGGCGCGGCTGTGATGAGCATGTGTCTCGAGGCCGAGGAGCTCGGCTTGGGCAGCTGCTGGCTCGGCGCGATCGACCGTGCAAAGATCAAGGAAACGCTTGGACTTGATGAGAAATACGACGTCAAATACCTGCTCGGGCTGGGCAAACCGGCGCAAAACGGCTGCACGTTTGCAATAAAGGATGACATAAAATACTATTTTGATGAAAACGGCGATGTTCACGTGCCCAAAAGGAGTATAGATGAAGTAGTTGTCGAATTATGACAAAACGTAAAAACTTCTTTTACGGAACATAAAAAGAGGCTGCTGCATGGTTGCAACAGCCTCGTAAAATCAAATTTATTCTGCTACGAACGGCAGCAATGCGATTATTCTTGCACGCTTGATAGCTGTTGTGAGCTGTCTCTGGTGCTTCGCGCAGTTGCCGCTGATCCTTCTCGGAACGATCTTGCCGCGCTCCGATACATAGCGGCGAAGCTTTGCCGTGTCTTTATAGTCGATATGCTCGACCTTATCTACACAGAACATGCAGACCTTACGCTTCGGTCTTCTGGCTCTCTGCGGTCTGTCATTTCTCTCAGCCATGATATTCTCCTCCTTCAATTTTTGTCATCTTTACGCAGCATCAGAACGGAAGATCGTCCTCGCTGCCCATATCATCCGAAAATTCCAGATCAACAAATCCCGAATCATCCATAGGCTGCTGTGCCATAGGCGCGGGTGCTGACTGCGGTGTCGGCGCGCTCTGATAGCCGCCGAAATTCGACTGGTAAGCTCCCTGTGAGCCACCGCCGCTCTCGTTTTTGGATCCGACAAACTCAACATTGTCAATAACGACCTCGGTCGCATACTGGCGCTTTCCGTCCTGTCCGTCCCATGAACGCGACTGGATCTGTCCCTCAATACCGATCAGTTTGCCTTTATTGAAGTATCTGCATACAAATTCCGCCTGCTGACGCCATGCAACGCATGTTATAAAGTCTGCCTGCTGACCGCCCTCTCTGCGAAAACGCCTGTCTACCGCTACGGTAAATCTTGCTACCGACGTACCCTGCGGAGTTTGGCGCAGCTCGGGATCAGCTGTTAAACGTCCAACCAAAATCACCTTGTTCATTTTCTCACCGCTTTCGAATTACGCTTCGTCCTTGCGGATGATGATGGTTCTGAGAATATTCTCGTCGATCCTGTATCTTCTGTCAAGCTCCTTCGGGAACTCCACGTCAGCCTTGAAGTTTACGAGAACATAGTAACCCTCAGTCTTGAAGTTTATCGGATAAGCAAGCTTTCTCTTGCCCCACTCCTCAACCTCTCCGATCTCACCGTTGGCAGTTATCAGATTAACGAACTTGTCCTTTTCAGCCGTTACAGCGTCCGGCTCCAACGTTGAATCGATGATAAAAATTGTCTCATAGCTGTTGATTTTCTTTTCAGCCATTTCATTACACCTCCTTATGGACATTTGTCCCGCGGCCCTTCCGCGGGCAAGGATGTCTTTAACAGACTTATATATTCTATCACTTAACCAACCGTTTGTCAAGCATTATTTTTAATATATTTCAAAATTTTACGTCACTGTCGTTACAGTTCAGGTATACGGCACACAAACAACACCTGTTAAACGCTAACAGGTGCCTTTGCGAACACTCCTTTTATGTATTCAAATATATTTTCTTTTCTTCGTTTGCAGGTTTCTATCACACTTAGTATTCTGCAATACATTTCATGACCTGTCTCTGTTCGGAACCCTCCCGCCATCTTCTGGCGATTCTTACACTTTCTTAAAT
>CALXZP010000008.1 GCA_944393255.1 uncultured Clostridia bacterium | reverse complement strand
GCACAGCGCGTTGCAGCCCGCAGCCTTGATATCGGCAAGCGCCTGCTGCATATGTATCTCGCTTTCAACTATGCAGACCGGGCACTCGTATATGTCCTCCGCCGCATACTTCTTTGAATACGCCTCTGCAAGCGCCTTTCTCCTGTTTACCGACAGGCTCTCCGGGAAACAGTCGCGGCTCACCGCCACTATCCCCACCTTGATCTTTGGGATGTTTTCCATCATAGTTCCTCCTTTATATTCCTTAAATATATAGGTCGCCGCGAAACGGGCGTTCCGCGGCCGTCCGATCGTTAAACACAGGCGGGACAGCTCACGCCGTCCCGCGCACGGGTATTTTTAGAGTGTAACTCCATCCTTGAATATAGATATCTCCTTATAGCCGTTTATCTCGCTGCAGGTCCTCTTTCCTTCAGCGACCGATATAACATAGTTAAAGAACTCCTCGTCCAAGTCTCTTCCCTCTATTATCGGACCGGCATTGAAATCTATCCAGTTTTTCTTTCTTTCCGCAAGCTGCGAATTAGTAGCCACCTTTACGGTAGGTACCGGCGCGCCGACAGGCGTTCCGCGTCCGGTTGAGAACAGAATCATGTGGCAGCCCGAGGCCGTAAGATTTGTTACGGCAACTATGTCGTTGCCCGGCCCGGTCAGCAAATTCAGACCCTTTTTCTTCACGTGCGAGCCTATCTCCAGCACGTCCGCCACTGTGCCGCTGCCGCTTTTCTGGACGCAGCCGAGCGACTTATCCTCAAGTGTTGTTATACCGCCCGCCTTGTTCCCCGGCGACGGGTTCTCATAGACCACCTGGTTATGGCGCATGAAGTATTCCTTGAAATCGTTTATAAGCGATACTATCTTGTCAAAGGTCTCCTTGTCCGCCGCGCGGTTCATGAGTATCGTTTCCGCTCCGAACATCTCCGGCACCTCTGTTAGGATAGTGCTGGCTCCGTAGGCGTTGACCATATCCGAAAGCCTGCCTATCAGCGGATTTGCGGTAAGCCCCGAAAAGCCGTCAGAACCGCCGCATTTTAGCCCGATGACCAGCTCTGAGATATCGCAGTCGGTGCGCTCCTCCTTTGAAGCGCGCTCCGCAAGACCGCCTATTATCTCAAGCGCCTCCTCGATCTCGTCATCGCTCTCCTGGCAGACCAGGAACTTTACGCGTTCGTCGTCCCATTCGCCCAGTATTTCCTTGAACACCGGGATATTGTTGTTTTCACATCCGAGACCGAGCACGAGCACGCCCGAAGCGTTGGGATGGTTCACAAGCCCTTTAAGTATCCTCTGGGTCGTGAGCTGGTCGTCGCCGAGCTGGGAGCAGCCGAACGGATGCACATATGTAAATATCCCGTCGCACTTGCCCTCAAACCGCTCGTTTGCCAGCCTTGCTATCCGCTCCGCAGCCTTGTTTACACAGCCTACGGTATTTATTATCCAGATCTCATTGCGTATACCTACCTCGCCGTTACTGCGCCTGTAGCCCTTGAAGGTACCGTGCTTCCGCTCTGCAGGCTCCGGCTTTACGGGTTCGTATTTATACTCGAGAAGTCCCGAAAGGTTCGTTTTTATATTATGCGTATGGACATGCTCGCCCTCTTTTATATCCTCGGTGGCATGACCTATCGGATAACCGTACTTGATTATGTTCTCGCCCTTTTTTATGTCCCTGAGCGCTTTTTTATGACCTCTCAGCTCTCCGGACAGCATTACGGCAACATTATCGTTTTTATTTATCTTTATCATTTCAGCAATTCCTTCACAGCCGTTCTCATACCCTTTTCGTTCACAGCGTTCACATAGCCGTTTACAGTCTCGGACATGAACGACAGATCCTCGTCCCAGAGCGATGTATTCGCAAGTATCTCGTCAACTGAAGCGTTCTTCATAAACTCCATCACGTCCGCATCGTCGTTCGCTTCCGTTCCCTTATAGAACACTATAAGCGCCGCCAGTCCGAAGGTGAGCACCTTAGGCAGTCTGCCGAACTCCTTATTGTATTCGAGAAGGCTCGGCAGCACCCTTACCTTGTACTTGGATACCGAATTGAGCGCGATACTCAGGAGATAATGCTTTATAAACGGGTTCTTGAAACGCTCTATAACCGCGTTCGCAAAGCTTTCAAGCTCATCCTTGGGCAGGTCGAGCGTCGGTATTATCTCATCGAACAGTCCGACGTTTATGTACTTCATAAAGTCCTCGTCGTTCATCATCTCGCCCACCGTCTCAAGCCCGGCAAGCCTTGCTGCGAGAACGCTCATGGTGTGCGCGCCGTTCAAGATCCTCACCTTGCGCTTTTTATACGGCGTAACGTCGTCTGTCCAGACAACGTTGAGACCGATATCCGTAAACGGCAGCTCCTCAGAGACGCTCTTGTCACATTCTATTACCCAGAGATGGAATATCTCCGCCGTATTTATAACATTGTCAAGATGACCGTACTGCTCCTCCATCTCCTTTGCGGTATCACGCGGATATCCGGTAACGATCCTGTCAACAAGAGTGCTGGCAAATATATTATCGTTTTCTATCCACGCCTTGAAGTCCGCGCCGTAGCCGAAATCATCGGCGTATTTGAGAACGCATTCCTTAAGCTCCGCTCCGTTCTTGTCTATAAGCTCGCACGGAAGGAGCACAAAGCCCGGAAGCCCTGCGTCGAAACGCTTTTTAAGGAACATCGTGAGCCTGCCGGGGAAGGTGTTGTTTTCAAAGTCGTCGCCGCTCTGGCCGCTCTTGTATTCTATGCCCGCCTCAGTCGTGTTGGACACGATATAGCGAAGGTCAGGGTTCAGCGCACATTCAAAGAACGCGTCGGTATCGGTATACGGATTTATGGCGCGGGTTATGCACTCCACCACCCTGTTTTCCTCGACCTTTTCGCCGTCCATGAGACCGCGCAGATAGAGGTCGTAAAGACCGTCCTGCTCGTTTAAGAAATCCACTACGGGGCCGGCGTTTATCGGCTGAACCACAACAACGCCGAAATCGCCGTTGTTTTCCTTATTCAGCCTGTCGAACATCCAGTCCACAAAACCGCGGAGAAAGTTGCCCTCTCCGAACTGCAAAACGCGCTCCGTGAGCCTGCACGGGGTCTCTCTGTGTAATCTTTCCATAGTCTTATATCCTCCTGAATTTTAAAGCCCGAAATATTCTTTCGCATTGTAATATGAAATGTCGCCGACTATCTTGCCGAGCGTTTCCATGTCGCACGGGAACTCTCCGTCCTCGACCCATGTGCCTATGATATTGCACATTATACGCCTGAAATATTCATGGCGCGTATAGGACAGGAAGCTTCTGGAGTCCGTGAGCATACCCACGAACTTGGAAAGCGCGCCGAGATTTGCAAGCGCCTTCATCTGCTCCGTCATGCCGTCGCGCTGGTCGTTGAACCACCAGCCGGAGCCGAACTGTATCTTGCCCGGAGCCTCGCTGCTCTGGAAGTTGCCGAGCATGGTGGCAAGCACGTAATTATCCTTAGGATTGAGCGTGTACAGTATGGTTTTCGGAAGCTCGTTCTTTTCCTCCATCGAGTTCAGAAGCTTTGAAAGTCCCTCCGCGATACTGTAGTCGTTTATCGAGTCGAAGCCGGTATCCGCGCCGAGCTTTGCATACATCCTCGAATTGTTGTTCCTGAGCGCGCCCATATGCAGCTGCATTGCCCAGCCCAGCTCGTGATATTTCTTCGCGAGTATCTGCAAAAGCTTTGTCTTGTACGCCTCCGCTTCCCCGAAGCTCACCGCGCCGCCGTTCTTAGCCTTTACGTATACAGCGTTTATCTCCTCATCGGTCATCTCTCTGTAGGGCGCGCCGTCAAGAGCATGGTCGCTTATGCGGCAGCCGTTCTCATGGAAGAAGTCGGCTCTTTCGCATATCGCCTCCGCAAGCTCCTCAAAGCTTGAAAGCTCCCTGCCGGCAACTTCGCCCAGACGGCTTATGTACGGAACAAAGGTCTCTTTGTCGATATTGAGCGCAAAGTCCGGACGGAACGCCGGGAGCACCTTTGCCTTTATGTGTCCCTTCTCCTTTATAGCCGCATGGTATTCCAGACTGTCGGCGGGATCGTCGGTCGTGCATATCGTTTCAACATTCGACGAATTGATAAGGCTCGACGGCGACATCTTCGTTTCCGTTATCACCTTATTCGCCTTTTCCCATATGATCTCCGCATTTGCAGCCGTGACTACCTCCTCAATGCCGAAATAGCGTCTTAACTCCAAATGCGTCCAGTGATAGAGCGGGTTGCCAACGGCATACTGCAGACAGCTGCAGAACGCTATGAATTTTTCCTTATCGCTCTTTGAGCCTGTTATGTACTCCTCGTCAATGCCGCAGGAACGCATATACCTCCACTTATAGTGGTCTCCGCCCAGGAATATCTGCGTGATATTTTTGAACGGTTCATCCTCCAGCATCATCTTCGGCACAAGATGGCAGTGGTAATCAATGATAGGCAGCTTTGCGCTGTAATCATGATACAGTCTCTTTGCCGTGTCGTTACGGAGCATAAAATCCTTGTCCATGAATTGTTTCATAAAGCCCACATCCTTCAAATATATTCTTAATTACAATGATATCACATTTTGATACTTTTTTCAAGATTGTTTTATATATAATCGCTTATAATTAGTGAATTGACACAAGAAAACAGGGGCAGCGAAGCGGCGCTTCACTGTCCCTGAAAAAATACTCTTTAGATAGGAGCATCGCTCCGTCAAGCTCGTTTAAACCTGAGCCCGGAAACGTACGCATCCGTGTTTCTTTACATTATACCACCGGTACCGATGGAGCCGAAGCGTTCGGTACAGCTATTTCAGCGGTCTCTGACGCATGGTTAACGCCGTCCGGCAGCTTCTGGTTCGCGCTGCCCTGAGGCTGAGTGAGTATGAACGCGAACACAAGCGATTTTGCCGCCTTTGCACGCGTTACTTTCTCTGTCGGCTCAAGCTCCGTACCGTTGGCTATCGTTCCGCGCGCTATGCCCGTCTCTGTGCGTATCAGACCGAGGTTGTACGCCGTTTTTACCTTCTGGTACAGCGTTTCGTTCACCTTCTCAGTGTCTGTGAGAACGCCCCAGCCCGTAAGCGGAGTATACGGCGTTCCCTCGTACTGGATGTTGGGATCGTAGTTCGGATCGTCCGGTGAAGGAACGCTTCCGTTCTGCGCCATATATTTCGCCATATTCGCCTTTACGGTCTCGTCCGTTACAGCATTATATGCATCGTAGAGGATAGCTGCCATGACCTCGCGGGTAAGCGCCGCGTCGCTCGCTACCTGAGCGCTGTCTACCAGCACCGGCTCCGCCGTGAAGCTTGCCGTTACGGTCGTGTCTCCTTCAGCCGTAAAGCTGTACTCGCGCGAAGCGTCCACCAGAGAACCGTTTACGATTATGCTTCCGTTGATATAATAGGCGTCAGCCACTGCCGTTACCCTTACCGTATCGCCCTTGTTTACAGCAAGGCTCTCCGTACTCTGCGGATAATCGTTCGATTCGTACTTAAGTCCGAACAGTATGCCGCCGAAGCTTTTAGCATAGAACTGATAGGTAGACCCTGCTGTTACGTCGAATACGACCGTCCCGTATACATTGCTGCTGTCACCGTCGATAATAGGATCGTCATTGACCGTTTTCGTAACTTCAGCGCCGCCGTCTGTATCCTTTATGGCAAAGTACCTGTCGGCACGGCCTCTTACATACGCGGTCATTTTTCCGTCCGCTTTCGCCGTTATGACAGTTTCCTTGCTGTCTTGGTTTCTCGTTATGATACCTGCTGTAGTCACTTCGCTGTTATCCGCAAACTGCGCGCTGCTGTCGCTCTTTGTCTCGATATTTGCCGGGGCTGTGAGCGTGAAATAGTCGTTGTCGGAAACGACCGCGTTCGCCTGGATGTCCTTCGTGATATCCGCCGTAAAGCTCGAGAACGCGCTGTCGTTATATACCGTTACGGTACCGCCCTCTGGCTGAGTTACCGTTATCGTTACCTCGTCCTCCGACATCAGCTCTATGCTCTGCTCTGAGGCAGAGTCAGCCGCGCCGCCCGTAAGCTCGGCATACGTTTTTGTATAATTCGTAAGCGAATTTTCCGCAAGACCAAACGCCTTTTCCGCTCCTCTTGCAAACTCGCCCACCGTTATGGTTTCGCCCGGCTTGAAGAGGTTTTCGCTGTTTTTATGCAGCAGACCCAGCTCAAGCGCCTTTTCTATGTTGTTTCTGTAGTAATATTTATCCGCGCTCTGCTTCTGCGCGTCCGGAACAACTCCGACTGCGCTGACGTCCTCCGCCATCTCCGGGAACACAGCCGACCAGTCGCCGCTCTGCGCAGCCGTTACTACCGCCTGCGGCATGAGCTCCGTAAGCTCCTGCATTATAGCCTTGTCGGTATACTTATCATCCGAGGCGTTCGCCTGGTCGTATATGCTCTGGAGTATTATCCTGCTCCACTGCTTTGCGGCAGCCTCGCGGTAATGCGTTCCGTCGCCGTTCGTTCCGTTGGCTGCGTTTTCCGCAGGAGTTTCGCCCGCCTCGTAGGTATTGTATATGTATCTTACCTCAGCCGAGTCAAGGCTGTCGATATAGTCCTTTGCGCCCTCGTACAGCTCGGCAAGACCCACCTCCGGGTCGGAAGCCGCCTTATCTCTCATGAGCTGCGGCGAATCCGGGTTAAAGCCGTTCGGCTTCAATGCACTCTCGCTGTAGCTGCCGCTGCTCGTTCTCGGCATACCCGTAACGAGCACGGGCGTCATGCCGCGCGCCTTGATCGCGTCTACGTACATATCGAGCCATTTCTGATAATTGGCGTTGTTCGCTTCAAGGTTATCCTTATAAAGCCCCGCGCCGCGCGAGAACCTGTTAAGGCTCGTGGTCTCATCGTTATGCGCTGAATGTATGAACACATAGTCGCCCTGCTTTCCCGATATGAGCACCTCATTGAAGCGTCCCTCGTTATAGCTGCTCTTCATGGCACGTCCGCCCATCGAGTAGTTTATAACGTTCACCTTGCTGCTGTCAAAGTAATTGCCGAGAGTCTGACCCCAGCCGCTTATAGTCTCATTGAAAGTGTATGTCTTCTGTGTCGAGTCGCCGAGGATATGTATGGTCGGCTTATCGCCCGCGGCATTCACCTCAAGCGGAGTTATGGTTATCGACTTTACAGCCACCGTCTGCGGAGCGTCCGCAGTCGGGAGCGTTTTCGGCTCTATCTCTATCTCGATAAAGTCCTCGCCCGTAGCAAAATCATATGTCCACACATTGCCCGACCATTTCGCGCTGACGCTGCGGGGAACCTCCCCTGCATTGTCCCAGTTGCTAGTGCTCGTGAGACGCGAAGCGTCCATGCCTGTCGGCGCAATATAGACAGAGGCCGCGTCAGCGACCTCCACCTCTATACGGTAAGCTCCCGCTCCGGCTGTGTCGGCTCTGTATATAAGTCCGCCGTGATTGCGGTTAGTTCCGTCATCATCATTCTCTTCAAACCAATCCTTATCGCCGCGGAGATAGCTGCCGCTGCTCTCGGTCACCGCTGCGGCGCCGTCCTTGAGCTCGATGCTGCTTACCGGTGCGACCTTACGCTCATAGCCAGACGCCGCATATGCGCCCGATACCTCCACGAAGCCTCTGCCCGAGGCTTCGCTGTATACCGGAACTGCGTCCATCGCCGAAAAGTCCGCCGTTATAACTTCCGAAACATCCCCGCCGGGAGTGTTTTCCGGAGCATCTTCCGCATTTACGCCGTCACATACAGGGATCATAGTATCAAGGCTTTCCCATACGAATACCTTGTCTGCTTCGATACCCTCCAATGTGACTTCATCACCGTCCGCGTCAGCGCATTTCATAGTCTGAAGCACACCGTTATCGTCATATACCGCGCCTATAACAACGCCCGAATCGATATTCTCCAGCGTTACCTCTGTGTTTCCGCCGCTGCGGTATGCGCTTACTATCCGCTTTGTCGTATCTATCGGCGGTGTTTCTACCGGCTTCATATAGGTTACCCGAACATTGGATATAGTCCATACATCATCAGCACTGCCCGGGAATACACCAATATTGAGCGTTCCTTTTTCTGCTCCTGACGGGAAGCCTTCAAAGGTATGCGGCGTATCTTGATTTTTATAGCTGCCGCTGTCCGAGCCGTCAACTGTTACCGTTTTGTTTGTAAAATCTATCTCTATTCCTACGGTATGTATTTTATCATAAGCATCAAACTTACCGGAAAGATTAAGACATTGACCCGCACCGTTATCCGTACCGCTGAAACTCTGCGTATGGTTTACCGTATCGATCTGCTCCCATGAGCTGTTTATCTTAAACAGAGTAAAACGCTGAGCCACGGCTTCGTTAGCTTTACTCGGTGTTCCTGACGAAAAATCTATAAAGCTATCCGCACCGGGCTTCTGATCTACGTCTACATCGAACTCAACTTTAACGGTTTCCGAATCCTTTATCCCTTTAGCTCCTGCTTTTTCTGCCAGATCCATAATATCATATGTATTATCACCGCCCGATGCTGACATCGAAAGATCAAGCGTTACAGTATCAGGAACCTTTTCCTGCTCCGGCGGATTAGGATCTTCACCGCTTGTAACAAGCTTCTTATACGTTACCTCTACAGTATTTACATTCCATGCATCCGCAGAGTTGCCGGGGAATACGCCCATATTCAGCGTACCCTTTTCCGCTCCCTCGGGGAAGCCTTCAAAGGTATATGAACCGGAATTCAGATTTGAACCCTTTACCGTTACCGTACCGGCCTTATAATCGATCACCGCACTTACAGTATTTGACGACGGGTATCCGCTCTTGGAAAACTTACCGGTAAGGTTGAGACACTGACCGGCTCCGTTCGATGAGCCGCTGAAGCCCTGCATATGGTTTACAGTATCTATCTGCTCCCATGAATTATTTATCTTGAACACTGTAAAGCGCTGCGGAGTAGCACTGTTCGCATTGCTCGGCGTACCCGATGATATGTCTATAAAGCCTGCAGCCGCAGGTTTGCTGTCCACATCGATATCAAGAGTTACCGTTATGATATCGGAATTTTCTATGCCCGACGCACCCTTTGCATTTGCAAGAGCTATAAGGTCGTACGTCCTATTGCCGTCCGCCGCCGATGTGGCTATATCAAGCGTTATAGTCTCGTCAATAAGCTTCTGCGCCGTTATGTTAAGCGGAACATCTGTTCCAACCTTGCCGGTTACCTTCGTCTTTCCGCCGTCCGGAACGGTGATCGTAAAGTCGTTGCTCTCCGAAACTATCGCAACGTCGTATTCTATACCGGACGCGCTCGCCGGGATATTTGCTATAGTATCAGCTGCCTCGTTTCCGTCGACCGCTATCACCTGCTGCTTTATAAGAGCGCCGTTCTTTGTTACCGTAACGGTATAGTTATTCTCAGCCGCAGCCGACTGGCTGATAGTTACCGGCATATTGAATACGTTTACCGTATCGGTCGTAGGAT
>CALXZP010000007.1 GCA_944393255.1 uncultured Clostridia bacterium | reverse complement strand
AAAGAATATTTAATTACCCGTTGACGAAAGTGGGCAACTTCTGATATACTAATCATGAGAATAGCTCCTTTGACTAATGTTTTTCTTGGTCGTTAAACATTATATCACATTTGGATGCTATTCTCATTTTTTTGTCACCCATCAATTATATCATAACATTTTTTTATTTTTTTAGAAAAATATAAATCAAGTTAATTTTTAAAGCATTAAAAATTTTATCTCTATGTGTTGACACCTGCGCCGCAGTGTGGTAAAATATTTTTTACAGGCTGGGTTTTCGCCTGCGGTTTGGAGGAGATAAAATGCCTAACTTTAAATTTAACATGGACTTTGTTCCCGTTCCGCGGGACTTTATAGAACATATAATGCCTTCGTCAAACGCCGCGTACGTTATGGTATATATTTATATACTTATGCTCGCTTCGAGCGGTAAAAACATAGGCACAGCGGAGATCGCAAAAAAGCTCGGTCTTATAGAATCCGACGTCATAAATGCGATCAAATACTGGAATGATAAGGGCGTTATATACGGAACGGGCGACAACATAATCATAAAAAAGTCGGTGGATGAGGAGATCTCACCGGAGACAGACAAGCGGTCTATTGAAGATATAACAGAAATAATAAACGGAAATAAGGCGCTTTCCGATCTCTGCTCCATATCGCAGGAGATACTCGGAAAAACGCTCGGCAATAACGATATAGAAACGCTTTACTGGTTCTATGACGAGCTCGGTTTTTCGCCGGAGGTCATTGCTATGCTTCTGGAATACTGTGCATCGATGGGGAAGCGGAATATGAAATATATAGAAAAAGTCGCTCTTACGTGGCATGAAAACAATATCACCACTATGGACGATGCGCAGGCATACATAACTAATGCCGCCTCGCGCAGCGACTATTCTTCAACACTGCGCCGGCTTTTCGGTATAAACGAACGAAATCTTTCGCAGACCGAAAAAACCTATATCGAATCCTGGCGCGACGAGCTGAAAATGAGCACCGACATGGTTGGACTTGCATATGACTACTGTGTTCTTTCGGTAGGCAAGCTGTCCTTTCCTTATATAAATACAATACTCAAACGCTGGGCGGAACAGAATATACACACCATTCCCGAAGCCGAACGCGACCACGAATCGTTTCGAAGCCAAAAGCCGCAGAACGATACCGTTTCGGAAACTCGCGATATAAGCGATATCGAACGGCAGTTTATGAACAATTACGACAGCTGAATATGAAAAGCAGGTACCAACGAATCTATATGATCCGCCGATACCTGCTTTTATTTTTCTCAGTTCCCGAAAAATTCGTTCGCATAATTTACTGATGAGAGCGCGTCCCTGCAATACTTATCCGCGCCTATCATATCGGCGTACTCCTGAGTCAGCACCGCTCCGCCGACCCATACCTTTGCGTCTATTCCCGCCGCACGGATCGCTTTTATGGTCTCCTCCATGCTTATCACCGTCGTAGTCATAAGCGCGGAAAGTCCGCAGAGATGTATATCGTTCTCCTGCATACAGCGGACTATCTCCCCGGGAGGCACATCCTTTCCGAGATCGTATACGTCATAGCCGTAATTCTCAAGCAGTACCTTGACTATATTTTTGCCTATATCGTGAATATCGCCCTTCACCGTGGCGACCGCTATTTTTCCCTTTGAAGCCTGCGGCGTTCCGCTGCTCTGTATCTTCTCCTTTACCGCGTCAAATGAATTCTTTACAGTTTCCGCGCTCATCATGAGCTGAGGCAGGAACATCGTTCCCTTTTCAAATTCTTTTCCGACCGCGTCGAGCGCAGGTATGAGTATACCGTTGATGATGTCCATAGGCTCCTTTGCTTCAAGCAGCTTTTTTGTTTCATTATACGACTGATCTCTGAGCCCTTTTACTATTATCTCATAAAGCTTTTCGCGCTTTTCTTCTTTTGCCTCCTCAGCCGCGGAAGCGCGTGTAACGGTAGTCTCCGATCTTGTTCCGGCATATGCGGCGACATAATCGGCGCAGTCTGTATCTATGCACGTCAAAGCACGGTAGGCACGATAGGTGTCTATCATCGTATCGGCGCACGGATTTATTATGCATGCGTCAAGCCCGTTATAAAGGGCAAGTGCAAAAAATGTACCGTTCACGATCTCGCGTCTCGGCAGTCCGAAAGAAATATTCGATACGCCCAAAACCGTTTTTATGCCGAGTTTCTTCTTTATTAAATTCAGAGCTTTTACCGTCTCGGCAGACTCCCTCTGCTGCGCCGAGATCGTAAGCGTGAGCGCATCCATCACGAGATCTTTTTTCTTAATCCCGTATCTTGCCGCCTCGCACGCTATCCTTTCGGCAATAGCCACTCTTTCTTCGGCCTTAGGCGGTATACCGCTCTCATCAAGACAAAGCCCGACAAGAACGCCGCCGTATTTTTTCACTATCGGCAGGATCTCCGCAAGGCTTTCTTTTTTGCCGTTTACTGAATTGACCATCGGTTTCCCGTTATATATCCTGAGCGCACGCTCGATGACCTCCGGATCGGACGAATCTATCTGCAGCGGAAGATTTACCGCCGCGCTTACCGCTTTAACGGCGCGTTCCATCATAGAGCATTCGTCTATCTCCGGAAGCCCTACATTCACATCAAGTATATGCGCTCCCGCGTCCCGCTGCTTGAACGCCTCATTTACTATATAATCAACATCACCTTCGCGCAGAGCCTCTTTAAACTTCTTTTTCCCGGTAGGGTTTATCCTTTCGCCTATTATTACGGGACGGTCGTCAAGATACACCGCCTTTGAATAAGACGCTGCAACGGTAAGATCCTTTTCCGTGACCGATGGGGTACAGCCGCCGCAGTGTTTTATAAGCGCACGTATATGCTCCGGAGTGGTTCCGCAGCAGCCGCCCAAAACGCTCACGCCGCACTCAGCCATCTTAACGCACTCCCTGCCGAACTGCTCCGGATCGACGTCATATACGGTTTTTCCTCCGGATATCTGAGGCAGTCCCGCGTTCGGCTGCGCCATGATGGGGATAGAGCTTATCCTTGAAAGCTCCTCTATCATCACCGCTATCTGCTCAGGCCCGAGACCGCAGTTTATTCCGATACAGTCTGCTCCCAGCCCCTCAAACATAGCTGACATAACATGAACGTCCGCGCCGGTGAGCGTCTTATACGTCTCATCAAAGGTCATTGTCAGAAATACCGGAAGGTTCGTATTCTCCTTTACAGCCAGCAGCGCCGCCTTCGCCTCCAGCGTATCCGACATCGTTTCTATTATGACAAGATCCGCTCCCGCAGCCTCAGCCGCTGCAGCCGTCTTTGAAAATTCCTCGTATGCCCTGTCGAAGCTCAGATCGCCTATAGGCTCCATGAGCCGGCCTGTAGGACCGATATCGAAAGCTATATATCTCTGTTTTCCGCCGCATTTATTTACAGCCCGCCTTGCGTTGCCAACAGCTGCTGCCGTTACGAGACCGGCCTGCGCACCCATCTCATCGGATTTGAGCGGATTTGCGCCGAATGTGTTGGTGGTGATGATATCCGCGCCCGCGTTCAGATATTCGGTGTGTATCTGTTCGATCAGCTGCGGCTCCGTTATATTTAAAAGCTCCGGGATCTCTCCGCCTTTCATCCCGTGCTCCTGCAGCATCGTGCCCATGCCGCCGTCAAAAAACAGCAGCTTTTTCCCAAGTACGTCTCTTATATCCATTTACAGCCTCATTTCAAAACATTGCGTTTACGGCGTTTACTATTTTCTGCGCCGTGTCGGGATTGTTCATAGTATATATATGTATTCCGCTTATATCGTTCGATACCAGCTCTATGATCTGGTTTATCGCATACGCTATCCCCGCCTGCTTCAGCGCCTCCGGACTGTCTATGTGCTTTGAAATTATCTTTACAAAGCTTGAAGGCATAGACGCCCCTCCTGAAAGCACGCACATTCTTTCTATCTGAGCGGCGCTTGTCAAAGGCATGATACCGGCGGTTATCGGCACATTTATGCCCTTCTTTGCACACTTATCACGAAAATCATAAAAAGCTCCGTTGTCAAAAAACATCTGCGTGACAAGAAAATCCGCGCCTGCGTCCACCTTGCGTTTCAAATTGTCTATATCCTCATCGAGACTGCCGCAGTCCGGATGACATTCCGGATAGCACGCGCCTCCAACGCAGAAACCGCCGAATTTTTTTATTTCCTCAACCAGCTCCGATGCATAGCTGTAACCGTTTTTTACGGGAAATTCACTTCCCGACGGAATATCTCCGCGCAGAGCGAGTATATTTTCTATCCCCTTTGACCGAAGCTTTGTAAGCATTTCCTGCATTTCCGGTTTCGTCAGAGATATGCACGTCAAATGCGCAAGAGACGTTACATCCAGCTCCTTCTGCATATATTCCGCTATCTCGGCGGTGAGCTTCGACGTTGAGCCTCCCGCTCCGTAGGTCACGCTCATATAATCGGAGGGCACCTTTGATATCTTTGCCACCGTTGACTTTACCTTTTCAAGATTTTCGGTTTTTTTTGGGGGGAATACCTCCAGTGACAAGACCGGTTTTTTAGACTTGAATATATCCCTGATAAACATACTTTTATTACCTCTCTCTTTATACAATAATAGGCGATCGCGGAACTTTCGTTTCGCGGTCTATCCGGCTAACGCGATAACACAGACCCATGTCTGCCGCCGGCAAATAAAAATATAGCCGCCGCGCAGCATCTGCCGCCGGCAGCGTCTATTATGCATATTATGCAAAGCCAAAAGCAAGCCTGTAAGCCGGGTTCTGTCTTGGATGATCATCTATCTGGTCCGCCCGTCACCGGACGGCTCAAGCCTTGAAAGGGAAAACGGCGGGCCGCCTTAGCATTCCCAAAGTTGCTCCGGATGGGGTTTACACGGGATCACAGTTACCTGCATTCCCTGTGCGCTCTTACCGCACATTTCCACACTTACTCCGTATAAAACGAAGCGTTTATTTTCTGTTGCACTGTCCTTGAAGTCGCCTTCACCTGCCGTTAACAGGCATCCTGCCCTGCGGAGCCCGGACTTTCCTCATGCATAAGCACGCGACCATCCGGCTTACTTTTGCTTTACAGATTAATTTTATCATAATTTGCGTATAAAATCAAGTATTTTATTTTACGGTAAAAGATCAAAAAAACACCTATCTGTAATACATTGGTTTCCGTTCTGTTGTCATACATTATTTATTATTGACACTTTCGCTCTTTTGTTGTAAAATATAATTGTACTTCATTTGAACACGACAGCAGAACCGAACGGCCATAATGCCGCCGTATCCAACATTGAAAGACAATATTATAAATTATTTTAGAAAGCAGGAAGAACCATGTACCTTAAAGCTGCTATTTGCGATGACGACGCGGAAACATTAGAAATAGAATATAATGTTATAAACACTATATTCAAAAATATGGATCTCGAATACCGCTTTGAACGGTTCAGCGATCCTTCAGCCATGGTATACCCGCACGTATCCTACGATCTGGTCTTTCTCGATATCAAAATGGACGGTACTGACGGAATTGAGCTGGGAAGAAGGATCCTCAGAGAAAATGAGAATTGCTGTATCTTTTTTATAACCGATTATCCGTCATATATCGACGAAGCATTCGATCTGGACGCGCACCGGTATATTCCAAAACCAATCGACGCCGCACGTTTAAGGCAAGGGATAGCCAGCGCAATAAGAAAACTGGACTATAAAACAAGAACGATAAACATATCGGCCTCAGGATCGCAAGAAAAGATACCGATACTCGTATCGTCTATAATCTACATTGAAAATATCAAGCGGCAGACAAAAATTTATCTTAAGTCGGGCTCCTATATCATATCGGACGAGGTGTTTTCAAAGGTCAAAAAAGCTATAGAAAGCGAGGTGGATTATTTTGCAACGCCGCATCAAAGCTTCTATGTAAATATGAACTGCGTCTCAAGCTATAAAAATAACAATATCAAATTGACTTACGGCGACAGGACATATGAAATAACGCCTTCGCGCAGAGGAGCTGTAAATTTCCGAAATGCGATGTTTGAGCATGCAAAATCGATATAATGAATATAAGTACGATCAGTATCATCCTCTCTGTATGCATCGAATGCGCTTTATTGATATATTACTGCGGCTCATTATTCGAATACAGAGAGTCAAGAACAAAAAGCTGCGCTATTGCAGTAACGGGCTATCTGGTATACTGCGCTGTATGTATACTGGGAAACATATCAGTAAACATAATAGGGTTCATTATAATAACCTTTCTTATTATATGGCGCGGTTACAGGATAACTCCCAAGGAAGCAATGCTTAAGACTATAGTTCTTACTGTTCTTATGATGTTCGGAGAATTGGCCTCTTCATTAATAGTAAATGTGCAAATATCCAATAGTTTTCTAAATACTATGACTTTAATAGAAGGCTTATTATTTTCACTGTTTTCAAAATTTTTATATGCATTGTTTATTATTATACTCCGGCAAATGTCTGCGGTAAAAAACGGAGAACACTCGGCAAAAGAAATAAGCTGCCTTTTACTGCTTCCGATATCAACATGCTTGTTTTTCTTTCTGTTCAATGAACTGAGAGCCTCATTGGACAAACCGCTCGAGCTGCTGTTCGTCATTCTAAGCATAATGCTTATATTGTCAAATTTTATAGTATACATAGTGTGCGAGAAATTAATAGCAAAAAACATCCAGATACAGGAGCTGGAGCAGATAGAATATAAAAAGGAGATAGATGAAAAAAGCTACCGGCTGATCAAGGATAAATACGACGAACTCAAAATAATGATCCATGATTTCAACAAATACTGCAGCCATATAGAAGCTATGCTCGATAACGACAGAAGCGACGTAAGAGCCCTTACTCAAAAGATAAGAAACAAGAACAACGAGCTTTTATTGGCCGACTATACCTCCAGCAGAGCTTTGAACGTTCTGCTTTCGCAGAAGCTCGACGAGTGCAGCAGACTGGGGATAAGCTTCCGGTTCTATATCTGCAATATAGACCTTTCATTTATAAACGAAAAGGATACTGTTGCTATTTTCGCGAATATGATAGACAACGCCATAGAAAGCTGCATGGAATCGTCCGCCAAGGAGATAACCTTGAATATAAACAAAATGAACAACAGCTTTGCAGTCATATCCGTTGACAACAGCGCCGATACCGCACCGGTAATTTTAAAAGGCAGACTTTTAACGAGAAAAGCCGATAAGGCAAATCACGGCATAGGTATGCTGAGCATAAAGAAAGCCATTTCGGCATACAACGGTCAATTGCAGTGGAAATATGACAAAAAAGACAAGCTTTTCAGCGTCTCTGTTATAATCGATTTGCCTTCAGGAAAAAACGGATTACCGAAGTTGTCGAAAAACGACCGAAGTTGTAAAACCACTTGACGGTTAAAAAAATCAAGTGTATAATTATCTACGATAATATATGAAAAGGGGTTGTTTAAATGAAACAAAAACTCAAAAAGGCTTACTGCGTTCTTATGGGTCTTGTTCCCGTATGCGCGGCGTTTATGGTATCGACAGTCGTCAACTCCACCTCATGCTGGGGCGTAGGACAGGACGAAGTGCCTTCGAGCGCAAAGAGATTTCGCAAATTCTAAACCATGTTTAAGGTGTTGTCCGGCTCGATAACAGACAGCGCTGTAAAAAGAGGCGCTGTAAAGCCCGAGGACAGGGAAGAGACCGTATACGGTATAAATACTCTGCTTACCGTTGGAGTAAATATAATCTCCGCTCTGCTCATAGGGCTGATATTCAATATGGTCATTGAAATAATACTGTTCCTCGTTATATACAAACAGCTTAGAAAATACACGGGCGGCATACATGCGAATAACGCTTTAAACTGCTACATATCGTCATGTATCACATACATCGCCGCGCTTGTGTGCATAAGGTACTACGATGTACCCGGCTCTGTAACAACGGTTCTTGTATTATGCTCATCGGCCGTATTATGGATACTGGCTCCTATAGAAGCAAAAAATAAGCCCTTGGACGAGCTTGAGCGCATGGTTTTCAGGCGGAGAAGCCATATAATGATAATTGTATGCTTTGCCGTATTTGCGGCGCTCCATTATATACCTGTGCTCAAAGCATATTCTGCCGTCGCAGCCATCAGCATATACACGGTAGCGATATTTGCGGTTTTGGGAAAGATCTCGATAGCGAGATACCATCAAAAACAACAGCATAATCTGTAGATTTTTTTCTCTGATACCCGGAAGCATTATCTTCCGGGTATTTCCCTTTTTTAAGAATATTTTTACTATGACAATTACCGAAGTTGCAGTTTTACGACCGATGTTGTAAAACCTATTGACTTGAACCTGTTAAAACTATATAATAACGGCAGATGGTGTTATGCAAAAGTTGTCCGAATATGCCGAGCCTTTCCACGGTCGGATCAACCCGCTATAATCGGCTTATCCGGACAGCTTTCATAACACTGTTTATAAATACAAAAACAAAAAGAGAAGCTCTACAAAATCAAAATAAGAACTGGAACCCTTATAAACGATTTATGCAAAGCATCTCTCTTGAATATAAGTATACACAAGCTTTCCTTGTTTGTCAAGTATTTTTTAGAGAGATATCTCTTTTTGTTATTTGTATACAAATAAAACTAAAAAAGGAGAGATTTTAATGAAAACTAAGACTATTTCATCAGTATTGGCAGCAGTATTGACTGCGGGAAGCTTCGCCTCGATCCCGGCGTTTGCCGAGGATGACCCGATCGTGTATACATACACAAATGAAGCAGGCGAGAGCGTTGACGTTACGCAAAGCGAGCTTGACACAGGACACTGGAACGCCGACCTGCTCGGCGGCAGGGCGCATGTTGTATACGAGGATTTTCCCGTTATCATGAACCCTTTTGTTGATGATTTCGCAAATCTGTCGCTGGAGGTACGTTATCTGAAAGATACGGGAGCGGATGACAGTGCTGATATCACAATAACCGATATGGGAACCAATGAAGCTGTATACAGTGCCGATCTTGGTAACGGACTTATATATACTGACAGTCTTGACATGAACTCCTATTATCAGATAACTGTTACGGAGCAGTTTTGCGGCGAGGAGGCTGTATCTTATACAAAATACATATCTACCGCATACAAAGCCGCAGACATGCCGGACTATGTGACTGACCCCTCCTCGGACGATACAACAGATATCTCTATAATAGATACAGAAAAAATACGTCTTGCCACGACTGTTGATGAAAACGGAACAGAGCTTTTCAATGCCGATATAGCTTCATACACAAACGTTCCTGCCAACGAATGGAATAGCTTCAAAGAAAGTCTCGAAGAAAATAAATTATATAAAATAGATGTTGGCAGCGGGGCGTCCGCAAACACAGGGTTTATTTCTACATATCCATGGGGAAGCGATCTGGGTATATTTGTTCCCGGCTGTACGCTTTACAGTGAAGATATAAGCAGTTCGCCTATGCCATTATCTGATTTTGACCCGATGTCGATAAGTGAAAACATGGTACAGGGCGCTGAATTGATTTCGAGTTATGGAAACACTCTCTTTACCGAGAATTATCAGCACTATAAGGTAATGAGGTACGTCCTTAGGGATAGAGACAATGCCGGTGATGATGAATATGGAAATGATGAATTTGATATACATGTAAACGCTTCAAGAACATTTTATATGCAAATATGGTATAAAAAAGCTTCTGAAACCACTGTAACCAGATCGTCAGCAGTACATTATTCGAGACTTGGAAATTTAAACATTCAATCAGTCTTTCAAGATACAGAAAAAAATGAACTTGAACCAGGAGATACAGTTTATTTTGTAATTTATAATCCAGATTATACTGGTATTGAAGGAAGCATATGTGTTGAAAATGAATATTTTCCGGACGATGTTCCTGGATCTGCATATGCGCAATATATATCGGGTAACAGCATTACATGTCCTGACTATTCTCCTGATTATGATGATGAAGATTCCGTTCAAAGTCAATATGTCATAACCGGATATATGAATAACTGGTTTGATGCCGATACTTACTACATTGATAATACAGCTGACAATTACAACAGCTACTCTATATTATTCAATAATATAGGTCAAATAATAAATGGAGAACAGGACGGCACAACAATTTCTGTAACTTTATACTATGTTGACTTTGACGATGATTCACATTTTATATTAAAACGGCATAGCTCAAAAGCTTTCTATACTGACGATGATAGAGCCGGAAGACCTTCTTCAGGAGTAATGAGTTTTGCGCCAAAAAATGAAATGACAAAATATTTTATTGAGATTAGTGCATCATCAGTAGGTGAATATGACAATAGTGAATATAATTTTCTACCAATGTTTTCTGAGGATGTTTAAAACTAATGGTCAAACTATATTAGGATATACGCGCTAATGGCGTATATCCTAATGTTTAATAATAAATATAAAGTCAATGAACAATATGGAAGGATAGGTGAATTATATGAAAAAATTATTGTTGACCACATGTATATTATCTTTTGCTTTTTCTCTTACACAAAGCATTGCGGCCGATATTTCCAATAAGGAATATACAGAAGAGGGAGGATACTTTAGCGAGGATGCATATGGCAGTGAAATATATGTTCATACAGACGGAGGAAGATACTATCACTATCTTGACCCATCCACTAATACTGTTTCCCTTGAGTTTAAATCCTCCACCAATGATTCAATAACAGTACCGTCCACTGTTGATGGATATAAAGTCTCATCACTTAACGGTTTTGACGGAAACAAAACCTCTTTAAAAAGTCTCACAGTTCCCGGTACAATAAGTTTGATAAGAGATTTTGCCGGCTATGATACTCTGGAAACGTTAACTCTTAACGGTGTACAGAGCATAGACAGAGACGCTTTTTCAGGCTGTGATTCTTTAAAAAATGTTACCTTAAGCGAGGGTGTACTTACTATAGGCAGATCATGCTTTTACAACACCCCGATCGAGCATATCACCATACCGGCAAGTGTAACGACAATTGATGAATATGCATTTAACGGCACGTCTCTTAAAAGTGTTACCTTTAAAGGCACGCCAAGTTTTATAGGAGAATCAGCTTTCCGTGCAGATCATCTTGCAGACGTAAACGGTCTTTCAGATGACGCTGTAATTAAATTCTGGATGTCGTTCAATAGTACTCCATGGCAGGAATCTCTTTTAGACGATGAAAATCCGTTTCTTATTGATAAAAGCGGGAAACTTGTGGCTTATATAGGAAGTGAAACAGAAATTGAAATACCCGATAATGTAAGGGTCATTGGAGAACGTGCATTTGCAAATAAATCTATATCGAGCATTACAATACCTGATTCAGTAATAAAAATTGAAGATAATGCATTTTATCATTGTATAGAACTGAGATCGGTAACAATTCCGGCAAGTGTTACGCAAATAGGTCATATGGCGTTTTCCGACTGTTACAGGCTGAAATATGTTACCTTTGAATACAGTGATACCATGCTTACTCTTGGTTCATCCGCATTTGCGCTGACTATTGTATCGCCGGAAACACTTACGACAAATGACAGACGGTATTCCAATAAAGATACGGCATTTAAAAATACATATTTTGATGAAAATTATGTTCCTGTAAGCGAAAACGGCGTATACTATGATGAAGACTATGTTGAACCCTCAGAATCACCTGCGCCGTCCGCTTCGCCGGATCCGGAAGCATCTCCTTCACCGTCCGCCTCTCCATCGGCACAGCCTTCGGCAGCGCCTGAGACGCCGGGAACCCTTGACGTTTCTCTGAACGGCGGAGACATATCAATATCGATAAACGGAACACCGGTCGTATTTCCTGACGGAAAACCGTTTATCGACAATAACGACAGAACACAGGTACCCGTCCGCGCAGTAGCCGAGGCTTTGCAGTGCAATGTGGACTGGAACGCTGAAACTCAGACGGTCACAATAACAAAGGATAACGACCTCATAGTCCTAATTATCGGCAGCAAGACCATGCAATCCGGCAAAGAGATCATAACTATGGATACCGAAGCGCAGATCGTCAATGACAGAACATACATTCCCGTCCGCTTTGTGGGAGAGGCCTTGGGTATGACGGTAAGCTGGGAAAGT
>CALXZP010000006.1 GCA_944393255.1 uncultured Clostridia bacterium | reverse complement strand
AAATACGCAACCTAAGAGATGAAAATACTCGTTTGGCTGAGTTAAGAGACACATTATTACCTAAATTGATGTCCGGAGAACTTGATGTTTCCAACATCGACCTCTAAGCCGCTAAATTATTGTTTATGGCACTATTTAGCTCGATTTTTTCATCAATTTTACCAAGTAAACTCGCAATTTTCTCTTGTTGAGGTATATTGGGAATATCCACCTCAATACCATCAAAAGTATCACGAGTAATAGTATCAAATACAGAACCGTGTGTATTCTTTTTCAGCACATAAACATTGTGCTTAATTAAGTAATAGAGAAAATCCTCATCTACTATTTCTTTCTTTGCCCGTATTCCATAGCACGACTGGTTAAATGCCATCGGGAAAGGAATTGTTGCAATTTTGCCAACAGTTCCTCGTGCAGAAATGATAATATCACCTTTACGAAGCATTTGGGTTGATGAATTTTCAAGCCCCAATTCCGTAATTGTTTTTTCGGTTTTATAAACATATCTGTTGTCATTATTAAAGTCTTTGACCGAAAGCCATGGAATACTTCCGTTCCAATATTCTGGTTTAGAGGTTTTTGGAGTACCTCCTCCGATTAAATCCATTACCTCTGAAAGCTTATATTTCATACCCAATCGCTCCTAACTTTCTCCTGATTTCATCTTCCAGTTCATGTGATTTTTTGAACATATCCGATAATTCGGAAGTTAAACGAGTCATCTTTTCTTCAAAAGGCTCTCCGTCATCTTCCACTTCTTCAATTCCAACATATCTGCCCGGTGTAAGGATAAAATCCTGCTTTTCGATTTCCTGTAAACTAGCGACGGCACAGAAACCTTTTACATCTTCAATTGTTCCGTTTTGGAAAGCTTCAAATGTATCTGCAAGCTTCTGAATATCCTCGTCCGTGAAGTCCCTGTGCTTACGGTCAACCATATATCCCATTTTACGGGCGTCAATAAACAGGGTTTTACCTTTTTGCTTTTTGTTCTTTGAAATAAACCAAAGCGTTACAGGAATAGTCACGCTGTAAAAGAGCTGCGTAGGCAGGGCGACAATGCCTTCCACAAGGTCAGCCTGAATGATATTCTTACGGATTTCGCCCTCTCCGCTTGACTGCGAGGACAACGCGCCGTTGGCAAGCACCAGACCGATTTTTCCGTTTGGCGCAAGGTGATGTATCATATGCTGAATCCATGCATAGTTGGCATTGCCGGCGGGCGGTGTTCCGTATTTCCAACGCACATCGTCCTTGAGCTTATCCTGCCCCCAGTTAGAAAGGTTGAACGGAGGATTGGCCATAATGAAGTCTGCTTTTAAGGTTTTGTGCAGGTCATTAAAAAATGTATCAGCCTGATACGGACCGAAATCAGCGTCAATGCCACGGATAGCCATATTCATCTTTGCCATTTTCCAAGTATCGGCATTTGACTCCTGCCCGTAAACGGCAATTTCTCCACGGTTTCCGCTGTGCGCCTGAATGAATTTTGCACTCTGAACGAACATACCGCCCGAACCGCAGCACGGGTCATAAACTCGGCAGTTCTTGAACGGCTTCAGGATAGCAACGATTGTCTTAACAATACTTGCCGGGGTGTAGAACTCGCCACCTTTAACACCTTCGTATGCGGCAAACTGCTGAATACAATACTCGTAAGTTCTTCCGAGAAGGTCTTTGCTTTCCTCTGTATCTCCCATATCCATATTGGTAAAGAGGTCAACAACATCACCCAAAACACGCTTGTCCAAATCAGGACTTGCGTAGTTCTTCGGCAATACATTTTTTAATGTATTGTTTTCTTTTTCAATGGCTCTCATTGCATCATCAATGACGGTTCCGATTTCGGGAGTATGAGCCCGCGTTGCAATCTTGCTCCATCGAGCGTCCTCCGGTACAAAGAAGATGTTTTCTTCTACATAAGCATCTCTGTCGTCCTCAAAACCGTCGCCCTCATCGACAAGCTCCTGATAGCGTTTTTCAAACGCACCGGATATGTAACGAAGGAAAATAAGACCTACGATAACTTTTCTGTATTCTGCAGCAGGGATATGCCCCCAAAGGACACAGGCCGCGTCCCAAATCTGTTTTTCAAAGCCAATGTTAGCATTGTTTTTCACTGCCATTGTCGAAACCCTCCAACTACCGTATATACTAAATATAATTGTATATTATATTTATTTTAGATACAAAATGACACATTACATTATAGCACAATTTACCCCAAAACACAAGCCATACCACCAATCATTGCAAATGATTTTTTAATTTCTCGCAAATACACAAAAATATAATTGTATTTTTGTGTAAAGTATAAGTATACTTGAAAGATCTTGTTTGTCAATATAGTTTATTGTAAAAATACGGAACACTTTGATCCCAAATCTGTAAATTCCGCCGAATACATATATACAAAACCCAGTATTGCCTAAGAAGATTTGAATGCAACAGGCTAGGCGGGGTTTGAATGAATCGGGAAATCGGCTATCTGCCCGAAGCAGCATAGGGGCTTAAAGAACTTCCGGGCAATCAAAAAAGCATAGAGCAGATAAACGCGATCTTTGATTTTAATGGATCATTAACTAAATATGACACATAAAGACAAAGGCTTATGCCGCGTATCCTGCGGCATAAGCCTTTGCCTTTTTATACGGAATGATGTATCAGTCCGCCGACGCTATCCTTTTGTATTCGTCTCTGAGCATCCCCTCTATTTCTGTAAGCTTTATATTGAATTCTATAAATCCCTTGGCGTAGTATGAGAGCGTGTACGGCGGAAAAAATATCACCAGATCTTCATCTGTTATATAGTAATTATTTTCATTCTCCTCCGTTATGTGCGGTTCCGCCCACAGCTCGCTGTATTTTTCGGGATCCTCCGCCGCTTCCTCGTCAATGAGCCTGTTTATGGTCTCCCTGTACCCCTTATCCGAAAAAAGCTCGGAAAGCGCCAGGGCATGAGGCTCTGCCGAGAGAGTGTCGATATTTCTCGGGAACCACGACGTATTGCCGTGGGCGCCTCCTGTATATATATAGTGCTCCTCTATGAACGAAATAAAGCCGCCGTCCGTTCTTTTTACATCCTGGGTTATGCGCAGGGTCGATTTAACGCCCTCCGGCAGCAGCTCCGCTGCCTCCTGCGCCATAACGTCAAACTCGGCTACGGCAGCTTCAACATCGCTTTCTACAGATAAGTTCAATTCCGATTCGTATTCCTTGTTCTCTATCCCCTTGAACGCTATCGTTTCAGCATACACGGACGAGTAACCGGTCTCAAATTCCTGCGTTGTTATCGATGAGCTTATGCCGCCCATAACGGCGGCGCATGCCGAAAACATCATCAGTACCGAAGCTGCCGCGGCCGCGGCAGCTTTCCTATGCCGCATCACAGTATCAGGCAGAGCAAGCCTCCGCCGCCCTCGTTTATTATCCTCTCAAGCGTTTCTCTGAGCTTATTCCGCGCCTCCTCGGGCATACGGTCGAGCTTGTTTTTCAATCCGTCGTTTACAAGCTCATTCAGAGTTTTTCCGAATATATTCGACTGCCACAGCCGCTGCGGATCGTCCTTATACTCGCTCAGAAGATTTTCTATAAGCTCCTGAGACTGTTTGACCGTTCCGACAATAGGGCTTACCTCCGTTTCTATGTCCGCCCTCATCATATGTATCGACGGCGCGCACGCTTTCAGCTTCACTCCGTACCTGCCGCCCTGCTTTATTATCTTGGGCTCCTCAAGCACCATTTCCTCACTCTCGGGCGAGACTATCCCGTACCCCGTTTCGCGCACCGATTCGAGCGCGTCCTTAACATGCTCATATTCGCGCTTCATCACCGCCAGCTCGGAAAGCTGCTTTAACAGCATTTCATCATCCTTTATTTCTATGCCCGCATATTCGCTCAGTATCCTGTAAAACACATTGTCGGAAAGCTCCATTTCTATCCGCGCCGCGCCGGTCCCCAGATCAAGCTTTGCCGTTTCCGCCTTTTTCACAGTCCCCGGCTTTTTGAGCAGAGCGCACAGCTCTTTCACATCGCGTATGTTGTACACGTTCTTCGATGCGCTGCGCACAGCGTCGTACAGCTCCTTTACAAGCTCATGCTCCGGGCTGAGCATACTTATCCAGCCCGGCATATCTATCTCTATTTCACTGAGCGGGAACTCGAGCAGTATCTGATTTATTATAGCGTTTATATCCTCGGCGTTCAGCTGCTCGCAGTTGACGGGCATAACTGACACGCCGTATGCCGTCTCGATCTCCCTCGCTACGCCCTGGGCGTACTGCGACTTCGGCTCCGCCGAATTGAGAAGCACTATGAACGGCTTTTTTATCGCTTTGAGCTCATCTATCACCCGCGATTCCGCGCCCGCATAGCTTTCGCGCGGTATTTCGCTGAAAGAGCCGTCGGTCGTTACGACAAGACCGATGGTGGAATGGTCGGTTATGACCTTTTTTGTTCCCAGCTCCGCCGCGTCGTTGAACGGTATGGGATGGTCGAACCACGGGGTGTTGACCATTCTCGGCTCGCCGTCCTCCTCGTAGCCCAGAGAGTCATCAACTATATACCCAACGCAGTCTATCATCCTGACACGCATGCTTGCATTGTCACCCGGCGCGATCTCGACCGCCTCATTGGGAATGAATTTTGGCTCGGTAGTCATGATGGTCCGTCCGGCAGCCGACTGCGGCAGCTCGTCGCGCGTGCGCTCCGCCTGGTACATATCGGTCATATTCGGAATAACGAGAGTATCCATAAACTTTTTTATGAACGTGGATTTTCCCGTCCTTACCGGCCCGACTACTCCTATATAAACATCGCCGTTGTTCCGTCTGGCAATATCATTATAAATGTTGTTCTCTTCCATCTGTTTTCCTCCTTGATCTCAGGGTTTGGCTTACCTTATACAGGCTTACCCTATATGTATATTCCAAAGCAGATGAAATAGAACGAACTCCGCGCCATATTTGCCGCAAAAAAATACCCGTCTCCTGCAGATAAGAGACAGGTATGCGCCGCTTTCAGCTCCAAAATGCCGGCTTTCGTACGAACCCGGGTTTTGCAGCAGACTCCTCTTGAATACCCGGAACAGGGAGACGGCTAAGTATAAGACCGTTTATGCTAATTAGTATATACACACCATAATGACTGATGTTCCCCCTCCCCGCGCTCAGGTCTTTCATGGGGATTAATGAAAAACCGCCGTGCAGGGCTGCGCCGTGCTCCCTTTTCCGGTCACTCAAGCTCATATTTATATGGAACAGTCCGCATATTTGTACAAAAGCGTCCGTTTTGTTGAATAGTATTCAACACTTCTAATACATTATATAATAAAATATGATTATTGTCAATACTAAATCTAATAAAACGGAAAGGAAATCATTATGTTTAAACTCAAAGCGCCGGATGGAACTAACAATCTATGCGGAAAACGTATCAGAGAGCTGAGAGAGGAGATGAATATGTCCCAGCGCAGACTGGCAGTGAAGCTGCAGCTGCTGGGATATGACGTTGATAATTTTTTTATAAGACGCGTGGAAAACGGAGAGCGGTTCATAACCGATATAGAGCTTGAAATGTTCAGCAAGGTATTTAATATATCCGTAAACGAGCTGTTCCCGAGCTGCGGACAGTGAGCAGACCGAAAAAGCCGCCCGGCGCCGTATCCCTTAAGGGAACGAGGCGCCGGGCGGCTTTATTTTTTTTATTCGGTTTTCATTTAACAGACATCAAACAGCGTCGCCGTTATATGCCTTTACCATGATCTCCTTGATCTCTTCAACAAGCGGGAGTCTCGGATTTGCAGTTGTACACTGATCCTCGAACGCCTTGTTTGCAATGTCGTCAAGCTTATCCATATATTCCTTACTGTCTATACCGCACTCAGCGAATGACTTCGGCATACCGCACTCATCCTTGAGCTTCTGAACAGCCTTTATAAGGTTGTTTACGCTCTCCTCAACGGTCTTGCCGCCGAAGCCGCAGGCCTGAGCTATCTCCGCGTATTTCTTATCGGCTATGAAGCTCTTGTACTTCGGCCATGATACGAACTTTGTAGGCGTCTGGCTGTTGTACTTTATAACGTACGGAAGAAGTATAGCGTTTGCACGGCCGTGCGGAACGTGGTATTCTCCGCCTATCTTATGAGCTATAGAGTGGTTAACGCCCAGGAACGCGTTCGTGAACGCCATACCCGCTATACAGCTTGCATTGTGCATCTTCTCTCTTGCCTCTCTGTCCTCAGCGCCGTTCTTATACGCTCTGGGCAGATACTCGAATACGAGCTGGCAGGCCTTTACGGCAAGCGCGTCGGTATAATCCGAAGCCATTACCGATACGTATGCCTCCATTGCATGCGTGAGAACGTCAAGACCTGTATCGGCAGTCGGAGCCTTAGGCAGCGAAAGTACGAACTGCGGATCGATTATAGCTACATCCGGGGTCAGCTCGTAGTCCGCAAGCGGATACTTCATGTTGTTCTTCTTATCAGATATTACCGCGAACGAGGTCACTTCCGAACCTGTTCCCGACGTTGTCGGTATAGATACCATCTTTGCCTTCTGACCCATCTTCGGGAACTTGAACGCACGCTTCCTTATATCGAGGAAACGCAGACGAAGTCCTTCAAAATCAGCGTCGGGATGCTCGTAGTATACCCACATACCCTTTGCAGCGTCCATTGCGCTTCCGCCGCCGAGAGCGATGATAACGTCCGGCTTGAATTTTTCCATCAAAGCCGCGCCCTTTTCTACCGTATCGAATGACGGATCCGGCTCTACATCTGAGAATATCTCGCAGTGAACATGGTTTGAACGCTTTCTGAGGTAGTAAAGGATCTTATCCACATAGCCCAGAGATACCATTCCGGGATCCGTTACAATAAATGCTCTCGATATATCCGGCATTTTTTCAAGATACTGTATCGAATCATACTCAAAATAGATCTTATCCGGAACCTTGAACCACTGCATATTAATTCTCCTCTTGGCAACTCTCTTCTGATTTATAAGATTGACCGTCGAAACGTTTCCGCTTACGCTGTTGCCGCCGTAGCTGCCGCAGCCGAGCGTGAGCGACGGCATATTTGTGTTATAAAGGTCGCCGATCGCACCGTGTGACGACGGTGAGTTTACTATAAGTCTGCTCGCCTTCATGACCTCTGCAAAACGGTCTATGATGTTCTGATCCTTTGCGTGGATCACCGCGCTGTGTCCCATACCGTTGAACATTACCATCTGTTCCGCAAGGTCTATTCCCTGCTCCGGAGTTTCAGCTACCATATAGCCGAGGACCGGGCTGAGCTTTTCGCGTGAGAGCGGATGATCCGCGCCTACGCCGCCTATACGGCAAACGAGCACCTTTGTCTTTGCGGGAACGCCCTTAAGACCTGCCTTTTCAGCTATCCATGCTGCGGGCTTACCTACGATATCGGGATTTACAGCGCCCTTTTCGCTGTTTATGCAATAATCCGACAGCTTCTTTATCTCGTCCTTATCGGCGAAATAGCAGCCGCCCTTTTTCATCAGCTCTTCAAATTCTTCCGCTATATCTTTATCAACTATAGCCGCCTGCTCAGACGCGCATATCATTCCGTTATCAAATGACTTTGAAAGAATGAGGTCTGTTACCGCTTGCTTGAGGTCGCATGACTTGTGGATATAGCACGGTACGTTACCGGGGCCGACGCCGAGCGCAGGCTTACCTGTCGAATATGCTGCCTTGACCATGCCGCTGCCGCCCGTTGCGAGCACTGTAGCCACTCCGGGATGGTTCATGAGCGCGTTAGTAGCATCTATAGACGGATACTCTATCCACTGTATACAATTCTCCGGCGCGCCTGCCTTTACAGCAGCCTCATATACTATTCTTGCAGCCGCAACAGAACATTTCTGAGCTGCCGGATGGAAACCAAATATGATCGGGTTTCTTGATTTGATAGAAATGAGCGACTTGAACAGCGTTGTTGAAGTCGGGTTTGTAACAGGCGTTACACCGCATATTATACCTACCGGCTCTGCTATGATCTCGTAATCCTCAAGATCGTTTTCCGCAATAACGCCGACGGTCTTTTCATTCTTTATTGAATGATAGATATACTCGGTCGCGAACATGTTCTTTGTTATCTTGTCCTCGTATACGCCCCTGCCCGTCTCGTCAACAGCCATTCTTGCAAGCTCCATATGCTTGTCAAGACCTGCAAGCGTCATAGCCTTTACTATCTTATCCACCTGCTCCTGATCCATCGACATGAATTCTTCAAGAGCCTTCTGTGCCTTTTTGACATAACCGTCGATCATTTCGTTTACATTGATCTCCGGCTTTGCAGCCTCATTGTTCTTTGCCATAAAAAATCCTCCTAAACTGCATAAATAATAGTTCTGTTTAACATTTATAGTTTATGCCGGAACCGGTGTATCTATCCTTGTTCCTTAAGTTCAGGTCTATTATAATATATTGTTATTAATTTGTCAATATCATTTTTGCACTTTCTACAGTTTATATAAATATAATGCGCTTCAGGTTTTATATTTGTTATATTTTTATCAAATTAACGGTTTTGTTTCCGCTGCCTGCGCGCTCCTGAGCAGCATATGCTCAAATTTGCACCGGATTTGACCGTTTGGAGTACGTGCCGGCACAAAAAAACAGAGACGCACAGCCTCTGTTTTTGAGTTCGGCTTATTCGTTTGTTCTGCGCCGGGTCATCAAAAGATCCACCGCCTCGTGCGGATCCATGCCGCCGAACAGTATTTTGTACGCATGCTCTATTATCGGCGTTTCCACTCCGTATTCACGGCTGAGCTCATAGGCCGCTCCCGCCGTATTTACTCCCTCAACGACCATGTGCACCTTCTCAAGAGCCTCCTCAAGGCTAAGCCCCTCGCCTATCAGCCTTCCGGCCCTGTAGTTGCGCGAAAGCGTGCTCGTTCCCGTCACTATCAGATCGCCGAGTCCGGAAAGACCCGAAAATGTGGAAGCCTTTGCGCCCATAGCCGTGCCTAGCCGAGTTATTTCCGCAACACCGCGGGTTATCAGCGCCGCCTTTGTATTGTCGCCGTAGCCCAGGCCGTCGGATATGCCGGCGCAGAGCGCTATAACGTTCTTGAGCGCGCCGCCCAGCTCCACGCCTATTATATCATTGGAGGTATAGACCCTGAACGACGGGGTCATGAACAGCTCCTGGAGGAACTCCGCAGTTTTGCCGTCCTCCGAGGCGACGACCACCGTTGTGGGTATGCCCCGGCTGACCTCCTCCGCATGAGACGGTCCGCTGAGCACGGAAATATCCGCCTGCGGTATCTCCGACCTGTAGACCTCCGAAAGCCTGAGCTTGCCCTCAAGCCCCTTTGAGATGTTTACTATCTTTTGTCCCGGAGCTATATACCGCGCCATCTGCTTTGCCGTAGTACGCGTTGCCGGAGAAGGCGCGGCTGTTATTACCGCCTCCGCTCCTTCGATACACTCTTTCATATCATGAGTGCAGACGATCCTGTCGTCAAGTCTTACTCCCGGCAAAAACTCCTTATTCTCCCTGTCGCGCCTGAGCCTGTCCGTTTCCTCCTGTATCCATGACCAAAGATATACGTCGTTGCCCTTTCCCGCGAGCAGCACCGATACGGCCGTTCCCCAGCCGCCGGAGCCTATAACTGCGATTTTCATATATTTGATCCTCCTATGTATCAGATTTCGTTTCCGGCATTATTTCTTTTTAGAGCCGAGCCTGCTCTCTTCGCCCTTTGCAAGACGTACTATATTGCCGCGGTGCTTCCACACCAGCAGCGCGGCGACGGCTATAACGCATACGACCGCCGGTATGATGTCTCTGAGCTTTACGGCTTCGATAACAGCGAACAGCACTGCGGCCGTGACTGAGCCCAGCGACACAAAGCGCGTAAGCGCCATTATCACAAGCGCTGCGGCAAGCACGATAAGCGCGGTCTGCCAGTCCCACATGAGCAGGACTCCAAGCCCGGTGGCCACTCCCTTGCCGCCCTTGAAGCCGAAAAATATCGGGTAGCAGTGTCCGATGCATACCGCAAGCCCGGCGGGATATATCCCCCATTCAAAGCCCCCGCACTGTGCCGAGAGCCTTGCGAGAAGCACTGCCAGAACGCCCTTTAGTATATCTATAACAAGCGTTAAAACGGCGTATTTTTTACCCATGGTGCGCAGCATGTTAGTCGCTCCGGCATTGCCCGAGCCGCTCTCGCGTATATCCCTTCCGCTGACCGCTTTCGATATAAGTATCGATGAATTGACGCTGCCCAGAAGATACGCAGCAATTACCGTACCTATCGTTATTGTTACAAGAAAAACCATATCCTTCACCCGGATCCTTTCATTATTTATTTGAGCTTTGGATCCCTTCTCAATGCTGTTTGAGAAAGGAGACGCAGGCAGACCGCACATTCAGGCGAGCAGGGCTGAGCGTGAGTATGCCGGCTTGCGAACACCGCGCCGGACGCGCAGATCATCTTTTTTCAGACTTCGTCCGCTCGCGTATGATAAACCTTATCGGCGTTCCGTCAAATCCGAAATTCTCACGGATCTGATTTTCTATGAACCGTTTATATGAAAAATGGAACAGCTCCTTATCGTTTACGAACAAGACGAACGTCGGAGGCGCCACAGACGCCTGTGTTCCGTAATATATACGCAGTCTCCTGCCCTTGTCCGAGGGCGGCTGCTGCTTGTTCACGGCTTCATTTATAACGTCGTTGAGCATACCGGTCGTTATCCTGCGCTTGTGCTGCTCGTTTACGAATTTTATTTCCTCAAGCAGCTTTCCCACGCGCTGTCCGGTCTTTGCGCTTATAAACATCATGGAAGCATACGACATGAACGCAAACGTCTCGCGGATTTTGTCTTTGAAAACATTCATGGTCTTGTCGTTCTTTTTTACTATATCCCATTTGTTTATCGCAAAAATGCACGCCTTGCCCTGCTTGTCGGCATATCCGGCTATTTTCGTATCCTGCTCCGCTATACCCTCCGTACCGTCTATCATTATAACGCACACGTCGCTCCTGTCCACCGCCGCAAGCGAACGTACAACGCTGTAGCGCTCGATGGATTCGTCTATCTTTCCGCGCTTGCGCATACCGGCGGTATCGATGAACAGGAACTTGTCCCCGTCCTTTTCATAATGGGTATCTATCGCGTCCCTTGTAGTCCCGGCAACATCCGAAACTATGACCCGCTCTTCGCCCATTATGTTGTTTATGAGCGACGATTTGCCCGCGTTCGGTCTGCCTATAACGGCAACCTTTATCTCTTCCTCATCCTCGGCGGTATCGGCGTCGTCGGGGAACAGGTTCGTTATCTCGTCAAGCAGATCGCCTATACCGAGCCCGTTCGCCGAGGAGATCGCTATCGGGTCTCCCAGTCCCAGATTGTAAAACTCATAAAACTCCATAGGCGGCTCGCCTATATTGTCCACCTTATTGACGGCAAGAACTATCTTCTTTCCCGCCTTCATGAGCATACGCGCTACCTCGTAGTCGTTTGCCGTAACGCCCTCCTTAACGCTCGTCATAAGCACAACGACGTCCGCCATCTCTATCGCAAGCTGCGCCTGCTCGCGCATTTTCGAGAGGATCTCGTCCTTTGAATCCGGCTCTATGCCGCCGGTATCTATAAGCGTGAAATGCTTGTCGAGCCACGACACATCGGAATATATCCTGTCGCGCGTAACGCCGGGTATATCCTCAACTATGCTTATCCTCTCTCCCGAAATTTTATTAAATAGCGTGGACTTGCCCACATTGGGCCTGCCCACGACTGCAACCAAAGGCTTCATATATATAAATAAACTCCTTCCCATTCTTACCGGGGGCTGCAGCAAACACTCACAGAGTTTTACAACAGCCTCTCTTTTATATCGATCCAATTTTATTTTACCATACAATATAAAAATAATCAAGAAAAAAAGAGGAAATTATCAGCTGATAATTTCCCCTGTATATCATACCTATCATTTATTCTTCTTTGCGGTGCGTTTCTGGGCCGCGGCTTCAGCCTTCGCCTTTGCCTCGGCTTCCTTCCATGCCGCCCAGAAGGTCGGCGCGATGCATATCGAGGTATACGCGCCTATAACGATACCGATTATAAGCGGGAGCGCAAACTGCTTGATAGTGGAAACTCCGAGGATGTATACCATCACGATGGTTATAAGCGACGTTACAGTCGAGCTTACGGTACGTCCCAGAGTCTCGCAGATGCTCCTGTTCGTCATCGCCGTTATCGATTCCGCACGCCTGCGCGACTTCATATTTTCACGGATACGGTCAAAGATTACTATGGTGTTGTTTATACAGTATCCTATGACCGTGAGCATAGCCGCTATGAAAGTGGTATTCAGAGCTATGTTGGTTATCGTATACACGCTCGCCATAACAAGAACGTTGAGTGCAAGCGTAACGACAGCCATTATAGCGCTGCGCCAGTCAAATCTTATTATAATATATACCAGCATGCACAGGATGGCAAGAAGCGTGTATGAAAGAGCCTTCTGCTGTACCTGCGCGCCGAAGCTCGGCGAGGATGACTGCACCGAGAGCATAGCCTCGTCAGTTAAAGAATACTTTTCCTGAAGCGCGCTGAAAACCGCATCCTGATTGGCTTGGTTTGCCTCGCCGTTCTCATCGTTGCTTGCGGCCGGGATCTTTATGACCGCAGTCTGACCCGCCGCGCCCGATTTCTGAACGACAGCCTCAAGCCCCGTAGCATCCTCTACTATATCGTAAATATCATCGTTATTGAAGTCCTGGCCGATGTCCACCTGCATTCTTGTACCGCCGAGAAATTCAACGTCAAAGTTAAATCCTCCGTGAACGAAATACATTACAATACCTGCGATCAGAACTACTACCGGCAGGAGGAGGAATTTAATTTTATTCTCTGAAAAATTAAATATCTTATGCATTCTCCGCACCCCCTACCGCTTTTTTAGTATTGTAGAACAGGTTCTTGTTGGTCACTCCGATATTCACAAGGTTTCTCATTATGAACTTTGTAACAACGATAGCCGTGAACATCGACAGTATTACGCCGATGCCGAGAGTGATGGCAAAGCCCGTAACAGTTCCTATTCCTGACATGTACAGAACGACGCACGATATTATAGTAGTTATATTAGAGTCTATGATGGCCGAAAACGCCTTTGAGAAGCCCGCTTCAACAGACGCTCTTACAGTCTTGCCGGTCATCAGCTCCTCCTTCATACGCTCGAATATGATACAGTCCGCGTCGACCGCCATACCTATCGACAGGATGATACCCGCGATACCCGAAAGGCTGAGGTTTACTCGGAACGCTCCCATAGCAAGGCATATCAGTCCGACATAGATAAGCAGCGAAAGATCCGCAAGAAGTCCCGGCAGTCTGTACCTTATCACCATGAACAGCATTACAAGTATGATGCCTATGCCCGCAGCCCAAAGGCTCGTAGGCAGAGCGTCGCGGCCAAGTTCGGCGCCGACTGTTTCCTGCGTTATCTTCTGCATCTCAAACGGAAGGTTACCGGAATTGATCTGGCTGGCAAGCGTAGAAGCCGATTCAGCGTCAAATTGTCCTGTTATAACGCACGAATTGGAATCTATCCTCTCCGATACCTGCGGCGATGATACTACCTCTTCGTCCATAACTATCTTGATTATGTTGTTGGGCGACGATTTAGCTGCCGCCGCACCGGTAGCCTCGGCAAACTTTTTAGTTCCCTCCGAAGTAAATTCTACCTGCACATAATACTGCGAGTTGGCGTTCTGCGACGGCTGACCGTACAGACTTTTTGCCGAGGCGATATCGGTGCCTTCAAGAACAACGTTATCCTGGTCGTCGCGGAAGGTGAGCTTCGCTACCTGTGAAAGCAGCTCTACCGCCGCGTCGGTCTGTTCGGTCGCAGATATCTCCGTTCCCTCGCCGCCGGCTCCGCTGCCTGACGGGATCTCTATCGTTATCCTGCCTCCGTCGCCTATCGAAATACGCGATTCGGTATAGCCCGCGCTGTTAAGACGCGTTTCATAGATCGACCTTACCGACTCCATTTCATCATCCGTAGGATTTTCGGCATTTGCCTGGAAGGTTATTACCGAGCCTCCCGCAAGGTCGATACCCTGTCTTATTCCCGTATTGCTGTCCAGCATACCGCCGTAGGTCTCGCTCAGCGCGCCCGGCAGACCGAGCATCGCCACAAGATTGAGCGCGATCGCCACAATGACAACAAGACAGAAAGTGACTATGCTTTTTTTTCTCATTTGCGTTTTACATTCCTTTCTTTGATAGGAATACACCGTAGCGGATAGGTGCTTCCAAAATTACATACAATAAATATTATACAACTTATAGGGCGTTAAGTCAAGCCCTTTTTCAGCAAATTAAAAGATTTCCGGACCTCAGCGCAAAATATCGGACGAAACCGGCCGGTATTCCGGAGCAAAGGTTGGAAACCTTTAACAGTCTGTTTTGAATTCCCCGCCGTTTCCGCGGCGATAATGACCGAACGTTTTTCCTGTTCGGTCACAGTGTCTGAACAAGCAGTATGCAGACCGGAACAGTCAAAAGCGATATCAGCGTCGTCAGAAATACCCCCTTAGCCGCAAGCTCCGAATCGCCTCCGTAATTGGTGGCAAAAAGAACGGCGCTGTTCGCGACCGGCATAGCCGCAAGGATGTATGTGACCATCAGCACAAGCTCGTTTTTGATGACAAAAGCGAGGGGGAACCACAGCAGCAGCGGTATGATAAGCTGCTTTATCACCATCCACGGATACATTCTGATCTCACCGAACACGCTCTTTATATCCATCTTGGCAAGCGAGCAGCCTATGAGCAGCATAGCCGCCGGCGAGGTCATAGACCCGATAGAATAGATCGTATCCGAAATAAGTACAGGAGCCTTTATGTCAAGGAAATATATCAGTATCGAAAGCACCGAAATGACTACGCCCGGCGAAAGCAAAAGCTTCACATTGAATTTTGCCCCTTCACCGCGCCCTTTGTTCATCATCCATATACCGAGCGTATATATAGAAAGATTGAAGATGAGATTGAATATCGCGGCGTAAAACAGACCTACGGAACCGCAGAGATTTTCTATTACCGGGAAGCCCATAAAGCCTACGTTTGAATACGTGTTCATAAAGGTATATAACCCGATCTGATCCCTTTTCGCCCTGACGAGCTTTGCAAGTATAAACCCTATGCCGGGCAGTATTATGAAAAACAGCACCGCCGACGTGAGTATTGCCGTGATAACGTCGGACATCGCCTGCCGTTCCTCAAGTCTCAGAACAGACGCAAGGATCATTGCCGGAAGCGTTATGTCAAGTATCAGCTTTGTAAATTTTTTTACAAAGTTATCGTCTACGATCTTTATTTTATATATAAAATATCCTACAAATATTATTATAAACAGCTCGATCATGCTTGTCAGAAGTATTTTTATATCCATTTCTTCAGATCCTTTCCGTGCCTTAACGGGCACTCTTGATATTTTAGCACAATCGGCAGAAAAATCAATAGGGAATTTGTACAAAAATAACGCGGCTGCGCGCTGCGTTTTGCCGGGAAGCGCCGCAGGGGCGCCGCACTGAGCGGCAGCCCCTGCGCAGCCGTCTATATCGTAAGGATGCCTGTTTCCGATTCGATGAGCAGGAGTATATCCTCCTCCCTCCCGTTCTCGGCATTTATATATACGATAAAGTTTTTGTCCATATAAGTTCCCTTGAACTCATAGCAGAGCACCTCCCGCAGCGAATCCTTCGGTATGACCGCAGCGGATACCGCCGTAACTTCAAGATGCGTTGAAACACGCTCCCGCGCCTCCGCTTCGCTCAGTACCGCTCCGCTGACGTCGCGCTCGCGGTGATTCATAAGATAACCCTTGCATTCAAGTCCCGTTATCTCTCCGGTATCGAGCGCGACGCGCACCTTGATAAGGTCGCTGTAGCATTTTGTCCCGTTCTGGGAATATGCAAAGTTTATCGTGGCGATATTATCGCTCGTTTCATAATAGCTGTCGGTCATATCGCGGTAACCGTGCTGTTCAAGGAACTGCATAGCTATCTCGGTAGCCGCGGCCGTATCGTAGTTCTGAGCGGTCACCTCCCTGTTCTCAAGAAAATACAGAACGTAGCCGCCGCGTTTTGTTATGCTCACGGTCAGATGAACGCCGTTTTCCTCTTTTCCGAAGGTATAGGCCTCTATAGCCGTATTGGCGGTCTCGGTCTCATAGGCAAGGCCGCTGCCGCGTTCGCCCAAAAACTCCTCCGCTTTTTTCAGCGCCTCCTCGCGCGATACCTCGGCGGCCGAACCGAGCATATACGACTGCATGTTTTCGATATGCTCCGAAAACGGTCCGTCGTAAATAAGCTCGGGATATCCTTCAAATGATTTTTCGACGTTTGCAAGGTCGGTGAAAATACTGCTTGCCGCATACGCTTCCGTGCCGAGCGCCGCCGAGGCGGTGCGGAAGCTCAGCTCGCCGCTGTATATCTTCTGCTGTATATCGCTCAGGCTTTTGCCGAGCGAAGCGGCGTATTCATTCAGGTCGTTCAGATTTTTATATTCCTCGCTGCTTATCTCGCTGCCGTTTATCATACTCTGCGAAAGAACATAGGTATAATCGCCCACCTGCGAAAGAAACAGAGCGGTATTTTCAAGCGCCGCTTCCCCTGACGGCAGCTCGCCGAAGCATGATTTTGCCTCGGCGGCCTGCATGAATATCTCATTAGAAATAGAAGCCATCTGCGCCGGCGACGCGGCAAGCTGGGCTTTTGAAAGCAGCGCGTCTATATTATTGACGTAATCGGTCAGCTCAAAAAACGCCCTGTCATAGCTGTTGTTCACAGCGGTGCGAAGCTCCTTTTCACGGGCGTGGCTCCTGTAGAGCAGCACGGACAGGATAATAAGGAGCAGACCGAGCGCCGAATAAACGGCGATGTGTATCTTGTTTGTCTTTGTCATTCCTTGACCTCCTCGTTACCGGCAGAACCGGTGTTTGCCTATCTGGACTATAAGCTCGCGCGACCATATCCACGAATTGGTCGCGGTATCGGGATTAAAATAGTATATCGCGCCTCCCGAGGGATCCCAGCCGTTCATAGCGTCCCGGCACGCCTGGTATACCGTCGAATTCTCGCTTATGGGCGCGTTGATCTGACCGTCGGCTACGGCAGTGAACGCACCGGGCTGGTAAATGACGCCCGCAACGGTATTAGGGAATGAAGAATGCTTTACGCGGTTGAGTATGACCGCCGCCACAGCTACCTGTCCCGTATAAGGTTCGCCGCGCGCCTCGCCGTTAACGGCGCGCGCCATCAGCTGCAGATCCGACGTTGATGCGTACACGCGCACCGAAGGATACTGAACTGCGGCAAGCATAAGCATGACCGCCGTCGTTATGATCGAAACAGTTTTTCGCATTTTAGAAAATCAACTCCTTTCTTGATCATCGGTTTTAGTATGTGCAGAATGTATATTATTATTATTTGTGTCAAAAATTTTAGCGTATCAATTTTGAAAGGAAGCTGAGAAAATGAAGATCAAAGCATACGTATTCGCGGCGGCGCTGATATCGGTCATGGTCTGCGCCGTATACGCGTATTCGCGGGATATCGGAGAGGATCTTGAAAACGGGATAGTTAGACTGCATATAATAGCCGAGAGCAATTCGGAGTACGACCAGGAAATAAAGCTCACGGTGCGCGACGCGGTCCTTGAGGCGGCGGAAAATGCACGTCCGCAGGGAGAGGCGGAGCTTACGGCCCTCGCACAGCGCACAGCGGAAAGGGTGCTTGCCGAAAACGGCTGCGGCTACGGCGCGCACGCGGAATACGGAAAATTCATGTTCCCGGAAAAGTCGTACAGGGGAATAACGCTTCCGGCAGGCGAATATAACGGCGTGCGCGTCGTCCTCGGCAGCGGCGGCGGAAAGAACTGGTGGTGCGTCATGTATCCGCCGCTGTGCGTGACGGACGGCGAGCCCGAGCTTAGCGAGGAAGGAAAAAGCGTGCTGAGATCGCGGCTCAGAGACGACACATACGATATCATATCCGACGGCAATGAAAGACCGGCCGTAAAATTCCGCCTTGTCGAGGCCGCAAGAGCCGTGATAGGCGCGGTAAACGGCAGCAGGTAACGGGAGCCTTACCGTTTACGGCACGTATATCCGAATATTTTTCAAAGCCGTCACAGCCGTTATTTGTCATATCCCTGTTGAAATTTCTCATCGATTGTGATATACTGTTCTTAACAAATTATTTAAATCGGAGCAGCGCTCCGATTTGTCTGCAAAGAGAGCGTTAGCTCCTCGTTATTTCAGCGGCAGATAATAACTCCCGCTGAAACGATGAACGGCGCCCGCCGCATACAGAGGCGGCGGACAGCTTTGCACAAGTTATAAAGACCGCAATTTTGCGGCCGACCGATATGCCACATAAACAGGCGGTATCGGAGAAAGGGTATTTATCATGGCAGATAATGAACTTATGGTACTGATATACGAGACCATGCAGAAGCAGCTGAACCAGTTCAAGGATTCGCGCGTAGTCATGCAGACGCTGTGCAGCAGGGTCGGCGAGCTTGAAAAACTGGCCTCGTCTCTTGACAGCCGCACAAAGGCGGCCGAGGAACGGCTCACAGCCATAGAAAACGGCTTGAAGCCGCTCAAGGATATACACAGCTCAAACACAAAGCTCACCGACAGCATAAACGCCATGCGCGGAACGCTCAGCACGGTGGTCAGTCCCGGCATAAGGCTTGTGGGCGACTCCAACAAGGAGCTTAAGCAGTCTGTCCGCGAGCTTTCAAACGTACACAGACAGGTCATGGATGAGTTTGAGCAATACGAGCTGCGGCTGACCCAGATCGAGGACGATATACGGAACATCATAAAACGCCGGCTCCTAAGACCGGACACGAACGAAAACAACGCTGCGGAGGATGAAAACGGCAATGGATGACTGCATAATCATAGACGACCTCGTGGTATTCGCGAACCACGGTGTATTTAAAGAAGAAAAGGTCATGGGACAGAGATTTGTGATATCTATGAAGCTCTGCTACGATCTCTATCCTGCGGCAAGCTCGGACGATATAAACAAGGCTCTCAACTACGCGGAGATCTGCTCATTCGTGACGGAATTCACCCGCAGCAACCGCTGCTGCCTCATAGAAGCGGCGGCGGCAGATATAGCGGATGCACTGTTAAAAAAGTACAGCATCCTTACAAAGGCGGAGATCACCCTGAAAAAACCATGGGCGCCAATAGGGCTGCCTCTTGACCGGGTCGCGGTGCACATAACGCGCTCGCGCCGCCGCGCATACATAGGCATAGGCTCGAACATGGGCGATAAGAAAGCATATCTCGACTTCGCGGTCAAAAAGCTTTCGGAGGACGAGAGCTGTATCGTGCGCAAGGTAGCGGCATACATAACCACAAAACCTGTCGGTGATGTTGAACAGGACGATTTTCTAAACAGCTGCATCGAGCTTGACACTCTCTATTCGCCTCACGAACTGCTCGGCAAGCTGCACGAGATCGAAAACGCCGCAGGCAGGACAAGAGAGATACACTGGGGCCCGCGCACGCTCGACCTTGACATACTGCTGTACGGCTGCGAGACGATACACGATGAATACCTCACCATCCCGCATCCGCAGATGACAAAGCGCAGATTTGTACTTGAACCGCTCGCGGAGATCGCGCCGTTCGCATACGATCCGGTGAGCGGCGAATACGCCGTAACTCTCTTTGAAAGGATAAAGCAAAATGATATGTCCTGATTATTACAGCAGATTTCGCTGTACAGCCGACAAGTGCGTTCACAACTGCTGCCGCGGCGGCTGGGAGATCGGCATAGACGATGAAGCTATGAAGCGTTTTTCGAAGCTGACAGGCGAATTCGGGGAGAAAGTACGCGCCTCTGTCGGAGCGGACAACACATTCATCCGCAGAAGCGGACAATGCCCGCTGCTGTCTCCGGACGGAAAATGCGAAATGGTGCTCAACGGAGCGGAGCTTTGCGTCATATGCGACGAATACCCGCGCTTTACCGAATATTTTGACGGCTATGCCGAACGCGGGATATCTCTCTCGTGCGAAGCGGCGGCCGATATAATACTGAACAATAAGGAAAAGGTCACGCTGACGGGAGAACCCGAGGGAAGCTGCACAGAGCCCGTTTTTTTGCTTCTGAAAAAAGCGCGGGACGATATTTTCGCCATTTTGCAGGAGCGCGGAACGGATATTTTTAAAAGGCTGCGGCTTGCGCTCGATTACGGCAGATATCTGCAAAGCAGAATAAACAAAAATGATTACGGCTTGTTTGAATACGCTCCTAAAGACACTTTCACATCTCACCGTACGCTCTGCGGCGTCACGCCGATTTTTAAGGAGCTCAGCATGCTCGACAGCAGCCGCTCCGGTATGCTCGCCCGCCTTGAGTCCGATGAACGCGGACGCTCCGGACACAGCCTCGATCCTATAGCCGGAGAACAGCTTGCCGTATATTTTGTATACAGGTATTTTTTGAAGGCCGCCTTTGATTTCGACGCTTTGGCAAAGCTGAAATTTTCATTCCTGAGCGTTATGATGATAGCGGCGCTTGAAAATTCATTCGGAGATATATGCGAATGCGCCAGAGTTTATTCAATAGAGATAGAACACTGCGAAGAAAACATTGATATGATATACGATGAGTTCCTTTTCAACGATGAGTTTTCCTATGACAATATCATAGATATGATAAGCTGATGTTAAGGGGTAGGCCCATTTTGTAAAAAAAACTTGCCCCGTGTAAACCCTCAAACTTTGAGGGTTTACAAATTTTTAAATGTAAATAAAATCACAGTTTTATTGTCAAAATGTCGTGTTTATGCGGTTTTTTCGCTATTGTATAAAAAAATTAGACCTCGGAAGCTGTTCGCTTCTAAGGTCTATTCTTTTTGCTTGAGGCACGATTTTTTTTAAAAACCGTTTTGCCCTTTAACAGCTGAAAAGCTCCGGACTGCATACGCGGTCCGGAGCTTTTCAGCTTTTGTCTTTTTATACGCAGTTTAAATCGGAGCCTGCGAACTATTGCAGCCGCCGCCTATAGAAGGCGCGGACGTATTTGCCATAGGTCATAAACGCCCCGGCCGATCCTCCGTCAAATATGCCCTGAATTCATACGGCGCAAGCATACCGCCGCGTTCTCCCTCATAATTGCATATCAGGATCGAGCCCGAACCGCACACATCAGCGCCGCGATCAAGCTCCGCGCCCGTGAGATTGCATATCACCGTAAGCTCCTGTCCGCCGAGACGGCGCTTATAGGCAAATATATCGTCCGCAGTCTCTATCGGCTCAAAGCTCCCTTCGGATATAACATCGTACCTCTTTCTCAGCTCCGCAAGACGGCGGTAGAATGAAAATACCGAATCCGGATCCTTTAAAGCTTCCTCTGCGTTTATATACCTGTGATTCTCCGGTATGCCGATCCACGGCTCGCCGCCGGTAAAACCGGCGTTCCTGCCTCCGTTCCACTGCATCGGCGTTCTGCCGTTGTCGCGCGATTTGGCCGCGAGCACGGCAAGCGCCTCTTCGCGCGTTTTGCCGCTCTCCAGCATTATATCATAGTAGTTAAGGCTCTCAACGTCCCTGTACTGCGAAATATCCGTAAATCCGGCGTTGGTCATGCCTATCTCTTCGCCTTGGTATATATACGGCGTACCGCGCAGCATATGGATCATGCCTGCGAGCATTTTTGCCGACTCCTTCCGGTACTCGGTATCATCGCCGAACCGCGACACCGCGCGCGGCTGGTCATGATTGCACCAGAACACGGCGTTCCAGCCGCCGCCCTCCTGCATACCCGTCTGCCAATCGGTAAGCAGTTTTTTCAGCCTGCCCGGATCCGGACGCATAAGCGTCCATTTATCGCCGTTTTCATAATCCACTTTCAAATGATGAAAGCTGAAGCACATTGAAAGCTCCTTTTCATCGGGATTTGAATATCTTATACAGTTGTCTATCGAGGTCGAGGACATCTCTCCGACCGTCAGCATGTCCGCTATGCCTCCGCCCTCGACCAGTTCCTTGAGATACTCATGTATGCGCGGCCCGTCGGTATAGAACCGTCTGCCGTCGCCCTCATGATCGTCCTCAAGCACGTCGGGCTTTGACACAAGATTTATCACGTCAAAGCGAAAGCCCTTTATGCCTTTGCTCTTCCAGAACCTAAGTATATCCTTAAGCTCATCTCTGACCTCCGGATTATCCCAGTTGAGATCCGCCTGCGATACATCAAACAGGTGCAGATACCACTTTTTGAGCGACGGAACATACTCCCACGCGTTCCCGCCGAACTTTGACTCCCAGTTCGTCGGCGGCGTATCAGGCTCGCCGTCTGCAAATTTATAATAATTGATATACTTCTCCTCACCGGCAAGAGCGCGCTTGAACCACTCGTGCTCGGTGGAGGTGTGGTTGAACACCATATCGAGCATAATACCTATGCCGCGCTTATCCGCCTCTGCAATAAGCTCCTCCAGCTGTTCCATAGTCCCGAATACCGGGTCTATATCCCGGTAATCAGAAACGTCGTAGCCGTTGTCGTTGAGCGGCGAGCAGAAAAACGGGGTTATCCAGATATGATCCGCTCCAAGCTCCTTTATATAGTCAAGCTTCCCTGTTATACCCGGTATATCGCCGATACCGTCTCCGTTGGAATCACAGAAGGATTTTATATATATCTGATAAACGCACGAGCTCTTAAAATTATGCATGATAAATTCCCCCTTTTGATCAGCCTGTGCCGTGAGGCTCCGCGCTCCTGCGGAGCCTCACGGCCGACCGGTGTTTATTCTGTCAGCAATGCGCTATAATTGTCTTTCCGGCTTTCGCCTCAATGCCTGTTTTAAATTCTATGCCCTCCGACGAGCCCTCGTCCGTTATCACCATCATTGTGACCGTTGGGTGACCCGCCGCCTTTATCTTTTCCGGATCGAAACGGATGAGCCTGTCGCCGGCCTTAACGGCGTCGCCCTCTTTTACGAAGCACTCAAAACCGTCGCCGTTCATGCCTACCGTGTCAAGACCTATGTGGAACAGTATTTCCACTCCGTTCTTAAGCGCCATCCCGCATGCGTGGAAGGAGCCGTCCATAACGTTTATTATCTCGCCGTCCGCCGGAGCTATCAGCACATTATCCGTCGGCTCTATCGCAAGCCCATCGCCGAGTACCTTTTCTGAGAATACCTTATCCGGAACATCCTCTATCTTTATCACCTTACCCGAAAGGAACGCCCTTATCTCGCCTTCCTTATAGTCGAGTATCGCCGCGGTCGCGGCTGCTGCCGGAGTAGCGGCAACTACGGGTACATCGGCCGTTTCCATACCGCCGGACGCGAGCTTTCTCTTCCCTACAACAAATGTGAGAATGAACGGCACTGCGACCGCTATCGCCATACATACCGCGAACATAGGTATATACTGCGGCAGTATCGAAAGTATGCCGGGCAGACCGCCTACGCCTATAGCCGCCGCCCTTACGCCCGTACCTACAGATAAGACAGCGGCCGCGGCCGAGCCTATCATAGCGCAGATGAACGGGAATACGTATTTCAGATTTACACCGAATATAGCCGGCTCGGTAACTCCGAGATAGCACGATATGCACGCCGGGATAGATACTTCCTTCGCCTTCGCGTCGCGCTTCTGGAGGAATATCATAGCAAGAACGGCGCTTCCCTGAGCTATATTTGAAAGCGCTATCATCGGCCAGAGGTTCGTTCCTCCGAAATCAGATATGAGCTGGAGGTCTATTGCGTTCGACATATGGTGCAGTCCCGTGATAACGAGCGGCGCATACAGGAAGCCGAACACTGCCGCAAACAGCCAGTTAAACGCCGAAGCCAGACCGGCGTTCACAACGTTTGATATAACGCTGCCTATCTTCCAGCCTATCGGCCCGAGGACCGTATGAGCGAGAACGACCGCTGTCAAAAGCGAGAAAAACGGCACCACTATCATTGAGATCACAGACGGACATATCTTTCTTATACCCTTTTCAAGATATACCAGAGTAAATCCGGCAAGTATAGCCGGGAGTACCTGCGCCTGGTATCCTATCATCTCGACCTTTGCAAAGCCGAAATCCCAGAACGGTATATCCGCCGCCGCTGTAGTCGCAACGTCATACGCGTTCAGAAGCTGCGGAGATACGAGCGTTATTCCCAGAACGATGCCGAGCATCTGCGTGGTGCCCATTTTTTTAGTTATCGACCACACGATACCGACGGGCAGGAAGTGGAATATCGCCTCGCCTATAAGCCACAGGAACGAGCTTGCCCCCGCCCAGAACTGCGATACCTCAACAAGCGTTTTTGTACCGCCGTCTATCATTTTTATCTCGCCGATAACATTTCGGAAGCCGAGGATAAGACCGCCGACTATGATCGCCGGTATAAGCGGCGCGAATATCTCCGCCAGATTAGACATCATCCTCTGTATTATATTCTGATTTTTCTTGGCCGCATTTTTGACCGCGTCCTTGGATACGCCGTCAATACCGGCAACGGCGATAAAATCATTGTAATATGTGCTTACGGTATTGCCGATTATGACCTGGAACTGTCCCGCCTGAGTAAACGTCCCCTTTACCGACGGCAGCTTTTCGATCTTTTCAACATCCGCTTTTTTCGGGTCGTTCAGCACGAACCTCATTCTTGTCACACAGTGAGATACCGCGCCGATGTTTTCCTTTCCGCCTACAAGCTCTAAAAGCTGTCTGCATTCGTCAGTATACGCTCCCATATTTTTATACCTCCTTAATTATACGTATATCTGTCTACATATTCGCACAATATGTATGTATATTTGATGATTATATTTTAACATATACGTATATATAAGTCAAGATTATTCGTATGCTCTAAACATAGAAAAAGGACTTCGGTTTTTGTGACAAGTGCACAAAAACTGAAGTCCGGCATTACCTGTGCGCTGTTACAGTAAAACGAAATTTGTCGATACGGTGTCTCGATTCCGTATATTGAAATATCCCGCCGTCCTCAAGAGCGGTAATGCTGGTCACCACTGCTACGACCCCGCATCCGTCCAGGTCGAGATAGAGCTTGTCCTCTCTCCCCGCTTCCTCCACAGTTACTATTTTCTGCGCTATACCGATTTTTATTCCTAACTCTTTTTCGAGATGATCGTAAACAGAGCCCGCACATATTTCTCTTGTGAGCTTAGGCACGGCGCTGCGCTTAAAATAATCCGTGTCAAATATGACCGACTCGCCCTCTATCTCGCGCACGCGCTTTACGCGGTATACCTCCTCGCCCGGCTCGCAGTCGAGCCTGAGCGCCAGCTCCGAGCCCTCGTCGACCTCGATTATGCTGAGATCCTCAACATGCGTGACAACATCCTTCCACTGCAGCTGCTGCGCCATCTCCTTGAACGAATTTATCCTTGATATGGGAAAATCAAAAAAATCTCTCTTTTTGACGACAGACGCCCTGCCGCGGGTCTTGCTTATCACCCCGGCGTTTTCAAGCAGCTGCATAGCCTTTCTGACCGTGTCGCGCGAAGCTCCGAAGCTTTCGGATATCTCCCGCTCCGGCGGCATGGAATCGCCGGGCCGCAGGCTGCCGTTCTCGATCAGCTCGCGGAAATTCTCATATATCTGCCTGTATTTACTGATCATTTGATCACCGCCTTCTTATACGTATATCTTGTTTATATTTTAACACACTTCAACGGACTTGTCAAGCGGTTTAACACAGTACAGGCAAATTTTATGTCCGAAAAAACGCGGCTACCGGACCAAACGGAGGCGGGGGGATATCTTTTCATAGGTTATATTTAAAAAGCCGAAAATATTACATGAACCTTGTTTAAATACCTAAAAAAGCGGTATATATATTATAGTCGGGGCTTTTTTTACACGTCCTGCGAAATACAGATGAGTAGAGGTGATCGATATGATTGTTACTATTGCCAGATGCTACGGAAGCGGCGGCAAGGAGATCGGCAAGTCTCTTGCAAAGTCGCTCGGGATCGGTTATTACGGGCGAGAGCTGTTTGAAATGGCAAGCGGCGACGACGGCGACGTTCTTTACGGCTGCGATGAAAGCTTTCAGAATTCTTCTTTTGAAAAGGTGGATGAGCAGTTCCGTATGCAGTCCGATGCGATCCGCCGCATAGCGGAAAAGGGATCGTGCGTTATAGTGGGGCGCTGCGCCGACTACGTGCTCAGAGACCGCGAGGACATAGCAAAGGTATATCTGTACGCACCGCAGCGTGAATGTATGCGCCGGATAATACGCCTGTATGAGCTGAATCCGGACGATGCAAAAAGCCTTATACATTCCATGAATAAAACGCGCGGCGATTATTATTTCCATAATACAGGGCAAGTCTGGTCCGACCCGACGCATTACGACCTTTGTATAAATACGGCAGGGCTTGAGCTCAGTCAATGCATTGAGCTCATAACCGATTACCTTAAGCTGAAAAAGCTGATATAAAAGAATGAAAAAAACAGGCGGGAGACGGTCAATGACGACCGTATCCCGCCTGTTTTTATCATCTCATTATAATGTCGTTTCTTGCGGGACCGTTTGAAACTATCTTTATCGGTACCTCAAGCTCTTTTTCTATAAACTCAATATAATTCCTGCAATTTTCGGGCAGCTCATCATAGCTCTTTATGCCCCGTATATCGGTCTTCCAGCCGGGGAGCACCTTATATACAGGCTTCGCCCTTTCAAGCCTGCCGGTCGTCGGGAAATCGCGCGTGACTTCGCCGTCAACCTCATAGCCCACGCATACGGGGATCTCGTCAAGATAGCCGAGAACGTCGAGCACCGTGAACGCAACGGCAGTTGTGCCCTGAACACGGCAGCCGTAACGCGACGCGACACAGTCGAACCAGCCCATTCTTCTCGGACGGCCCGTTGTAACGCCGAACTCGCCGCCGTCGCCGCCCCTGCGTCTGAGCTCGTCGGCCTCGCTGCCGAATATCTCGGACACGAACGCGCCGGCTCCGACTGCCGACGAATACGCCTTTACGACGGTTATTATCTCCTTGATCTCATACGGCGGTATGCACGCACCGATAGAGCCGTAGCCGGCAAGCGTCGATGACGACGTTGTCATAGGATATATACCGAAATCCGGATCCTTCAGTGAACCGAGCTGACCCTCGAGAAGGACCGTTTTTCCCTCCTTGAGCGCGTTATGCATATACTGCACCGAATCGATAACATACGGCTTTATCATCTCGCCGTACTGTTTACAGGTCTCATACAGCTCGTTTTCGTCTATGAGCGGCTTATGATAAATATGCTCGAGCATGAGGTTCTTTACCTCTATCACATTCTTTATCTTTTCCCTGAGCCTGTCCTCCTCAAACAGCTCCCAGACCTGGAAGCCTATCTTTGAAAACTTATCCGAAAAGAACGGAGCTATACCCGACTTTGTGGAGCCAAACTGCCTGTCTGAAAGCCGCTCCTCCTCATATGCGTCAAACAGCCTGTGATAGGGCATGAGCACCTGTGCGCGCTCCGATACCACGATCTTGGGACGGGGCACGCCCTGCGCCTCCACATCTTCTATCTCCTTTATAAGCTGCGGGATGTCGAGCGCAACGCCGTTTCCTATCATGTTCGTAACATTCTGATTGAACGAACCGGAAGGCAGAAGATGAAGCGCGAACTTTCCGTAATCGTTCACGATCGTATGACCCGCGTTAGCACCGCCCTGAAAGCGTACTACTATATCGGCGTCCGCCGCCAGCATATCCGTTATCTTGCCCTTGCCTTCATCTCCCCAGCAAGCGCCAACCACTGCTTTAACCATCTATATATCAATCCTTTCCTCCGTTTATCAGACGTTGATCTCGACCTCGATACCGAGCAGCTCTTTATTCCTCTCAAGCACCGGATATACGCATTCATTGAGAAAATCCGTTACCTGCTCAGGCGAACGCCCGACAAAGTTTTCCGGCTTCATGACCGCATTGATCTCATCAAGCGTGAGCCCGAACGACTTATCCGCCGCAATAAGCTCAGCCAGATTATTGTCCTTGCCCTCAGCCTTAACGGTCCTGCCCGCTTCCATTGAATACTGTCTTATCTTTTCGTGGAGCTCCTGGCGGTCTCCGCCCTTCTTTACAGCGTCCATCATGATATTCTCTGTAGCCATGAACGGGATCTCTGCCATGAACTGCTTCTTTATTACCTTATCGTAAACTACAAGCCCGTCCACAACGTTTATATACAGGCTAAGTATCGCGTCTGTCGCAAGGAACGCTTCAGGCACGCTTATCCTCTTGTTCGCGCTGTCGTCAAGAGTTCTCTCGAACCACTGTGTTGAAGCGGTTATCGCCGGATTAAGCGCGTCAACGATAACGTAGCGCGCAAGCGAGCCTATCCTCTCGCTCCTCATAGGATTGCGCTTATACGCCATAGCCGACGAACCGATCTGCGACTTCTCAAACGGCTCCTCTATCTGCTTCAAATGCTGCAGCAGCCTTATGTCGTTAGAGAACTTGTAAGCGCTCTGCGCTATCGAGCTCAGCACATTTAGCATCTGCGAATCGAGCTTTCTCGGATAAGTCTGACCGCTCACGCTGAAAGTGCTTTCATAGCCCATCTTGCGGGCAATTTTCCTGTCAAGATCCTTGCACTTCCCGTGGTCGCCGTCAAACAGCTCAAGAAAGCTTGCCTGAGTGCCGGTCGTTCCCTTGCAGCCGAGCAGCTTTGCTTTTGAAAGCAGGTACTCCACGTCTTCAAGATCCATCATAAGATCCTGCAGCCAGAGAGCAGCGCGCTTTCCGACCGTAGTGGGCTGAGCCGGCTGAAAATGCGTGAACGCAAGGCACGGCAGATCCTTGTATTTATCGGCAAACCTTGAAAGCTCGCCTATAAGGCATACAAGCTCCCTCTTTATAAGCTGCATTGCCTCTGTCATTATTATAATATCCGTATTATCGCCCACATAGCAGCTCGTCGCTCCGAGATGGATGATAGGCTTCGCCTTGGGGCACTGAACGCCGTAGGCGTAAACATGCGACATAACGTCATGACGCACTTCCTTTTCGCGTTCTTTGGCGACGTCATAATTGATATCGAAGATATGCTCCTTCATTTCGGCTATCTGCTCATCCGTTATGCCCAGACCCAGCTCCTGTTCGCTCTCGGCAAGCGCTATCCACAGCTTGCGCCATGTGGAAAACTTCTTGTCGGGCGAAAAGATGTACTGCATCTCCTTTGAGGAATATCTGGAGTTGAGCGGGCTTTCGTATGTATCGGTTGCCATCGTAATTCTCCTTTTATTATAATTTTCAGACCGGCCGCGAAACATCCGTTCCGCAGTCCATGCGTTTGAGCACGCGCCGTGTACTCTTGTACACAAGCGTTCGAAAACGTGCGGGATACGGGTTCTTTTTCCGCCTCGTGAGGCGGCAAGAAAATTCCGCAGACCGTGCGTTTGAGCACGCGCCGTGTACTCTTGTACACAAGCGTTCGAAAACGTGCGGGATGCGGGATTTAATTCCGCCTCACACAAGTCCCATGCGCTTTGCCACCTCTATATATGCCTCTTCAACGTCACCGAGATCACGGCGGAAACGGTCCTTGTCGAGCTTTGCATGAGTGTCGGCGTCCCAAAGGCGGCAGGTATCGGGCGATATCTCGTCCGCAAGGATTATCTTGCCGTCGGGAGTTTTTCCGAATTCTATCTTAAAATCAACAAGTTCGATATTGAGCTTAAGGAAGTATGCCTTAAGAAAATCATTTACCTTAAAGGTGAGATCAGAAATAGTATCGAGATCCTCCTGCGTTGCCGCGCCGATAGCCGTGATCTGATAGTCGTTGATCATCGGATCGTCGAGATCGTCGTTCTTGAGGCAATACTCAAGCGTAGCATTCTTAAGCTGAGTTCCCTCTTCCACACCGAAACGCTTTGAAAAGCTGCCTGCCGCGATATTTCTGATAATGACCTCAAGCGGAACTATCGTGACCTTCTTGACAACAGTCTCACGGTCGGAAATCTCCTCAACGAAATGCGTGGGGATCCCTTCCTTTTCCATAAGAGCCATGAGGTAATTGGACATCCTATTGTTTATAATGCCCTTGCCGGTTATAGAACCCTTTTTCTTACCGTTAAAGGCCGTCGCATCATCTTTATAATCAACTATATAAAGATCTTCATCGTCCGTCTTATAGACCTTCTTAGCCTTGCCTTCATAAAGCATTTCTCTTTTTTCCATTTCTGTCATTCCTTTCGATATACTTGCGATAAGCATTAATACAACATATATATTATATATCAAAACACATGCAAAATCAAGAAAAATTTCAAAACTTCTTTACCTTATTTACGAATTATGATAAAATATATATATAAGAGCGGTTTTTTCGCCTTCTTTTGCAACGACATACCAAAAAAACAGGAGATGAAAACAATGATATACTCGGAAAATATAAACAAGGTCTGCGCGCTCTGCCGCTACGCCGAATATTCAGACCCCGGCGCGGAGACCGCATACTGCACGCTGCACAAAAAAAACGTAGACAGCTCCGCCCCGGACTGCGGCAGATTTGTCTACGATATATTCAAACGCACCGTACACAGGAAAAAACGGCTCAAAACCGGGCTCACCGCCGAGGATTTTAAGCTGTAGCCGCGCCGGCAGGATATCACCGCCCGTCCGGCAGCTCCCGAAGGCGCTCGCTCAAAGCGGCAAATTCCTCCGGCGACAGCGTTTCGCCGCGGCGGCGCGGATCTATCCCGGCTGAATCGAGCGCATCGGAAAGCGCCGTCCTGCCGTAAGGAAAATTCGCCGAAAGACAGTTCAGGAGCGTTTTCCGGCGCTGTGAAAACGCGGCCTTGACAGTTCTGAAAAACAGCTTTTCATCGCTCACGCTTACGCTTGGTTTATCCAGCACCCTGAGCCTCAGCACTGCGCTGTCCACCTTCGGCTTCGGAACGAAAAGCTCCGCCGGCACAACGCATATAAGCTCCGGCCTTGTGAAATAGCGGCAAAGCACCGAAAGCGCGCCGTAATCCTTCGTGCCCGGCTCCGCGCTTATCCGCTCCGCTACCTCTTTCTGCACCATCACAACTATGTTTTTGACCGGTATCCGCGACTCCAGCAGCATCGTTATTATAGGTGTGGTTATATAATAAGGCAGATTTGCCGCTATGCTTACGCTTTTACCGCCGAACTCGTTTTTTATAAGCTCCGCCAGATCCGTTTTCATAACGTCGGCATTTATGACCTTTACATTATCGTATTCCATAAGCGTTTCCGCCAGGACCGGTATGAGCCGTTCGTCGATCTCCACCGCAACGACCTTTTCGGCCCGCTTTGCAAGCTCAGAGGTAAGCACGCCGAACCCCGGCCCTATCTCCAACGCTCCCGACTCTATCTCCGCGGCGTCTGCGATATGCTCAAGCGCCTCCCCGGAGGTCAGAAAATTCTGTCCAAGTCCCTTTTTAAATACAAACCCATGTTTTGCGGCTATATTCCTGATAGCCGACGGCGAATTCAGATCCATATGCCGTCTCCCTCCCGATATATATAATAGATATATGATAGCGAAGCGTCCGCTTCATCCTACATAAATTCTTCTTCAAACGGCGCTTTTATTCTTATCCTGAGCCCGTCTATTCCATTAAAAAACTCGTCGGCGCCTCCAAACATGAACGACGCCTCAACGCTCCATAAGGCCTGACGGAACTTTTCGCCGTGCCCTCCGTACTTTGTATCACCCGCAAGCGGAAAACCCTCAGCCGCAAACTGTGCGCGTATCTGATGCGTCCTTCCCGTGTGCAGCTCTATCTCAGTAAGTGAATACCCGTTCCTGCGCGCTTTTACGGTATATGAAAGACTGACTTCCTTCGCACCGCCGCTTTTTGTCCCGCTTACTTCCGTGACCTTACCGCTCCGGCTCGCGTATCCGCGGAGCTCTCCGCGCTCGCCCGGATATCCCTCAACCACCGCCATGTACACCTTCCGCACCTCTCGTGCGCGGATATGGGCATTCATGCGCCTGAGCGCCTCTGCGTTCTTTGCCGCTATCACCAGACCGCCGGTATTGCGGTCGAGCCGGTTGCAGAGCGCGGGTCTGAACGTCTGCTCAGCCTCCGGCACATATTCGCCCCTGTCATACAGATAGCTTTGCATCATATCTACAAGCGTATGACCTGAGGCGTGCTCTCCGGCATGGCACACGATCCCGACAGCCTTGTTTATTATGAGAATATTTTCATCCTCGTATACTATGTCAAGCTTCGGTTTTATATATCTGAACCCGTTCGGCGTATCGAAAAATTCATCCTTGAAATACAGCGTTATCTCATCGCCGCTGCTGACGGTACAGGCTCCGTCCTTCACATGTTTTCCGTTTACTCTTACACAGTTCTTCCTCAAGCCCTTATAAAGCATGGATCCGGGCAGCTTCGGCATGAGCTTTTTTATGAATTTATCCAGACGCTGCCCCGCATCGTTCCCGTTTACAGTAAATACACGCATTTCTTCCTCCATGTGCCCGGCTCATTCCCGCGGTCTTTCTTCCGCTGCTGTGTTTATTCTAACATAAAACAAATAAAAATTCAATACCCAATAAAGGCGATGTCAGCGTCGAGCGAAAATCGGCACTGATTTTTTTAGATAGCTGTATTGACTTTGTTTATGTTGTATTATATAATGACATA
>CALXZP010000005.1 GCA_944393255.1 uncultured Clostridia bacterium | reverse complement strand
ATTGGTTAGCTGTTTAGACTATTACAATAGTCGAAGACATAATTTAGGTTTGAGTTGAACCGCCGTATGCCGAACGGCACGTACGGTGGTGTGAAAGGGCAGATGAAAAATTCTGCCCTATTCGATTATGTAATATCACCGCAGTCACAGCTTTATCTCCTGTTCCGTACGTTATGACCGCACATCGGGCAGTTTGTTTTTGTCAATAAAAAACGGACAAGATACCGATCTTGTCCGTTCCAATGGGTGCGGGAGCAGGACTTGAACCTGCGACCTCAAGGTTATGAGCCTTGCGAGCTACCAACTGCTCTACCCCGCTGTATCTGTAAGCTTTCCAACAACAGAAAATATTATAGCATAACGCCGCGCCCGTGTCAAGACTTTTTTATAAAAATCCGCCCCCATTTTATATATTCAGCAAAAACCACTAAACACACCCCTCTGCACCATGGATTTTTCGGCATAACGACCGTCCGTGCGGCGGGGCGTATAGACGCACGGCTGTCTTTTGGCGCTGAATTTTTTTGAAAAAGGTATATCTTTTTCGGAAAATATATGTTATAATAAATACAATCAATGAAGAAAAGCAGCAAAGCTGCTTTTCTCCGGCATGTATTTATTGTAACAGTGTGAGGCAATGCTGTACGCATTGCATCTATGTTAGAATAACCACAGCAGCAGAAGCAAAGCCCTTTCGGCTTTGCTTCCGGATGTGTTTATTGTAACGGTGTGCAGCAATGCTGTACGCATTGCGATCATGCTAAACTATATGCAAAATATATTATTAATTGGTGGTGCTATCCTTGAACAAGATATTATATGACCGCGAGATAGAGGACGATCTTATGATCCAGTTCATAATCCTGTACACGCTGAACAAGGCGGACGAGCCTATGCCGTATGCCGACCTGCTCAACACCGTGCAGGGCAACTGTGAGATAAACTTTACAGACCTCCAGCTGGGTCTGGACAACCTTATACAGACGGGGCACGTCGTTTCAAGACGGCTCACCGATACGCTTACCGTCTACGCCGTGACGCAGAAGGGGAGCTACGTTATCGACTTCTTCTACAGCCAGATCCCGCTCATAATCCGAGAACCGATAGACCGCTCCATAAAGGAGCTGTATCTTGAAAAGCGCCGCCGCGAGGCGGTGCGCGCGTCCATAACGCCTCTCAATATAAACGAATATACCGCCGAATGCGAGCTTTATGACGACGACAAGACCCTCGTCATGTCGCTCACGCTGTACGCAGGCTCAAGGGAGCAGGCGGAGAACATGGCCGAATATTATAAAAATAATTCCGCTGAGATATACTCTAAGGTGATAGAAGCCTTTGCCGGAGCGGGAAACGGAGGAGATACGGATGATGAGCAGGAAAACGGTTAAGATGATAATTGCCGCGGCTCTTTCCGCCGTTGTCCTCTTCGAGCTGGGCTATATAGCTAAACAGAGCTTCCGAGCTCCGGACAACTCCCATTCCGGCATAGCCGGAACAGTCGCGGCGGCGGGAAAAACGGTCAAGATAAATAACGAGGAGATACCCGCTTATACCATAAGCGGCATGGAGGATATATTTTTATCATCGTCGGATCTGGAGCTGTTCGGGTTTATCCTTTCGGATAACGGGACCTCGTACAGCCTCGGTCTCGGCGGCGAATACCGCGCCGACGCCACAGCCTTTGAGAACTCTCTGACCGGTGCGGCGGCATACACCTCCTCAAAGCGGCTTGAAGCGAACGGTACGGTATTTGACTGCTACACCTCCGGCGAGTCCGTTCTCATATCGGACGACGCCCTCGGCAGTCTCGGCAGCGCGATGAGCTCCGATGCGAGCAACACCGTATATTTCGCGTTCGGGAGCGAGGACGAGATAAAAGCCTCCTTTGACATAAGCAGCCGCGAGATCGCAGCTGCCGAAAGGGGCGCTGAGAACGCCGCCGAGACCGGCTCGGACATGTCTCTCAGCTCCGGAACGGCGCAGCAGACGGGGGCGGTCATAGTGCTCGACCCGGGACACGGCAAGTCATCCTCGCTGATGAGCGACGAGGAAAAGCAGGCCTCCGGCTGGGTGCAAAACTCGTCCGGAGCATGGGGCGAATGGCGGCACTATAAAAGCGGCTCCTCTGCCGCCGACTGCGAAGGCAGCGGCTGCAGCGGACGCGCTCCGGCAAACGGCTCGTGCTGGTACCCTATAGGGAACGGCGACCGCGATACAGAACCCGGGATAAATCTGAAAAACGCCCTCGCCGCACGCGAATACCTTGAAGCAATGGGCTATACCGTGCGAATGACGCGGACGACCAACGACGAAAACCCGTCGATAACGCGCCGCCTGTCGTACTGCTATCCCGATAACGACACGTCAAGGGACGCCGACGCCGCAATGTTCGTGTGCATACACTCCAACGCCGGAGGCGGCTCCGGCTCGGCATACATATCGCTTGACGGCGCTTACGACCAGCGCGGCATAACCGGCACCTACGCCGAGGACAGCAACAGGCTCGGCAAATATATAAACGACTGCATAGTGAGCGAAACGCCGCTCAGCCGTTCCGGGAACGGGATAATAAGCTTTGAGCCGGAGCTTATAGCCTTCTGCAAATCCCCCGTTCCATGTGGATATCTGGAAATAGGCTTCTTCGACGATCCATCCGATCTGGAAATACTCAGCTCCGAGAACAGCAGCATCGGGAAAGCCATCGCCGAAGGAATAAATTCATATTATACGGAGTTACACAGCAATGAAAACGAATAATAAACTGCTCAGCAAATCCGCTCTGCAGCTGATCGCCGCGGCGGCAATGCTGATAGGACATTTATCATTTCTCGCGCCGAACTACGGACTGCTTTTCGCCGCCCACACCCTGAGCCGCATCACTATAGTGATAATGTGCTGGTTCGCTGCGGAGGGCTATTATATGACGCACGACCTTAACAGGTACATTCTGAGAATGGGCATATTCGCCGCCGTATCGCAGATACCCTACTACCTGTTCAGTCTCGGCTCTGTCCCGGCGGGAATGTATTCCTTCCTTGCCGGCTGCTATTCCGACCGGAACGTTATCTTTACGCTGTTTACGGGACTGTGTCTGCTGACAGTACTGCGCGCAAAGCTGCGCTACCGCTGGAAGCTCATAGCCGTGGTATGCGCACTTTTCATAACGCGCAGCAGCGACTGGAGCCTGCTCGGCGTACTTTCGATAGTTACCTTCGGCATGTTCCGCGGCGACTTCAAAAAGCAGGCGTACTCCTTCGTGACCGTTCTGTTCCTGCACTTCATAGTGCGGCATATAGGACTTACGGTATCTTTCGCCCAAACTGACACCGTGGACGTGTTCCAGCTCCTGAACTCGCTGAGCTACGCCGGATGTCTGCTTGCTCTGCCTCTTTTGAGGCTCTACAACGGCAAGCGCGGCAGCTGCCCGAAGTATGCGCTGTACATATTCTATCCGGCACATCTGCTCGCGCTGTATTTTGTAAAGCTGATCGTTCTCTGATTCCGCAGCCTGCTGTTCATAATTCATTCATTTTTTCCAAAAATAATTATGAATGGCGGTTTTTATTTGTATTGTTATCCAAAATAAAAAAAAAGTGTTGACTTTAACGGTATGCGAGAGTATAATAGGCTTAAAGTTTAAGAAAACCAAATGCAACGGCGTATTTATGGGAGACAGTCTCCGATGAATACGCCTTTTTATTTGGTACAAACAAAAAAACAAATATTAAGCACAAAGGCGTGTTTGACGGAACAGCAATATGCGGCCCCGCTCAAACACGCCTTTTCTGTTTAAGAGAAAGGGGAGTTTTAGTCATGGCAGAAATGACAAAAATCGAGATCATCACCAGGCAAAGCAAGCTTGAAGAGCTAAAAGCGGCTTTGAACGAGATCGGCATCAACGGAATGACCGTAAGCAACGTATTGGGGTACGGAGCTCAGAAAGGACAGAAGCACCAGTACAGAGGCGTTGAATACAATGTCGATCTGCTGCCCAAGGTCAAGGTGGAAATGGTCGTTTGCACCGTTCCGGTAGACGATGTCGTAAACACGGCGCTCTCGGTCCTGAGAACGGGAGATATCGGCGACGGCAAGATCTTTATTTCCCCGGTCACGAGAGTTATAAAGGTAAGGACCGGCGAAGAAGACAAAGAAGCCCTGCTTTAGGTCTTTTTAAAAATCGAAGGAGTGATATATTATGAGTACGGAATTATTAACAATGGCGGTAGACTGTTTCTGGCTGTTCTTCGGCGGCGTATTGGTGTTCTTTATGCAGACCGGTTTTACGATGGTCGAGGCCGGCTTTACAAGGAGCAAAAACACAGGTAATATCATAATGAAAAACATAGTCGATTTTATGTTCGGTTCGATCATATACTGGCTGATAGGCTATGGTATCATGTACGGAGAAGGAAACGGATTTATCGGCATCCCGTTCGGCGACATGTTCATGAACGGTATGGCGGGCGCGGAGAATGTTGACTATACGGCATTATTCTTCCAGACGGTATTCTGCGCCACATCCGCCACCATCGTATCGGGAGCCATGGCGGAGCGTACCAACTTCAAGGCGTACTGCATATACAGCGCGGCTATATCCTTATTCATTTACCCGATCGCCGGTCACTGGGTATGGGGCGGAGGCTGGCTGAGCGAGCTTGGCTTCCACGACTTTGCCGGTTCGGCTATCGTACATATGCTCGGCGGTGTGCTTTCTTTCGTAGGCGCAGCTATACTCGGATCGAGGATCGGCAAATATACGAAGGACGGCAAGGCAAACGTCATCCCGGGTCACAACATCCTTATGGGAGCTCTGGGCGTGCTTATCCTGTGGGTGGGCTGGTTCGGATTTAACCCGGCTTCTACCGGCGGACTTTCGGACGGCGGTTTCCTGACCGCGGCAAAGGTATTCATCACCACAAATCTTGCAGCCTGCGCGGCAGCGATAGCCTCAATGTTCTTCACGTGGTTCCGTTACGGCAAGCCCGACGTTTCGATGACGCTCAACGGTATCCTCGGCGGTCTCGTTGCAATAACGGCGTCGTGCGACCTGGTCACGCCGTTTGCGGCTGTTATCATCGGCGTTGTCGGCGGTGTGCTCATGTGCATTGCTATCCCGTTTATCGATACAAAGCTCAAGGTTGATGACCCCGTCGGCGCTATCAGCGTACACGGCATATGCGGTCTCTGGGGAACTCTTGCAGTAGGACTGTTCGCAAGCGACACGTCGGCGGGAGCAGAGCTTCTCGGCTTATTCTGCGGCGGCGGCTTTAGGGCTCTCGGCGTTCAGGCTCTGGGCGCAGTCTCCCTCATAGCATGGGCGGCGGCAGTCGGCGGCATCCTGTTCTTCACACTTAAGAAGGCCGGTCTGCTCAGAGCTAAGCCGCGCGAGGAGGTCGAGGGTCTCGATTCAACGGAGCACGGTCTTGCGTCCGCATACCCCGACTTTGTTACATCATATAACGAAAAGAAATAACCTTCCTATTGTATAATGGATCTGTCCCGCTAAGGGAAAAGTATAACGCCCGGAGCTTCGTCATGATGAACCGCTCCGGGCGTTATATTTGTATTTACGTATTTTTTTAACCCGCCTTTTTTATCCTGCGGCTTTTGCTGTGCTTTGCCCGCTTCACAATTCCGCCCTCGTTCACATGGCCGCGCTTTACGTCAAAGCACTCCTCCATCTCCTCAAAGCTCTCCAGGCTGTAATCATACGCCATTCTGAGAAAGGCTTCGGCGCAGGCGTACGCGTCGTCGTACGCGTGATGATGCTCAAACTCTATGCCCAGCGCGCCGCAGAGTCTGTTCAGCCTGTGGCTCTCAAGCTCCGGATACGCCTTCTGCGAAAGCCTTACCGTACACATATAGTCAAATTCGGGAGGCTTTATGGAGTAATGCTCAAGCGTGCTGCAAAGCACCCCCACATCGAACGGCGCGTTATGCGCTATCACCATCCTGTTCTCTATATACGGTCTTATCTCATCCCAATAGCCGTTAAAGCACGGCTTATTGCGCACCATCCCCGGAGTTATGCCGTGGATCTTTATATTGAACTCACTGAACTCAAAGGGATAGGGACGGATAAGTATCTCTTTTCTCTCCGTTATGACATTGTCCTCCACCACGCACAGCCCGAGACTGCACGCGCTCGTATAAGCCGAGGTTGCGGTCTCAAAATCTATCGCCGTAAAATCCAAGGCTCATCCCCCTTTCATAATATATATCGCCTCTGTCCGACGGCGTGAGCACACGCCGCAAACGTCCGCTCTCAGCGTTTTTTTCCGCATTCCGTGCAGAATTTGCCCGTGTTCCGCGCTCCGCACGAGCATATCCATTCGCCGCCCGGACGCGGCGAACCGCATTCGGAACAGAATTTACCGCTGTTTGCAGCTCCGCAGCCGCATGTCCACGTATCCTTAGATCCGGCTCCGCTCCGCTGCTCCGTGTCACCGGCTCCGCTTCGCTGCTCCGTGTCACCGGCTTCGCTTCGCTGCTCCGTGTCCATCCTAAACAGTCCGCCTATATCGGCTCCCGCTCCGGCGGCGGAATAGCCCATGAACCCGGTCATTGCTCCGGCAGAATTCGCCGCCGCTCTCTTCATTGCCTCAGCCTGCGCCCCTGCCATGTGCGCGGCAGCCATGCGCGGGTCTCTGAGCGCCGCGTTCCGCTGAAGCTCCTTTATCATCGCCTCGTCCTCCTCCGAAGCGGAAACGGACGAAACGCCTATCGAAACGATCTCTATACCGCGCAGCGTGCGCCACTTAGGCGAAAGCACCGCGTTGAGCGCGTCCGCAAGCTCCGCCGTATGTCCGGGCAGGGCGCTGTACCTTATGCCCATCTCGGAGATGCCCGCAAACGCCGGCTGCAAAGCGGTCATAAGCTCCGCCTTAAGCTGACCGTCGAGCATATCCCGCGTATACTCCTCCTCTATGTTTCCGCATACGTTCGTATAGAACAGAAGCGGATCGAATATCCTGTAGGAATACTCGCCGTGGCAGCGGATGGATATATCCACATCCAGTCCAACGTTTTTATCCACGACCCTGAACGGCACCGGGGACGGCGTACCGTATTTGTTCCCCGCTATCTCCTTTGTATTGAAATAATACACCCTCGCGTCCCTGCCAGGCTCTCCGCCGAAGCTGAACCGTCTGCCTATCTCCTCAAAGGTGCGGCGCACGGCGTCGCCCAGCTCGCCGCTGAAGATGCTCGGCTCCGCAGAACCGCTGTATTCATATTCGCCGGGCTCCGCGCAGAGCTCCGTGATCCTGCCGTTTTCGACTATGATCATGCACTGACCCTCGTTCACGGCAATGACCGAGCCCTCGGAGATGACGTTATCGTCGCCGCGCCTGTTCGCGCTTCTTTTACCCGTCCTCCTTGCGCCCTTCGCTGCAAGAACGCCGGCCTCCAATGCGTTGCAGTAAAAGTACTCCTTCCACTGATCCGCCAATACTCCTCCGGCAGCGCCCGCCGCCGCTTTTATCAATCCCATACCGCTGCTCCTTTCCTATATCACTGTTTATCTCAATAGCTTCCTCCGCCTCCGCCGTGCACTCTGCCGCCGGACGATACGTGTCCGTGCCCTCCCGAGCCGCCGGTCTGCTTTGGTATCGGCGTCCGCGTGACGCTGCTGTACAGGAATATATCCCGCGAATCGCTTAGCTTTATCCCGCCGCCCTCCGCGTATCTGTCCGCGTGTGTCTGCCGCTTGGCGTTGTTCATCGTTGACCGCGCTGCCGCCGTTATTATCACGGCGAGGATAAGCGCGGCGGCGAGGAGTGCGAAAAGAACTCCTATACTTTTCGGAGGCTTAAATTCCCTGCCTTCCGCATACCCTCCGAGCACCTCTGCGCAGATCCCGGCAAATTCCGTACATGCACCGTAGTAGTCGTCGTTTCTAAGCCTTGCCTCTACCCTTTCACACATATAGTCTATGGCTCTGCCGCTGAATATATCAAAGCATTTGCCGCAGGTTGTGATATGGTACCTGCGCGGCTCCTCCGATATAAGCAGCAGTATGCCCGAGCTGTCGCTGCCTATCCCGAAGCCGTTGTTATCGTAATAGTCGTCGGCGTACTGCTCCGCGCTCAGAGCGCCGAGGCTTTTTACAGTGACCACCGCCGTGTCCGCCGCATACGTATCGCGCAGACGTCCAAGCATATCCTCTATCTCCCGCGACTGCTCCCGGGTCAGGAACCCGGCATAGTCGTTTACGGGATTTACCGCTATCGACGACACTGACGACGCTGACGACGGCGACGGCGACGGCGCCGCGCAGACGCAGCACTGCATCGCTCCGAGCATGAGCATTATAAGCGCCGCCGCTAAAATAAACGATCTCTTCATGGCATATCCCCCGTTAAATGAAATACCAAAGCGCCGCCGCTGCAGCTCCGAGCACGGCGAACGTACAGCCGAAAAACGCCGCCAGCTTCACTCTGTCTGCGGGATAGTCCCCGACCGCTTTGCCCGTCTGCCCGTTCATGGCGAACCGGTACATTTTGCCCCTGTATTTCACATTGAGCCACCATACCGGCATGAGCGCGTAGCGTATCCTGCCGTTTGAGAACTCCACGCGTTCGCCGCCCGCCGAAACGGCGGCATAGCCGGCGGTCGTGCTCCTGAGCATATCCGCAAACGACCGCTTTATCCTCTCGTTCGCCCTGCTTATGCTCTCCTCCGCCGACACGTCGTACTTGTCGGCAAGATATCCGGAAAGATACGCCGTGTCAAAATCCATCGCCTCGGTACAGTCGAAAGGCTCGATAGCGTCCATATAAGCGTCCTCCGCCTTCTGCGACGCGTCCACCGGCACGTTCCTGAACACCGCGCTGCCGCTGCGGTAGAGCATATAGTGATCGGTCCGCGTATAATTGTACCGGCTGTCGCTCCACACATGCGTCCGCACGCCCCTGAACGCCGCTTCGCCCTCAACGTCGCAGTCGAACATCCAGAACGGCACGTACATGCCGGTAACCTCCCTGAGCCGTGTTTCATCCCTGAACGCCTTGGGGATGAACAGCTTCTTTGCGGCATTCTCTTTCAGCCGCTTCATCGCCGAGCTTTTATCTATCCTGAACGGTATTATATAGTCGGGCATATACGCGCCTTCAAAGCTGCGCTTTACTATCGCCGCATTGCCGCAGTACGGACAGATACTCGCGCCCATCTCCGGGCCGCCGGATATCTCCGCCCCGCAGGACGGGCAGGAATAAGCCGATACCCCTCCCGTTTCTGTTCTGCCGAACTCCCTCGGCTCGTATGTATCCCAGTCGTATTTTGAAGCGCCGTTCACCCTCCCGTCCGCCTCGGCAAAGCCGCGGACGGCGTCCGCTTCCAGCTCCGCGCCGCATGAGCCGCAGCGCAGCTTCTGCTTTTCACCGCTGAAAACCAGCGGCGCGCCGCAGCACGGACATTTATAGCTTTTTATCTCATCCATATCCAAAACCCAAAAAGCCGCCGTTTTCAGCACGGCGGCGCGTTATCCTCAAGCTGTTCCTTTAGGCCTTCCTCCGCAAGGCGTACGCATTCCCGGATACACTGTATGCACGGCCGCTTCTTATAATAGGCCTCCGTGCGCTTTTCCGGGCCCGATGCGTACATGCCGCCGTCCTTATCCTTATCTATGCCGAGCAGCTCGGCGCAGATTATGGAACCGTTGTTCGCCCTGAACCGCTCCGCAAGCTCCTGCGTCTTTCCGTATACCGCAGCGCGCGTATTCCCCTCGCCCGCGCCGCGCGAAAGCGCCATTCCGGCAACTATGCCCATACCGGACACCGCGCCGCATACGAGCCTGAGCCTTGAAAAACCGCCCCCGAAGCACTCCGTGAGCTTCATGGCCGTGTCTGTATCTATCCCGAGCTCCTCGCAGAAAACGCCCACTACCGACTGGGCGCAGTTGAAGCCGGAGCGGAAAAGCTCCTCCGCCCTGTCCTCCCTTGACATACTATATCGTCTCCTTCTTTCCCCGCGGCGGACACGAACCGCTCCGCGCCCGCCGCCGCACTATGTTTTCCGCCTGTGCGTCAGTCTCCGAACGAGATACCGACCTCTCTTGCCGTATCTATAAGATCGCAGTCGGACGGTATCTTTTTCAGCTTCCCCGCCACCTCGGAAAGAGGCACCGGAACTATGCGGTTGTTCTGCAGACCGACCATGTTCCCGTAATTGCCGTTCTTTATTAGCTTGGCCGCCGCCGCGCCGAAACGGGTACAGAGCACCCTGTCGTAGGCGCAGGGGCTGCCGCCTCTCTGGAAATGACCCGGCACCGTCACGCGCACCTCGTTATCCACATATTTTGAAAGCTCGTCGGCCACCTTATACGCAACCGAAGGATATGCCTGACTCGCTCTGAGCGCCTTTAGCTCCTTCTTCTTCATCGCCGCCTCCTGCTTCGATACTGCGCCCTCGGCAACGGCAAGTATCGAGAAATTCTTGCCCGCGCTCTCGCGCTTATTGATAAGCGCAACGAGCTTTTCGATATCGTACGGTATCTCCGGAAGGAGTATCACGTCCGCGCCGCCGGCTATACCCGCATGGAGAGTGAGCCAGCCCACCTTGTGACCCATCACCTCTACTATGAATATCCGTCCGTGCGACGTGGCGGTGGTGTGTATGCAGTCTATGACCTCGGTGGCTATATCGCATGCGCTCTGGAACCCGAACGTCATATCCGTACCCCAAACGTCGTTATCTATCGTCTTCGGCAGAGAGACCACGTTCAGCCCCTCCTCGCTCAGCAGGTTGGCAGTCTTGTGGGTGCCGTTTCCGCCGAGCACTACTATGCAGTCAAACCCCCATTTGCGGTAGTTGTCCTTCATATTCTTTATCTTGTCTACCCTGTCATTTTCGTCGATCACGCGCATGGTCTTGAAAGGCTGCCGCGACGTCCTGAGTATTGTTCCGCCCAGAGTCAGTATCCCCGAAAAATCCGACTTCGTCATCTTGTTGATCTCGCCGTAGATAAGCCCGGCATAGCCGTTGCGGATGCCGTAGATCTCTATATCGTCGTCAAATTCCTCATACAGAGATTTTGCAACGCCGCGTATAGCCGCGTTGAGACCCTGGCAGTCGCCGCCGCTCGTGAGTATTCCGATCTTTTTCATTGTTTTCCTTCCCCTTTCATATATATGCAGTCCGTCCGCCGCTCCGCACAGGAGCCTCAGCCGTCCTGTTTAAGGCCTGCCGTTACCACGCGGTCATTGCCGCACGGATCCCGTATCAGCGCCGTATGCGAAAAGCCGTTTTCCTTAAGCAGCTCCGTTACGCTGCGGCCCTGATCGTAACCTATCTCAAATGCTATATATCCGCCTCTTTTGAGCATACCCGGTGCTGCGGACGCTATGCGCCTGTAGAACCTCAGCCCGTCCGCGCCGCCGTCCAGCGCCGCCGTGGGCTCATAGTCCTTTACTGTGCCGTCAAGACCGTCTATAACTCCGGTCTCTATATACGGCGGATTTGACACTATAACGTCGTAGCTGCCCGGCGGCGTTTGTGTGAGTATATCACACCGCAGGAGCCTGACCTGCACGCCGTTTGCCTCCGCGTTCGCGGCGGCAACTTCCAGCGCGGACACGCTGAGGTCTAAAAGCGTCACCTCGCTTTTAGGGCACAGCTTAGCTATGCTTATGCCGATGCAGCCGCTGCCCGTTCCGATATCGAGCACGCTCATGCGCTTATCCCCTATATATTCTATGACCGTCTCCGCCAGAGTTTCCGTATCGGCGCGCGGTATCAGCACGCGTTTATCGACCTTGAAGGGCAGCCCCATAAACTCGGTCTCCCCGAGTATATATTGCAGGGGCTCGCCGGACATGCGCCGCGCCGCCAGCTCCTCTATCCTGCTCAGCTCGGCTGCGGTCAGCTCCCTGCCGCCAAGGACAAGACCTGACTGATCCATGCCCGTTACATGCATGATGATCCAGTCCGCTTCATGACCGTTTTCGCCCAGCCGTCTGCGCAGCTCGGCGCGGAGCCTGCTTATCACCATTTATCTTCCTCTTTATTCTCCGGTATGCACGGGAGCATCGACGCTATCGCCACCTCTATCTGCGACTCGTCCGGCTCGCGCGTGGTCAGCCTCTGCAGCCACAGTCCGGGCTTTGAAAGCGCTCCGACAACGCAGCTGCGGCTTCTTCCCGCCCATTTTATGACCTCAAAGGACAGTCCGGCCACGACCGGCAGACAGAGCAGCCTCGTTCCCATCCTGAGAAATATAGAAGCTATCCTCGGTATATCGTCAAATCTCGGCAGGAACGCGAATACTATTATGCTTATTATCATTACGAACAGCAGAAAGCTCGTTCCGCACCTCGGATGGAAGCGCGTGTATTTCTTTACATTCTCCACCGTCAGCTCGTCGCCGCCCTCGTAGCAGGCGATGGTCTTATGCTCCGCGCCGTGGTATTCAAAAACTCGCTTTATCTCTTTCATCTTCGAGATAAGGAACATATACCCCAGGAATATCGCCATTCGCATTATACCCTCAAAAACGCTCGTGAAGGTCTGCGTTGAGGTCACTGCCCGCAGACCCGGTATCGCCTCAACGAGGCTCGCCAAAAGCGACGGGAGTAGTATAAACAGCGCCACGCTGAATATTATGGACAGAAATATAGCAAAATATATCACAACGTCCTTTATCTTGTCGCCGAGCTTATCCTCGAGCCACCTGTCAAACCTGCTCTCCTCTTCCTCTCCGTCCTCCTCGATATCAACGAATTCCGCGCTGTACATCAGCGACTTCATCCCGATAACGAGACTGTCAACGAAGCTCACGCAGCCGCGTATGATAGGTACGCGGCATATCTTCGGGCGCGTTTTTGTCCCGTTTTCATCTATCTTTTTCGCGATCTCCCCGTCGGGCTTTCGCACCGCCGTAACGGTCTTGAACGGTCCGCGCATCATGACCCCCTCCATAACGGCCTGCCCGCCGATAGAGGTCATATGCTGTCCGTTTTTTTCTTCTCCTTTTCCTGACATCAAAATATCCCTTTCAATAACTCTTTTCGGACGGCGGAGAACATCGGCTCCGCCGTTGTCTGTCAAAACGCTTTATCTCCGCGCTCAGCAGCAGTCGCACGGGCACAGGCACGGCAGGCACAGGCACGGAGCCGATGAGCAGCAGTCCGCGCCCGAGCCGTACTGCGCATTCCCCGTATTGTACGAGGAGGCGCGGTTTTTGATGCTGCTGAGCATATCGCTGTATTCCGTATTGGACGGATCCATCCTGACCGCCTGCTCCATGTTCTGTATGCCCTGGCTGTACCAGCCTCGTCTCACCATGGCAAGCCCGTTTAAGTAGTACCATTCGGCGGTCTTGGGCAGCCGGGCGAGCATCTGCATAGCCTCGGCGATCCTGTTCATATTGAGCAGCGTGCGGACCGTCTCAAAGGACGGCGGCGCACTGCTGTAGCCGCCCTGTCCGCCGTAGCTCCCGAAGCCGCCGAAACCTCCGTAGCCGCCGCTTCCGGAGCCGTTCCCGGCGCGGTAGCCGCCCTGCTGCGCTCCGCCCGTGTTCTTTTTCATAAGCATATCATACGCCTGGTTTATCTCCTTCATCTTCTCCGCCGCCAGGTCTGCGAGCGGATTGTTAACATACTTATCCGGATGATACTTTTTGACAAGCTCCTTATACGCCTTTTTTATAGTCTCCTCGTCCGCGCCTTCGCTGACTCCGAGGACCTTATACGGATCCATCTAAATTCATTCCTCCATAGCCGTGCCGCCGCGGTACGCGGTCCTTCCGAAAAAGCAGCCCTTTTCCGCCGAAACGTCCTCTCCCGCAAGCACGGCCCTTTGTTTTTGCTTAAGACATGTATAGATCATTTTGCCTATAACTCTTTTATTCTCTCCCAATTCGATAAGCTCGAAAGCGGAGGCTATGTTTTCAAGCGTGAAGGTCAGGCTCAGCTCTATCTCCTCCGCAGCCCCGCCTCTGTAAAAGTCCGGCGTTTTGCCTCCTGCGAGCAGCGGATTGTACGAGCCTTCCTCCATATCGCGCTCCATGTCGTTATAAGCGTCCATTATATATATCCATCTTCCCAGATTATATCCGAGCCACGCCAGCGCGCGGCGCGCGCCGTCATCATCTATAAAGCACGGCGAAAACATATGCTCCAGTATCTTTGCAAAGGCGTCCGCCGTTTCGTCTATCAAGCCGCAGCCCGCCTCCTCAAGCGCGCTGAGCTTCTCCAGCTGCCTGCGGATCATTGCCTCTTCCTGCGGATATTTTCCGCACGCCCTTCTGTAGCCGCGCCTGAGCGCAGCCAGTCCGGCCGCCGCCTTCAGGCTCCGGTCGTCCCTGCGGTCGTCGTCCAGCTTGCGGTACGTCAGCATAGCGCCCATAGCCGCCGCATAGTCCACCGCCCTGTCGTTCACGGCCGAGCGGCGTTTTTTAAGCGGGTGCGCCGCGCACCTGCGGTACGCAAATTCGTGTTCGCCGCCGAGAGCCGAGGAAAGGACTAACGCAAGAAAGGTTATATCATAGCTCAGCCCCAGCCTTGAGAGCTGCGAGCATTCCCTGCCCATAGCGCGGCAAAGCCCGCAGTAGTAGGCGCAGAAGGTCTTATAATCCTCCTCGCCGAGCTGATTTTTCGCAGCAGTAACATATCCGAACACAAAACCAGTCCTTTTCCGCAAATAATCTGTGTCTGAAAGAAATTATACCACAAATATATTTAAATCTCAACAGTTTTTTAGTATTTCGTCAAAATTTAATAAATTAGACATATTCCCCTCAAACGGCGCTCAGCTCTCTCATTTTTCCGGCTGAAAACTCCGCCGTGATACGGTATGCGCGCACGCGTCAAAAAATGTTCAAATATTATCACTTTTTTTACAATATGGTAATGACTTTTTCATGTATATATGGTATAATCAAATCGTATTCAAATAATATTTTGGGAGGAGCCGCCCCGGGGCGGCAAAAAACAACAGTATGAGTGAAGCTATTACGGAAACGGAATTTTACGGAGAGTCTCTGCTCCTTTATGACAGCGTTCTTATCGAGCTGTCGTCGCGGATCAACATCATACGCAAAGCGAACATGCTCCGCAGCGGGCGTGACCCGATAGAGAACGTTAAGACCCGCATAAAGTCGCCGGAGAGCATGATGAACAAGCTCAGGCTCAAGGGACTTGAGCCCATAGCGGAAAGCATCCCCGGCAACGTGACCGACGCGGCGGGCATGCGGGTCATCTGCACCTATATCGACGACGTATACAGCGTGGCGTCGATACTCGCTTCGCAGAAAGACATAACCGTCCTGGAGACAAAGGACTATATAAAAAATCCGAAGCCGAGCGGATACAGGAGCTATCACATGATAGTGGAGCTGCCTATCTACATAGGCGACGCGTGCCGCAGGGTATGCGCGGAGATACAGCTGCGCACGCTGTCGATGGATTTCTGGGCAAGCCTTGAGCACCAGATACGCTATAAGCACGACATACCGAACCGGAAGATGATAGGCGCGGAATTAAAGCGCTGCGCCGACGAGGTAGCGTCGGTGGAAATGAATTTCATCACCATCCGCGATATGATAAATTCCATAAAGAACAACAGCACCGGCGGCGAAGAGCAGACCGCGCAGACCGCGCCGCCGGATAAAGAATAAAAATTGACCGAGGGGGATACACAGCATGAAGGTATTGCTTGCAGACGACGAGAAAGAGCTTGTAAAGGCGCTTTCCGCCATACTTAAATTCAACGGCTACGAGGTAGAATGCGCGTACGACGGCGTACAGGCTTACGAATATGCGCTCAGCAGCGAGTACGACGCTCTCGTTTTCGACGTTATGATGCCCGGGATGAGCGGGATAGAGGCGCTGCGTGCGCTGCGCGAAAAACACGTTGAAACGCCCGTCATACTCCTGACCGCAAAGTCGGAGTTTTCGGACAAGATAGCCGGGCTTGACGCCGGCGCCGACGATTACCTCACGAAGCCGTTCAACACGGGCGAGCTCATGGCGCGGCTCCGCGCCATGACGAGGCGCAGCCTCGACAGCAAAAACGAGGTGCTCACCTGCGGCAACGTCACTCTCAACCGCGAAACGCTTGAGATAAAGACCGATTCCGCGTCGTTCCGGCTTGCGGGGCGCGAGTTCCGCATGTTCGAATACCTGATATCGCGCATGGGAACGCCCGTATCAGAGCAGCAGTTTGTTGATAAGATATTTGACGACGACACCTCCGAGGCGGAGGACGGCGTTGTGTTCCTGTATATATCGTATCTCCGGACGAAGCTCAGCGCCATAGGCGCGGACGTTACCATAAACACTACCGACGACAACAGATACGTACTGAATACAAAATGACCGCTCAGCGCGGCGGCAGCGGAGGAGATTTCATATGTTCAGAGCTTTCAGGATACGGCTTATAACCGTCACCATGCTTGCGATATCTGTGATAGTTTTCGCGATCGTAGGCGCAATAAACGTTTCCAACGCCGCGAGGCTCCGGCGTTACGCCGACAATATGCTCAGCCTCATAAGCGACTATAACGGCACCATCCCGGAAAACACCAGCGAGATAGCGGAGGACAGGGTCGATCTCTTCATAAGCCGGGAGACGCCGTTCCAGACTCGGTATTTCGTCATACGCCTCAACAAAAACGGCGGTATAACCGAAGCGATGACTAACTACATAGCCGCCGTGAGCGCCGACGACCTTTCCTATTACGCCGGGGCGACCTCCGGCCTTCAAAACGATTCAAGGGGCACCATCGGCTCTTACCGTTACCTCGTAAGGGACACTGAGAACGGAAAGATGGTCACCTTCCTTGACAGGTCGCAGGATCTCAACTCGTCCATACAGCTGCTGTTCACCTCCATATCCATGGCGCTCATAGGTCTGTCATGCATATGCGTGCTGCTGATACTGCTGTCCGGAAAGCTCATACAGCCGTTCAGGCGCAACCACGAACGGCAGAAGCAGTTCATAACCGACGCCGGACACGAGCTGAAAACGCCGCTCGCAATAATCCGCACCAACGCGGAGGTATTGGAGTGCTGCTACGGCAGCAGCGAATGGCTCGACAGCATAAAGAACCAGACGAACCGCCTCGACGGGCTCGTTCAGGGTCTGCTGCAGCTTGCGCGGAGCAACGAGGTGCCCGACAACGTGCACATGGTGTTCCCGCTCAGCGCCGCCGTATCGGAGATAGCCGAATCCTTCGTCACCATGGCGAAGCAGAAGGGACATGAGATGACGATAGACGTCGCGCCGAACATCGAGTACAAGGGCGACGCAAAGGCTGTGAGCACGCTCGTATCGATACTTATAGACAACGCCATAAAATACGCCTCCGAGGGCGGCGGGATATCCGTCACGCTCTCGCGCCTGGGCAAGAGCACGGCGCGCACCGCAAAGCTGGTCGTTGAAAACGACACGGATATAGACAGCAAGGAGGATGTGAACCGTTATTTTGAACGGTTTTACCGCTCGGACTCGTCGCGCTCGCGTCAGACCGGCGGCTACGGTATCGGGCTTTCGGTGGCAAAAACGATAATAGAAGCCCACAAGGGCAAGATAACCGTTTCACGAAGCGGCGGCAGGATATACTTCACCGTCCTGCTGTGAAGTCCGCGCGGAAACGGACGCACATACAGCCTCGGAGCTTCCGCCATCACGGCGGCGGCTCCGTATTTTTTTGCCTCCGCGCCCGTTCATATGCAAAATCCCTTAAAAGCTCCTCCTGTTTCAGGCATATCTTTGTAGCTTCGTACACCTCTTTTTTATTGACAAACCGTCGGACGTGTTGTAAAATTATATTAACAGCCGCACACGGCGGCAAATAAAGCTGAGAGGGGAATATTTTTCAGATATGAACAAAAGTTTGATAGATGCCGCCATGGGCAGGATCCCGGCCGACCTTGTACTGAAAAACGGCGTTATAGCCGATGTGTTCACGGGCAGATTTATCCCGTGCGACGTTCTTATAAAGGACGGATATATATGCGGTCTCGGCGAATACGACTGCGAAAACTCTATAGACGTTTCGGGAAAATTCATACTTCCCGGACTTATCGATGCGCATGTGCATATAGAGTCCTCAATGGTCACGCCGCCCCAATATGCGAAGGCCGCAGTCCCGCACGGCGTAACGACCGTTATAGCCGATCCGCACGAGATAACCAACGTCTGCGGCGAAACGGGGCTTGAATTTATGAAAAAAAGCGCCGAGGGGCTTCCCCTCGACATAAAATATATGCTTCCCTCCTGCGTTCCGGCCGCGCCGTTCGAGCACGCGGGAGCCGCCCTCACCGCAGAGGACACCCGGCGCATGGCGGACGGTTATTTCGGGATAGGCGAGATGATGAACTATCCCGGCGTTATCGGCGGCGACGATGAAACGCTCGGCAAGCTCGTCAGCGGAAAGACGATCGACGGCCACGCCCCCGGTCTTGCCGGACGCAGGCTCGACGCTTACATAAACGCAGGCATAAAAACGGACCATGAGTGCAGCGAGATATTTGAAATGCTCGAAAAGATAGGCAAGGGCATGTACATAGCCCTGCGCGAGGGCACTCTCTCAAAGGATCTCGGACGGCTCGTCTACGGGGTCAATCCCTACACCTTCCGCCGCTGCATGCTCTGCACCGACGACCGCTCCGTTTCCGAGATATTGAAGGACGGAACGATAGACTATATGATACGCAGCGCCGTCAGGCTCGGCGTAGATCCGATGATGGCAATAAGCATGGGCACCGTCTGCGCGGCGGAATGCTACGGTCTGAAGGACCGCGGCGCGATAGCCCCCGGATATATTGCCGACCTTATCATTATAGACACTCCGCACGACTTCAATATCGAAGCCGTGTTCAAAAACGGAGTAAAGGCAGCCGAAAACGGCAAAGCGCTGTTTGATGTACCTGAATGCGACATCTCGTCCGTCACCGGCACCGTACACCTGCCCCGGCTCACGGCGGACGACTTCGCGCATGAGCAGCCGGATGAATTTACGGCCATATCGCTTGTGCCGGATTCGATAATAACAAAGAAAACGGCTGCCCGCAGAGGCGACGCGCTTTCCAAGCTGTGCGTTATCGAACGCCACCGCGGCGGAGGAAACAAGGGCTTCGGCTACGTTACAAACTACGGCATAAAAAACGGCGCTGTAGCCTCGTCCGTAGGACACGACTCTCACAACGTCGCCGTCATAGGCGACAACGACGCGGACATGGCGTCGGCGGTGAACGCGCTCGGGAAAAACGGCGGTATCTGCATAGTTTCCGGCGGAGAGGTCAAAGCTAAGCTTGAGCTTGAGATAGCCGGACTTATGACGGAGCGCGGAGCGGAATACGTTTCGTCCGCTCACGATGCGCTTATGCGCGAGGCGCGCGCGCTCGGCGTTACCGAAAGCGTTGACCCGTTTTTATCGCTGGCGTTCCTCCCTCTCCCGGTGATACCGGAAATACGGGTTACGGACAGCGGGCTTTTCGACGTTGAAGCGTTCAGCTTCATATAAGACGGCGGTATTCGGAAAACGACCGGACAAGGAGGACAATATGGAACTGCCAAACGACCCGGCTATACTTTTAAGCGTGCTGAACACGAAGCTGCGTGACTTTTACCCGTCGCTCGACGCTCTTTGCAGCGACCTTTCGGCGGACAGGGACGCGCTGATAAGCAAATGCCGTTCAATAGGCTATGAATACAGCGAAAAACTGAACCAATTTATTTGACAAAACAGACGAGGGGATTTTGTACGTTCGGATAATAACGCGGAACGCATGAATGCCGGAACGCATGAATGCGTTCCCTACAGGGGGAATTACTGTCTAAATTCACCCCCGCCACATATCTCATCTGTAGGGAATGGATTTATCCATTCCGCTGCTGCAAAATTTTGTGCGTTTGTGCAATAACGCGGAACGCATAAACGTGTTCCCTGCAAGGAGGGTATTTTATATGCTTGAAACTGAACTGAAATGTATGCTCACCGAGGAGGAATATGACCGGCTCAAGACCATGTTCCGCTGGGACTGGGTAAAGGAGCAGGTGAACAGCTATTATTCCGATCCTTCCCTGCTTCTGAAAAAGCACGGGATAACGCTGCGCGTGCGCACAAAGGACGGTATAAGCAAGATACAGGTAAAGGCGCATAAAAACGCCGGAAGCCCCCTGCAAATATGCGAGGAATCGGAATACGGTATAAACTGCGTCCCGGACTCGTTCACTGCGGACGAGGTCGAAAAAATGACGGGACTGCGCACCGAAGCCTCTTTGCTCGGCTCGCTCACCACTCTGCGCCACAGCCTTATGTACTGCGGCGGCGTTGAGCTCTGCCTCGACAAAAACGATTATCTTGACAGGACTGACTACGAGCTGGAGCTCGAATACACAAAGGATATCCCCGATACCCTGAAAAACGCGCTCGCAGACGCCGGCATCGGCTTCAGCGCCCCGGCTGTGGGCAAATGCACAAGGTTCATGCAGCGGCTCGGCGAGCTCATCCGAGGAGCCGAATGACCTGCGGCGTGTTTTGCTCCCGATACAAATGCGGTCGTTCGATCCGTATCGGTGGCAGAAATTTCGGCTTTGAAAACAGGATAAGGTCAGTACCTCCTTATGCGGCATGGCTGATACATTGTCTACATTTATAGACTTATGACCTCAATTAAAAGACTTTTCAAATTAACTCTTTATTGTGATCTAAATTATACTCGAAATTATAACAATTTACGATATGATACCGAATCCTGCAGCACAGCCGAAACCAAAAATACAGATAGTTACTTTACAACGCAAAATTAACTGCTTGCTTTTATTATGTAAAATCATAATTATAGGAATGCTATATTACTTATTAATTACACCATATTAATCTCGTCTGAAGATATCTCTTGTGTACACTTTGCTTTTTATATCATTAAGACAGTTATCATAACGATTTGCTATAATAGCATTACACTTTTGTTTAAATTTATCCAAATCATTTACAATCCTGCTGCCGAAAAATAAACTTCCGTCTGTAAGTGTCGGCTCATATATGACAACTGTTACACCTTTTGCTTTAATACGCTTCATTATGCCCTGAATAGAACTCTGACGGAAATTATCACTGTTCGCTTTCATTGTCAAACGATATACGCCAACAATTATTTCGTTATCCTTGTACGGATCAAATCCGGCGATCTGCAGAACTCTGTCCGCAATAAAATCCTTTCGTGTTTTATTTGCTTCCACAATGGCTTCTATTATATTCTCCGGAACATCTTTATAATTTGCTAAAAGCTGCTTTGTATCTTTAGGCAAGCAATAACCGCCATAACCGAATGACGGATTGTTATAGTGTGTTCCGATTCTGGGGTCAAGCCCTACTCCTTCGATTATCTGCTTTGTGTTAAGTCCTCTTACCTCTGCATAAGTATCGAGCTCATTAAAATATGATACTCGTAACGCAAGATACGTATTTGCAAAAAGCTTTATTGCTTCCGCCTCAGTCAGATCAGTAAACAGCTGTGGTATATCCGTCTTTAAAGCCCCTTCCGCAAGCAGTCCCGCAAACTGCTTTGCTTTTTCAATAAGCCGTTCATCATCTTGCGGTACACCAACTACTATTCTTGACGGATAAAGATTATCGTACAAAGCTCGACCCTCGCGCAGAAACTCAGGTGAAAACAAGATGTTTTTACAGTCATATTTTTCTCTTACCGACTTTGTGTATCCTACAGGAACAGTTGACTTTATGATCATGATTGCTTCCGGATTATATTTTATAACAAGCTCTATTACTGCCTCAACTGATGATGTATCAAAGTAGTTCAGCTTTGGATCATAGTCTGTCGGGGTCGATATTATTACAAAATCAGCATCCCCATAGGCCGACTCGGCATCTGTCGTTGCTGTCAGATCAAGTTGTTTATTTGCAAGATATTCCTCTATCTCCGCGTCAACAATTGGAGATTTTCTGCTGTTGATTTTTTTTATTTTTTCCGGAATTATATCAACTGCCGTAACCTCGTTATTCTGTGCAAGCAAAATTGCATTTGACAGACCTACATAACCAGTTCCCGCTACCGCTATTTTCATTTTCCAAATACCTCCTATGTATATTTACGATTAATTACACCGTCCATATTTCAACATTTTTTGCTCACTGTCCGAGCATATACATCCATGTTGCGGCTCGATCATACCGTGAAACTCCCCGGCGCATCCATACAACAGCATTCTTCCATCATCTCGTCTAACTTTACTACAATCATTTTTATCCATAATATGTTATATTTATAATACTTTACTGTGACGATTTCAAATCGTTTTCACGGCGAACAGTCTTTATATATGTAACTGACTGCAGTGGAGAAAACTATATTCTCCAGCTCTATTTTAAGAAATGGCTTGTCAAGCATCTCAATGCTCATCCATAAAAGTCTTTATACCACTGAGCAAATTTGTGCAGTCCTTCTCTTAGACTTGTGCCTGGCTTATAACCCATATCTCTTTCAAGCGCCGATGTGTCCGCATACGTCACAATCACATCTCCGGGTTGCATCGGTACCAATTCCTTATATAAATCGAAATTATAATCCGCCGGCAGTACGCCTGCGCGTATAAGCTCTTGCTGAAGTATATCTACAAAGTCAAGCAAATTTTCGGGATTGCTGTTACCGATATTATATACCGCATATGGCGGCAAAGGCAGTCCGTCCTCGCCATTCACTTTTTTCGGCGGATGGTTCATAACACGAATAACGCCCTCGACTATATCATCAATATATGTAAAATCTCTTTTACAGTTACCGTTATTAAATATCTGTATCGTATTGCCTTCTATAAACTTATTTGTAAAACTAAAATATGCCATATCAGGTCTGCCCATTGGGCCGTAAACGGTAAAGAAACGTAATCCTGTTGATGGAATATTATATAACTTCGAATAGCAGTGCGCCATAAGTTCATTGGATTTTTTTGTTGCCGCATAAAGACTTACAGGATTGTCCACTTTATCATCAGTCGAAAACGGCACTTTTTTATTTGCACCGTAAACAGAGCTTGATGAGGCATATACGAGATGCTCGACCGGATTATGACGACATGCCTCCAGAATATTAAAAAACCCAATTATATTTGACTCAATATATACATCCGGATTTTCAATGCTATATCTAACACCAGCCTGCGCCGCCAGATTTACAACTATTTCCGGTTTGTGCTTTTCAAAAATTTCATTTACCGCCGTCTTATCGGCAATATTCTTTTTATAAAATACAAATTTATCATACTCATTGAACATGTCAAGCCTTGCCTCTTTTATTCTTACATCATAATAACCGTTTATATTATCAATGCCGATCACTTTATGGCCCTGTTCTAAAAGTCTTTTGGACAAAAATGAACCGATGAATCCAGCCGCCCCTGTTACAAGTATTGTCTTCATATTCTTCCTCCCTCTATATTTAAATATCAGCCTTCACTAATCTGAAATTACTGCTGCCTTCTTTCATCCTCACCGCATCACACAGCTTAGCTGCTATTCCGCTTCGGCTTTTGCCGCCAAAATTCGTTCGTGAAGTTCTATATCCTCATCACTGAAACGTTTCCTAAGCCTTGCATCCGGTATACCGGTATAAATGCTATAAGGCGGTATATCCTTTGAAACAACTGCTCCAGCCCCTATTACCGAGCCTTTTCCTATACGCACGCCTCTCAATATGGTTGCATTGGAGCCTACCCAGCAATCATCCTCTATAACAATATTTCCGTTATTCTTGGTCGCAGCAGATTTCATATATTCTCCTTTGCGGTATATATCATGATTAGCACCAAAAATATGTACGCATGGTCCGAATGCTACATGACTTCCTATTATAATTTCATCATATTTAGCCTGCATAATAGCGTTAGCTCCTATAAACACATCATTCCCTATACTGATCGACTCATACGTAAAGATACCTCTTCCCAACGCAATACTAACATTCTCACCGCATGATTTAAAGCGAGTCTTTTGATACTCTACAACACATGATTCCATCAATCTGCTAAACCCCAGAAAAAGTCTGCCCATGATTTTGCAGCATTCTTTATGAATAGATCTCATTATCTTTCCCATATAACACTATTCCTTATATTTTATTATTTTACCCGGCACTCCTGCCACTATAGCATTGGGTGGAATGATTTTCCCTGTAATAACTGTCTTAGCTGCACACACAGCACTGTCTCCTATTATACTTCCCTTTAAAACAGTGCAATGCGCTGCCAGCCATACATTTTCTCCTATCATAACCCTTTTAACGACATCCGGCTGAGAATGATAATCCTCGCTTATTCCTGTATTGTGATCCGAATCGATTATGTATGAATATGCCGCAATACCCGTATTTTTACCTATATATATACCGCCTCCTTCAGTCGCTCTCATATATGTCCCCTGGTTTATTCTTACACCGTCTCCAATAACAACCGGGCCGTTACCGCATATAATGCAATCACCTAAGACCTTTACATTGTCTCCAAATACAACATTTGGATTCGTAATACTGATCCTTCCTCCTATTGATATATTTTTTGCACTTTTTCCTGTTCTCTCTTTAATAAGTCTTTTATAATATAAAGCTCTTACTTTTCCTTTTAATTTTTCACAAAAAATTGCTATTCCCATCACTGTACTCCCTTTAGTAGATCCTGAATCATATTATCATAAGATAACCACATAGCCGGATTATTCTCACGCACCGCTTTATACTCCCTGTTATCCATTCCCAAAACACTTTTACTATCTTCCTTCTCAGATGAATACAATACTGAAAAATTTCGCATCTCACTTTCTTTCGGATATCGCTCGTATTTTTTATAAATAAATATAGCATTTTGACGTGCTTCCTCAATAAATGATCTTCTTCTTTTTTCGCAATATTCGTCTAGTGTGTATATAACTTTTGCAGGATTCCCGCCTATTACTAAGTTGCTTCCAAAAGATCTTGTTACCACTGAACCGGCAGCTACGATCACATTATCTCCTAATGAAACATTTCTCAAAACTATTGCGTTGACCCCAAGAAAAACATTATTTCCTATTTGTACAGGCCCGCCGCCTGAAGGATATATCTTATTATGCGATTTCATAAGAACTGACCAACTATAATCATGCGCCAGTATCGTTACTCCCTGACATATAACGCAGTTATCGCCAATTGTTATGTATGCAGCTCTGTTTTCATCTATAAATGATTTTCTTGGAGATAAAAACTTAGTATTATTCCCTATTGTCGCTCCAAGTTTACGCAAATAAGAAATATATTTTTCACTTGACGAGCATATTACAAATTGCTTTTTTATTTTATTAATCATTAATTTTATATTCATGTTATGACCCTCTTCTTTTTATTCCGATCATTGCCGATCCCTTGTCAATAAATTTCATTATTAACTTATCTCTAAATAAAAGCAAACAGCCAATGTAACATGAAACTCCTATTACTATCAAAACAATTGTACTTGTCATTGATGATGTCATCATGTTTCCTGCACCCTTCACGACAGCAAACATGATGATGCCCGACATAAGATATTTCCATGATGAAGCAAAAACGTCACGCAGTCTTATTTCTCTTACTATATTCGTTACATATACTATTTGTATAACCGCTATTATAATCTCTGCCGTAACAGATGCGATCGCTGCACCTACTGATTGAAAATGAATAATTAAAACCGCATTCATCAATACATTTATAAACGCACCGATAATTATTGATATTGTATACGGCGTCTGTTTTTTTGTAGCGACAAGGTATTGGCTACCTGTTACACTATTTAAACCAACAGGAAATACGATCCATGCAAATACAAACAGCAACTTTGATACTTTTTCGAAACCATCTCCGAAAAACCATGGAACAACATTTGCAGCAACAGCCGCCATTCCGAAAGCGATCGGTGACGCTATGAACCATACAATACCGTATGAACGTCTCATATAATCTCTAATCTTATTTACATCATTTTTAGCAAATATATACGCTATACGCGGCGACATTACAGCCCCGAACGTCGTTACAAATGTCCAGCATATTCTTATTATCTTTTGAGCCTGCTCGTAGTACCCGTTCTCAATATTTCCCGGAATGATCACGCCTATCATGGTTTTATCCAGCACCAGATAAACCTGTGAGGCTATTGTCGGTATAAACAAAGCAACCGCTCCGCGAAAATGACGGAAAGGATGCAACTGCTTTATAGGCACATGATTTATATACTTCGCTATACATGCCCATGTTACAACATTTGCAATCAAAGGCAAAAATGCCAAAGCAAAAATATATACATTAAGATCCTTCGCTGTTTTGACAAATATAAATATAACAGCAATATTTACAAGCTTGACAATTGAATTTCTAAGAACTACTGTTTTAAAATCTTCCATTCCTTGAAAGAACCATGTTATATCAAATGCAACAGCAATAATGTAAAAACTCTGTATCAAAGCGATCATATGATACTGTGTACGCCATATATAGACCGAATACATAGCCATGCACAGTACTGTCATAATCGTTCTGAAACTAAGTATTTCCCAAAATACTACGCTTCGCTTCTCCTTATCGTCCTGAACATATGCACTCTCACGTCTGCCGTAAACAGTCGTTCCCAGCGCTGCAAACAGTGCAAAATATGTAACTATTGAGTTGGTGTAACTATATATGCCGATCCCTTCAGCGCCTAAAACTCGTGATATATAAGGAGTTGTGACAAGCGGCACCAATACAGTTAAAATTTCATATAAAAGATTATATATATAATTTTTGCCTACGCTTTTTTTCATCGCTATTGCTCCATAAATATTTTTACATTATTGGTACTGTTTTATCTCTTCGTACAATCGCTTAGGTGAAAAGACATATTGATCCTCTGCACCATATTCACTGGCTTCACCATATAGAAACTGCTTCAAACTGCAGCTGTCATCGCCCTCCAGCTTGATTCTGTTCTCGGAATAAAAATGTTCATTTATAATTGTTCTATTTGTAGTAATTAATTTTTTATTATACAAAACAGCCTCACACACCTTGATCGTCATACCTGATGAGTTATGCTGTATTGCATCAACAATGCACCTAGAGCTCTTTATTCTTCTTACAACCTCTAAATATGGCAGCATTCTGTTATAATGTATCTCATCAGAATACTTTTGCTTATCCGGCGGAACGCCTACAATATTAAAATCACAGCTCAGCCCCTCTGCTTTTGCATGCTCATAAATGCTGATCAGCTGCTCATACCTATCTTTAGCCTGTCCCACATAAAACAGATCGTTATTTATATTCTCCTTTTTCTCAGGTCTGACTCCTGTATATATAAGCGGAAAATATTCAAAACCGTATCGCTCTGAATCCTGTCGGTCAAAAGCAAAAACAATATCAAAATGATCTTTCAATCTCTCTGTGATGCCGTAAAACGATGCTCCGCTCATGCTTACAATATTGGTGAATAGGTATACTATTTTAATATTCTTTATACTTCTCCGCAGATAATTGAAAAAGCCGAAATCTCTTGATATCCTGCTCCAATCATAAACTATCAGAACATAATTGTTTTTACTGTCGGTATCGATACCAAAACCTTTTGCAAGCATTCTGTACCAAATAAATTTTCCGGGAAAGTTTACTCTTTTATTCAGCTTCTGAGAAAAATGTATTTCACATAATCTTGCCGCCGCTCCTGATAAAGGAGTGATACTGTTATAAAACAGCAAATCACAATTAGAATTTATTTCCTCATGCCATGATGCCTCGCACCATTCGGCCGTATTTCCTATTACTATATATTTCATTATTATTTTCCACTCTATCTTCCTAATACATATGGGATGATACCTGACTGAGATACTATTGAATTAAATTGCTGTATAAAGTACACTACAATGAAAAACCGCAGGATCCATATCAAAAGCTTGTTGTTCAATTTATACTTAAATACTTTTTCCAGTTCGACAAGCACCCAGATCCTAAAAAACACAAAACAGTCATTGATTCTGTATCCTCCCATATTTGCATACACATATACCAGCGCTGCGTTTACAGTAACCCCCATCACTGCCAGCTTATTACGCAGATCACTTCTAATCAAATCATGATACATACAAACAGCCAATACGGCAATTAATATAACCGGAATATATCCGAACCAAGATAATTTCAGATCCATATATACCCTATACTTAGTATCTGCGAATAAACCCATCAAAACCTTACTATAGATCATTGCCATTATGTTTCCTATAGGAATCATAGAAATCAAGATCAAAGAATATATTTTGTTTCTTTTCCTTTCAACCATGTTTATCCTATTTACATTTCTCATTATAATATGTTCAAATAACAGATATATAAGGTACACTGACAATATAGATACGGTTGAATAATGAAATCCCATTCCAATCACATTTGCAATTATATATTTACACGGTTGTCCATCCTTTAGCTTGCATAAACCAATCATGCAAATTGATATAGCAAGCCAGTTTCTCATAACATTAAAGGAATGGAGATAACATACGAACAGTATGAGTACCGGTATCAGGCTTACACGATCGTTCTTATTATACAGCTTTGAAGCTGTATAGGTGATTCCATATGAAATTATAAAATACACTACTGCAAAGTACACCTTATAATCATCCGTACAGCTTCTTATGAACCATGACAAAAAGTAATATAACGGTTCCCGCTGCTTAAGCATACGAATCTTATCCCAATCTATATATTTTGACAGATCCCCGGTCATATGCTGAAAATCATATACATATGTTATTGCATCAGTGCCCCCCAGACCAGTGCTGTCCACCTTTCTGCATACAGCAAAAGCAGTAAGTCCAAGCACAGATATAAACAGCCATATATTCCTTGAGAACTTTTCATTTACTCCTGCATGAATTTTCAAGCAAGCTATGTATAGTAACATTACACATATATACAATATTATGGATAATATGTTATCTGAATCCCACATACACTATCCTTTCTTTCAATCAGTAAGATAATCCTCTGTGCTACAGTCAATTACTTTTTTCCATTCTGCTATGATCTTTTCTTTAGAAAAAAAAGCTATTCTTTCAGTACTTTTTGCTCTGTAATTAGCTGCGATCGTTTTGTTGGAATAAATTCGAATTATTGCCTCTGCTAAATATCTCTCTGCCTTCGTGAGTTCTTGACTTTTAAAAAACGGTTCATCATCCACGTTAAACGGCATCGTCAATATTCCATATTCCGCAAACTCTACTCCGTTAGTTACCTTATTCAGATCTGCTTTTGTTTCACATAATGACAGTATTTCTCTCGGTCCGGCTGCACAGTCGGTGGATACTACAGGAACTTTGCACGCCAACGCCTCAAGAAGAACATTGCCCAACCCCTCAAAAAGCGATGAGAACACAAATGCTTCCGCACCCTTTATAATCCTATGAGGATTTTTAACAAATCCCATGAATTCGACCGTTGATTCAATACCGCAGTCCTTTGCTAATTTCTTTAACCCATCTTCAAGCTCTCCTTCTCCCAAAATCACCAATCGCAGTTCCGGGCATATCTCATGTACTCGCTTAAATGCGTTGATCAAATGCCACTGCCCTTTTTGGCGCATCAGTCTGCCCATTGTGACCACATATGGTTGTTTGGGAACTCTGTACTCCGGCTCAGCAGACAGTTTCATAAGCCGATCCGCATCAACTGTATTATATATTGTTACTATACGATCCTCCGGCGCGCCAAAATTATCTATCATGTCAAGTTCTACAAGTTTCGACAAACAAACCGTAATATCCGCTTTTTTACTACTGTAGCGAACAAAATACTTTTCAATTGTCGAGTTTGCTGATCTTGATATAAAATTCCTTATCGAAACTATCACCTTATCCCCATATTTAGAGAGTACATTGATCAGATTCGGCGCAGACAGCAGACTTATACTAACATCAGGTCTATATTGTTTTTTAAGCTTTCTCAGCTTCATGACACGTCTGAAAAATATTGAGATCTTTCCTATTGCATTTGACTGAGGTCCTAACCCCATATCAATAATCTCTGCGCCACTTGGATATGTACTATTCTGCCCGTCAAATAATACAAGATATACCTTGTAATATTGGTTTTGGGTAAGCTCATATGAAAGATTGGAAGCCACTCTTTCAGCTCCCCCTCCTGTCAACTTCTGTGAAATAATAAATATTTTTTTCAATTATACTAAACCTCAATTTATTATTAATTAACTTTTCACCAGTTCATCATAAAAATCTGTGTACTGTCTTAAAACAATATCTTGCAAGTATTCAGATTTAATCTTTATAACATTCCATTCCGACATTTCCTTTCGCTTTTTAGGATCGTTCAGTTGATTTATAGCTTCAATCAAAGCCTGCACATCAGACTGCGGAACTATATATCCTCCCTTGTCTTCAATCATATCCGCATTAGCCGCCCAATCTGTAACGATACACGGCAGTCCTGCCGCCATAGCTTCTGCAAGAGCATTGGAAAAACCCTCGCCCCAATACCTTGAAAGGAATAGAAATGCATCTGCACCACACAAAAGCTCCTTTATATCATCCTTATTCCTGTTTCCATAAAAAACAATATTATCACTATGCTCCAATGCTTCTATTTCCGCCGAAACACTACCCACTAAATGGAATACGATCTCAGGCATCCGTTTTGCAGCCTCCAAAATTGTGTCACAGCCTTTTTCGGCAGTCACACCTCCAACATATATTATATTTTTTATATCGCCGTCCGTAGTACCGCATGGATGCTCAACTATCTCTTCATTGGTTACAAAATTGGGTATCAACTTCACCTTTGCTTTACTATATTTCTTAGCAAAATCAAAAGATTTGGAGTTTAAAACCATTATCCCATCACAATGACGACTTAAAAGTCTAAAAAAGATCCTTTTAAATGCACTGTTGACAACGTTAGGAATAGTACATCTGCAATGAAGAATAAATTTTTTCTTATAACACTTTGCTATCATCCCGGTAATCGTTTCGCGTATCATACCAAATACAGTACAGGGAATACATGTGTGTACAATCTCTATTTCCCTATCATCTTTCAGGAATCTTATTTCCTTTTGCCAAACAGTCTTAGTTCTTATATACTCATCTTTTATACACCTTTTGGTGTTTTGAAACGGATCTCTGCCATTGATTGTATTTAAATTGATATGATCTATTTCCCAATCATTAGGCAATCCGACATCTAATAAACGTTTCGTCCAACTTGCAATACCGCCTGCCGGAGGTGGATAATGCGAAATTAATAATACTTTCATTACAATCCTCTGTTCTGTTATTATTTATATATTGATAATTTACTCTGTATACTTCTCTTATCTCTTACCGCATGAATCATGGCAAAAGTATCGGAAAGTTTAGTTTTGCCTGTGATCAGCTTTAATATATATGTGACAGGAAGATAAGCCCACGCAACACAATTCAATATTTTATGCCTTTTGCAAGATTTCCATCTTTTCATGCCCGTTTTCTGTAAACCCATAAAAAAACTGTATATAATGTTTTTGTTGCCTGTCTCCTTAGTCCTGCCTATATACGCCATTGCCCTGACATTTTTATTATTTTTCTTTCCAAAATTACCGTTTTCCATAACAAAGTCCATAAGTTCTATGACATGATATTTATTTGCGCCGTCACACCATGTTATTTTTTCAGAAAGTCCCAAATACAGCTTACACATTCGGGTAACCACCATAGCAAGTTTTTCCAATCCAGTTCTCTTTAATACCGGCTGAAATTCTTTTTCCCACACGTCATCACTTAGTTCTGCATTTACAAAAGCAAGCCAGTCACACACCTGTCTTAACCCCAGTCCATCGTCCATATGCTTTACAATATGCAGAAGCAGTACCAACCCATTATAAAGCCTTGGAAGACGATAAAATCTATTTCCTCCCATTTCACACAGCTCTGCCTCATGGCATTTACCTTTTAAAATCTCTCTCAATTTATCGCTCTGCATATTTTTTGTCAGACCTGCCGGCTCTCTGTGAAGCTCGTACATTACTTCATCCCTTTTTAAGGTGATGTGATAATCAACATGATCGATCGGAAATGCCAGTTCATAACCATTATTGATCATAAGTTCATATGCTTCTTCAAAATCTTCCGCTTCCACCAAAAAATCAATATCACCAATACAGCGATACAGAGGATTCGGATAATAGCATGCTGCCGCAGCCCCCTTCAACACAGCCATAGAAATGTTATTTTTATCAAACAGTTCAGTCAGTTCTGACTGCGCATTTAATATATTCTCATTATTACCGACAGTACAAACTGTATATGAAAGCCACTTGTCAAACAGCTCTTTCTCTAAATCAAAACGATCCATTATCTCAATCGGAATAGCGGCAACCGCCTGTATCTTCATCTCTTTAAGAACCTCACTCCACCGAACACCCTCAAACAGTCTCGGTTCCGGCTCCTTTCCGCTGAACACAGAAGCAAGCAATGCAAGCGCAGCTCTTTCCTCTGAAGAATAGTGGTTTAGATCAATATATATTTTTTCTATCATAGCCGCTCACTCCCGCTTGTTCGCGTTAAAAATTGCTTGTATTTTTCGGTTATCACCCCATACAGCCTTTGAATCGTACGGACGATCCGGAAAAGCTCCGTACTGTAATTTTATATCATAATTATTCTCTTTGATGAAACGTTCAACTCTGCTTCCCAATTCTTCCGGTCTTCCCGAGCATATGTTTATTATTCCGCATATATCATTCTGTGAAACAGCAACAGCAACTTGCTCGCAAAATTCTTTATAATCCAGGTAATCATATTGATTTTTTCCCATTGTAAACGGAAATTCTCTTTTTCCCTCAGCATTAGCCTGAGCTATTTTTGAAAAAATGGAGCCTCCCCTTGTATCTCCGCTTACTATGTAATAGCCTCTCAGCCATAAAAAAGCAATGCCCTTGCTGGCAGCATATAACTCTATACTCCTACGCAGCGCATTTTTTGCTATGCCGTATAAATTCATAGGATTACATGGAGTGTTCTCATTTATACTTCCTTCATAAAAACCAATTTCATGCATTGTTCCCATAACACAGCAGCTTTTTAAACCCCTGTCGATCATATTTTTTATGAATCTGTAGTGTTCTGACAAATCTGCCAAATGAGTGTCAGCGTTATGTACAAATCCATTCCTCCATGCAAGATGCAGCAAGACATCCGGCTCTCCAAAATATTTATATGGATCCTTAATGCTAAATAGATCTTCTACAACTATCTTTGCTTCTTTATTTATTCCGCAGTCTCTTATATCTGTAGCTGTCACATCGTGCCCCATACCGATAAGCTCATCCACAATTCCCCTGCCTAAATATCCGCTCGCTCCTGTTATCAGTATCTTCATTGCAGCTCCTTCCTTTATGATAACAAAGTATCCATCCAACATCTCAGTGAATACTTTCTATAAATATTATCAGGTATTTCTTTAAAGTCATTCCAAAAAAACGGAGTGGCCGTGTTTATTTCTCCATCAAACACCAATATATTGCTTTCATTATAAAAATCATAATTTACGACATCTTTATTTGTAGTGATTAGCTTCTTTTTTGCACCCAGACACTCTAAAGTCCTTATTGTCAAACCGCTTTGTCCGCTTTGAGGTGCATCAAGTATACAATCAGACTGCTGGAACAACCGTACCATTTCATCCTTTTTTATTTTTTTAAACTCAAAATCCTTTAACGAGGCATTTTTATATTCAGGCGCTGTGAATTTATGATAATAATATTTAAGTTTTGAAGGCATATAATGATACAAAAACTGACTGGGCATTTCCTCTTTCACAGCTTCTGCCATATCATTGATAGCTTTAAACTTCTGTGGATGCGCAGTTCCTATATAAAGACAATTATATTCTGTTCTTCCGTATGCAGTTTCATCAGCGATTTTCTCATACAACCTGGTATAAAACAACGGCAGAAAAATATATATAGGATTTCGTTCACTATCAAATCTGTCAAATGAATATATCCTATCAAAGTATTTGTGTATCTTTGTAACATATTGAATGTTTTGTTCTGAATCCCACTGATAAATAATGAATCTAGCCCCAGCTTGTCTTTCTTTTATTTTTTTTATCATCTCAGGAGTAAATGCAAAAGTCATGCCTGCGATCAATACAATATAATCATACTTAGTATTTTTAATTATAGGATAAACCTTCTGCTTAAAATATCTTTTCGCTGCCCCATTTATAAGCTTTTTATTTATTCTTCCGATAGCTTTTGACATATTGCTGTTGCTTGGAGCATCACATATATAATCCGCGTTCATACCCATTATTTCAGCTTCTTTTATAATTTCCTTATAGTATCCAAAAAACAGAGGAGCAATTAAAAGTAGTTTTTTTCCTTTATATTTCATGCTCATTTTAGCATTCCTTATTTCCATATTATTGTTTGAAAGAAAAGGTCTCACTTAATCTCAACCATTTTTGATCCTTCTCACTCATAACGATCGGAGTACCATCGGTCAAACAAAAACCCTCTGCGGACGCCGAGTTACAATATTCCCCCTGTAACTCAGGCCACTCTATACCGATCTGAGGATCATTCCAAGCCAATCCGCCTTCATCTCCGGGATGCCAGAAATCCGTTACCTTATAGCAGAACTCGGCAACATCGCTAAGTACCAAATAACCGTGCGCAAATCCTTCAGATATATAAAATTGCTTTTTATTTTCTTCCGAAAGCTCAATCCCATACCATTTACCATATGTTTTACTTTTCGTACGCAAATCAACCGCAACATCAAAAACTCTGCCTTTTATAACTCTGACCAGCTTACCCTGAGGATATTTCTTTTGAAAATGCATACCTCTCAAAACACCCTTTGTAGACATACTTTGATTATCCTGAACAAATACCATGTCCAGCCCTGCTTCACGCATATCTTTGCAATTATATGTTTCCACAAAATATCCTCTGCCATCTCTATGTATGGTCGGCTCTATGATATAAAGTCCCTCAATCGGACATTTTATTACTTTTATTTGTCCCATCTTTCACACCTCATCTGTCTCCATACATTTTTTTATAATAATCCCGATACTCTCCATTGATAATATTTTCCCACCATTCTTTATTATCTAAATACCACTGTACCGTCTTTTCGATTCCGTCATCAAACATCGTTTCCGGCAACCAGCCAAGCTCATTATGTATTTTGGTCGGATCTATCGCATACCTAAGATCATGTCCCTTTCGGTCTGTCACATACTTAATAAGACTTTCCGGCTTCCCAATAATATCTAAAATCTTCTTTACGATATAGATATTCGTCTTTTCGTTATGACCTCCAATATTATAGACTTCTCCTACTCTTCCGTTATGTATGATCATATCAATAGCCTTACAATGATCCTCGACATACAGCCAGTCACGAATATTTAATCCGTCTCCGTATACCGGAAGTTCCTTATCTGTCAAAGCATTTGCTATAGTAAGCGGTATAAGTTTTTCCGGAAAATGATATGGACCGTAATTATTTGAGCATCGAGATACTGTCACCGGAATACCGTATGTTCTGTGATATGCAAACACCAGCAAATCAGCTGCAGCCTTTGATGATGAATATGGGCTTGAGGTATGGATCGGAGTATCCTCTGTAAATAATATATCGGGTCTGTCAAGAGGAAGATCACCATATACTTCATCAGTCGATACTTGATGATACCTTTCTATCCCATATTTACGACACGCATCCATCAATGTTGCCGTCCCCATAATATTAGTCTGCAGAAATACATCCGGAGCCTCTATGGAACGGTCAACATGACTCTCTGCAGCGAAATTCACAATCATATCCGGACTCTCTTCTTCAAAAAGTTTGTATACCGCAGCTCTGTCACAAATATCTGCCTTAACAAAACGAAATCTTGGATCATCCATTACTGACTGCAATGTTGAAAGATTTCCCGCATATGTAAGCTTATCCAAGCATATTATCCTATATTCCGAATATGTACTGAGCATATGAAATATAAAGTTGCTGCCTATAAATCCAGCGCCTCCGGTAACTATTATTGTTTTCTTCATTTCCGATCCTCCGTCAACGATAACAAATACTGTCCATACTCTGTTATTTTAAGATCCTCTCCTATTTTCCTAAGCTGTGCGCTGCTTATAAAACCCTTACGCCAGGCAATTTCTTCTATACACGAAATATAAAATCCCTGCATTTCTTGAACTGTTTTTACAAATCCACTTGCTTTATACATACCTTTCGGCGATCCTGTATCGAGCCATGCCATACCTCTGCCCATAAGCGTTACCATAAGTTTTCCCTGTTGAAGGTATTCATTATTAACAGCAGTGATCTCTATCTCTCCTCTTTCTGACGGTTTAACATTCTTGGCAATCTCAACAACACTATTATCATAAAAGTACAATCCTGGCACCGCATAACTTGACTTAGGATTCTCCGGTTTTTCCTCTATTGATATGACTCTTCCTTCATCATTAAACTCTACAACACCGAATTCCCGCGGATCTTTTACCATTAATCCAAATATATTTGCTCCGTATTTCTCCGCAGTCTCTATTGCGCTGTGAAGCAGTTTTGAAAATGCTTGTCCATAAAATACGTTGTCACCCAGCACAAGACAAACACTATCATTTTTTATAAAATTTTCACCTAAAATAAAAGCGTCCGCCAACCCTCTGGGTTCCTGCTGAACAACATATTCAAACTTGACTCCAATTTTTGATCCGTCACCCAGCAGCTCCTTATAATTATCAATATCATGAGGAGTGGAAATAATAAGTATCTCACGTATTCCTGCAAGCAATAAAACAGATATAGGATAATAAATCAATGGCTTATCATAAATAGGCAGTAACTGCTTTGATACAACAATAGTATTAGGATACAATCTTGTACCTTTCCCTCCAGCTAAAACAATACCTTTCATACAAACAATTCCTCCAGATATAATTTGATCATTGGGCGCCTGTTCTTTTCAAGACAGAGATAACAGATTGAAATAGTATTCTTATATCAAAACATACAGATCTATTCTCAATATAATACAGTTCCATTTTCTGACGTCTACCGCTCTCATAACTGGCATTGTTCCTTGCGTATGCTTGCCAATAACCTGTAAGTCCCGGTTTCACGCTCAAAAGCAATTTTTGCTGTTCCAGCGTATATTTATCTAATAACTCACTATGTACAATAGGTCTTGGTCCGACAACTGACATACTCCCGCCAAGACATATATTAAAAAAAATCTGCGGTAATTCGTCAATACTCAGTTTTCTTATCATCTTTCCTACACCGCGAGGCAGCAATCTTGGATCGTTGTCCAATTTATATTCTTTTAAATATTGCTCGTACTGCTCAGGAGTAAGCATATCCTCTAAATCACCCGCATTTTTTATCATGCTTCTAAATTTGACCATTTTTATAGTCTTTCCGTTTCGTCCCATCCTCTCTTGTACATAAAATGGATTTCCCGGATCAACTATTATTATTATTACCGCTATGATCAAGCAAGGGATAGAAATAATAATACTTACCAAGAGTGAGCTTATAAAATCAAAAACACGCTTTGTAAGTTCATATATTGGCTTTTCTTTCAATTTCGTATCTGCGTATCGCTGTTTCTCAGCAATTATTTGTTCCATCGTTAAATCCCCCCTTTTTCAATATGCAAGTACAGCATATCTTGTTTTTATATCTCATTTGATCCCTATATCATTGAGCTTTTGTATCTGCTTCAATGTAAGATGGTTTTTATTCTTGCGCTGCATATACAGCCATTTGCCAAGCCATACATTGTTTACCACATATTTCTGAGGTAAATCTATATTGCCATGTTCATCATAATACTCCTTAGCCAGTTTATACCGAATTTCCCATGGATCTTCAATCCTCCATATCATGCCTATTTTATCAAGCATATGTTTTTGTTGATCATTAAGTTTTTTATTTGTCCTCTGACGTCTTATCCATTTTCCAAGTGCAATGCCCGTTTCAGTTTTATACGCAGCAGGAATATCAAGTGTTCCGTATTTTTTATAATACTCATAAGCCGCAGCATATGCTCTATTCCACTGCATCTCATACTTGTTTTCCCAAAACATACCTATCATGTCTAAACGCCCTATTTGCTCTTCTGTGAGCGCTGTACCTTTAGTTTTTCCGGCTCTAATTTGTTTCTGGCTGTTTATCCATAGCCCCAGTCTAATGCCTTCAGGTGTGATATATGCAGCAGGAACATTTAAGTCCCCATGCTCTTTGAAATACTCAAATGCCGCAATATAATTTTTCTCCCACAGCATATTATTTTTATTCCAAATCATTCCAATATTGTCCAATCTGTTTATACGATCGTGATTCAAAACCCCTGTATGACTATTATTGATTTTCCACGAACGATTATTGGATATCCATGAGCCCAGCTTGAAACCATCTTCGCAAACATACCGGCTATGTACATCAAGATTACCATGCTCTTCATAATATGCTGCTGCATGCTCATATCCATTTTCCCAACGTATATCGCTTATGTTGTCCCATATCATGCCTATGGTATCAAGTCGTGCTATCTGTCCTTCGCTCAAATTGCCGGGAATACTTCCTTTTCTTATTTTTCGCTGAGTTGATATCCACATTCCAAGTGTTATACCACTCTCAGTCACGTATCCTTTTGGTATCCTCAGATTTCCGTATTTATCATAATATTTCTTTGCTTCACTGAAATATATGTCCCATGTTGCCAGCAAACTTTTTTCAAGCTGCCTAAACAGCTTCGCACTGTCTTTTGTTTCATCAATCACCGTAAATTTATCATTAACGATCTTATCACCATCACCATGCGATAAATAATAGCTAACTGCGAGATTTATTTCCTCCTGAATTGAGGATATACTATATAAATTTTCAAAATTATTTACTACATCAAATATTATCGGATGTTTGTTTTTCCCTGTCGATAATGCTCTTCCTATCTGCTGTTTATACACTATCGGTGATACTGTAGCCCGAAATAATATAACTCCGTCTATATCATCCACATGAACACCCTCATTTAGCATATCTATGCAAAACATCAGTTTTAGGCATTCCGAATCATCTGCCTTAAAGGCTTTAAAATCATTACTTGCTGCGGGATCATCACATGTTATCTTATATATATGTCTCTTAGAATTGACTTTTTCAAACCATTTCTCTGCCTGTTCTGCAATGCTGTCCATACTCTCTTTCCCGGCGCAGAACACAATATACTTTCCGCTTTTATTCTTTATATGCTTTACAAATACTTTATCCAACCCATCTGCCATCTCCAATGTACGGCGCAGCTTGTCCAATTCCCGTTTGTTTTTATCTCTTATTCCTGTATTAACTATTCTGTCTATTCTATCCTCATATTTTTTCAATTCCTGCTGATAACCGTATACCGATATTACATATGTTGGAGGCAACAAAATATTTCTTACTATTGCTTCTCCCAGGGTCATTTCCGAAGCAATATTTCCATCAAAAAGTTCTTCTGCCATATTACGCTGATTATCAAGATAACGTATATTTGTTGCAGATAACCCCAACCTCGGCACGTTCCTATACATGCCGAACAACTTCTTAGCTCCTATCTGCCACTGCACTGCACCCATTCTATGATGCTCATCGGCAATGATAAAATCAGGATTCAATTTCAACATTTCATCATCGTCAAGCATAATCAGCTTTGAATATGTCATAAATGTAATATTATCAAGCTCAATACCGCTCTCCTTCTTCAAATTTTCTACTTGAGTCTGAGCAATATATTTACTTGGTGTAAGCCACAAGATTTTTTGAGTTGGATTCTGTTCTGCATATTTAAACCCTATAAATGACTTTCCGGTACCTGTTGGGTGAATGATTACCGCTTTTCCTGTTTTTTTTAGTATATCAATAGCTGCATCATAAGCTTCTTGGTTATGTTCATACAACTTTATTGACATACTCATCCCTCCCACATATTTTAAGTATGTTACTTAATTTAATAATACATATTATAACATATACAGAGCAAAAAATCAATATAATAAGTTGTTTTTTTTATTAACACACTATTTTTTTGCGTTTTGTTGTAAAGCAAAGCCAATTTATAGATTTATTTGTTGATTTAGCTTAAAATATGATATAATCTAATATATATATATTACAATATAAACCGTCACAATTATGGTAAAAAGGAGAAATAGCTATGTCAAGAAAAGGTAAGAATATCTATAAGAGAAACGATGGACGTTGGGAGGGAAGATATGCCTGTAGAAGCAAAGGTAATGGAAACAAGCGGTATGTGTCGATTTATGGCAATTCATACAAAGATGTAAAAAACAAACTTATTATGCTAAAAGCCCGTAATAAACCACAGAGCAAGACAGTTATGTTTGATTATGCAGCAGAACAGTGGCTCGTCTATATAAAATTCAGAGTAAAGGTATCTACATTGTCAAATTATACATATCTTGTTAAACGACATATACTGCCTTATTTTAAAAACAAAAAGATAAATGAACTTAATAATAGTTTACTTAACAGTTATATAGACTTTAAATTGTCTAATGGAAAACTGAATGGAAAAGGCGGTATTTCCAAGAAATACATGCAGGATATTCTGTATGTTGTAAAGTCTATTGCTGTTTTTTGTGAAAATGAGTATGGAATTACTAATAATATTCATAATATACATTCGCCCAAGCCTGAAAAAGCTGAGCCCCTGATTTTAACAGACGAGGAGACAAAGTTGCTGACCGTGAAACTGAGCCAAGATATTAATTCTAATAACATGGCGATACTGCTCTCTATGTATACAGGAATTAGGATAGGTGAAGTATGTGCTCTTCATTGGGAGGATTACGACTGTGAAAAGAAAACTATTCATATAAAACGCACTATACAGAGGATATCTAACAATAAAGGATCAACTTATATAATTGAAGGAACTCCAAAAACATCAAATTCATTAAGAACAATTCCATTGCCCGATTTTCTTTGCAAATTACTTGATGAATTAAATCATATGAATAAAAACAGCATTGCCATATCCGGAACAGAACCAAGTAAACTGAGAAAATATTTTAAAGAATTTATTTCTAAATGCGGTATAAAAGATATACGTTATCATGATCTTCGGCATAATTTTGCCTCTGTATGTATAAGAAAAAATTTTGATATAAAAGCATTGAGTGAAATACTCGGACATGCCAATGCTTCCGTTACTCTTGACAGATATGTACATACAAATATGGATATAAAACGACAATATATGAATCTACTATCAATATAATCCTTGAATTTATTTCAATAAATGGCAGATGCATCTGCTGTTTATTAGTGTGCTATTTTTAATATTAACCGTAAAAAAGACGTCCTGATTTGATACAACTCAAAGGATTGTCTTTTTTTCATACTTAATTTTAAGTAACATACTTAAAATTATTTCTGTATATAACTTTTATACAAAAAAATAAAAGCTGTTTTCAAACGAGCAAGTATTAAATGCTCGTTTGAAAACAGCCCCACTCAGCGACAATGTCATTACTTCATTATGCGGCGCGCCCTGGCGCTTCCCCTGTTTTTTTGCCGCCGCGCTCGTCTCTGTTTACCGTTGCCGGATAACTATATACCCGAAGCAGAGCCTTCCGCCGCAGTACCTGAGCACCGCGGCGTTCCCGCCGTCAAGGGTATATGTTTCCTTGCTTCCGTCCGGAGAGACCGCGCACGGCTCTCCTATTATCCTGTGCACCTCTTCTCTGTGCGTTCCCATTTCTACGTCCGTGACAGCCGCTTCTCCCGCCGCATACGCCGTTCCGGCACAAAGCGCGAACGCCAGCGCGGCCGCGGACAATATCTTATTCAGCTTATTCATCTTCATCACCGGCCTTGACGAACGTATGCGCTTCCGGAGTCTCCGTACTTTCGGCAAATATATACTCCTGCGGAACTACGGCTATCGCCTCTCCTATATATGCGTCCCATATCAGCCACTTGGGCGGCAGCTCACGGTCAGCGTCCATATACGCCGCAAGCTTTTCGCAAAGCTGCTGCCAGCTTCCCGCGTTTTCATGTCCGTCGCCTTCCTTTGTCGCTGCGAGCGGATACTCCTGCCACTCCGCCGGTACAACGAACATGACCTTGCCGCCGCCGTCCACAACTATCCTCTTTACCGGCGCGTCATGCTCCTGCAGGTCGTATTCGTCCTGCTCCGCCGGAGTGCCTGTGAAATACGGCTCCCCGTCCGCTGTAAACTCGGATACCTCCCGCGTTCCTCTGAGCGCCGCCTCGGCGGAAGCTCCCGTTTCCGTCCTCCGCGCAAATGTCATATCATATCTGCCGTCGTCGGATCTGAGCGTTATATCTCCGTCTCCGCCTATACCGGCAAGCGTACCGCTGAACACGTCCGTGATCGGATATCCTCTCCTCATATACTGCACATAGAAATCTCCCGTTATCGTGTTTTCACCGAGCGCCGGCTTGGCTTCGATCGGCGTCCATACGGAAAGGTCGCCCGCATTTATGAACACCCTTGATACCCCGTATTTCCTGTTGTAAAATACTGAACCCGAATATTCCGTTTCACCCGTAACAGCCTCGCCGTCCACTATACTGCTCTTTGTTCTGCCGAGCCTTATTTCCGCAGTGTCCGAGGATTTATTGATGATCCTCGCATTGACCCCGTCCGCCGATGTATTTTCTCCGCCGAACCGTATATTTGCCGACAGAGTATACTCCCTGCCGTTCGCGCTGAGCTCCAGCGTAAGCACCGTTCTCTGTCCCGAATACCAGCCCTTATCCGGCGGCATATACGATATGTATCCCCTAACGCCGTCGAAAAGCACGTTTCCGTTCCGGCTTATCCGAAACAGTCCCTCGACCCCGAAATCATCGCCTATGCGCCTTACCGTCTCCGTCATTTCCACACGGTACAGCTCCGTGTAATTCGCGCCGTTTCCGGCGATATCATCCGTGGATGCGCCCGCCTCAAAGGCTTTGGCGAACTCCGCCGTCTTTTCCTCGTTCATGCCCATCCAGGTCATTTCAAAATACGTGCAGCCGTTTGCGTTCGTCAGCATTGCCGCGCCGTTTTCCTGTCTCTCGCTTATGCCCGTATCGTTTATGGACTCCTCCCAGTCGCCGCAGACCGTACCGTCCTCATACCATGACAGCTCAACGGATGGAGAACCTACCCATACCGTCCTGCCTATATCCGAAACATTATTCAGCTTCACACTTGATATAAGCGCCTCGTCGGGCAGCTCGGTAAGCGTGGCTGTGATATCGTAATACCCCTTGCCGCGCAGATCGTTTACGGTGTACTGCGGGGGCAGCACCTCGCTTCCGTCAAGACCGTACACGCCGAACAATGACGAGCTTTCCTTTGTGGTAACGAATATGTACTTGTCCGAGCAGCTCATGACCCTGTAGGGGATATTGAACAAAAACGCCTTAGTATCGATATCATACACGTCCGTGGTCTTATCGTAGCGCAGACCGAACACATAATTCGCGGTGCTGTTCGTGCAGCAGATTATATCCGAATATATATCTGTCTCAAACTCCATTACCCTGTCAACGCCGTCGGATAAAAACAGCCTGTTCCCCTGCTTGCTCTCGTAATAGCCGTTATTGAACGACCTCAGGATCACCTCGCCGCTGTCCGCGCTGACGGCAGGACTGCCGCCGGAATTGAATACGGGCAGCTCATTGTACATCCTGTACGTCATCAGAACGGCCTGTTCTATTGTAATGCCCGACTTCGGCGCGAACACGCTCCCGTCAAGACCGCTTATAACGCCGAGCGCGCACAGCGCTTCCACCGCCTCCGCGGCGTAGTCCGATATGGCTCCGCCGTCGGCAAAAGCCTCAACAGTATAGCCGAAGTCAAATACCCTGCCGTCGATGAGCTTAGCCGTGTTATAGAGCATCACCGCCGCGTCCTCGCGCGTAACCGTCCCGTCCGGCGCAAACACGCCATCGGAAACGCCGCTCAGCACTCCGCATGCCGCCAGTGAATCGGCCGCCGAGCCGGCTCCCGCCGTATCGGAAAAGACCGCCGTGCCCTTTGCGCTGACGGGTATAGCTCCCGCCTTGTCCGCAGCCGTGTATATCAGCTCCGCAAAACGTCCTCTTGTTATAGCCGCGCGGTAATCGCTCACATCGTCAAAGCTCTGCGGCATAAGCCCCTCGCTGCGGAAATTGCTGACCTCGTTGTAAGCCCATTCCGAGACCCTCACCCATTCCTTAGCCGATGTATACAGCGGCGAAACCGCCGCCGTCATCATTATCACCGCCGCCGACGCCGCAGCAGCAGCTGCCGATATTTTCTTATCCATACCCATTACCTCCTTAATGATCTTGCCTTTCTCCCAAAAAGCGGTCTCCTATTCCACTATATACCCGTCTCCCAAAACGTCTCCGTCGTAATGGAGTATCGCCGTGCTGCCGTCCTCCAGAGAATACGTCTCCCTGCTGCCGTCGCGCGAGGTCGTATCAGGCTCGCCGAGACTGTCGTATACCTCGCTGCGCCCGCTGCCTATGGATACGTCCCCTACGGACGCGCCGCCGCTCTCCTCAGGCTCCGGCTGCGCCTCGGGCTCAGTCCGTCCCTCATGCTCGGTCGGCTCCTCTTCAGCGGCTGCGGCATAGGCGGCGCTTGAATTGCCGCCGTTATCAACGCCGTTTCCGGCATAGTCTGCGGCTCCGTAGCCGTAGCCGTCCGGATAGCTCTGCTGCGCAGACGCGTCCTCATAAGCCGCGCTCCGCTCTCCGTCCCTATCCGACAGCTGCGGAGACGCAGCCTCCGTTTCGGTCCTCCGCGTTTCCTGCTGCGGCGCTGTCTCCGTCCCGGAAGCCTCCGTTTCCGGAGCTTCCGCCGATGCCGCGGGCGCGGACGCGGGCGCTGTCCCGGCCGGGGCTTCGGTCTCCGCCAAAGCGGCGGCCTCCCGCTCTATCTGCCGTATGCTCTCCTCTATGCCCGTCCTTTCGGCCGCTATGGTAACTGCTCCGCCGGAGAGTATTATCGACGCTCCTACGGCGATGAACATGACCGCGCCGTTTTTTTTCAGCTTCATATCGAGAATATTTGTAAACCGCTCCATTATGCTCTTTCTCGAAATGATAAAGCATGTGGAGAGCGCCGTTTTATTTTGACTGCCGTTATGCACAAGTCTCAGTATCGCCTCGCAGTAATGCTTTCTGTATGCCTCGTCCCTGCCCTTGACCACCTCCGCGTCGCAGGCGAGCTCTATATCCCTGTTTGCCGCCCGCGCCATCAAATGCACCAGCGGATCGAACCAGTAAAGAGTTCTCGCGGCTGTGAGCAGCAGCTTATACCATATGTCGCGCCGCTTATAATGCACAAGCTCGTGTCTGAATATGACCGCAAGCTCCTCCGCGCCGAGCTCAGACGGAGGAAGCAGCAGCACGGGCTTTGCGATGCCGAATATCATCGGCGTGGATACCGCCTTGCATACCATGAGCCTTATGCCGTTCCCTGCCCCTATATCCTCTTTCGCCCTCTCGAACGAGGCAAGCACAGCCTCGTCCCTCACATCGCGGCTCCACCGCCGCGAAAGCTTCCGAAATCTTATGTACTCAAACGCCTGGTACGCCGCGAACACCGCCGCGCCCGCAAGCCACAGCGCCGCCGCGGGAGTTATCATATCTACGCCCGCCAAAGCGGAAGCAGCCCCGGCAGCTCCGGCAGCCGCCGGCTCCGGTACGGTCACCTTAACGCCCCCGCCCCAGTCTATCCCGAACGGCAGCAGCAGCCTGACCGTCACGAACATCCACATATAATAACGCCACTTTGAAACATAGCTGCGCTTTATGACCGGCGAGAGCGCCAGCAGCAGCACGATAAGCGCGGATACGGGCAGCGTCAGCTCCAAAACACTTATAAACAGTTCTCTCATCTTTGCTCATCCTTTTTTACCGAACCTATAAACGCGTCCAGCTCCTCTATATCCTTTTCGGTTATTGCCTTGGAATCGTACAAAGCCGTGACCAGCTCCGTTATCGAGCCGCCTCTGAGCTTTTTAAGAAACGACGAGCTTTCTACCGCAAGGTATTCCTTTTCCGACACGAGCGGCTCAAAGGTCTTGTTCTTGCCCTTCATCCCCGCCTTGAGAAAGCCGCGGTCTATAAGCCTTGAGAGCAGCGACTGCAGCGCGCCCTGGCTCCACGGTCTGTCCTCCTCAAGTATCTGCTTTATCCGCGTAGTCGTTATCGGCGTCGGGTTTGACCAGACGACCTGCATTATCTCCAGCTCCGTTTCCGGTATCTTTTTTATCTTCATCATCCATTTTCCTTTCTGCTGCATTTGCAGTATATCTATATACTACACCTGTAGCACTTGTTTGTCAAGCTTTTTTTTGATATCCTTCAAACTTTGTATGCTTTAGACAAATATGCATGTCCGGCTTTGTACACTGCGCACAAGCAGCAGCCGCAAGAAATTTCTATGAAAATGTTTGCAAAGCCGTTTGTGATATGGTATAATAAAGCTGTACAAATAAGCCCCTTCGGCGTAAATTTTTAATATCGGGAGATGACAGCCATGAAAAAAGCTCTCTTTATCGCAGTTTGCATTGTCGCCGTGCTTTCAACAGCCGTATCAGCCGTATCCCTGCGGAAGCTCCGTCTTGCGGAGTCTCATTTGGAAAACACGATATATACCGATATACAGACCTTACATTCGTATATCGCCGATCCCGCAGGTATGAGTGAACCGGCTCTTAGCTCCGCAATGGAGCTGTGCCGTTCTGTCGAAAGCGACTGCGAAACAGCCGATATGATATCCGGCAAATACGGAAACGTGCAGCGGCTCGTCTCCGCCTGCAAGACCATGCTGCAAGCCGTTTATAACGGAAAAGACTATTCTCAAAGCGGATTTGAACAAACATATGCGTCGCTGAACGAATACCTTATCATTCTCACCGCTCCCGGCAACGATCCCAAGGACTGTCTGTCGGAATTTAACAAAACGGTGAACGGTGATGAAAACAAGTTTCAGTCGGCATGCGCCGGCGCAAACGGGCTTATCCGCTCAAACGAATGATCCGAACGGTACGACGGTACGACGGTACGAAGGTATGAAAGCAAAAAAAATAACACGAGGAACGCCGAACCGATCCCAAAAGACCGGGGATATCCTCGTGTTATTTTTTTATTCTGCCGATCTATCCCAGCGCCACGTCAAGGATCATCATTATCACAAATCCCGCCGCTGCGCCTATCGTTCCTATATTTGAATGCTTTCCCGCCTGCGATTCCGGGATAAGCTCCTCTACCACCACATAGAACATCGCTCCCGCCGCGAACGACATCAGAAACGGTATCACCGGCAGCATGAACCGCGAAAGAAGTATCGTCACAGCCGCCGCTGCCGGCTCCACCGCGCCCGAAGCTGCTCCGTAAAGAAACGGCTTCAGCCTTGATCTGCTGTTCCTGCGCATGGGCATGGAAATGATAGCGCCCTCGGGGAAATTCTGTATCGCTATGCCTATCGAAAGCGCGAACGCCGCCGCAAGGCTTATGGACGCATTCTCCGCCATCATCCCCGCAAACACTATGCCGACCGCCATGCCCTCCGGCACATTGTGCAGCGTTACCGCAAAAAACAGCATAGCGTTCTTGCCGAGGCTCGTTTTAACGCCCTCCGGCGTATCGCTTTCAAGATGCAGATGCGGAACAAGACTGTCCAGTATGAACAGAAACGCGATACCCGCTATAAATCCGCCCGCCGCACTCATCCAGCCCGTGCCGCCGTTTTCAACGGACATCTCTATCCCCGGTATTATCAGCGACCAGACCGACGCGGCGACCATAACTCCCGCCGCAAAGCCGAGCAGCAGCTTTTCAAGCCTCGCGCTCATATCGTTTTTAAGTAAAAATACCATTGCCGCGCCCAGGGCTGTTCCGGCAAACGGTATCAGCAGTCCTATCAAAACGGAATTTACCATTTACACCTTCCTTTCAGACGAGGCTGCGGCAAAGCTCTGCGTGTTTGCGGCAGCCTCCGGGGCTGCCGGAAAAGCGCAAAGCGGTCTGTACGCTTTTCCGCAGCTCCCATTCGTTATCCTCACATACCTCCGTCAAGCGCGAGCAGCTTGCTCACGAGCGACGCGGACTCGGCGCGGGTCAGAAGCGCGTTCGGCTTTATGGTATTGTCGGAATAGCCGTTGATTATCCCGAGCGCCGAAAGCTTGCCCATCGGCTCCTGCGCCCACAGCGGTATGTCTCCGCTGTCAGCATAGCTCATAACGGAGTTTGCTCCGCCGTCAACGGCCCTGCCCATGATAGTGAACGCTTCGGCACGGGTTATGCTGTCCTCCGGCGCGAAGCTTTGACCGTTTTCACCGCTTCGTCCTGTTATATAGCCGAGCGCGGACATCGCGCGGACGTATTCCACAGCCCACGGCTGTATATCCGCCGCATCGGTATAATCAAGGCTGTACCCCGCAAAATCGGCCGTGTTTATGCCCAGCGCCTTGCACATTACCGCGGAGAACTGTATCCTGGTTATATTCTCGTCCGGCTTGAACACCATCGCGCCGTCCTCCTCGAAGCCGTTTATTATCCCCGCGTCAGCCATCGAGCCTACAACGTCGTGCGCCCAGTGCCCCTGCATATCGGCAAACTTCTCCTGCTCTATCACCCTTACGGGTATCGCCTTAGTATATCCGCCGACCGTTACCGAGACCGCTCCGCCGCCGCTGCCGTTGTCGCGGACGGACACAACTCCGTCCTCGTCCGCCGAGGCTATGCCGCCGCCGTCGGTCTCCCATCTGAACAGGCTCGGATACGCCTCCAGCCGCACGCCGTTCACATACGCCGCTGCTTCAAGATCTATATTATACATGCCGCCCTCATTGACGGTCAGCTCGTTTATCTCCTCGCCCGTAGCCTCGTTATAAACGCGGATCTCCTCCGGCGTCTCGTACACGGCGAAATCAAACGTCTTTGAATAGCTCTCTCCGGTCACGTTTATATAGGTCGTTCCCGTACCCTTGAACGTAACATAGCCGTTCTGATCGACCTCCGAAGCCGCGCTTTCGCGGTTATCGGCGGTGTAGGTCACGCCCGTGAGACCGTCCATCTTATAGTTGCCCGTGTCATAGACCGACGTGGCTTCAAGCTGAAGCGACGTTCCGGCAAGGTAATTACGGTTTTCATATTCGCGCCATTCCACATACCACGGTATGCCCGTCTGCGGACGCATATCCCTCAGGAACAGGTAGTTTGCGCAGCTGCGCTGCACCCCGTCCGACGGGCGGTTTGTCACCGCAAACGAGGACGAGCCGGGGAACACCGCCCCGATAGCCGTCGAGCCGCCGCCGTCGAGATTTATAGCGTCAACGCAGCCCAGCTCCTGCATACGCCTTGCTGCCGTCTGTATCTGCGCGCCGTAGCTGTAGCCGTTCTGCCGTCCGTCGAGCGTATAGAACACCACTGTCCCGTCCGCCTTTATCCCGACCGCAGTGCGCGGCGCGGCTCCTGCTTCAAAGCCGCTGCCCAGCTCCCCGTTGTTTATGAGCCGTCCGCCTATGGACGAAACGGCGTATTCCGCCTCCGCCCAGTCGTGCGCCGAGCCGTAGGTCGAGCTTCTGAGCGTCAGCGTGTCTCCCGCGGCGAGCGCGGCGAGCATGTCGTAGCAGCTGCGGTCGCCGTCCACGTCCAGAACGAAAACATATTTGCCGTCGGGTATGGCGATCTCGCCGTTATATATGAACACCTCGTCCACGCTGAGCGTCATCTCCGAATTTACCGCCAGCTCTCCCGACGACGGCGTGCATATGACATACAGGGCGTTGAACGCCGACTTTGTGGTCTCGCCGTAGTCGTCGGTGAGCATATATACCCATGAAAGACCGTCCTGCGGCCATTTGTTGATGTACTGCACCGGGATTGTAACGCCGTTGTGCTCCACGGATGTATCAATAGCAAGCGTGTCGATGAACGCCGTGCCGTCGGCGCGGAAGCCTATAGCGTCCTGCTGCCCGCTTTCCTTTGAATATATCTCTCCGTCGATTATCGTATACCCCATCGGTATCCCGGTCTTTGTCGAGAAAAAGTCCCCGTTTATACCTATCAGCGGACGCAGATTGTTCGCCTGCATGTACTCCGCGGCCGAGGTGAGCGTGCGCTTGCCGTAAACGCTTTCACCGTTCACAACGACCGGGACCGCGTCGGTGTTGGGCGTATATTCAACATAGTTCTCGGTCTGGTTCCCCACCGAGTCGGAATAATACACCGTATGTTTATATACCGCTCCGCCGCCCATCTCGGTCTGCCACTGCTCGCTGAGCGTTCCGAGCACCTCCGCGTATGCCGGGAGCGTCAATGTTAAGCATAAGAACAGCGAAAGCGCCGCTGAGCGCCTCGCCGTCCGTCTGATCCTTTTTATACTCATTATCCGATCATCTCTCCGTTTTCCTCTGCTGCGCGGGCATTATTCAATGCCCGTCACCTCGTATCCGGCGTCCGTTACCGCTTTTTTCAGCATATCGTCCGTTACGCCCGTTCCCGCCTCAACGACCGCCATGCCGCCGTTATCAAGCGTTACCTCCGCGCTCACTCCGTCGATCGCGTTCAGCGCCTCGCTCACGCGTCCCGTGCAGTGGCTGCACATCATACCGTTGATGCTTATAGTTCTCTTCATAGTCTTGATCTCCTTTTCATTTATATTCTCTGAAATATTTTCAACAGGGCGCGCGGTTTTTCGGCCGCGTCCGCGCCCGTGCCGCTGCTTTTTATCCGGGTCGAACATACGCAGCCGCAGCGCGTTTGAAACGACAAACACGGAAGAAAAGCTCATCGCCAGCGCGCCTATCATCGGATTCAGCTTCAGCCCGAACGCCGGGAATAGTACCCCCGCCGCTATCGGGATGCCGCATACGTTATAAAAGAACGCCCAGAACAGGTTTTCCTTTATATTCTTTATGACCGCGCGGCTGAGCTTTACGGCTCTCGGAACGTCGGCGATATCGTTGTGCATAAGCACTATATCCGCCGATTCTATCGCTATATCCGTTCCCGCGCCTATAGCTATGCCTACGTCGGCCCGCATGAGCGCGGGCGCGTCGTTTATCCCGTCGCCGACCATGGCGGCGCAGCTGCCCTGAGACTGTATCATGCGTATATGGCGGTCCTTGTCCGCAGGCATGACCCCGGCTATGACCTCCTCTATCCCGGCGCGCTTCGCAACAGCTCTTGCCGTGACCTCGTTATCGCCCGTTATCATTATAGCACGAATGTCCATGCTTTTCAACTCTTCTATTGCATTGGCGCTGTTTTCCTTTATCTCGTCGGCAACGGCTATAGTCCCTATGAACCTGCCGCCGCGCGCAAAATACAGCTGGGTCTTGCCCTCAGCTGAAAGAGCGCCGCTCTCCGAAAAGCTTATCCCGCTGTCCCGCATAAGCTCCGCGTTTCCGGCAAGGATCTCCTCGCCGTCTGCCGTGCACCTCAGTCCGCGTCCCTCAAGCTGCACGAAGTCCTCCGCCTCGGGCAGGCTCATGCCCCCGCACCGCTCGGATATGGCTATTGAAAGCGGGTGCTCCGACTTCGCCTCTATCGCGCCGGCATAGGTAAGCAGCTCAGTTTCAGATACCCCGTTCGGTATTATATCCGTGACCACGGGCTTCCCGGCGGTTATGGTACCGGTCTTGTCGAACACTGCCGTATCGACATTGTGCAGCGTCTCAAGCGCCTCCGCCGATTTTACGAGTATCCCGTAATTGGCGCCGCGCCCCGTTCCCACCATTATAGCGGTGGGCGTAGCCAGACCGAGCGCGCAGGGACACGATATAACGAGCACGGATATAGCCATGTTCAGCGCGAAGCTGAACTGCGCTCCCGCTATCATCCACACTATGAACGCTGCTGCGGCTATGCCTATAACTATCGGCACGAACACCCCGGCTATTTTGTCCGCCAGCCGCGCTATCGGCGCCTTGCTCGATGAAGCCTCCTCAACGAGGCTTATTATCTTCGCAAGCGTCGTATCGCTGCCGGTGCGCGTCACCTCTATCTTCATATACCCGCTCTTAGACACCGTAGCGCCCGTAACGCTGTCGCCCGCCGACTTCTCTGCGGGTATGCTCTCGCCCGTTATCGCGCTTTCGTCAACAGCCGCTCTGCCTTCGGTCACGATCCCGTCCAGTGGTATGGCCGAGCCGGCCTTGACTATAACGGTCTCTCCCGGGCGTATCTCGTCCGTCTTTACCTCCGTCTCTACGCCGCCGCGCAGCACCGTGGCAGTGTCGGGCATGAGCCTTACGAGCTTTTCTATCGCGTCGGACGTTTTCCCCTTCGCTCTCGTTTCAAGATATTTCCCGAGCGTTATAAGGGTGAGTATCATGGCGGCCGACTCAAAATACAGATTCATCATCATATCGTGAACAAGCTCATGATCGCCCGTGCCCAGGGCGTGCGCTATTATATATATCGCGGCGATACCGTATATTTCCGAGGCGGCGGAACCGATCGCGATAAGCGAATCCATGTTCGGCGCGCCCCGGAAAAGCGACCGGAACCCGTTTGTGAAATACTTTATATTAACGCCTATGATAGGCAGAGTGAGCAGGAACTGAGTAAAGGCAAACGCCGCCGCGTTCTCCGTCCTGTCAAAAACAGAGAGGAACGGCAGCCCGAACATGTGTCCCATAGATATATACATGAGCGGTATCAGAAACGCCGCCGACACGATGATGCGCAGCTTCATGCTCCTGCGCCCGCCGTCCTCCGGCTTTGCCTCCGTCTTTGCCGCGCCCTTAACGCTCGCTCCGTAGCCGCCGCTTTTGACAGCGGCGATTATCGCGCCCGTATCCGTCTTAGTCTCGTCAAAATCCACCTTCATGGAATTTTGGAGCAGATTTACCGACGCTTCGCGCACTCCGTCCACCGCGCGCACGCTCTTTTCAACATGCGCGCTGCACGCCGCGCACGACATGCCGGTAACGTCAAAATATTCAGTCATAAGACCCTTCGCTTCCTTTCCGCAGAACTTATGCGTCCTTTGATATCACGGGCAGTCCCGCCCGTTTAAAACTATACTAAAATTATATCACATTAGACGCGGCAAGTCAATATTAACTTATGCCGTTTGCAGAAAATAATACGCGGAAACTTCCGAGCTTATCCGAAAGGCTCAGTGGTCTGAAAACTCCATGTATTTTATGTACATATCGGCAAATTTTTCATTTTCCGCAAGCGAAAAGTCCTTTGCTGTCCCTCTTATATATTCCGTGCGCTCAAAGCCGTCCCGGCTGTCGAGTATCTTTACGCAGCCGCCGAGCGAGCTGTTCCCGACCGCCCTGTACCTGCCCGCAAACCGCTGCGGAAGCAGCCCTATCGCGCACGCCTTTTCTATGTTCAGCCGTTTTCCGAACCCCCCGGCGATATAGACCGTTTTTATATCCCTCTCGCAAACGCCCGACTCGGCTATGAGTATCTCTATCCCGGCGCGTATTGCGCTTTTGGCGGTCTGTATCTCGCGCACATCCTTCTGCGTGAAGCGCACGCCGTCCGTCAGCCTGAATTCGCCCGAAAGACCGTCCGCCATTCGGCCCGTGCTGTCGATACATCCGTTTTTCAAAAGCTCCGCCGTAAGCTCTACAACGCCCGTTCCGCAGATCCCGCACGGCTTCTTCCCGCCTATCGTCTCCGTCCGCAGTCCGCCGCCCGCCGCCGCTTCAACGGCGCACACAGCGCCCTCTACCGAGCCTGTGCCGCAGGAGAGCCGTCCGCCCTCGAATGCCGGACCGGCCGCGGCGGAGGTGCAAAGTATCGCGTCCTTGTTCCCTATAGCCATTTCACCGTTCGTTCCGAGATCGACGAACAGGCACACGTCGCTGCTCCTGTCAAAGCCGCACATGTAAAGACCGCTTACGATATCGCCGCCAACGAACGCCGATATACCGCCGACGAGCTCCGCGCCTCCGCATGAGCACCTCTCAAGGCTCTGCGCGAGGAAGGGATACGTTCCGAGCCCGCTCGTATCATAGCCCATGAGCAGGCTCACCATCGCGGTGTTTCCCGCGGCTACCGTCCTTTCCCCCCCGCCGCCGACCGCCCTTATGCAGCCGGCAAGCTGGTATTCCATGACCGAGCGCAGCTCGCCGCCGCGTCCGCGGCCCGCCGCCTCTATCCTTGAGAGCACATCCGCTCCGAACCTGCGCTGACGGTTTATCTCCGAATGCGCCGCCGCGATGCGTCCGTTCTCCAGCCTGACGGCCGCTACAGTCGTGGTGCCTATGTCTATGCACACACCCGACGCCCTTTCCGCGCTGTACTCAAAATCGGATATTATCTCAAAGCGTCCCTTAAACGGAGCCGTACGGCGCGGACAGCTCCTGTTCGGGCATTTTGAGCAGTCGTGCTGAGCCTTAAACACCTCCGCGTCATCTGTCAGCTCGAGGATATAGCACATGCTCTTTACAGGCGACAGCATGAAGCCCTCCGTGAGAGAGACCCCCTCCACGGGCGCTTTTTTAAGCACCGCCGCCTGCTCCGAAAGCGGCATGTCCGCCGGCGCTTCCAGCCGCCTGCCAACGCCTCGCCCCAGCCCGGCGCATATGTATTTTATCCGCTCCGCCGTGAGCTCGTCCGCGCGGAACATGGCGCAGTCGGCAGCGGTATTGACGATCAGTCCGCCGACGCCCTCGCCCCTTGCGAACAATTCGTCCGAAAGAGCGCTTATCCTCTCTCCCGCGCTTATCGTCACATATATGCGCCCGTCCTCTGCGCATATGCTCCGGCGTATATCCAGCGCGTCCCTTATACGCTCAAAAAGCGTATCAAATTCCTTTGATACGCTGTCGTAAAGAGGCCCGCTTTCACAGCCCATGCTTTTGAGCACCTCCGCCTTGTCAGGCGCCGCCGTAATTTTTTCCGCAAACAGCTTTCTCACAATTATGCTCCGTCCTCCGTAAAATTCTTCGCCATAGCCTTAAGCTCCTCAGCCACGCTCTCCGGCGAGATTATTTTTATCTGTCCCCCGAACATGAACACCCACGAAAGGAAAACAGGGCTGACCGCCACCTCCGCCCTGACTCGGAAGCTCTCCCCGTCCGGCGCGGGCTCCATCTTCACATCCGCCCCGAACTTGTCCACCACCGCGTTGGTCATCTCCCGCGCGCAGCTCAGCTCCACGGACACTATATCGCCGTTGTACATGCCGAAAAACTTCTTTGAATACTCCGCAACGTCCACATCGCTGAACGCCCTGCGTCCCTCGCGCCTTGCCTCCGTTATCTCTATCGACATCATCCTGTCCACGCGGTAATGCTTTATCTGCTTTGTTTCCGATTCGTAGGCTATGAGATAATAATTTTCATTGTCCCATATCAGCATCCACGGGCTTACGTTATACCGTTCGCCGTCGCGGCGGAACACCTTGCGCTTGTTCACGTCCCAATCGAAATATGTAAACGATATCTTTGAATTTTCCTGTATCGCCGAGTGTATCCTGTCCACATTGTAGTATATGCTCTCGTTGGACGCCTTTATCCTGTTCGTCACGAACACCTGGCTGTCAAGCACCTGCGCGTTGTACACGGTCGTCAGCCCCTCCAGCTTTCTGATAAGCTCGTTCGATTTTTTCTTGGTTATGAACCGCGAGGACTGCACCGCGTCCACGAGCATCCTCAGCTCCGCTGTTTCAAACTCACGGTTAGCCAGGTAATAGCTGAACTGCTTGTTGTGCAGCTGTATTATCTCGTAGCCCAGCTCCTCCATCGCTTCAAAGTCGCGGTATATGCTTTTGCGCTCCGCCTTTATGCCCAGCTCCGCAAGCCTTTCTATCACCCCGGCTATCGTTATCGTATGCGCCTCGTCCGTGTACTTCTTCAGTATCTCTATAACATAATAAAGCTTCAGCTTTTGTTTGCTGCTCCTCGGCATCGTTCCTCTCCCCCTTTTTTATCGTCCGCCATGTCCGCCGCTTTTCACCATTCTGTTTTTCAGCTCCCGCACCCGCGCCTTGTCCCCGGCGCTTATCCTGTACGAGTCGCGCATCTTGCCCGCCGTTATCCTTATAACGTCTCCGCTCACCGCGCCGCTCTCAAGCAGCGCGAACACCCTTTCGCCGTAATTGACGGCGGCAGTCGCCAGCAGCCAGCCCTGCATCATGCATACGTAGTAATTATACGACTTCACCGAAGCCGTCTGCCCGAGCGCGAGATCTATATATTCGTCGTCCAGGTAAAAGTCCATAAGTATCTTCAGCCCGAAACGAACGTGCCACGGGTCTGCGCTCCCTGTCAGGCTGTCTATATCGGCGGCAAGCTCGCGTCGGTACTTTTTTATCCCTCCGAAGCTCACCGTATCGTTGACCGCCCAGCTGTTTATCCTGTCCGCAAAACGGCGTATATCGCCCAGCAGCTCGTCATACCCGCATTTTTTCGACGCGAGCACCAGCCCTTCTATTATCCTCTCCTCGCTCGTACCGCCCTGCGCGCAGCTTAAGAAGCCCTCAGCGTCGCCCTTTGCTATCTCCTTTGCCATTTTTCGCAAAACCGGCATGCGCACGCCTATTATCTCATCGCGCATCCCCGGCACGAGCTTAGAATGAAAATCCCTGTATTTATCGTCCGCAGCCGAGTACAGGTACTCCCTGAACGCGGCATGATCCTCTTTTGTCCACCGTTCCCTAGCAAGCTCCATCTTGTCCACCGCCTCCGACTTGAATTTTTTTGTTTACCGTCTGTATATCCATTCTACCACAAAAACCAATTAAAGTCAAACATATTAGAGATATATTTAGAAATAAATTGTACGGAGCGGCAGTAAAAAAACGACCTGAGCGGCACGGCAGATTTTTATTGACAACACAGCATATATATTGTAAAATATACATATCGGACGGACGCATGATACAGCTTGATCCTGCGGACGTTAAATTTAAAGATCCCCGCCTGAACGAGACGGGGCAACGGAGGGAATATGATGATGAAAAAGATAACGGCAGTACTTGCGCTCGCGGCTTCGGCGGCGCTCTTTACGGCTTCGTGCGGCTCTGACACGAACTCTCCCGAGGCGGAAACTCAGGCTCCGGCTGCGGAGACCGCCGCGGCTTCGGCGGACGCATCGCCCGCGCCCGGACTTATCGAAACGATGAGCATTGAAGAAAAGGTAGGACAGCTTTTCATGGTCAGGTGCAATTCCGAAAACATGGAGCCTATACTTGAAAAGCAGCCCGGCGGCATAGTTATGTTCGGCGTGGATTTCCAAGACCTATCAAAGCAGGAGGTCACAGACAAGATAGAGGGCTACAAGTCCGCGTGTGAGATCGAGCCTGTCATCTCGGTCGATGAGGAGGGCGGCACGGTCGTGCGCGTAAGCTCCAACCCGGCTCTTGCCCCGGAAAAATATCAAAGCCCGCAGTATTATTACGATATGGGCGGCATTGACGCGCTCGCGGAAAACGCCGCCGAAAAGTCGCAGCTGCTGCGCTCGCTCGGTATCACGATGAACCTCGCTCCGGTCGCGGACGTATCCACCGACCCGGACGATTTTATATTCGACCGCTCTCTCGGCCGGGACGCTGAGACCACCGCGGAATACGTATCGGCGGCAGTGACCGCGATGCATGAAAACGGCATGACCTCATGCCTGAAGCATTTCCCGGGCTACGGCAGCAACGTGGACACGCACACCGGCATAGCAATTGACGAGCGTCCGCTCGATTCGTTCAGAAACTGCGACTTCATACCGTTTCGCGCCGGTATCGAAGCGGGCGCGGACGCGGTGCTCGTGGCACACAATATAGTGACCGATATAGACCCGTCTCAGCCGGCGTCCATCTCCGCGCCCGTTCACGAGCTGCTGCGCGGCGAGCTGGATTTTGACGGCGTTATAATGACCGACGATATGTCTATGGAGGCGATGGCGGAATACCAAACGCCGTATCTAAAGGCGGTGCTTGCCGGAAACGACATGATAATAGTGACCGATTTTGAGGAAGCGTATAACGAGGTGCTGACCGCCGTATACGACGGCACCGTTCCGGAAAGCACGCTTGACGCGGCAGTGGAACGCATACTGCGCCTCAAGGATATTATTTAGGCGGAACGCATTAATGCGTTCCCTACGTCTCCGCACCCATCTTGCCTCGCAGGGAAGGGATTTATCCTTTCCCTTTTTTTGTGCAGTTATCGCCCATAAGGTCTGCAAACATTTCGTTCATATCGGTATAACCTTTTACGGACGAGTCCGCTGCGATCCTTTCTGCCTCCATCATCGCTGCAATAGTTTCGCGGTTTGGCTGATTAAGCGAGATCTCAAAAGGGATTTTTCCTTCACGTAGCGACTGACGAACAAAAATATTGAAGGCAGTTGTTAAATTCATACCCAATTCACCGAACAACGCATCGGCTTTAGCCTTTATATCGGTATCCATACGGATACTGATATTTGTTGTGTTGGTCATAAAAACATCTCCTTTCATAGTTTATAACTATATTATATGCAATTTGCACGAAAATGTCAACACTTTGCACGAAAATAATTAAAAATATTTTGAGAACGGAGGTAAAATTCAGGAACATAAAAAAATAACCGCCCCCGATATTCGGATATAAGCGGTTATTGGATAATCTTTTAATAAATTTAAGGCTGGAACCCTATCATTTTGGGGGTTGCCGGGAAGGGATCTATCCCTTCCGTTTTTTTACCCGGCATTCGGAATGACCTGACGGAACGCATTAATGCGTTCCGTGCAGAGGCATATTTCACATACTCTCTTTAAGGATATCTATTACCTCATCGCGGGTCAGCTCCTTATAGCCGCCGCTGTTTATGAAGGTCGCGTCGGCAATGCCCTCTATCATATCCTCCGTCGCTCCCAGCTCGGATATTTTCATAACAAGGCCTATCTCCTTCATCCAGTCCTCCATAGCGGAAAGTCCGGCCGCCGCGATCTCCTCGTCGGTCCTGCCCTCGGGACGCACGTCCCATACGTTCACCGCAAACCTTTTGAATTTTTCCAGTCCGTAAGGACATATCTTTCTGTAATACGGGAGCGCGACCGCCGCCAGCGCCATCCCGTGCGTTGCGTTGGTGTACGCGCCGACCGCATGACCGATCATATGCACCATCCAGTCCGTGGTCTTTCCCATAGCCACGAAGGTGTTCAGCGCCCATGTGGCAGTCCACATGATATTGCTGCGCGCCTCGTAATTTTCCGGCTCCTTTACTGCTATCCTCGAGCTGTGGATGAGCGAACGCATAAGCCCCTCCATTACATAATCGGACGTCGAATCGTCCGTATCCGAGAAATACTGCTCCGTTATATGGTTCATGATATCGAAAAATCCCGCCGTCATCTGGTATTTGGGCAGAGTATAGGTGAACGTCGGATCGAGTATCGAAAATTTCGGGAACACATTGTCGCCGAACACGTGTCCTATTTTGAGCTTCGTTTCATGGTTGGTTATGACCGAGCCGCCGTTCATCTCCGAGCCCGTGCCCACCATGGTGAGTACGCAGCCGACCGGAATGATCTTGTTGTCCGGCTCCTCCATCCGCAGATAATATTTGTCCCACGGATCCTCTTCGCAGTATGCCGAAACAGAGACCGCCTTTGAATAGTCGCATACCGAGCCGCCGCCTACAGCCAGTATAAGATCCACTTCGTTTTCCCTTGCGATCCTGCACCCCTCGTAAAGCTTTTCGACCGTCGGGTTTGGCATAACGCCCGCGTCCTCAAAAACCGTCTTGCCGCAGTCCTTGAGTATCGCGGTGACCTTATCGTATATCCCGTTTTTCTTTATGGAACCGCCGCCGTAGACCAGCATTACCCTGCCGCCGTAATTTTCAAGCTCGCCCTTAAGGCGGTCAAGCGAGCCCTCGCCGAAGCAGAGCCTTGTCGGATTGCTGTAAACAAAATTTCCTAACATAATAATATTCCTCCCTTTATCACGGCCGCAAAGCCGTCCGTCATTAAGGCATACATTGCCCTTGTATATATTGTACCACTATTTTGACACCGTGTCAAATACTTCTTACGAATTATTATCTATGCCCGGAACACATGAAAGAATAAAAAAAGGATATACGGACACGGAAAAGTGTTCGTATATCCTCAATGCTGGTGACTCGTGCGGGAATCGAACCCGCGTTGCCGGCGTGAGAGGCCGGAGTCTTGACCGCTTGACCAACGAGCCAAACTACTTTTCTATTATAGCACGTCCTGCCTTATTTGTCAATACTTTTTTTCAAAAAAATTTATTTTTTTGTTCCGCAATAAAGAAACCCGGGCAAAAAGCGCATAGCCGCGCAATTTTTTTGACTGTTTCATGAGCCGGACCGATATTACGGTTGCACTTTTTCAGGTTTTATGTTAGAATAAAAACAGATGAACAATAAACGGAGGTACATACCTATGAAAAAGGAACTTCCCGCATGTCCGGTCGAGACTACGCTCATGCTCATATCCGACCGCTGGAAGGTGCTTATAATACGCGACCTGCTCAACGGCACGATGCGCTTCGGCGAGCTTAAGCGCTCGCTGGGCGGCATATCTCAAAAGGTGCTGACCGCAGACCTGCGCTCGATGGAGGAGTGCGGACTGCTCACTCGCAGGGTCTACCCCGAGGTTCCGCCGCGCGTGGAATATACGCTCACCGAAACAGGCCTGAGCCTCAAACCGGTGCTCGATTCCATGAGCGCATGGGGAGAGCGGTATAAGGAAGAACACGCGTAGAGCCGCGGCGCTCCGCCCGTTTTTCCGGACGCTGCTTTTTTTCTCACGAGACCGTTGCCAAACGGGTCAGTGTATGGTAAAATAATATAGTATAATAAAGAAACGGAAAGGAACAGATAATTATGGTATATGTATTGCTTGCAGACGATTTTGAAGAAACAGAGGCAATAGAGCCCGTGGACATCATGCGCCGCGCCGGTATCGAGGTAAAGACGGTATCTGTCATGGACGGCAGAATGGTCAGTGGTGCGCACGGCATAAACGTCGAGGCGGATATCATGCTGGAGGATGCGGACGCGGACGGCATGGAGATGCTCGTCCTGCCCGGAGGCATGGGACACCTGCACCTCGACGCTTCAAACGGCGTTCACGCGCTCATAAACGAAGCGCTCGTACGCGGCGGATATATCGCGGCAATATGCGCCGCGCCGTCCATACTCGGCAAAAAGCAGCTGCTTTCGGGCAAGCGCGCGACATGCTTCCCCGGCTTTGAAAAGTACTGCTACGGCGCGGAAATAACAGGTGAAAAATGCGTTGCCGACGGACGTATCATAACGGGACGCGGCCCGGGCGCGGCGGCGGAGTTCGGCTTCGCGATCGTTTCCGCACTCAAGGGCGCGGACGCGGCGCAGGCGCTGCGCGCAGACATGCAGTATGATGACTAAGGACGAGCTGCGCCGCAGCATGAAGGCGGAGCGGCGTTCGCTGACGCCCGTCCGCCTTGCCGAAAACAGCCGCGCCATAGCAGAGCTGCTTTTCACGACCGAGGTGTTTAAGAGAGCACGTACGGTCATGCTGTATATGTCGTCGTTCAACGAGCCGGAAACGGACGGTATCCTTTCGCGCGTGCTTGAAACGAAACGCGCGGTCATACCCGTCAGCGACACGGACACGTATACTATAATACCGTCGCTGATAACCTCCGAGACCGAGCTCGTAAAAGGCGCGTACGGGATATGCGAGCCGCGCACGGCCGTGCCGGTATCGCCGGACGAGATAGACGCGGCGCTTATCCCGGGTCTGGCGTTCGGTCGAAACGGCGGAAGACTGGGCTTCGGCGCGGGGTATTACGACAGGTTTCTGTCCGTGTTCCGCGGCGTAAAGATCGGCATATGCCACGATTTCCAGCTGCTCGGCTCCGTTCCGATGCTGCCGCACGATGCGGCAATGGATATGATAATAACCGAAAAGAGGATCTACGATGATTTTTGACACTCATGCACATTACAACGACGCAAAGTTCGATCCCGACCGGAGCGCCCTTCTCGCCTCCATGCCCGAAAACGGGATAGGACTCATAATGAACGCGTGCTCGAACACCGGTGAGATAGCGGATATAATAGAGCTTTGCGAAAAGTATCCGTTCATGTACGGAGCTGTAGGCGTTCATCCTGAGGACGCCGCCGGCGCGGGATCGGACTATATCGGCAAGCTCAGGCGCTCCTGCGCACACCCCAAAATAAAGGCCATAGGCGAGATCGGTCTGGACTACTACTGGACGACCGAAACGAAGTCCGCGCAGCAGCGGATCTTCGGCGAGCAGCTCGAGCTTGCGCGGGAACTGGGACTGCCGGTCATCATCCACGACCGCGAAGCGCACGGCGACACGCTGCGCATCCTTGCAGAGCACAGGGTCTGGGAGTTCGGCGGCGTTTTCCACTGCTACTCTGGCAGCGCGGAGATGGTTCGCGAGATAACCGAAAAGCTCGGCATGTACATCGCGTTCGGCGGCTCTCTGACCTTCAAAAACGCCGTTAAGCTGCGCGAGGCGGCAAAGGCTGTGCCGTCGGACAGGCTGCTTATAGAGACGGATTCGCCGTATCTTGCGCCCGTTCCGCACCGCGGCAAGCGCAATTCATCGCTGTATCTGCCGCACGTGCTCGATACGCTTTCCCAAATACGCGGCGTTGGGGCGGATGAGCTGGAAGCTGTGACCTTTGAGAACGGAAAACGCCTTTTCGGTATTGAGATCGGGGAGGTATGAAGAACATGCGTGAAAAGCTGATACAAGGCGCGGCAATGCTCGGAGTTTCGCTCTCCGCCGCACAGGCGGACGCGCTGCGCCGCTATTACGATATACTTACGGAACGAAACCGTTCGGTAAACCTCACAAGGATAACCGAGCCGGACGAGGTGATATCAAAGCATTTTCTGGACAGCCTCACTCCCCTGCCCCTCGGGCTTATAAAGGGGCGCGTCATCGACGTAGGCTCCGGCGCGGGCTTTCCGGGACTGGTCTTAAAATGCGCCGCTCCGGAAACGGAGCTGACGCTGCTCGACTCGCTCGGCAAGCGCGTAACGTTCATGCGCGACGCGGCGGAGGCAATGGGGATATCTGACGGGATAAGCTTCGTCCATGCCCGCGCGGAGGACGCGGGAAACGATCCTAAGTACCGCGAACGCTTCGACGCCGTCGTATCACGCGCGGTCGCAAACATGCGGACGCTCGCGGAATGGTGTCTGCCGTTCGTGAAGCCCGGCGGATACTTCCTTGCTCTCAAGGGGCCTCTTGCAGAGGCGGAGCTTGAGGACGCGGCGCGGGCGATAGAGATACTCGGCGGACGGCTCGAGACCGTGCACAGCGCGGAGATACCGTTCACGGAGCTGGACCACAAGATAGCCGTCATAAAAAAGATCCGCAAAACTCCGTCACAATTCCCCCGCAGAGGAGGAAAATCGACGGCAGTCCCTGTCGAGAAGGCTTATAAGACGCGCAAATAGCGAAGCGCGTCTTTTTTTGTCGGTTCTTTTTCCTTTACATCGCGCGGCGGCCGTGCTATAATCATATCTGTAAGACAGGTATAACAGATACAAACAGGACTTCCTGTTACCCCCAAGTTTGTCTTACACCTTCCACCACCGAGGGCAGGCGGCGAACGGATACCGTATATTCGGTGACAGCGTTCGCCGCTTTCCCGTTTACGGGGAATACTAATACAGAGTACAGGTGATAAGAATGTCAGACAGCTTAAATAACAGAATAAAATACATACCGCTGAGCCGCATACGTCCCAATCACGAGCAGCCGCGCAAATATTTCGATCCCGAGGCGATGGACTCGCTGACGCGCTCCATAGAGCGCTACGGAGTTATATCTCCCATAACGGTGCGGGAGCTTGAGGAGGACGGAGAATACGAGCTGATAAGCGGCGAACGCCGCTACCGCGCGGCGTTTGGAGCAGGGCTGACCGATATCCCCTGCATCATCCTCGACACCGACGGCTCCGACTGCGCCATTCTCTCGCTGCTTGAAAACCTGCAGCGCGAGGATCTGTCCTTTCTGGAGATAGCGGAAAGCTATAAAAAGCTCGTCCGCCGCAGCGGCCTTTCAAGCCACGACCTTTCACGCAAGATAGGCGGCTCGCCTTACGACATCAAGGAGCGCATAGACCTTATGAAGCTCGATCCGCTCGTCAGGAAATACATACGCAGCTTCGGGCTGACCGAGCGCCAGGCGCACGCGCTCCTGCACATACGCGACAAAAAAACGCAGATAGAAGCGGCGGTGCAGATATGCGAAAATTCCATGAGCGAATACGACACCATAAAATTCGTTTCGGATATATTAAAGACCGGAACGGCGCCCGGGCTGCACATGGGCAGGATGAAGGATGTTAAGCTCCTCCGCAACACCCTCTCGGGCGCGGTAAAGCTGGTGAGAAAAAGCGGCATGGACGCGGAGCTTAAAGAACGTTCTCACGACTGGGGCGAAGAATTTACGGTGATAGTGAGAAGAAACAAGCAGTAAATATGCCCGGTTCACGAAAAAAAATAAGATCGACTCTTTACAAATCAAGCCTTTCGATGTATAATATATAGATGATCCGCATGATAGCCGCAAAATGCCTCCGCATCCCGCAGTTATCCGGCGGATAATCAACGCGAAGGGCTTTTTGCGCGCGCAGAATGTCCCGGAAAGGATCGGAGCAATGAAAAACAAAAACAACCGCATAGTTGTAAAGGTAGGCACGTCAACTATCATAAACAGCAAAACGGGAAAGATAAATCTAAGACAAATGCACGCTCTTGCGAGAGTGCTTTCCGATATGCGCAACAGCGGCTATGAGGTCGTCCTCGTATCCTCGGGCGCGATAGGCGTGGCGATGAGCAAGCTCGGCATCACGGAGCGTCCGGCGGACACGAAGGTGAAGCAGTCGCTTGCCGCGATAGGACAGTGCGAGCTGATGGCCCTCTATGACAACATGTTCGCCGACTACCATTCGACCGTGGCGCAGATACTTCTGACCCGCCCGGACGTGAACAGCGAAAGCCGCCGCGAGCATATAAAGAACACGTTCAGCACACTGTTTGAGATGGGCATTATCCCGATAGTGAACGAAAACGACACCGTTGCGGTCGAGGAGATCGAGTTCGGCGACAACGACAACCTCTCCGCCATCGTCGCGGCGCTCATAAAGGCTGATATCCTGATACTTTTCTCGGATATAGACGGTCTCTACGACGCCGATCCGCGCTCCAATCCCGATGCAAAGCTCATTTCAAGGGTCGAGGATATAGAAAGCGTTGAAAACAACGCCGGAGGCGCGGGAAGCAGTCTGGGCACGGGCGGCATGGTAACAAAGCTTCAGGCGGCAAAGCTCGCAAACGACGCGGGCATAAGCATGATGATACTCAACGGAAAGAACATCGACTCTCTCTACGACGTTATGGACGGAAAAAAGGTCGGCACGCTCTTTAAGGCATATTGAGAGCAAGCCGAAGCACGGACGGATCATGCTGCCGCAATGCGGACACATGAAAATTTTCTGCTGCAATTTTATCTTGAGCGCTGACAAATACTGATCATTGAAGTATAATAATTCAAATCGGAGCAACACTCCGCTTTGCTTTCAAAGAGCGGAGTTTGCGAACGATTACAGCCTGCAAAGGGAGCGTTAGCTCCTCAGGATCTCACTCATTATATAAGCAATATATGTCTGATCTCTGTCTCGATAATGCCGCGCAGCTCGCGCGTTTCATTGCGCAGCTCGCGCGTTTCAGCAGTATTCTGCTTGACCTCCGTTTTAACATTTTGAAACTCTTCAAGCAGCATATTAAGTATTTCTTTTGTTTCACTTTCCATTAATATCACCTCTTTGCTTCATTATATCATATGTA
>CALXZP010000004.1 GCA_944393255.1 uncultured Clostridia bacterium | reverse complement strand
ATCTGTGCGTAAGATTTTTTTGAGTTTTCCAGCGTGCGTATCTCGTTCATACATGCCTCAAAGTGTCCGGTAAGCCGCGTAAGCTCCGCCTTGTTGGCGATCTTCCTGTCGCGTTTGAGCCGCAGTGTCGCTTTGCTGCCGTTATCAGCAGACAGTATTTTGTCGTCCGTATGCCAGCCGAAACATTCATAACAGTCGATGTAACGTGACATCTCCTGTTTATCGACTGTCTTTTCCTTGTAATCGTAAGCCGTAAAAGCTTTGTTTCCGTCATTCATCATTATTCGCCACGCTTTCAATAGGTATATGTACTGTAAATTCCGTGCCTTTGCCGAGTTCGCTCTTAACGCTCACAGAATGATCCATGAGCGTCAATATCCGCTGCGTCAGAGCAAGACCGAGACCGTTTCCCTCTGCTGAATGAGAGGCGTCTCCCTGATAGAATTTATCAAAAATATGCTTTTGAGTTTCCCGGCTCATACCGCAGCCGCTGTCGGAAACGGTGACTGAGATCTCTTTTTCAGTTCTGTGCTGGATCATTCTCACCGTTCCGCCCGGCTCGGTGAACTTAAACGCATTGGATAACAGGTTGCTCCAAACTATATCCATAAGCTCGCGGTCAGCCGTTATATAAACGCTGTCCTCGATATCAGCCTCAAACTCAATGCTTCTTTGCTCCCATATGCTTTCAAATCGCAGAGCACATTCCGTGAGCTGTACGCATAAGTCATAGGTCTGCTTATCCGGCAGGATAGTCTGCTTTTCAAGCTTATTGAGCTTTAATATATTTGTTATGAGACCAGACAGGCGTTTGGAGGTTTGGTAAATAGCGTCGGCGTACTCCGCCTGCTCCTGCGTCAGCGGTTCCTTTCTAAGCAGCTCCGCGCTGTTCTGGATAACGGCGAGAGGCGTTTTTATTTCATGAGAAACATTGGAAAAGAAGTCTGTTTTAAGCGTTTCGATGCTTCCCAGTTCTTCTACCATTTTATTAAAATCGAGTATCATTTTATCAATGTAGTTATGATATTCTAATGTATGCACAGGAGGGACATAAACGGAAAAATCGCCGTTTGCTACCTTCGCCGTAGCCTCGGCAAGCTTTTGCACGGGCTTTTCAAAAGAGTTTTTTATGCTCTTGTTCGTCAATATCAGCATGGCAGCCGCTATCAGCGCCCAGTAAGCGACCGGTATCAATATCTGTACAGCCGTATGCCAACGGTATTCGTTTACAAGAACGATAAAACCCATGTGTATACCGGATATCAGCAGCAGCGACAGAAAGAAAACAAGAAACAGCGAGCAGGAAAAGCGGAGCTTATATATATTGATCTTCATGCGAGCACCGCCTTATAGCCCAGACCGCGCACTGTTTTGATAGTAAATCCATCGCAGCCGGATAATTTGTCTCTGAGCTTCGTTATATACACATCGACAGCCCTAAGTCCTGCGTCGCTTTCGATACCCCAGAATTCGTCCATAAGCTGCGCGCGTGAAAAGGTCTTGTTAGGATATTGCAGCAGCTTGTAGATTATATTAAATTCACGTGTTGTGAGTGCGATCTCCTTTCCGTTTGACTCCGCCGTCATTGCATCGGCGTCAAGCGTGAGACTGCCTGCGGTCAATTTCCGCTCCGCTTCAATATTGGCGCGTCTGAGCAGCGCGCGTACGCGCAGCAAAAGCTCGTCAAGTTCAATGGGTTTCACCATATAGTCGTCAATGCCGAGCCGGAAGCCTTTTTGCTTTGCAGGCAGGTCGTCGCGGGCGGACATGAACAGAATGGGGATGCGCTTGTTCACGCGCCGGATGTTTTCGGCAAATTCAAAACCGTCAATATCAGGCATCATAATATCCGAAATGATCAGATCGAAAATCTCATTATACATTGCGTCGTAAGCGCTTGAAGCGTCAAGGCAGCCGGTAGTGTTAAATCCGCTGTCGTTCAAATATGTGCATACGATCTTATTCAGGTTAGCGTCATCCTCAAGAACCAATATTCTGACCATAGTAAAAAACCCCCTTTTGGATCAAGGGACGCCGAAAAAAGATCAGCGCCCCCCATTTATTAGATTGCATCATAAAATGATTCTGTAATCAAGACAATGATCGGATTTTATTTGATACCCTTGCAAAGAGGTATGAGGCAGAGCAGCAAAACGATTCCGATGCAGCCCACTGCTATGCCCCAGAATATAAGCTGTGTCCACACCATAGCCATGCACATCCCTACGCCGAGCGTCAGCGCTCCGAGTGCGCCGAAAAGCGTGAGTCCTATGATTCTGCCGTTTAATTTGACCGCCGCCTTGCCTTCCATTTTACGGCGTACGGCCAGCATGGCGAGCAGTATCACAGCGCCTATCGCTGCAATAACTACGCCCTGTGAAAACGCGTTCCATCCCGGTAAAAGACACATGCACATCCCTATTGCGAAAAAGATCCCCCCGATCGTTCCGAGTATCATTGATACAAAATTTTTCTTTTTCATTTTAAAATACCTCCTGAGCTTCAGTTTATGATCAAAGTATAATACATTATTGTTTGAGTTTTATTTGAGTTTTGTTTCGGATTTGTTAAAAAGATTTTTTTTGCGTGCGTCGGTTTCGGCCTTGACACGTTTCTTCGCATCTTCTATGCTCTCGCCGTCGCGTGTAAGAAAGCTGTCAACGAATTTGTCGGTCATTTTTGTAAAACCGTCTATAACGCCGTTTTCTATCATTTTATACCCGCTGACAACTCCGTCCTCTATCTTTTTGTATCCTTCCGTTACTTTTTCGGCTATTTTTTCATTAGCCTGAACTAATTTTGATCTTGCCACTTTTAAAGCGCCTCCTTAAAATTTGTTAGATGGTCGTAAAACGCGTGCTTTGCGGTCGTTCGATCATCTTGTAGCTAAATTATAACCGCCCATTGTTTGGATTTTATTTGAGTTTTGTTTTGGATTCATTAAAACCCTTTTTGATCTTTTCAGATGAAAAAGCTCTGCTTCCGGATATGAAGCAGAGCTTACAGGCTGATGTTTTATATCATGCGGAGTGCATATCCGCCTAAATGCGTAATACGGATAAGGCATTTTACCGCACGGGTTTTCTGAATATATCTATCGAATGACTTGTGATACCCGAAAGATCCTCGCGCTCGCAGACTGCAAAGTGGTATTTCAAATACAGCTCGAATGTCCTGCGGTCCATTTTGTCTATTGCTTCGCGCATTAGCAGGGAGCACCCGTCGGAGGCGACATAGTGCAGACGTGTCGTTGGGAATACGGACATCAGCTCGTCGATATCTTCTTTCCGGACAAGCTCGAAAATATCCTTAGGCTCAGACTTTGCGGCAAATGTCTGAGCGTCAAGCAGACCGTTTTTTATATATTCGGAAACGTTTATGCTGCCGCGGAGAAATCCTTCATCAAACAGGCATCCGTCGGATATAACATACGCGGCAAAGATAACACCGCCCGGCCGGGTAACGCGGATCGCTTCGCTCAGTGCCCGGCGCTTATCCTCTGTTGTATACAGATGATAAAGAGGGCCGAATAACAATGTGATATCATATCTTTCCGAAGGAAAGCCGGAAAGATCCAGAGCATTGCCCTGTGTTACAGTTATATTTTCGGAGGGAAGCGTGTTCCTGCGAAAGATCTCTATATTATGTCCGACAGGTTCAACAGCGTCAACATCGTAGCCCTGTCTTGCCAAAGCGTGAGAATAACGGCCTGTTCCGGCGCCGATCTCAATAATGCGGTCGCCTGGCTTGATGTATTTTTCAATATAGCGCATTGCCGTAAGAAATTCGACCGTTCCGTGTTTGGAGACCAAGCGGCTGTCCTCGTCGTAGTTTTCATAAAAATCAATGATATATTGGTTTGTGTTCATGGCCGCACCTCTTTGGTATTTGGATAGGTATCGGTTTTTATCTGCTTGATGAGAGCGGACAAAAGTCCCGACGTCATTTGTTCGGTCTCACGCATGTCTAACGACAGTTTCCGTGCCGCTGTTAAAACGGCAATGCCGTGAGAATACAGAAACAGATCCAGAAAAACACTTTTCGCTTGTTCCGGGTCTATCCCGATAGCCGCGGCAAAATCCTGTACTTTTGTTTCGTTGCCGGACTCATTGTAGAAATCCTTTGCTTCTTTCATATCCAGATCCATTTCGCTGATAAATAAAAGCTTAAACAAGTTGGTTTCCTCATCTGCAAACGCAATATAAGAAAGAGGAAAAAGCAAAAGCGGATCAGTATCTGCGGGAAGTCTGTAAGTCTTAACATAATCGTTATAGAATTCAAAGGCAAAGTCAAGAAAATCGTTTTTTAAATCATCCATGTTTTTATAGCAAGTAAAAACAGGCTGTGTTGAGCACTGCAGCTTCTTTGCGATGCTTCTTGCGTTTACGGATTCAAATCCCGTTTCTCTTGTTATATCCAATACCGTGTTCAATATCATTTCCTTTGTGATCCTTGCTTTAGGCGGCACAATATCACCCCGCTGTTTATCGTTATATTACATATGTTATATAACGATTGTAACATAAAATATTCTATCTGTCAAGCCATAGTATAAAAAATCAGTGACAATTTTTACTTGGCACTGACGTATCAAGGGGCAGTTTAGTACATTATGAGACAGCTAAGACGGACATGTATGTTACGGCATTCATAAGGCTGTGCACTGTACATACTGTAGTATAACAGAGATTTTATTGGAAATGCATTAGAAATGTTGCCGATCTCACCATGTTTTACTGCGTAATAAAAGTTAAATAATAAAAAGAAAATCCCATAACCATGCGGAATATGGGATTTCGTATATCTGTATTTGATTATCTCTTTGAGAACTGCGGTGCGCGACGAGCTGCCTTGAGACCGTACTTCTTTCTTTCCTTCATACGTGAATCACGTGTGAGGAAGCCTGCTGCTTTGAGGTCTGCACGGAATGCTTCTGAGTCAACTTCAAGAAGCGCTCTTGCTATACCGTGACGGATCGCGCCGGCCTGTCCTGTGAAGCCGCCGCCCTCTACCTTTACGATAATGTCAAACTTGTCTGTTGTCTTTGTAAGTACCAACGGCTGACGAACTATGAGCTTGAGTGTTTCAAGACCGAAATAGTTATCGATGTCTCTGCCGTTGATGGTTATTTTGCCGTTGCCGGGTACCAAGCGAACTCTTGCAACGGATGATTTTCTTCTACCTGTACCGTAATACTGTACGTTTGCCATTCTTAAAATCCTCCTTATTTGATCTCGCCTGTCCACATAACCGGCTTCTGAGCCTCATGCTTGTGAGCGTCGTTCTTATATACCTTTAATCTTGTGATCGCTTTTCTGCCTATGCTGTTGTTCGGAAGCATACCGTTTACGGCGTACCACATAGCCTTTTCGGGATTTTCAGCCATGAGCTTGTCGTAGTGGATCTCTTTTATGCCGCCTACCCAGCCTGTGTGGTAGTAGCGAACCTTCTGATTGAGCTTGTTTCCCGTAAGAACTGCGTCTGCCGCGTTTATAACGATAACGAAATCGCCGCAGTCAACATTCGGTGTGAATGTCGGGAGATGCTTACCTCTTAATATGCTTGCCGCCGCAGCTGCAACACGTCCGAGCGGCTTGCCTGCCGCGTCGATGATATACCATTTTCTATCGACTTCAGCCGGCTTCTGCAAATAACTTGAATTTGGCTTCATGCTATATTCCTCCATAAATTATCTGAATCATTTTTTCCTGCGTTGCTTATTTTACTATGTTTTCGCGTGTTTGTCAATACATTTTTTTAAAAAATTTTTTATTTTCATATTTATCTTTAAAATTCGGCTGTTTTCTTTGATTATCTTTGAAATACTCGGTTTCTATTTTAAAAAATCCGATCTGATAGTTCTGTTTTTTCTGCAAAAAAACAGGGCTGTGTGCAGCCCCGTATGCTTTTGCTATCTTATCGCTCTGAGCCCTATAAGCTCTATATGGCTTGAGATATATTCGTCCTTGGCTTCAAAGTCCTTGGCGTAATCTGTCGAAAGATATTTTTTATTGTCGTCCGCAAATGTAGTAACGCAGCATGCTCCGCTTCCGAGACTGCCGAGCGCCTGTGCGCAGCCTATAAAATTCGCTCCGGAAGAGATACCCACGCCAATACCCAGTTCGCGGGAAAGACGCTGTGCCATTATGATAGAGTCTATATCATCGACCGAAACAACTTCGTCAAGACGGTCAAGCTTGCAGATAGACGGTATGAATTCGTCGCTTATCCCGGCTATCTTATGTTCGCCGGTCTTATATCCGGTCGATAGGGTGGGGGAGTTTTTCGGCTCGAGCGGTCTCGCCTTGCAGGCGGGATTCACCGCTTTGAAAGCCTCCGCAAGCCCCATTATGGTGCCGCCCGTTCCAACTCCGGCAACAACGCAGTCCGGCGTGCGTCCGAGCTGCTCAAGCTGCCGCAGTATCTCCGTACCGGTATCCTCTATGTGCGCTGCAACGTTATCGTAGTTGGAGAACTGTCCCGGCAGGAACACGCCTTCGTTTTCGGCAAGCTTTTCGGATTTTGCAACGGAGCCGAGAAAGCCTCCCTCCTCATGGGAGACGAGACGCACCTCCGCGCCGAAGCTGCGCATTATCTTTATGCGTTCCTCGCTCATCCAGTCCGGCATGTAAACTATCATGGGGTGGCGAAGATATGCCGCCATTGCCGAAAACGCTATGCCTGTGTTTCCGCTCGTAGCCTCAACGATCGTGTCACCAGGCTTTATATCGCCTTTCTCATAGGCTTTTTTCAGTATATAATAAGCTACCCTGTCCTTGATGGATCCGCTGAGATTGTAATATTCCGCTTTTGCGTATATTTTCATAGGTTTTCCGTTGTATTTGAACCCGATCTCCAGGAGCGGCGTGTTCGATATCATCCGCCTTATGCCTTCAAATTTATTCTGTATTGAATCGTCCATTAAAAAATAACCTCCCGCCGCGGCTTTGCACGGCATACTTTTTGTACGCGGACTGAGGCGGAGCAGCGCTCCGCGCCAGCCCGGCACTATCAATATATTATTTTAACTCAAATGCTGTGATTAGTCAACTGTTTTTCCAAACATTATTCCGTTTTCCTCTCGTTCAAGAATGACCCTGCGGAATTGTCCCGTCATATCGCCGGCGCCGAACGAAGGAACGCGGACGGTGATATAGTTCGCGGTCTTGCCCTCGTACAGCCCGTCCTTGGTTCTCGTTTCAAACAATACATCGGCAGTCTTGCCTATATGTCCGTTTAAAAATACGCTGCGGGACTGCTGCGTCTGCTTTATTATCTCTTTTGACCGTTCCTCTTTGATGTTCGGCGGGATCTGGTCCGGACGGCGCGCCGCAGGAGTTCCGCGTCTCTGCGAGTACTGAAAAACGTGTGCGTCCGCAAACCGGATCCTTTTTACGAATTCGAGCGTTTCCTCAAATTCCTCGTCCGTTTCTCCGGCAAAGCCGACCATTATATCTGTGGTAACGGCGCAGCCGGGAAAAGCTTCACGAAGCCCGTTTACGACACTCTCAAACTGAGCCGTTGTGTAATGGCGGTTCATTCTCCGCAGAGTTTCATCACAGCCGGATTGCAGTGAGATATGAAAATGCGGGCAGAGAAGCTTACAGCTTTTGATGCTGTCCACAAACGCTGTATCCAGAGTCATAGGTTCTATGGATGAGAGACGTATACGGGATAGACCTTCCGTTTTATCCAGCCTGTGAAGCAGCTGTTCGAGCGAGGTCGTTCCGAGGTCTCTGCCGTATGCCGCGGCGTGTATGCCGGTGAGTATTATCTCCTTACAGCCTGCGCCGGCAAGCGAACGGGCTTCCTCGAGTATTTCGCTTTCGGGTCTGCTGCGGACCGGACCGCGGGCGTATGGGATTATGCAGTACGAGCAGAACTGGGAACATCCGTCCTGTATTTTTATATATGCGCGCGTCCTGTCAGAGGAGCAGCGCATTACGCGCAGCTCCTCATAGGTATGATTGTCGCGTACGTCGGTCACGGCGTTCAGCTTGTCGCCTCGGCGAAGCGTTTTTATCAGCCGCACGGCTGACGACTTGTCTTTTGTGCCGAGAACGAGGTTCACGCCGTCGATAGCGAGAACTTCATCGGGTGCGGTCTGAGAATAGCAGCCCATAACGGCTATGAGCGCGTCCGGATTTGTTTTCCGCGCGCGGCGTATCATCTGCCGCGACTTCCTGTCGCTCATCGACGTGACCGAGCACGTATTTATTATATAGCAGTCCGCTTTTTCGGTGAACGGGACAGTAACGTATCCCTCTTTTTCAAAAAGCTCCTGAACCGCTTCCGTTTCGTATTGATTGACTTTACAGCCGAGCGTATAGAATGCTGCGGTATTCATTGTTTACCTCCGTATGGTAATTATCTTTGCCCGAATATTTATACTACGGCATTATTACCAATAAATAAATTTGTTTGTTAGCACTATTATATAAAATTTTATATAAAAATTCAATAGGTATTGACTAATTAAAGAAAAAGTTGTATTATATACATATAGTCGGTTTACGGCTAAGATAAAATTTGGGTCAAATCTTCCTGACCCATAGTATTGAGGAGGAGAATTTATATGAAAACATTTAATATGCTGTTAAGCTCGATCAATGACGTCAAGGATTTTGTTAATACAGTAAGCAAGTATGATTTTGACGTAGATCTGACATCAGGCAGATATGTTGTAGACGCGAAATCGATTATGGGTATTTTCAGCCTCGACTTATCGAAGCCGATAAAGGTTGAAGTACATACCGACGAAGCTGACGCGTTCATGGCGGAAATTGATAAGTTTATCATTAAATAAATGTTCATATAGCATTTTCGGCAGCCCTTAAGGGCTGTCTTTTTATTTTACATTCATTTTTGGTTCTGCTCCGGGATTTTACGAAAAAACAGTCTTATTGCCCCGCACGTACCGTATGGCGCGTCTGAAACACATTTCTTTTTGTCGCAACATGTCGGGAAGTTTAATCTGTTCGACACCTCAATTCTACAAATTGCTTCAAAGCCGAGTAGTATAATAATATCAGCAAACGCAACGGAGTGTGAAAATGATGACGGTTTATGCCGATGAGTTATTCGCGGTCAATTTTGCCTCAAATATCCTGTTGTTTTATGCATACGCGCTGCTGCACGGAATAAAGCGGAAGCGCATTAGAATAATATCGGCCGCGGCAGCCGGCGCGGTGTACGCCGTTTTGGAAGCCGTGCTGCTTATACCGATGTTCCTAAGAGCCGCGGTGCTTGCCATGATGACAGTGGCCGCGTTCGGACGGACAAAAGCGGCGCTGAATACACTGGGCATAATGTTTACCGCAGTCTGCGCCGAGGGCGTGACCGCTGCCGCTCTTGCGTTTACCGGCGCGGACGCGCGGCTTGCGTCAGGCTGCGTTACGGTATTTGCGCCGGAGACGGCCGCGGCGGCGGTATATTTTGCCGCATACCCCGCAATGCTGCTGTATAAACGGCTGTTCCGCCGCGGAGGACGCTATAAAAGCGTGGCGTTTTACATGGACGGTATGCGCGTGTCGTTCAAGGCGCTGTATGACAGCGGAAACCTTCTGAAATACAAGGGTATGCCCGTTATAGTGGCAAACTGGGAGGAGGTCAGAGAGCTGTTCGGATGCACGGAATACTCAGAGCTTTTCGAGTGTTTGCCGGATATGCTATCATACGGAACGATAGGAAAGGGCGGGGTAATGCCGGTATTTGTGCCGGACAAATGCACCGTGGACGGAACGGAATGCGCCGCGGCGGCTGCGGTCACCGAACGCAGCTTTAAGGGCTGCGGCGGGATAGCCGGAGATATAGATTGATCGTAAAATGAAAGGAGCAAACAGTGAGATTTTTTGACAATATTACTAAGAAATTTATTTGCATAAGGACGGAAAAATACGGTGATCCGGATGTTTTCTACATATGCGGCGCAGACGTTCTGCCTCCGCCGCTGTCAAAGGATGAAGAGGAAATTTTGATAAAAAAGCTCGAAAACGGGGATAATTCAGTTAAGAGCGAGCTTACTGAAAGGAACCTGAGGCTTGTTGTATATATTGCCAGAAAATTTGAAAACACAGGTATCAATGTCGAAGATCTTATCTCGATAGGTACTATTGGGCTGATAAAATCAATAAACACCTTCAGACCTGACAGGAATATAAAGCTTGCGACATACGCTTCAAGGTGCATAGAAAACGAGATACTCATGTATCTGAGAAAGAATTCAAACAGACGCACAGAGGTATCTATTGACGAGCCGCTCAACGTTGACTGGGACGGGAACGAGCTGCTGCTCTCGGACATATTGGGGACGGACAACGACGTTATCTGCCGCAATATCGAGGAGGAGGTGGACAGATCGCTTCTGCGCAGTGCGCTTGAAACGTTATCGCGGCGCGAACGCGACATAATGGTGCTGCGGTTCGGGTTAAATAACAGCGGCAAGTCCAAAACGCAGAAAGAGGTGGCCGATATGATGGGTATATCCCAGTCGTATATATCCCGGCTTGAAAAGAGGATAATAAAGCGCTTAAAGCGTGAAATAGTAAGGATGAGCTGATCCGATACGGCATTTCCGGAAAAGACTGTACATAGCCGCCGCCGGCGGTGACACTAAAGGAGGAAATGCTATGACAAACAAGGTGGAGATCTGCGGCGTTAACACATCAACGCTGCCGGTTCTGTCGAAAAAGGAAAAGGATGAGCTGTTTGTAAAGATAAAGCAGGGGGATATGGATGCGCGCGATAAGTTTATACGCGGGAATCTCCGTCTGGTATTGAGCGTTATACAGCGCTTTTCAAACAGGGGAGAAAATCCGGACGATCTTTTTCAGGTGGGGTGTATAGGCCTTATAAAGGCGATAGATAATTTTGATACATCTGTGGGAGTACAGTTTTCCACGTATGCGGTGCCGATGATAATAGGGGAGGTGCGCAGATTCCTGCGCGATGAAGGCCCCATAAGGGTGAGCCGCTCTCTAAAGGATATAGCGTATAAGGCGCTGAGGGCGAAGGAGAAATATATAGGCCGGTATGCAAAGGAGCCGACTGTAACGGAGCTCGCGAAGGAGCTGGATATACCGAAGGAGGATATAGTTTTTGCGCTGGACGCGATAGCCGATCCGATATCGCTGTATGAGCCGATCTATCATGACGGCGGCGAGGCAATATACGTTATGGATCAGGTAAGGGACACGAAAAACACGGATGCAAACTGGCTCGAGAGCATAGCGCTGAACGAGGCTATGAAGCATCTTTCGGAACGTGAAAAGCATATCCTCGACCTGCGTTTTTTTAACGGTAAAACGCAGATGGAGGTGGCGGACGAGATCGGTATCTCTCAAGCGCAGGTGTCGCGTCTGGAAAAATCGGCGCTAAAGCAGCTGAGAAAATATGTATAGAATAATGACAGAGGCTGCGGCGAGGCTTGCCGCAGCTTTTTTTATATCTCACGGCATCTTTGTGGATATATATACAAAAAAACATGGTAAAACACATGCTGATTTCATGTACTATTACATGATTGACATTTATATATCATTAATGTATAATAGCAAAGATGTTTTTTGAAAAGGAGAGATCGTTATGACAAATGATATGACTCACGGAACGCCTTGGAAGCTCCTGCTTTCCTTTTCTGTTCCGCTTTTGATAGGCAACCTGTTCCAGCAGTTTTACAATATGGCGGATACGATCATCGTCGGACGCACGCTCGGTGTAAAGGAGCTTGCCGCGGTCGGCGCTACGGGCTGTATATCGTTTCTCGTTATAGGCTTTGTGCAGGGTCTGACCTCGGGGCTTGCGGTTATCACGGCGCAGCGGTTCGGGGCACGGGACGAGGACGGCGTGCGCCGCAGCGTTGCCACAAGCATTATCATAAGCATTGCAATAACTGCAGTGGTGACGCTGATCTCAACGCTCGGCTGCCGCAGCATGCTGGATATAATGAACACGCCGGACGATATAATCGATAATTCGTATTCGTACATATTCGTTATATTTGCCGGAGCCTGCGCGCCTGTATTCTTCAACCTGTTCTCCAGTATACTGCGTTCGCTCGGCGACAGTAAAACGCCGCTCCTTTTCCTGATCGCGACGTGTATATTGAATATAGTGCTGGACTTTGCATTCATTCTCATATTCCATATGGGCGTTGCGGGCGCCGGTCTTGCAACGGTAATATCGCAGCTCATATCCGGTGCGGCATGTCTTGTATACAGCATAAAGAGGTTTCCCATCCTGCGCCTCAAACGCGGCGACTGGGCTTTTTCATGGAGGTTTGCCTGGGCTCATCTGAGGGTAGGGCTGCCGATGGCGTTTCAGTTTTCCGTAACGGCGGTAGGCACGATGATACTCCAGTCTGCCCTTAACAGCCTCGGCTCGATAGCCGTTGCTGCGTATACTACTGCCACTAAGATAGACCAGCTCGCCACGCAGCCGGTATATTCGTTCGGAGTAGCCCTTGCGACGTTTACGGCTCAGAACTACGGCGCGGCAAGACCCGACCGTATAAAGCGCGGCGTTCTGAGCTGTACGGTGATCTCATCGGGCGCCTGCGTTGTCGGCTGCGCTCTCGTTCTTATTCTCTGTCCGTTCCTTGTACGGATATTTGTTGGCGGCGGACAGGAGGACGTATTGGGCATGGTAAAGCATTATCTGATGATAAATTCGACCTGCTATATCATATTGGGCGTGCTGTTCATATTCAGAAATGTGCTCCAGGGCATAGGCAGCGCAGCGGTCCCGTTTTTTGCGGGAGTGTTCGAGCTTGTCACGCGTTCGGCAATAGCGTTCATGCTTCTGGGCACATTGCAGTATACGGCGATATGCATAGCCGGGCCTGCGGCATGGCTGAGCGCCGCCGCGCCGCTTACAATAGCGTATACGGTTATCATGAGAAAAAAATACGGTACGGCTTTTAAGTCCATAAAAACCGGCGTGCGGAGCGTTTCTAACGTCTGAATGTGCGTTTACACTGCGGCTGCGATTTTCGCGGCCGCTTGCTTTTTTTGCGGATAACGGCTTTTGGCGAGTGTAACGGGTAAGGCGGTCGGAGCATATTATGTAATGGCGCAAATTTGATCGAAGACTGATAGATAATTACAAAACGCATGTTTCGCAATTACCTATGGAATAATATTAGCGGGAGGGTGATCTTATGTGTGGGATTTGCGGTTACATAAATTATGAGCGCAATTATATAAAAACGCGGCGCAGGGAGACGGAGCTGGTTAAGGAGATGGCAGACACCCTGTATGAACGCGGTCCGGATGCGGGCGGCGAATGGGTCGGCGAGCATGCTGTTTTCGGGCACAGGCGGCTTGCGGTTATCGACGTCGAAAACGGAGCGCAGCCTATGAAGCGTATTTCGGAGGGCTATGAATTTGCGATAGTCTATAACGGAGAGCTGTACAATACGGCGGAACTGAGACGGGAGCTGGAGAACTGCGGCTACCGGTTCGAGACCGGCTCCGATACAGAGGTGCTTTTATACGCTTATATACACTACGGCTCCGCGTGCGCCGGAAAGCTGAACGGGATATTTGCGTTTGCCGTGTATGATTCCATGCGTCAGTGCGTATTCCTCTGCCGCGACAGATTTGGCGTCAAGCCGCTTTTTTACAGCGTTCGCGGCGATGATCTCGTTTTTGCATCGGAGATCAAGGCTCTGTTCCGGTATCCCGGGATACGTCCGGAAATGGACAGAGAGGGCTTGTGCGAGCTGTTTGCGATCAGTCCGGCGAGAACGGCGGGCTGCGGTGTTTTTAAGGGTATAAACGAGCTGAAGCCGGGATATGCGATGTATGTCAGCCGGAGGGGGATCCACACCGCGCCGTATTGGAGCCTGAAAAGCGGAGAGCATACCGACAGCTACGAGGACACGGTCGAAAAGGTCAGATTTCTTGTTACTGACGCGATAAAGCGGCAGCTTGTATCAGATGTGCCCATAGCGACGTTCATGTCCGGCGGGCTGGATTCGAGCTTTATATCAGCCGTGGCCGCCATGGAGCTTGAAAAGAGGGGGAAACGGCTTTCTACGTATTCCTTTGACTATGAAGGCAACAGCAAATATTTTAAAAAGAGCAGCTTTCAGCCTGACAGCGACAGCGAATGGGTACCAAGGATGGCTGAGGCGTTCAATACGGATCATCACTATCTGGTATGCCCCAACGACGTTCTCGTTCCCATGCTTTACGACGCGGTACGGGCGAAGGATCTGCCGGGCATGGCGGATTGCGATTCATCGCTGCTCTATTTCTGCCGCGAGGTCAAGAAGAACCACACTGTGGCGGTGTCGGGCGAATGCTCGGATGAGATATTCGGCGGATATCCGTGGTTCAGGGATGAGCATGCGTTTAAAACGCCCGCGTTCCCGTGGTGCTATGATCTTTCCATGCGCAAGGATGTGCTTATAGATTCGGTAAGGGATACCCTTGATCTTGACGGCTATTCAAGGATGCGATACGAGGAGTCTTTGAGCACTGTGCCGGAGTATACGGGCGATACCAAAGAGGAAAAGCGCAGGAGAGAGATATCGTGGCTGAATATAAACTGGTTCATGACGAACCTGCTCGACAGAAAGGATAGAATGAGCATGGCTTCCGGGTTGGAGGTAAGAGTGCCGTTCTGCGATCACCGCCTGGTCGAATACGTCTGGAACATACCCTGGGAGATGAAGAATAAAGATAACGTTTCTAAAAATATTCTCCGTGAGGCGGCTAAGGGGATACTTCCGGAGGATGTGCGGCTCAGGAAAAAGAGCCCGTATCCGAAAACACATAACCCGTTTTACGAAACGGCTGTCAAGGCGAAGCTTAAAAGCATAGCCGACGACCCGTCATCGCCGATACTCGCGCTTTGCGAGCGCAGAAAGCTGTATGACATCATAAACGGCAAATTTGACTACGGTAAGCCGTTTTTCGGTCAGCTTATGGCGGGGCCTCAGTTTGTAGGATTTCTTGTGCAGGTGAACGCGCTGCTCGATGAATACAAGGTGAGGTTTGTATGACCCGGGCAAAGCTCCATGCCATTCAAGATACCGGCGGGAGTTGCGGTCTGCGGCAGAGGCGCTGATGAGATAAAGCATATTGTTTAATGATGATCCGTCTAAAAAACTCCAAAGCAGACTGCAGTATTCGTGCTTGTCTGCTTTGGAGTTGTCATAATTTATATCTTTGAGTATCCAATATCAGTCGTCGAGCATTACCGCGCCCTGCATTGCGGATGATACGAGCTTGGAGTAGCGCCTTAAATAACCTGTTTTGACCTTAGGCTCGTTGGGCGTCCAGCCCTTTCTGCGCTCAGCCATTTCCTCGTCGGATACCTTTACATTCAGTATTCCCTTTGTGATGTCTATTTCGATAATATCTCCGTCCTTGACAAAAGCTATGGGGCCGCCCTCGACCGCTTCGGGCGAAACGTGACCTATTGCCGCGCCTCTTGTCGCGCCGGAGAAACGTCCGTCGGTTATAAGCGCGACTTCCTTGTCAAGCCCCATGCCGCAGATAGCGGAGGTGGGAGAGAGCATTTCTCTCATGCCGGGTCCGCCCTTCGGGCCTTCGTAGCGTATCACGACAACGTCGCCCGCTGTTATCTTTCCGTTATATATCGCTTCGATAGCCTCGTCCTCACTGTCGAATACCTTTGCGGGCCCCTCGTGCTTGAGCATTTCGGGCGCAACGGCGCTTCTTTTTACAACGGAGCCGTCAAGAGCAAGGTTGCCCTTGAGCACCGCGATGCCGCCGGTCTGTGAATACGGGTTTGAAAGCGGACGGATGACCGTATAGTCCTTTACCTCGTGACCGCTGATGTTTTCGCCCTGGGTCTTGCCCGTTACGGTTATGGTGTCGAGCTTGAGCAGATCCGCTTTTGAAAGCTCGTTCATAACGGCGGTGACTCCGCCCGCGGCGTATAGATCCTGAACGTGGTGTTCGCCTGCCGGAGCCAGATGGCAGAGGTTCGGCGTAGCCTCGCTTATCTCATTTGCGTAATCAAGCGAGATCGGAGCTTTAGCCTCATAGGCGATAGCCGGGAGGTGGAGCATTGAATTTGTAGAACAGCCAAGCGCCATATCCACTCTAAGCGCGTTGTATATCGAATCGGGCGTTATGATATCGCGCGGACAGATATCCTTTTCAAGCAGCTCCATGATCTTCATGCCTGCATGCTTTGCAAGTCTGATCCTCTCCGAATATACCGCCGGGACAGTCCCGTTGCCGGGAAGCGCCATACCGAGGACTTCGCAGAGGCAGTTCATCGAGTTTGCGGTAAACATACCGGAGCATGAGCCGCAGGAAGGACATGCCGCCTCTTCAAGCTCAAGCAGTCCGGCCTCGTCTATCGTGCCGGCCTTGAACGCGCCTACGGCCTCAAAGGTCGTGTTGAGGTCGCGGAATTTGCCCTGTACGTTCACAGAAAGCATTGGGCCGCCCGAGCATATGATAGCCGGGATATTGAGCCTTGCCGCAGCTATGAGCATGCCGGGAACTATTTTATCGCAGTTCGGGATGAGAACGAGCGCGTCGAGACCGTGGGCTATAGTCATAGCCTCTATCGAATCCGCTATCAGCTCTCGCGAGGCAAGCGAGTATTTCATGCCCGTGTGTCCCATTGCGATGCCGTCGCATACGCCTATCGCCGGGAATTCGAGCGGAGTTCCTCCCGCCATGCGAACGCCCGCCTTTACAGCTTCCGCGATCTTATCGAGATGTACATGTCCCGGGATTATTTCGTTCTTTGCCGATACAACGCCTATGAGCGGGCGCTCTATCTCCTCGTCCGTAAGTCCGGACGCTTTGAAGAGCGAACGGTGCGGCGTTTTCTCGATACCTTTTTTTACTATATCACTGTGCATTTTAAAAACCTCCGTTTGTATTATCTTTCTATATGACCTAAGCAGGGACGCCGTCCGCCTGACCGGCGGATGATACGATCCCGTATTTCAGCGTTATATATGATATCACGCCGGGATACGGGGGGGGGGTACGGCGCTCGATTTGCCGTTTGCAGACCCCGGGCTCAGCCGAGCCTGACGGGGAACTGCTCCTATTAAAAACAGCCGCCGTTTAGCGCTGTTTTTGTAAGCTTCAATGTCTGAATATATTTTAACACAGCCCATGCGGCTTGTCAATAGCGCATTTCGGTCTGTAAACGCAAGGCTACAGCTCGGTACCGGGAATGTGTTCTACGTTCGTATGACGCCGCGAAAATCTGCGGTATTCTATAGGCGTACAGCCGATGCTGAGCTTAAACTGTCTTGTAAAGTACTGAACGGTGTTAAAGCCGTTATTGAGCGCTATTTCCGTGGCGCTTTTGTTTGTGTATATCAGTTCGAGACACGCCCGGTCGATCCTCACTTTATTTACATAATCGATGATATTCATTCCGGTCTGCTTCTTGAAGATGCGCATGAGGTGGCTCTTGCTGTAAGATATCTTTTCCAAAAGCATATCCAGAGTTATAGCCTCCTTGTAATGCTCGTCTATATAGGTTATCACGCAGTTGACCGCCTGGGATACGGCGGTCTTGTTGAAATTGCCGTCTCCGAAAAGGCGCATATACTGACCGGTATTCACTATGTGCGCAAAGATATTGAATAGCAGCGTCTTCATGAGAAACTCTCTGCCGTATGTATCATCTTCTATCATTGTGAATATTTGCGGCAGATAAGAGAGTATGGTATCGCTGAGGGATAAAAAACGGTTTATGCGGCAGTCTTTCATAAATATACTGCACGGATCGTTTTCGGCGCCGAGCATTTCTTCGCCGAACAGTATGGAATAATAATGAAAGCTTTCGCGATCCTTATTATACAGAGCATAATAAGGCATGTACGGTTCTATAAAAATTATATCTCCTGCCGAAAGCTCGTATGTATCGTCATTTATACCGAAATCCATTTTCCCTTCGGCAAGATAAAATATGGCGTACTCGCTGTGATGGTGAAGCGGCGCTTCATAGACTCTTTCTGAAAATACAGCCATATGGAAATCGCTTGAGCCGTGCGGCATTGTCTCATAATCGGATTTTATTCGGTTTTTCATAGAACGCTGTCCCTCCTTTGTCTGTATTTGTCGTTCAGTCATGCAATGTGTGTATGATCTTATATGTATTTTATCATAATTATCAGTTATTGTCAATAAAAAATGAGAATATTATATAAAAAATATGCTATTATACTTGTTTTTTTTGTGTAATCGAGATGATATAATGTAAACAACGATGAACAAAAAACCAACAAAGGAGTGAAGGCAATGAAAACGACTGTAAAAAAACGTATAGCCGCTGCTGTCTCGGCGGTATCCATGCTTTCGGGACTGGGAGTGTCGGTCTCGGCTGCGGATAATCCGGTCAGCGCGAATACGGCAAAGCTCACCGTGAACGTATCGGACGTAAAGGGCGATATAATCCACGGCGCGGGCGGCTTTCTCTACGGTATAGCCGATGAGGGAGTACCTACCTCAAACACGCTCGTACCCCTCAAGCCGAAGGTGCTTGCTACGGGAACGATGCTGACAACGGAGCACCCCTACGGCGACGCCGAGAAGGTGGCGGAGCAGTTCCTGGAAGCCGGCGGCGAGCAGGTTATGATGTACCTGCCCAACTATTACGGCTATGCTCTGGGCGTAAGCGCGGATTACAGGGAATACGCCAAGGTGATGCGCGACAAGGTGGTTCCGCATATAGTACAGTGGAAAGAGAACTGGAAGAAGGAACACGGCGTTCTGGACGGTACGCCCGACGAACTGGCGCAGCGGATAGATATCGACGAGGCGATAATCTATCTGCCCATCAACGAGGGCGCGCCCAGAGTAGGGGCGGAGCATTTCGGATTGGCATGGCTCGAGTATTACAAAGCCATAACAGAGGTAGACCCCAACGCGACTATAGGCGGAACGAACGAGTGGAACTATAACCAGGCTTTCGGAACCATAACAGAAGATGGTAATGTGCGCGATTATGAATGGAAGGATTTCCTGCCGTTCTGTATAGAAAACGACTGTATGCCTGACATAATCACCTGGCACGAGCTGGACGTGGCGGATCTCCGCGATATGGAAGGGCATAACGAGCATTTTGCGAGAGCATGGGAAACGGCGTATAAGGACGCCGGACTTGCAGTGCCCGAGCTTCCGCAGATAGTTATAAACGAATACGCTACCATGGACGACTGCGGCGTTCCGGGCAGACTGGTCAACTGGATAGCGCGGTTTGAGGATAACGGCTATTACGCATGTCTGCCGTTCTGGCACCAGGGCAACAGTCTGAACGACCTCGCTTCGGACGCTAACGAAGGCTCGGCGTCATGGTGGACGTATAAATGGTACGGCGATATGTCGGGCAAGCTTTTGGGAGTGGAGAGCAATACCGATTATGACGAGCTGTACGGACTTTCAACGATAGATAACAATAAGCAGAATATAAAGATACTTCTGGGCGGCTGCGACGGCAGGGCGACTGTACAGCTCAACGACGTGACCTCCGGAGAGAGCTTTAAGGACTCGGAAAAGGTACATATAAAGGTGGAATCCTCGGATTATGCCGGAATGATAGGCACGCAGTTTGAAACGGACACCGTGCTTGAGGGTAATTTCCCGGTCAGCGATGACGGCTGTGTAAGCTTCGATCTGGACAACATGAAGTTCTCCACATCGTTCTATGTAACCGTAACGCCTGCGGCGGACGACGCGGATATGTCGGTAAAATATACCGCTCCGTATATAGGCTATTATGAGGCGGAAGATGCGCAGGTATCCGGCGGCGCGGAGAACTGCAACAGGTATATCGGCGGAAGCTACTGGGGCGCGTCCTCGTATATATCCGACGACGGACTGGTATATATGAGAAAGAAGGACTCGGAGCTCACATATACGATAAACGTACCCAAGAACGGAAGATATGAGCTTAATTTCATATACGGAAACGGACAGGGCACGACAAGAAACGATCCCGAGGGCAGTCTCTCGCTCAATCTTTATCAGAGCATGAGCGTAGACGGCGGCGCCGCCGAAACGCTTACAATGAACAATACTCTGCTCACAAACACGACCGGAGCAAAGCGGGTATTCCTTGACCTCACGGCAGGGGAGCATACGATACAGCTCACGTCTCTTCAGGACGGAGAGCTGCTCCACGATCTGCTGGTAGTTAAGTATAAAGGCGAATACGGAAAGGATATCATTTTTGACAAGACCTACGAGGCTGAGGATGCTGATTTCAACGAGCTTATAGGCAATACGACAACGCTACGTACAGTGAACGGAAAAGGTACTTCCTATATAACGGGACTTTCGGACAAAAAGGTCACCGAAGGCGGCGGTGCCCGCATGAGCGTAGTTGTAAGGGAAAGCGGCATGTACGATCTCGCGTTCAGATACAGATCCGGCGCGGACGGCAGGATAAACGTTTATCACGGGAACACAGCGGTCGATCTCACGAATTTCGCGGCGGCAGCTGAAATAAGAGCTTCTGCGGACTGGACGGTGTCCGGCGTGAACATATATCTTGAAAAGGGCATAAATATAATAGACATAGACGCCGATACGAATATTGATCTTGACAGCATGAGAGTTTATGAAACATCCTCACGGTTTGAAACGGTGAGCGCGGCTCAGCTCATTCCGGAGGAATATAAGGAGCTTTATACGCTCGTTGAGAGCCCGGACGCTGAAAACGGAGTTTACCTGTCGGGAATGCGCGGAGCCGACACAGCCAAGGGCAGCGGCAGCGGCGTTTCGGTTGAGATATCGAAAAAGAGAACGCAGAGCACTGTTTCGGCTTCACAGGAGCAGACGGCAGGCAGCGGTCTTACGGGAGCGGAGATAGTCTATGTTGACGGGATAAGGACAGCAAAGGCAGCCGCACTGAGCGAGACCGACGAGGCGGCAAGATTTTTTGCGGCCGTATATGACAGGGACGGCAGACTTGCGGGTATAGGCATGGATGAGGTCGATCTGACTGCGGGAGAAAGCACGGAAGTGAGTGCGGCTGTTCCGGAGGAGCCGGAGGGCGGAAAGACTGTTCTGTATCTCTGGGACGGAAAAAACAAGCCTCTGTCGGGAGCGGTCGAAGCAGCAGGAACTGCGGCGGCAGATAGGATAGAGCTGACGGCGGAGGTCAGGAATACAGGCTCTGAGGAAAGGACGGTAAAGCTCGGTGCATTGCTGAACAATACCGAATATGCCGAGTACTGCGATCCCGACGTTGCATACCCGAACGAAAATACTCTTCTCGACAGCGATGAACAGACTCTCAAGCTGGCTCCGGGCGAGGTGAAAACCGTATCTCTTGATCTTGACGCTTCGACTCTGAAGAAGCCGGACGGATATATCGAGAAAGAACCGCAGCCGAACGAGGGCTACAGCGGGCCTCAGAGGATCATAAACGATGAGTTTTTCCATCAGATATTAGTTGCGGTAAAGGATGAAAACGGAGCTGAGCTTATGTCCGATATAGACGCGACATACGCTTCCGAAACCTCCGCAAAGGATACGCCGGGCGGATATATAGAATATAAGTATAACGCTCCTGCGGACGGTCGGTACGCGCTCAGGATATTCCATTCAAATGACGAGCTGTGCGGAGAGCACCCGTACAATACGAAGATAATAGACCGTTATATGAATATTGCCGTGACAGACAGCAGCGGCGCGGAGATAAGCAACGATAAGTATTTCTTCATAAACACATATTCGCGCGGCACCTTTAAGGAAAAGACGATCATGCTCGACCTTAAGGCGGGTGAAAATGCTATCCGTATGTATAACGACGACAGTGTATCGCGCTGGTACGGCGGCGACGTTGCCATGCCGTCGCAGGAAAGGCAGGTAAACTACGCGCCGAATATAGAAAAGCTTATGATAGCTCCGGCTGCGGGCGTATATGATGCCGCTAATGCTCCGTCCGAATCTTCGCCGGACTATTCCGAGGCGCAGAGCGGCTATGTTACGGAATACACGGATAAATATCTTGAAAACGCCGGCTTCGGTACGGGCGATACCGCCGGCTGGACGGCGGAGGGCGTGACCGTTTCGTACAGTGCGGCCAACAGCCTTAACGGATATTATGCGATGATAGAGGCGGGTGGAACGCTTTCTCAGACCGCGGCCGCAGACGGCTTCTACGGAAACGGCTTCGTATCGGTATATACGAAGGGTGAAAATACAGAGGGCAGCGCATATCTTGTTATAAATGAAAACGGAACTGAAACGAGAAAAGAGCTCGTCCTCGGGAACGGATACGAAGCAACGGCGATACATCATACATTCACGGGCGCGCCGGTCGAGGTCTCGATAGATACATCGGAGCTTACGTCGGGCACGGTCTATGCGGACAGCTTCCGTATAACCAATTCCGAAAGCGACAACCGCTGGAATGCCGACAGCAGTACAGAATATTTTGTTGACTGCGGAGACCATTTCCCCGAATCCCTCTGTAACGGCGACCGGTTCGGAAGAAGGAACAGCGTGACCGACAGGATCTACGGTCTTGACGATGTGACGGGCTATAAGTGGGGCGTATACGTAACGGATGAGGATCCGGCGTATTACGGCACGGATTTTGCGGATAATGAAAGCACTCTCGGAAGAACGATACTCGGAAAATCAGAGGGAGCATGGACTAAATACCAGTGGCCGAAACGCTGGGGCATCGATGAGCAGGCTAGCAAAAACGACAGCTACCGCAGTTCGTTTGATCGTCAGACAGCTGAGAACGGGTTCAGCGGCAAGCACTATATACGATATAAATTCGAGCTTGAGCCGGGAGACTATACTATCACCACGGGTCAGCAGGCGATGTGGTGGAACGGCGGCCCGTTCAGTCTGATCATAAACGGCGAGACTGTGGATACCTACAGCATATCGAGCGACGACAGCTGGAACACGACGGTATACAGTGAGAGAACGGCGGAATTTACAGTTAAGGAAGGCGAGGACAGCGCACTTGTATCTCTCGAAAGTGACGCAGATATATGGCTCACATATATAAAGATACAGAAGAGTACAGGTCGGGATCCTTCGGGCGAACAGACGCTGTTCGAGGATAACTTCGCTGAGGACACATCGGCGCTTTATGAGCTGCCGGATGGAGCGGAAGCGATGTACTATGGCAGTTCACTTGACGTTAGGATGGAGTTGCCTTATGATGACGGAAACGGGATAAGACGCGATATTACAGAGTATCTTGAGGGATACAGCGGAGAGACCTTTATCGTCAGCGCTCATGCCGGATATTTTTGGGAGTCATCTGCAAAGCTCATGCTGGAGGTATACGGCAGCAACGGAGAGCGCAAGACTTACGTCATTGCAGACGAGGAGATAACTCCGGACGACGGAACGAAGGTGACTCTTTCAGGTGAGGCTTCGATAGAGTTCGGCGAAGACGACAGGGTATATGTTGCGGTAATGCATCCTGCCGATTATCATTCCATTGACAATATCTCTGTAAAGGTAAAGACTGTACCCGAGATATACTCCGAAGCGGAGCTTGCCTCGGCGTTCGCGGCGGGCGGAGCGTATAAGCTCGGCGAAGCGGTGATAAGCGTGGTAAACTCAGGTCTTAACGGCGATGTGGTGAGCGGCTCTATCGACGGCGGAGGTAATATGCTTGTAAAAGGCATGAGCAAATACGGCGACGCTATGCTGTTCCACAATAATGCTTCGGAATGGGTGTACAGCAATATGATCATTGACGGCAACAAGGATAATGTTACATTCACCGACGCATGCTTGTGGTTTAACGGTGCGGACGTCACATTTGAGAATGTGACTATACGCAATTTCAATACAACAGCGGCGGAAAGGGCTGCGGTATTCAATACAAAAGGTACTGTGACATTCAAAGACGTTGTCTTTGAGGGCAACGAGAACAGCGGCGAGAATTCGGAAAAATACGGCGAATTTACCGACATTTTGTCAATGCCGTGGGATTCTAATGCAGCTGTGATACTCAAGGGTTCAACAAAGGCGAAGGTCTATTATAGGAGAGGTGTACTTGATGTTTCGGGGCTCGGAGAGGGCTGCGGCGTATCCGTAAAAGCGGACAATACGGATGCGTACGGCTATCTTAAGTCGCTGGAATATGACGAAGGCATGGTAAATGCCGAGTATAACGACGATGATATGACAGTGACCTTTGAAGGATAAAAAATTAAAGCTGCGCCGTTGTGCGGTATACCGCACAGCGGCGCAGCTTTGTTCCTGTCACTTAAAGACCGAGCAGAGCGAGGAGTATATTGTTATTGTACATCGCTTTGCACAGAACGGTATCCGCAAAAATATCAGTACCCATTACAGCTGCCGCCGCAAAGACTGTATACACGGCCGCGAGCGCGAGCGCGGTCTGAACGGCTGCGCCTGCAAGCTTGTTAGTCTGCTTAAGAAGCGGGAATTTGAATATGAGCTTAAGGACGGAATATATGATCGCAAGAGCGAGCCTTAAAGAGACAAAAAGAAGTATCGCTTCGGTGATGGACGCGACAGTGTCCGCAGCCGCAGCCGCGGCCGCCTCAGCTGTTTTTTCGGCCGCCGAATCGAATACCTCGGCGGCGTTCTCGGCGTATTTCTCGGGCATGGAGTATGCCTCACTGAAAAGCTTGCTGCCGCCTTCCGCCGCGTCCGGAGCATTTGGTATGCGGTCGAGGACCGCGGTGTATACCTTGTCCTCTACCATATAATGCAGGACGGAGCCCCGGAAAAAGTCCGTGGTGTAAGGCTTTATCACTATCGTCAGTACGACCGCGAGCACGAATGCGCCCAGTCCCCATACGGTGCGCAGAAATCCGCGTTTCAGACCGATAAAAAAAGCGGCTGCGAGCACTGCGCACAGCAGTATATCAAGTATCAAAGACAGATCCATATAATTCACCCTCCCTTATCCGACCCGAGAGGGTCGGATGTGTCCGGAAAAAACGGAGCGCGGCAGCGCTCCGTCATATCCTTATGATCTCAATGCTGTTTTCGTATATGATAATATACGCCTTGCTGTTTAGAAGCAGCAGATCCTTTATATCCATCGGCGCGGTATACAGGTATTTGTTTTCGCTGTTCACCTTGCCGCAGATAACGTCTCTGCCGTTGTTGTAGAGTACGGTCGTCTTGCAGATATCTATAAAATCCGGATCGTTTTCTATGGAATAGGAATAGATAAGCTCGCCGCTTTTGCTGTACATATTGAGAACCGGAACATTGTCCTGCGTAAAGGCAACTGCTCTGCTGCCGCTGTCGTCGTGCGCGGCGTGGGTCAGAGACGCATTGTCAAACCGCTTATCGTAACGCACCTCGCAGTATTCGCTCATTGAGGAAATGCTGTTGTCGCCTGTGGTAAATATCTGTCTGCCGTTGTCGAACACATCAAACACCAGCGTGTCCGTCAGCTCCGCTCCGGCAAGGGGATCGGGCGAGTCTACGTCGAACACCATCAGATACGAGGTGACCTTCGTTTCGACATTGACGAGCGACACGGCTACGAGCCTTGTTCTGAGGATAGAAGCCGAGGTTATATAGTTAACGCCCGACGACCATGAGAAAATCTCCTCGCCGCGTTTGTTGAAAACTACTACAGCGCCCTTGTATGCAGGGCGTTCCGTTATCAGCACAACGTCGCCGCGTGAGGAAACGCTGCAGCTTATTATACGGTTATCGGCGTCGAGGGCGAATTGAAGCTCGCTGTCCTTGTACAGATTGAGCCTTGTGCCGTTCTTTGCCGCTATCGCTATATAATCGCCCGAAGCGCAGAGTATGGGATCCTGAACGTCGGTCGTAAGCTCCCATTTGATGTTCCCTGACGCGCTCAGATATGAAAGATAGTTCGATTTTGCGCAGACAACCCCGCTGTCATATACAGCAAATCCGGAGCTGCCTGCTTCAGCAAAAGGGAGACGGTGCGTCTCCTTTTCGACCGCCCTGTACTCGGAGGGTATCTCCTCGCGCACGTTGTCGGTCTCCTGAAAGGACTGCGCCGTTCCTGAGGAGGAAACGGCAACGTCCGTTTCAAATTCGGCTGTGTTTTCCGAGGTATCAACGCTTTCTACGGGCGTCAGGACAGGTTCCTCAAGGCTTATGCCGAACATATCCAGAAGCATGTTCATGTTATACTCAAAATTGCGCTTGTATGTTCCGATTATTCCGGTATCGGTCATGTAAAAGCCGAACCCGGCCGCGATAATGCCGCTGAGTATGACCGTTACCCAAAGCGGCTTGAGCGCGTGCCAAACGCCTCTGCGGGGGCGGCGGTATACAGTCTCGGCGCCGTCCTCATCCTCGTTGTATTCAAGGTATTCGCCGTCTCTCCCGTATCCTTCGGCGGCATCTCTCTCGTCATATCCTGCGTGAGATTCCGGCTCGTATGCCTCCGGCTCTGCCGGGGTAGCGTTTGCCGCGGTATCGGTTATGGGAAGTCCGTCAAGCCCGAGATTTCCCAGCACCTCCTCTTTTACGGGTACGGTGCGCGGAGGCTCGTTAGCGGGCAGCGATCCTATGCGTATTGTAGAATCCTTTTCGGGCTGCGGCTTGTTTATATTCACCGCTATCGTATCGCCGCCGAGCTCGCCCGAAGCCGTATCCGCCGGGGTTCGGACGATCCTTGTGCTGCCAAGCTCATCCGGCTCCTCCGGAGCGTCCGCAGACGCAGTCTCGGCTTGCTCCGTTCCGCTTCCGGTCTCTGTTTTTGTGTCGGCGTCGTAATACTTAATAAGATCGTTCAAGATCTCGTCGCGATCCTTATCCATCAATAAAGTACCTCCTCAATAGAATACCTGTCTCAGGCACAGCCCCTTTGCGGGTGCGGTGATCCCGGCGTTTTCCCTGCGCCGCGATTTGATTATTTCCGGAATGCTGCCGGGCGGTATGCGCCCTCCGCCGGCATATACGAGCGTTCCGGCTATTATCCTGACCATATTGTACAGGAAGCCGTTCCCGGTCACATCTATTGCTATTATATTATTGCTTTTTGAAATTTCTATGCCGTAAATCGTTCTGACAGTAGTTTTTACCGAAAATCCGCTTGATGCAAAGCCGATAAAATCGTGCGTACCCGTAAAGGCTCCCGCTGCTTCCTTCATCGCTTCTGTATCGAGCGGATATTTGACGTGCCATGCAAAACGCAGAGCGAACGCATCCGGGAACAGACCGTTATCTACCGTGTACCGGTACCGCTTTCCGCGCGCGGAACGGTTGGCGGAAAAATCGTCGGGAACGATCTCCGCGCCCCTGCATATTATATCCGCCGGCAGATTCGCATTCAGCGCGAACGGTATACGGTCTATAGGTATGGACGAATTTGTTTTGAAGCTCGCTGTATATTCGTATGCATGAACTCCCGCGTCCGTCCTGCCGCAGCCTGTCGGGATCGTATTTTCACCCGTTATCCTGTAAAGCGCCTCCTGCAGCGTGCCCTGTATTGTGGGCTTGCCCGGCTGTATCTGCCAGCCGTGGTAATCTGTACCGTCAAATTGCAAAGTTAATCTAATATTCATTATACCATTACTTTCGTCAAAATTCAATTATAAAATTCGATAATAGCTAAAAAACCGCAAAAAAGTATCATAATAATAAGGCAGTAAAGATCGTTTCTGCCAAAATGTGTTTTTTTGCGCGGCGTTCGCGTGCCTTTTCCGTAGCAGCGCGAATCCATTGCGAGCGAAAGCTCGTCGGCGCGGCGGAACACACTGATGAAAAGCGGGATGGCTACGGGTATGACCGCGCGTGCCCGTGTTATAAGTCCGCCGCGAGAAAGATCTGCGCCTCGTGCGCGCTGCGCTTTCATTATCCTTTCGGCTTCATCCGCGAACGCGGGTATCGAACGCAGGGTTATAGATATTATCATTGCTATATCGTCGGTTGGAACACGCAGCCGCCGAAGCGGGCGCATGAGCCTTGCAAAGCCGTCAGTGAGTACAACGGGCGGCGTGGTCAGCGTAAGAAGCGAGGCGGAGGTCACGAAAAGCAGCAGCCGCGCCGATGTGAGCGCTGCGGCGCTTATTCCCTCGGCGCTGATGCGCAGAGCGCCGTACTGCCATATCGGCTCGCCGTCGGCTGAAATAATGCTCACCGCCGCCGTGAACAGTACGAACCAGCGTATCGGCTTGATCCCTTTTAGTATGTAATTGAAAGGTATACGCGAAACGATCGCTGCGGCGGCTGTCAGGGCGGCTATTGCAGCCATTGATAGCAGGCTCCCGCACGAGAGTGTCAGAACCGAGCAAAGGAGCGCGCCGATTATTTTAGAGCGCGCGTCGAGGCTGTGCAGTACGGAGCTGCGCTCAACATATCTGCCTATGGTTATATCACGAAGCATTTATACATTTCCTTTCGGTTTGGGTGATACGCCGCAGCGGCCGAGCATTTCGCATACTGAGCCGAAAGCGGACGGAACGTCGAGCATTTCTCCCGGATCGAGCCCGAGCGCGTAAAGCTCCTTCTGCAGCTTTACGGTCTCGGGCAGTCCCAGCCCGCACCCGCTCAGCAGCTTTTCATCCGTGAATATTCGGGACGGCGTACCGAAGGCGGCCTTTCTGCCGCCGTTTAAAACGAGTATCTCATCGGCGTGTTCGGCGGCGTCCTCCATTGAATGGGTAACGAAAACTACGGTCATGTCCTCCGCGCCCGAAACGAGACTGCGTATTATCGAGAAAACAAGTCTCCTGCCCGAAGGGTCAAGCCCCGCCGCAGGCTCGTCCAGAAGCAGGACGGAGGGCTTCATGGCGAGGATACCCGCCAGAGCCGCAAGTCGCTTCTGTCCTCCCGAAAGCTCAAACGGCGCAAGACGGAGAAGCCGTTTGCCGATATGCGTAAGCTCTGCCGCCTCGGTAACGCGCGCTTCAAGCTCGTCGCCCCTTATTCCGAGATTGGAGGGACCGCAGGCGATATCGTCATAGACCGTTTCGGCAAACAGCTGGTGTTCCGGGTACTGAAAAACGAAGCCGATGCTGCTCCCGCATTTGCCGGCGTCAAGTCCGTTCACCGTTACCGTGCCCGAATCGGGAGCCGTTATGCCGCCTATCAGCTCCATCAGCGTGGATTTACCGCTGCCTGTTCTGCCTATGACCGCCGTGACCTTGTTTGACGGCAGCACAGCGGAGATGTTTTCAAGCGCCGCCGTGCTTCCGGAAATCGTTCTGTAGGAATATGATACGTTTCTAAGCTCTATCATGACGCGCCCTCCCGTTCCTTTACGGCAGCCGCAGTCATGCCGGATATCAGCAAAGCGCAGTCGTGTGCGTTCAGAGCGAGACGGGGTACGTCGTATCCGGCGTTTTTGAGCATAACGCAGAGCTGTGCGCAGGGCGGCAGCTCCAGTCCGCAGCGCTCGATAAGCTCTATGTCCGAAAAGACCTCCTCAGGCGTTCCGTCGGCGGCTATTTTGCCGTCGTTTATTATAACGACCCTGTCCGCCGCTGCCGCTTCGTCCATATAGTGCGTTATCCATATCACCGAAACGTCAAGCTCGCGCTTTAGCCGCATAACGCATTCGAGAACGCGGCTGCGCGCGAGAGGATCGAGCATGGAGGTGCTTTCATCGAATATCATATAGTCCGGACGCATGGCAATGATCCCGGCTACAGCCGTGAGCTGCTTTTGTCCGCCGGAAAGCTCGCTTATGCTTTTTTTCCGAAGCTCCGCTATCCCGGCGGCGCGGAGCGCGGCTTCAACCCGTTCGCTGATCTCATCCTCGCTCAGTCCGAGATTTTCGGGCGCGAATGCGGTATCGTCCTCGACGGTCGCAGCTACGGACTGCGAGTCGGGATCCTGAAAAACGATCCCGGCCTTTTCGCGGATATCGTAAAGACGGCGCGGATCTTTGGTGTCCATGCCGTCAACGCGTACGCTGCCGCGCTGCGGCTTCAATATCGCGTTGATATGCCTGACAAGCGTGGATTTACCGCAGCCGTTTTTTCCGAGCACAGCCGTGAAGGCGCCGCGTTCGATATTCATATCTATCCCGTGCAGCACATGAGCCTTATTGCTTCCTGAGCCGTATGTACGGCTCAAATCGCGTATTTCTATCATAATTTGAGTATATGTCCTTTTTATCTGTGTTTTTAGATCTGTCTTATTGTATCATACACAGCGTGTAATTGCAATATATTATTTGCCGCAAAAAAGAGCTGAGGCTGTTGCAAAGCTCTGTGAGTTTTTGCTGCAGCCCCAGTATGCGGTGTTCAGTATTTGAAAACTATCATCTGCCCTATGGCAAGTATCTCTCTCAGGTAAGAGGGAGCGAGATTATACCAGCTCGTATCGGCGTGGATATGCGTAAAATTGAAGCCCTGGAGCCTTGCAAGGCTGTAGGCGCGGTATATGTGAAAATCATTGGTGACGAACGCCGCCTGGCTTGAGGCAAGCTCGTTTTCGGTCTGTTTATTGGAGAAGCGGAAGTTTTCGGTCGTTGAGGTGGACTTGCCTTCGGTTATGATGCGGCTTGCCTCAACTCCGCGTTCCGTGAGATATCTCCGCATGGCCTCCGCCTCGGTTATACTTTCTCCGCTGCCGCGTCCGCCCGATACTATCACCTTGCAGTCCCTGTTCTGCTCAAGGTAGCCGAGAGCCGTGTCGAGCCTGGCGCGGAGCGGTTCCGTGGGCGTTTCGCCGCGCAGTCCGCAGCCGAGCACTATAAGATAGTCCTCGTTATAGGTGACGTTGTCGTCAGTCCCGTAAAGGTACAGGAATGCGGCGGTTATAACGCTGCATGCAAATCCGAATACGGCAAATACGGTAATGAGCTTGAAAAACGGAAACATCAGCAGCTTTACCGTTTTTTTAAAGAAAACCGCCGGGAGCAGGAAAATGAAGCCCCAGAATACAGTCAGATAGCTTCCTATCGTTGAGTTTGCAAAAATTATCAAGAGTATGCCGTTTATGATAAGCGCCGCGCCGAATAGGGCGGCCGCCGTTCTTAACACGTATTTCAGCATTGCTGAACATCCTTTCATAGAGCGGGTATATTGCTGCGGCGTACAGTCCGAACAAAGCCGCGTAACATGTATTTTCACAACTATTATATATAATATATCGTATTTAGTCAACATGTTTCGGAATTTGTTACTAAAATGTTTACAAATATGGGAGGCGCGGCGCTCCGGGCTTTTGTCCGCGTCAGCAAAAAAAGAGGGAGCGTGCGCTCCCTCCGTATGCTGTCCGTGCTGTTTATTTTAACTGCAGTATCGTCTGTACCTTTACAGTTCTTGCAGCGGCGGCGTTTATAGCATTTCCCATCGCCGCATCGTTCATGTTTTGAGCAGCGGTCCTTGTCGGATCACCGGAAACGGTGGTGATGTCTCCCGTCTTGATAAGCCCGTCAAAATACATTATGTCCAGCTTCGGAGTTTCATATTTTATCATGCTGAGAATACCCCCTTTTGTGTCATTTTTGCGTGTTTGTCAAGCTGTCGAGCTTGGACTGGTCGTAAGGCTTATCCTTGTCTGCCGTTACGGAGTTGGTTTCATCAAGTACCGGAGCGGTGCCGCTGTTATCCCCGGGTCTGAAGCCGGCCTGGGCGTTCGGGGCGTAGAGATCGTCGATCACTATCCCGAATACCACATTGGACTCTCCTGTCACAGTTGTGCCGTCAACATAGAATTTCACCTGCTTGTTATAGCTGTTATCATTGTTTTCGGCGGCCTTGTATACCGCGCCGGCGCCGGTCTCGGCGTTGTCGTTTTCGACTGCGGGGTCATTGTCGATGTGCCCGTATCCGGAAACGTCCTTATCTGCGATCTTAAAGTATGTGTCGAGCGCGGGGATGTTTATCGTCCATGTACCGCTGAGCTTTACAGTATCGTTCTCTGTGTCCGTGAAGCTGCGGTTTATAAAGAAGCCGGTGGAGATAGTATTGCCGTATTTATCGCCGCCGTAGGCGCCGTTGGAATAGATATATCCGCCGCTGTTCGGAGTCAGGACTTTGCCGTGATCTGTATCAATGCCCGCGTCTTTGAGCGCTGCTGCATTTTCGGCGTCCTTTGCCGCTGCCGCAAGATACGGATCTGCGGGACGCTCGGAAAACTGTGCGTGGATCTCGATGTTGCGGCTGCCGTTGAAGTTTGCAGTGTATGAGTCTTCGGCAGCGTCCGGTATCATGGCTGTTACTGTATCTCCGTTATCGTTCTCGTATGAATACCACCAGGAATCGAAGGTAAAGCCGTCGTTCGGAATTGCCGTTACGGTGAAGCTGTCTCCGTCCTTAACAGATATCTGTGCGCTGTCGTTTTCACCGCTGGCTGAATTGTTTACGGCTGTGACCGTGCCTCCGGCAGCGTCGTCGTGCACTGCTTCGTTTGAGCCGAAATATCTTGTACATGACTGTACGCTGACTGTATGGGTATATACGGCGCGCAGCACTATGGCGTATTCGCGTGCGCCGTCTGCTATTCCAAATTCCTGTATTCCGTTTTTGTCTGTCACCGTAAAGGAATTGCTGCTGTAGTCGTATGTTATCGTATGCTCGGAGCCGACTGTGCCGTTGAGCGACGTAGTGCCGTTTGCGGCGTATACATCCCAGCGGATGAAGCTGCTTCCTTCCAATTCGGGTACCGCGGACTGTTCAACTCTCGTGTCGGAATTTAATTTGTATACTGTCTGATTGTTCTTCCACGCTCCGCCGCTGAGGTCGTATTTTACCTCGCCTGTAGAAGCGAACAGCAGCTCGGCGTTTTTAGCTTCGTCCATCGTCAGAACGTATGTGTACGAGCCGTTATCCCGTTTTGTAAATCCGTTTTCGCCTATCCCGATATGCTTTCCGTTTATAACAGCGCCGAGAAATTCATACGTCACAGCTGTTCCGCCGCTTGAATAAGTTCGAGGGATAGCCGTAAGGGTGACTTCCGAACCCTCGTTGGCGCTGCCGTTGAATGTTTTGAAGTGTTCAACCTCCGTCTCGGTTATCCCGCCGCCGGATACCGTTCCCTTGCCTCCCTGCATTGCGGAGACCGTGAGGGGATACTGTATGCCGAATTCAATGCTGTCAAGGCAGTTTCCGTTTAGACTGCCGTTGGAGCTGCTCAGGGCTGTAAATGCCATAGTGGTCTCTGCCTGCCCGTCGGGAACGCGATATACTCCGGAATACTCGTTCCATTTGTCCGAGCCGCTCGTTATTATCCAGCAGATCCATTCCTGGTCGCAGGTCTCTGTTTTGGATGTGCTGACGGCTGCGTCCGTTATTGCCATCCCGTCTGTGATCTCGGACGAGTAAATTTTTCGTGCGGCGGATGACATGCCGGGCTGTGTCAGCTCGCCCTCATTTTCTGTGATAAGCTCCGCCATCTTGTTAAATATATCCTGAGAGTTTTTGGCCGATTTTTTCAGCCCCTTCTGGCGCGGGCCTATGAATACTGCCATCGAATCGTTTCCGGCAGACCTGGCTCTGTGCTGCAGCTTCCATGTCAGGCTGTTGCCGGGGGTCGTCTGTATGTTTTGATACAGGGAGGATTCTTCGGTACCCACCAGCTCTGCAAATTGCCTGCCGCCTGCTGCGGCGGTGCCGTCAGGAAAGTAGCCGACGCTGTTTGATCCCGCCAGAGACGGAGCAACAAGCTCTATCCTTTCATCAAACGCCGTGGTTTCCCAGTAAAAGGGCTCTTCGTTTTGATCTGCGGATATATCGTTAAATATATCGTTAAATATATCGTTGGTCGTCACGAACCACGGATCCTCATATCTGTAGATTATATCCGGGTTTTCGCCCTCGTCATTTGATATAGTGTAGCGTTTTCCGCTGTTTGAGCTGTAAGTTCCTCTTGTAGTGCCGTTTTGGTTTTTTTGTGTCAAAGATGCTTTGTTTATTGCCTCCGCTGCATCGGGCCGCTCAAAATCGCCGTTCATCAGGCGTGTGGGCAGACCTGTGCCGGAGTCCCCCTCGGCTGACGCCGTGTTGTTCGGAGAGGGCAGAGCAATTGCTGTAAAGAGCGCTGCGGCGGCAGCCGCGATGCTCACTGCCTTTTTAAAAATATGTCCTTTTTCCATCTGCGTATCATCTCCTTTTTTATGCATTGCCGTGCCGATGGAACAGCGCGGCTGCTGCATAGGAATTCTGTATGTATTTGATCGACATATTAGCAATATGCGCGCCGTATTGCAGAACACCATCCAAATAAATACATAGTTTCGGCACGGGATAAAGTCCCGTCATCCTGCGTACAAGGGTCTTGCCCTGCCGCCCCGGGGCGGCGCGGATACCTTATACCGCTGCGGAGCATACCGAAGTCTCCGCTTAGGATGCGTCCATTATAGCATGATTATAACAGCCTTGTCAACGCGGCATGAATAAATATAAATAATAAAAATTATCAGAAATATCTCAAATTGAGATTAAGATACACTAAGTGTAAAATAATGAGATTAAAACACATATAAGTAAAATAAATACATCAAAAAATATACAAACATAATAAAAAAATCAATGTCACAGAATAAAAATTATGCAAAAGAGAGAAATTTATGGAGGAGTGTATATTTTATGAAAAAATGGGGGGGGGGGGGTGAATAATTATACATTTACCATATGGAGCTTCCGGCGGACAGCGCGGCGCCGGATCAATAAAATTTTATCGGAACTTTATATTTTTGAGTTGACTTTTTGAGGATTATCTGATAAAATAATTTAGCCAAGCAGCAAGCAGCGTAGAATCTTCGGCAGATCCTGCGCTGCTTTTTTAGGGTACAGATATGTTTTAAAGGAACAGCTGTTATCGCTTGCGCGCAGTTTTTAGGCAGCTTTTCTCTGATAAAGACTCCATGAAAACACATTAGACGGAGGTTTCTCAAATGAATTCAAATCAACGAACCAACTATTTGGGGGAGGAAAAGATACCTAAGCTCATGCTTAAATTTTCTATACCCTGCATTTTGTCATTGCTGGTAAGCGCGCTCTATAATATTGCGGATCAGATATTTATCGGCAACAGCGAGCTTAGCGCGCTGGGCAACGCTGCGACCGGCGTGGTGTTTCCGATGTTCGTTATCGCACAGGCGTTCGCGTGGTGCTTCGGAGACGGCTGCGCTGCGTATCTCAGCATCTGTCAGGGAAAACGGGATATGAAAAAAGCCCCTGTCTGTATCGGCAGCGGCATAACGATCACCTTGTTGACAAGCATCGTGTTGACAGCAGTGTTCTTTCCTCTGAAAACTCAGCTCCTGACGCTGTTCGGAGCGTCAGAAAACAGTATCGGCATGGCTATAGAGTATTTTGATATCATTCTCGCTTTCTTTCCTGTCTTTATGCTTATGAATATGATGAACGGCGTCATCAGAGCGGACGGCAATCCGGCGGGATCTATGATATCCATGCTCGCCGGCGCGGTCATAAACATAATTCTCGATCCTGTATTCATATTCGGATTTCATTGGGGAATGAGAGGAGCCGCTCTTGCTACGGTGATCGGTCAAACCGTTTCGTTTGCCGTCAGCGTTGTGTGTATCTGCCGCACAAAGACTTTCCGGCTCTCGCGGAAGCATTTGATCCCTGAATGGCGGGTGTTCTCATTCGCGCTGAAATTGGGAGTATCGTCGTTCATAACTCAGATGACCATCGTGGTTATTTCGCTGGTCTGCAATATGATGCTGGCAAAGTACGGAGCGCTTTCCCAATACGGAGTTGATATACCGATAGCGATAATCGGTATCGAAAGCAAGGTGTTTACCGTAGTCATAAATCTCGTTGTCGGTATCGTTCTGGGCTGTCAGCCGATAATCAGCTATAATTATGGTGCGGGAAATTATTCGCGCGTAAAGCTTACGTACCGCTATGTTCTGACCGCTACCGCAGTTATCGGACTTGCAGCCACCGCGCTGTTCGAGCTGTTTCCGGATATGATCGCAGGCATTTTCGGAAAACCCACAAACATCCCGAATCCGGATGACTATTGGCTTTTTGCGGAATTGACGTTCCGCATCTTCCTGATGCTTGTGGTCTTTACGTGTACCGTTAAAATGACGTCTATTTTCTTTCAGGCGGTGGGCAAGCCGGTGCAGGCAGTGGCGTCGTCGGTCATCAGGGATATTGTTTGCTTTGTGCCGTTGGTTATCATTCTGCCGCGCTTTTTCGGCATTGAAGGCATATTGTATGCTGCGCCTGCTGCGGATCTTGCCGCAATAATCGTTGCCGCCGTCATGACGGTAAGGTTTATGCGTTCGCTTGGGAAACGTGCAAGGTCATGAGCTTCTCGTCTGCCGTCCGGGCGCTGCTAAACGAAAAAGCAGCGGTGATAACAAACCGAATTAGTTGATACTGCCGCGTTTTTTTCGCAATAATATTGACTTTTTTGTCGTATTATGATAAAATAATTCAGTATTTTACGATGCCGCGGAGCGGCATGGAGATAAGAAAAAATAAACGACAGAAGGGATTGGTATCGATGAACGATGCTGTGACTTTGGGAGATAAGATCACATCGGTTCTTAAGAGCATTGACGATGTTGTATGGGGGCTGCCTCTTATCATCATTATAATCGCGACCGGGATATATCTCACGGTGCGCGTAAGAGGTCTGCAGATACGGCATCTCGGAAAGGCTCTTAAATTCATGGTCAGGAACGAAGAGGGCGGCGAAGGCGAGGTAACGAGCTTCGGCGCGCTGTGTACGGCGCTTTCCGCGACTATAGGCACGGGAAACATAGTGGGTGTTGCCACGGCTATCGCGGCAGGAGGACCGGGAGCGCTGTTCTGGATGATAGTCGCCGCGCTTTTCGGTATGGCTACGAAGTATACGGAAGGCTTTCTGGCTATCAAATACCGTACTATAGATAAGGAAGGACATGTGCTCGGCGGTCCGTTCTACTATATCGAGAACGGTATGGGCAGGAACTGGAGATGGCTTGCAAAGATATTTGCCTTTTTCGGGGTCTGCGTAGGTCTTATGGGTATAGGAACGTTTACTCAGGTCAACGGTATCGCAAGCTCGGTGCAGACGTTTTTCGACCCGAATTCGGCTTTTGCAGTCAATATATTCGGCAGGGATATATCGTGGTACGTTGTGATAACCGGTATAGTCGTTACGCTGTGTACGGCGCTTGTGGTAATAGGCGGCATAAAAAGGATAGCTAAGGTCTCGGAAGTCATAGTACCGTTCATGGCTATACTGTATTTCCTGTTCGCTATACTGCTTATAGTATGCAATGTAACTAAAATACCTGCGGCGGCGGTACAGATAGTCCAGGGCGCGTTCGGCTGCGGCGACGCCATCCAGGGCGTGCGAGCGGCTGCTGGCGGTATCCTCGGCGCGATGATGGCTGCTATGCAGAACGGTGTTGCAAGGGGTATTTTCTCAAACGAGGCAGGTCTCGGCTCCGCGCCTATAGCGGCTGCGGCGGCAAAAACCAACGATACGGTAAGACAGGGTCTCGTAACGATGACCGGAACGTTTATAGATACCATAATAATATGTACAATGACGGGTCTTTCTATAGTTATAGCCGGCTCATGGGCGAACCCCGGACTTGAGGGCGTGGCTATCACGATGGATGCGTTCGGCAAGGGCATAAGCTTTTTCGACCCGCACGTATCGGAATTTATCCTTATGCTGTGTCTGGTATTCTTTGCGTTTACAACGATACTCGGCTGGAATTATTACAGCGAAAAGTGTCTGGAATACCTCACTAACAGGAAAAAGGGCGTTGTGCGCGTTTACAGATGGGTGTATGTTTTGGCAGTGTTTATAGGGCCGTACCTCACGGTTGAGGCGGTATGGACGATAGCGGACATATTCAACGGGCTTATGGCTCTGCCGAATATAGTGGCGCTTATAGCTCTGAGCGGAGCGGTGGCGCGCGAGACAAACGCATATTTTAATGATCCGCTGAAAAAAAGATAAACTGAAAACTTTAAAACAGCCTGCGGCGTTTAAGCTCCGCAGGCTGTTTGCTTTCCGCACATGTTCAATCCGAAAGTATATCTTCTATTATAAACCGTATATGCGCTATCTGTCGGTCCGTAAGACCTTCGGCGTCGATAGTTCGGGCGCTGCTCCTGCCGAGCATATAGTCCGTTGTGACCCCGAAATAATCGGCTATTTTTATGAGTACGTTCACAGACGGCTGGATATTGTCGTTTTCCCAGTTTGATACGGTCTGCTTTGTTACGTTAAGCTCTTTCGCGAGCTGTACCTGATTCATATTTCTTGAGAGTCTAAGCTCTTTTATTCGTGCTGACAGCATAATCACACCTCGTTGCGTCAAATTTTACAATACTATTGTAAAATTTAATGTTGACAAAGTAAAAATACTATGGTATACTGATATTGGACTTAAAGATATTATATGCCGTGCGGCAACGGATCATGCACGGCTTGCGTATTTTATCGGGTCTTGCGGGATCATGAATCCGTATTATGTTCGGTATACAGGCGGGAGATAGGGTATTTTGTATTTGGGAATGAAAGCATGCCTTGTACCGAAAGCGCCGTACAGCGGTTTTTATGCCGTTTTATGAAGAAAAGCCATAGGGCTGTAAAATGGGCGGAAAGGGACGGAGGATCCTGCACGCAAAGAAAACGGGTTCTTGATGAACCCGTTTTCTTTGTATAGCGCTGTATTTTATTTTTTTAATGTACCGAGGTTGGCCGCTGTCAGATATGCGTTTATGAAGCCGTTAAGCTCGCCGTCCATGACCGACTGTATGTTGCCCGCCTCGTATCCCGTGCGCAGGTCCTTGACCATTGTGTAGGGCTGGAATACGTATGAGCGTATCTGGTTGCCCCAGCCGTTATCGGTCTGTACACCCTGTATCTCTGATATCTTTTCCTTCTGCTGCTGCTCGGCTATCTCCACGAGCTTTGCCTTGAGCATTTTCATGGCGTACTCTCTGTTCTGCAGCTGCGAGCGCTGGGTCTGGCATGAGGTAACTATGCCTGTTGGGATATGGGTGAGACGCACTGCCGACGAGGTCTTGTTTATGTGCTGTCCGCCCGCGCCTGAGGAACGGAACACGTCCATTTTAACGTCCTCGGGACGGATATCTATCTCGATGCTGTCGTCAAGCTCCGGCATTACTTCAACCGATGCGAATGAGGTCATGCGCTTTCCCTGAGAGTTGAACGGAGAAATGCGCACAAGGCGGTGTATGCCCTTTTCCGCCTTTAAGTATCCGTAAGCATTGTTGCCCGATATTTCCATGGTACAGCTTTTGATGCCGGCCTCGTCGCCCGGGAGCGAGTCCATTATCTCTGAGGTATAGCCGTTTTTCTGCGCCCACATCTGGTACATGCGTATGAGCATTTCGCACCAGTCCTGAGCCTCGGTGCCGCCCGCTCCTGCATGGAAGGTGAGTATGGCGTTTGAATTGTCGTATTTGCCGCTGAGCAGGGTCTCAAGGCGCATTTTGTCTATCTGTTCATTGAGCTTTGCTACCGTCTGCTTCACCTCGTCAACGAGCGATGAATCGTTTTCCTCCTCGGCCATCTCTATCATCATTAGCGTATCGGCTTGGGTGCTTTCGATAGTCTCGAATGCTTCGAGCTTATCCTTGAGGTTTTTTGCGCGCTGGAGCACCTTCTGCGAATTTGAAGCGTCGTCCCAGAAATCGGGAGCCATGCTCTGCGCGTCAAGCTTTTCTATCTCCGACTTTAATGCGGCGACGTCAAAGTGAATCCCTCAAATCATTAATGCTTTTCTCCATACCCTGGAGAGCGAGTCTGTATTCATCGTACTCTAACATTATTAATCACATCCTTATATAGAATTTTTTAATGGGATATATTCAGCGCACGGGGGAGAATGCTCCGCCCGTGCGTGTATATCGTATGCAATGCGGCGGCGCGGGTTTATTCGTCCCTGCCGCAGCAGTTCTTGTATTTCTTTCCGCTTCCGCAGGGGCACGGATCGTTCCTGCCCGGTTTTTTCTCGGCGCGTCTGCCGCTGCCCTTGAGCGAGCCGTCGCCGCCGGTATCCATCGGCTTTGCCACCTGCTCGCGCTCTATGCGGATACGCGGCTTAGCGTTCAGGATATATTTAACGGTGTCGCGCTTTATGGATTCGAGCAGTCCGTCGTAAAGCTCCGAACCCACGTTTCTGTATTCAACGACCGGATCGTGCTGACCGTATGCCCTGAGTCCGATCTCGCGCTTGATCTGTTCCATTTCGTCGAGGTGATCCATCCAGAGGGTGTCCACAACTCTGAGCATTATAACGCGTTCAAGCTCCGGCATCTGGTCGCCGAATATCTCACGCTGCGCAGCGTAGTTGTCGGATGCGATCTGCATGAGACGGTCGCGGATGTCGGCCTTTGTTATCGTGTTGAGATCCTCGTCGGAAATATGGAAGGCTCCGTTGGCTCTGAGCGTCGAGTTAGCAAACTCGGTGAGCGCGCGCAGATTCCATTCCTCCGGTATATCCGTTATGCCGATGAAGTCGTCCATAGCGCTGTCTATGATCTGTTCTATCATCTGCTCTATATTTTCTCTGAGGTCGTCGCCGTCGAGAACCATTTGTCTCTGCGCGTATATGATCTTACGCTGCTCGTTCATGACCTCGTCATACTGGAGAACGTGCTTACGCGAATCAAAGTTGCGGCTCTCAAGGCTCTTCTGCGCGTTTTCTATCGCGCTGGAAAGCATTTTTGCCTCTATCGGCTGATCCTCCTCGAGCCCGAGCGTTTCTACCATCTTTTTAACTCTGTCGCTGCCGAATATTCGCAGAAGATCGTCCTCGAGCGAGAGGAAGAACTTCGATGCGCCCGGGTCGCCCTGACGTCCCGCGCGTCCGCGCAGCTGGTTGTCTATACGCCTTGATTCGTGGCGTTCCGTACCTATTATGAACAGACCTCCGAGGCTTATCACCTCGTCGCGCTCCGGCTGTATCTCGGCTTTGAACTTTTCGTTGAGCTCGGTGAATACCTTTCTCGCGTTGAGTATCTCCTCGTTGTCCGTTTCGCCGAAGCCCGTTGCTTCGGCTATAAGCTCGTCCGTGAAGCCGCGCTTTGCCATCTCGTGTCTTGCGAGATATTCGGCGTTGCCTCCGAGCATGATGTCCGTGCCTCGTCCCGCCATGTTCGTGGCGATAGTAACGGCGCCCTTCTTGCCGGCCTGCGCAACTATCTCCGCCTCTCTCTCGTGGTACTTGGCGTTCAGGACGTTATGCTTTATACCGAGCTTTTTGAGCAGCTTGCTCAGAAGCTCCGATTTGTCCACGTTCACGGTGCCGACGAGTACCGGCTGACCTTTTTCGTTGCATTCCCTGATCTGCTTTATTACCGCGGCGAATTTGCCCGCTTCCGTTTTATATACGCTGTCCTGCATATCGGTACGGATGACCGGCTTGTTCGTGGGAACGGCAACTATGTCGAGCTTGTATATATGCTGGAACTCCTCCTCCTCGGTAAGCGCCGTACCGGTCATACCGGAGAGCTTTTTATAAAGTCTGAAGAAGTTCTGGAAGGTGATGGTCGCGAGCGTTTTCGACTCGTGCTCAATATTAACGCCTTCCTTTGCCTCTATAGCCTGGTGCAGGCCGTCGCTGTAGCGTCTGCCGGGCATGATGCGGCCGGTGAATTCATCGACTATCATGACCTCGCCGTCCGGCGTTACAACGTACTGCTGGTCGCGGTGCATAACGCCGTTTGCATGCAGCGCCTGATTTATATGGTGGAGAAGCTTCATGTTCTCCGGGTCGGAAAGGTTCTCTACATTGAAAGCCTGCTCCGCCTTCTTGACTCCGCGCTCAGTGAGCGTTGCGGTCTTTGCCTTTTCGTCAACTATATAGTCCGCGTCGATATCCGTGTCGAGCTGCTTGTCGTCGTGCTCTGCGACAACGAGCTTTTTGAGCCGCTTAACGAACATGTCCGCCACCTTGTAGAGGTCGTTGGCGGTCTCGCCCATGCCGGATATGATAAGAGGCGTTCTTGCTTCATCTATGAGGATGGAATCGACCTCGTCCACTATGGCGTAGTTGTGACCGCGCTGGACCATCTGCTCCTTGTGAACTACCATGTTGTCGCGGAGGTAGTCGAAGCCCAGCTCATTGTTTGTTCCGTACGTTATATCGCAGGCGTATGCTTCGCGGCGCTCGTCGTTGGTCTTTTCATGGATGATAAGACCGCAGCTCATGCCCAGGAAGCGGTATACCTTTCCCATCCATTCCGAGTCGCGCTTTGCAAGGTAGTCGTTGACGGTCACGATATGTACGCCGTCGCCTGTGAGCGCGTTAAGGTATGCCGGAAGGGTCGAAACGAGAGTTTTGCCTTCACCTGTTTTCATCTCGGCGATACGCCCCTGGTGCAGGATGATACCGCCTATTACCTGTACGTAAAAGTGCTTCATGCCGAGAACTCTCCAGCTTGCCTCGCGCATTACGGCGAACACCTCCGGAAGAAGCTCGTCAAGAGTCTCGCCGTTTTTATATCTTGCCTTGAATTCGTCTGTCTTGGCTCTGAGCTCGGCGTCGGAAAGCTTTTCGGTCTCGGGTTCGAGCTCCATGACCTTCTGCGCTATAGGCTGTACGCGCTTGAGTTCTCGTTCGGAATAAGTCCCGAACAGCTTATCGAATAAATTCAATTTCTTCACCTCAATGATAATCTTTAGCCCTGCGTCTCTTTTCAATACCATCCGGGCTGAGAATAAGTATATAAGCAATTGCGAAGCGCAGCAGCGCTTTGCAATCATTGACCCAATAAATATAAATAAAGAGATAAGACCCGTGCAGGGCTTAATGTCCGCAGTTATTCTTATTATATCATAACTTTCTGAATAATACCATACCTTTTTCGAAAAAATGTGTAATTTTTTATTGTTTTTGTTACAGTTCAGGTATGCGGCACACAAACAACACCTGTTAAACGCTAACAGGTGCCTTTGCGAACACTCCTTTTATGTACTCAAATATATTTTCTTTTCTTCGTTTGCAGGTTTCTATCACACTTAG
>CALXZP010000003.1 GCA_944393255.1 uncultured Clostridia bacterium | reverse complement strand
TCAACGGCGTTCACCTCCGCGTCATACCAATATACATAGGTCGTTCCGTACACGCCGAGCTTCGTTACCCACAGCCTGTTCAGAGCCGCGCCGGGCGCGGTATAGGTGGTACCCTGGTTGGTGCTGTTCTCATCGATGCCTACCACAAGAGCATTCCCGTTTATTTCCTTAACAATGCCTATGCTGCGCTCAAAGGACGCTGAGGTCTGGTTTGTTCCCATAAGCCCTTCTCTTACCAGCTTGACCGCCGACAGATCCTGATCGCTGTTGAATATCTCGCTCGCGGCTATGACCTTGCCGGAGGAGTTGACGTCAAACTGCCATACGTCGCCGATATCTATCTGCTCGGCCTTTTCCTTGTTCTCCTCATACTCTATCCGGTAGTTCACTATCGCGCCCATGGAGTAGCCCGTTATCTGCGTTACTACAGTGCCGTCCTCATCCACTCCCGTAGCCAGGTCGGAAACGATAACGCAGTCCTTGTCGTAGTAAGAAACGTCCCTTACCTTCGAGCTGTATTCGACCGTGGTCGGGAATATGACCATTATCGACGCTAGGTTTCCGTATGACAGGTTATACGCCGCACAGTCGTAATCGCGGTTATGCGTAAGGTTCGACGAGCCCGTCTTAACGCTCCAGTTGTTCGCGTCGGCGGCGGACAGGTCGAATATCATGATGTCGTCCGCCGGGATGAAATCGCCGAAAAACGTTCTGAAGCATTTCCTCGTGCCGCGCACGCCCGGCCCGGCGTCGCCCGTACTGTTCGTGTAGGTGCTCAAGATACCTTCGCTCATACGGTCTATTGTTATGTCGCCGCCGCTCGGCACATCCGATTCGGAATAGTTCCAGCTGGTATATACCGTCGGCGTGACTATCTCGGACACCAGCCCGTCCGTATTGAGCTTGTACGCTATGAACTGGTACGGCATCTTTGCGCCGCCGAGCGTTTCATATACCTCCGTAGCCCTGTGCTGCTTCCTGTTATATACAACCTTCGGCGCTGCCTTTACCCATTCAAGCTTGCCGCTGTTCTTCCTGAACATATTGAATATGACTGTCACTCCGTCCGCGTCAACGTCCGCGCCCAGAAGCACGGCATAGTCGTAAGCCGCGGAATCTGCACTGTAGGCGGCTACCTTGTTATTTATATCAAGATACAGCGTTCCGGTGTAGCCGCTGCGCAGATCAACAAGATTGGCGTTCGGCACCATATCGTACCGGGTACCGTTCACCTCGATATATTCCTCGTTCACAAGCGATATCGTACCGCTTATCTTAACGGACGAGATGTATATATCCGTATACTTCACGCCGCGCACGTTTTGGCTTTCCGCCACCGATATAACGGTATCCGTCCTGAGCGCCTCTATAGTGGTCTGCGCTCCGTCGCGGAAATACCGGTATACAGTTCCGTCGTTCAGCTCTATCGGGATATAGCTGGTTCCGGCGCTGTTCGCTATCACCGCGCTGCCGCCGGATGCATCCGTTACATCGGAAACGAATATACGCTCCTCCGCCGCGTTTACGTTTCTTATTATATACGTTTTGTAGCTGTTAACGAACAGAACGTCGTATGTGCCGTCGCTGTTGCTGTCGAGCAGGCGCATATCGCTCGAATACTCTCCGAAAGCCTCAAAATCTACGTTGTTTATGATATCGGCGTAAACTCCGTTAACGATGACCGGCGCGTTCTCCGCCATCGTTACTGTTTTTGTCTTTCCGGTATCCTCGGTGTAATATGTGAGCCTGCGCCCGTTCAGACTGTCAAACTCGCTGTAGTCAAATGCGATCTCCGTATTGTCGCCCTCGCGCTCTATAACGTATATCACCTCGCGGGTGTCCATCTCATAGTAGCAGGTAACGCGTCTGCCGAGCATGGCATCGCTGAACCTGCCGCCCGCCTTGAATGAGTCGCTGCCTATCTTAACGCCGTTTTCATCAACGCCCGATTCCTCGCTGTAAAGTCCCGTCTTTTCCAGAGCCGTAACAAGTCCGGTCGTCTTTGAAACGTTAAAATATTTGCTCAGAAGCGTTACTCCGTCCAGGGTCTCAAGCTCCTCGTTACATATATCCGCCTCAAGAGCGTTGCAGATGAGGACCGCCGCCTCTTCCCTCGTCACCGTGGAATTTTCGCTCAGAGATACGTATTCGTCTATCTCCAGCGCCGCCGCGCGCCTTATGTAGCCTGCGGGGTAGCCGCCCTCCTTTTCGGCGTACAGCCTGTAGCCGAGAACGGTCACGATGACCTTTAGCATATCCTTATAAAGTACCGGCTCGTCCGGACGGAATGTACCGTCGCCGTAGCCGCTCATTATGCCCAGATCCGAAACGAACTGTATCGCGGCGTAATCCTCGTTGTCAAAGCCCACATCGCTGAACTTCGGTACCTTTACCGCCGCCTGTGCGCCGGAGATGGACGAGCCCATCCAGTCTGAGCTTATGACCTGACCGTTCGCCGCCTCTATCTCCGCCTCGCCCTCGGAATTAACTATACCTCGGAGGTTGAGCATGCCCAGCGCAATATCCGCCAGCTCCGCGCGCGTGACTGACTTGCTCCCTTCAAACTCCATACTCTCGCTTATGTCCATTATCCCGAGCATGACGCTCATCTCTATCGCAGGCTTGAACCGGCTCGCATTGGTATCCTGCGGCATTTCCGTTGAGAATGCGAACGCTTGGATACAGGACGCCGCCAAGGAAAGCGCAAGCACGAACGCCGTGATTATTTTCTTTGTTTTCCTTTTGATCATTGTCTTCTCTCCTATTTTCATCCGCATGTATATCAACCGTTAAGGCTGTCGTAAAGTCTGTTCGCCACAGCCGCCGCCTGCGCCCTTGTTGCGTTCGCCGCCGGAGCAAAGCTCCCGTCCGGCATACCGTTCATGAAGCCGCGGTATGCGCACTCCTCCGCAAATTCCAAAGCCCAGCCGCTTATCGCGTCCGAATCGGTGAATGAAATTTCGCCGCCGGTCTCAAATTCTTCGCCGTCCGTGCCCGTCCTGTATGCAAGAACGACCATTTTTGCCATCTCCTCGCGCGTTATCTTATCGTCAGGTCTGAACATTCCGCTGTCGCCGCTGACTATGCCCAGCTCCGCGCAAGCCGCCACAGCCTCCGCATACCATGCGTCCGCCGCAACATCTGAGAACCCGCCGCCGTATTCGACGCCGCTTTCGCCTATGGCGCTTAGTATCATCTTTGAAAATTCCGCCCTGGTCACAGCTTCTTCGGGTCTGAATGTACCGTCGCCGAAGCCGGAAACTATTCCGTGTTCGACTGCCGCGCCGATCTCATTCTTAGCCCAGTGGCTTTCGTCCACATCCGAAAAGCCTTTCTCTGTATCCGAACCGTTCACATCCGTTCCGGGTGAAGCCGTCGGTTCCTCCTCGGGAGACTGCGTTGCCGCGGGCGTTACGGGTCTTGAGACAGAGGTTGAGCCTCCGCCGCCACCGCCGCCTCCGTTGCCGCCGCCTCCGCCGCCGCCGGATGAGCCTGTACCGATATATACACTGCCGGCGGATACCGCCGGAGCGCCCGCAAGAGAGCCGCCGTTCGTTCTCGGCGTTATCCTGAGCTTAAGGTAATATCCCTGATCCGACGAGCCGGGGATATACGTGAGTCCCTTGCCAGCAGACGTATATTCGCCGTCCTGCGAACGGCTCTTTATCCACTCGTATTCCGAGCTTTGCTCGGGCTTGTTCTGGAAATCATGATAAACGTAGCTTGCGCTGAGCGTTGAACCGACCGACGCATTGCCCGTTATCCTTATATCCGTTACATACGGCAAAGTTACCGCCTCGGCGGTATTTCCGCTTACCGCCTCCGCGCTGTAATCCTGCGAATTTTCCGTCTTGACCCTGACCGCCGCGCGGATATACAGCTTCTTGTCTGCAAAATTGTCGGGATGCTCGGCGCATACTCTCTCTATATCGGAAAGCGACAGAGTATATGTACTTCCCTCAGTCTCGCTCAGGTCGAAATATTCGCCGTCCGGCGAACCGGCAAGCTGCCATCTGCATCTCACCTCGCCCATCGCATAGGAAAAGGATGAGAAATAGTCAAAATCCACGCTTAGGGTATCGCCGTCATACACTGTTTCTGCGGCTTCCCCGTCCTTTTGCAGCTCGGCATTCTCAACATAGAAATTGTCCTTTGTTGAATCGAACGTAAATGTCTTTTCCGCCGGAGCGCCGGTCTGCGTTCCTCTTACGGTCACGGTGTATTCGCCGCTCCTGTATTCGGAGGTCATTTTTATGTCCAGATCGAACATTCCCTTGGAGGTGCTCGTTATCTGGTCTATATACACTGTATCGCCGTCCTCGTCCGTCAGCTCTATGGATACGTACGAGCCTGAATTCATTTCGCCTATGTTTCCGGAAACGGAAATGTAGCCGCGCTCATAGTCCAGCTCAACATCATTGAGGGTAACGCTGTAATCCGCAGCATACGCGGCGCTTCCGAACGCCGCCGCTGCTGAGAACGATATTAATAATGCTGATATTTTATTCATGATCCACCTCATATACCTATATGCGCACTGTCGCAGACCACCGCGTCCGTAAGCGGATAGCCTGTTTCATCCCAGACCATATACTTTATAAGCTGTCCTTCCGCATCCGTTACCGTTACCGCCGGCAGCTCGGCGGACGTTTCGCCCGACGCCAGCGTCAGCTCCTTCTCCGCCTGCTCCCTGAACACATAGCCCGTATCGTTCTTATCGTAGAGCGCCGCTATTATCCTGACCTTTTTATCCGCCGTATCGCTTACGAGCCGCATCGTTCCCGTGATCTCGCCGGCTGCAAGCGTTTCGCCGCAGCTAAGCGTTACCGGAGCTGCCGCATCGGCATACGCCACGGTTTCCTTTATCGGTCTCTTTTCCGTTGTGAAGCTTATCCCCGCCGTCTCGCTGCTAAAACCGTATTCGTCAGTCGCGGAGGGCAGGAAGCTGAGCCTGTATTTTGTATAATATTCTACAAGACCCGCCGGATAGACCGTGCAGACGTTCGGCTCGAACATCATCGGAACTGTAGCAAGCGTCTCGCCGCTCACCTCGTTTGTCATCCGGACGGAGCTGTCGTTTACCGTGTCTATGTCCATGTTATGGTCAAGCGTCATGGTGTAAGGTCCGCTCACGGACGCGCCCTCGGAGCCATCCTCGGGATCAGAGCTCTCCACCTCGTAGGGCGGTATCTGGTACACCTTCATATAGTCAAAATCCCATATTATAGGCGTGATAAGCGGTACGACTCCGTCGTCTGCGCCGTAATCAAGCTCGGTCTTGTTATTTTCCTTCTGGTATTCTCCGTCGGCGTTCGTACCGGGTATCGGTCTCGGATAAAACCTTATCTGCGTTATATCGCCCGTACCTACCGCGTCAAACTCCGTAGTTGTTATAAGCTCATCGTTTCTGTATTCAAGTATCTGCTTGGTCACCGGATTTATTATATACTTCACCGTGTATTCCGTACCATCGACCGGCATCCTGCGCTTCTGCGATTCACCCTCGCCCGCAAAGGTGCTGCTCCCTCCGGCCGTAACGTACATGCCGTAGGAGAACGACGGGATATATTCCTCGACCGTATCGTCCCGCAGCGAAGCGGTGAATTTGGTCTCGAACACAGTGCAGAGCTGCTGTCCGCTCGCCGCAAATGATGCCGGGGTCAGAGTTTGTATCTGCACCTTGTAAAACGAGTAATTCCCGCTCGTGAGAGTGAAGCTCTGCTTATCGTCCGCGACCTCTATAGTCTGATTTTCAGTCAGTATACAGTTCATTTCATACCCGTCCTGGCTGAGCTTCGGCGAAGCGTATGAGATATTCTCATCTATCGTCAGACACTCGATGTTCGCCGCGCCTGCGGGCACGGCGGTGATGAGCATGGCCGCGCCCAGCGCCGCTGCAATATATTTTCGCATAAAAACCATTCCTTTCAGTCCGCCGTAAGCGCCGTACTCTGCGGCGCTTACGGCGGCGGGGACAGCCCCCAAAAATGTTTATATTATCTTTTCCTTTATCAGTTCCCGAATACCTGCACCTCAAGGATGCTGTTCCATTCGGTAGTTTCGCAGCCCTTCACCAGCAGCCTTACGTATCTTCCCTTAGACTCCTCAAGCTTGAAATATTCAAAGTCGGCAGTCTCGCCTCCGGACTTGCCGGAGTATACCGTCTTCCAGTTCTCGCCGTCCTCGGAGGTGAGTACGTCGAATATCTCTTTTCTGGTATCACCGTTGAGCACCGCCATGCCGAAATAGCTTATATCGTAACTGCCGCCCAGGTCGAGATCCAGATACTGCTCGCCCTGCGCCGACCATCTCGAATCGGCCTCAAGACTGCCGTCTATAGTGTATTCCGGAAGATGGTTCGCCTCCGGGATCGCGCTTGCCTCGGCTTTTCGTATCGAAAGCTGCCGAGCCTTGGACGGAGCGCCCATTTTCTTGACCGTTACTATATATTTGGTATAGTTGTTCGCATCGGCCTTATCGGATACGGTTATCGTTGTAACGTTGCCGTCCTTTGAGTATGTCACGTCCGCATCGTTCGCCGTACCCTCTATAACAGGCTCCGTATCGCTGTCGAGCGGCAGCGGCGAAAGATATGTATACGTATATTCCTCACCCGCGAAATTATCGGGCGTTACGCCGTCTATCGTAAGATTTGAAAGCAGCGGCTTGGTCTGCTCCACGAGCGAACCGCCCTCTATAGTCCATTTTTCCATAGGCCGCGATCTCGGCACCTCAAACGGCGGAGCGCTCTCGCCTATGGCAAGCGGTACGAAATTGACCGTTATCGTTGTCTTCTGCGTTTTTGGCAGCTCTATGGCGAGCTTGTTCGTCGTATTTACAGTATTCGTTGAAAGCGGGAACGACTCGCCCGGCAGATACGTAGGCTCTATCTCCTTGAACACCGCCTCGGACGGGCTTGAAAGCTTCACCCACATCTGCTTGGACTGGTACGTCAGCAGCACCGTCTTTCCGTCCTCGGATATCTCTATCTCCGCCGGGGTGTTCATCAGCCACCATATCGTAGAATCTATGCTCTTGGTAGTTATCTCGTCCTGTATCGTCATGAGCTGTCGATCCTGCGACATCATTATGCCGCGCTTGTAGCTCTGCACGTCCCTGTTATAGCAATCGGTGAGATCGACTATGGTATATGCACCCTTTGGCTTTGAAACTATAGTTTCTATCACCGGCAGTCCATTCGGATCCTGATCCGGCCGTATATCGGGAGTTCCGTCCCCCTGAACAACGACCGCAGTCTTGCCCTCGGCGCGGAGCCTGTAGAAATGGTTTCTGCCCGCGACGGTCTGCTCGCCCTTCGCGTCGTTATAATCGGGACGGGTAGCATCGAAGTATCCCGGGTAGTTATAATCGTCCTTTCCGAGACTTCCCATGACCCACTGAACTCCGTTCGCCTGTATGTCCACCTGCCCCGCGTCAAGATGACCGTGCGAGGCGGCGTTTGAAGCGGCGTGGATCGATATAAAGTTGCCGTTATTGCTCCATTTGTTCCTGAACGATATGAGATCCAGAGCCGGGATCTGATTATCAAGCTGCGTCATTCCCGTTTCCTCGGAAGTCATGCAGCGGTCGTAAAACTCCTTGTCATAGTACGCGAGCAAACGCCAGTCGAACGACGTTTGGGTCTCATACCTTTCAAATATTATCTTGCCAAGTCCTGTATCGTCATAGTGCCATGCAAGCCAGAGTCTCGGCACGGGTACGCTCGTGAGCAGGTCGCCGTCGCCCAGCGATATGCCCGCCATGGTGCCGCTCGTTCGGAGCGGGAACCAGCCGGCGTTTCTCAGACCGTTTGTGTCGCTCAGTCCGAAATCCGTGCCCATTATATTTTCATCCGCCTCAAACGAAAGCTCTATGAAGGATACGCCGTATTCAAAGTACGAAAGACCCTCCTCCGTTTGTCCCATCGGCTCGAACGCCCTTATGTACTCCGTCTCATGATTGAGCGTTTTGGCAATGATCTCTGCGCACAGCTCCGGATCGCGCTCATAGCATATGTACGCGCCGAGCCTTATGCCGGTGTGGCAGATGCCGTTCCAGTTCTGTCCCTGTGTAGTCCAGAAAGCGTCGGTGTTCATGCCGTCAAGACCGGGCATCAGCGTCTTTTCCATTATCGCCGTCTCTATATCCTCGCGCTCCGACTTCGACATCTGGTCGTATACGAGGTCGTATGCGATGGCGATATACGAGGTGCCTACGCCCGCGTCAAGGAAATGCCTCGGCGCGCCCCAATCCTCAAAGGTAGCTACGGCCGCAAGGACGCCCTTGACCCTGTCAAGATACTTCTTTTCGCCGGTCAGCCTGTATGCAAGCGCACAGGCAGGAATGGAGTTCACCTCAAAATTGTGCATATCCTCTATCCTGAGCCCCGCCGCGTCAAGATGGTAATCCGGCATATCGTATTCTACCGCGTTGTTTGCAAACGAGATGGTATAATCGTACAGCTTCTTGAAAACGGGATCGCCGTCCTCAAGATACTGCTTCATCCGCTCCAGATCCTCCTCCGTCACGAACAGCGAAGCATGAGAGCCGATCGTTCCGGTCTCCTCTATGGCCTGCTTTACCATTTCGGGAGTTACCTCGTCAAACTTCAGCTGCGCCTGCTGCTCCGCAAGCGGTATATAGTCTGTCGCGTGATTGTACGTCCAGTACATATCCCCGGTTATCTCGGCGGTCTGCGCCGAGATGAATTCCTTTTCATTGTCGGGGTTCAGCACAGTGTTTCCTATGACTATGATACCGTCGGAGTTCCAGAACACCTTCCCTCCGAGCGCCTCCACAAATACGAGCGCCGGAACCATAGACGAACCGTTCGACAGCGTTACTGCCGCGTCCATCACAACCGGTACGCCGTCCGCCGTCATTGTGTCCGAATTTGTCATGAGCCGGAGCGAGTGTCCGTTTCCGTCAACGGTTATCTCGCCCGTAGCGCCGTCGTAGCCGACCTCTGCGCCCATCGCCTCCGCCGTGCCGCGGACGGGCAGCATGACTATACCGTTCCTTATAAACGGCATGGCTTCCTTGTTCGTCTCGTCAACCTTGCCGACTGAACCGTTGACGTACGCCTTGTTCTTGCCCACGACCATTATCATCTGTATATTCTGACTGGTCAGAACAGCTTCTTCTCCGCTATTGCCGTCAGCCAGCGCGGGAGCGGTGCTTAAAAGCGCCGCCGCAAGCGCTGCGGAGATCATCCTCTTTAGTTTCTTCACAGAAAAACTCACATCCTTTCGCCATTCCGATCGTTCAGCCGACTCTTTATTCCGGCTGAAATTTTTTTCTTATTCCTTTACAGAGCCTACCATAACGCCCTTTACAAAATATTTCTGCAGGAAAGGATACACGCACAGTATCGGTATCGTTGATACGATTATAAGTGCGTATTTGACCGTTTCGCCTATGTCCGGTCTGTTGTCGGTATTTATTACCGTACTGTCCGCCATCGTGTTTTGCAGCAGTATCTCCCTGAGTATCAGCTGCAACGGATATTTGTCCCTGTCGGTGCGCAGGAATATCATCGCGTCGAACCATTCGTTCCAATGTCCTACGCCGTAGTAGAGTATGAGCACCGCTATCGTAGGCATCGAGAGCGGGAGCACGACGTTGAACAGTATCCTTATATGGCTGGCTCCGTCCACTCTCGCCGCTTCCTCAAGGCTGTCCGGTATGGACATGAACGCCGTCCTCAGGATTATTAGGTAGAACGTGTTTATAACTCTCGGCACTATGAGCGCCCAGAGGCTTCCGTCAAGCCCGGCGTCTCTTACCGTGAAATAGAACGGGATAAGTCCGCCTCCGAAATACATGGTTATGACTATCATGACCATGAGCGGCTTGCCCATAATGAAGTTTTTCCTTGAGAGCACATACGCCGCAAGCGATGTCATTATTATGTTCAGCGCGCTGCCGACTATGACTACGAATAATGTGTTTATATAGCCGCTCACTATCGCCGGGTTCTGCATAACAACGCCGTAAGCGCCCAGATCGAAGCCCTTGGGCCAGACGAGTATGCCCTGATACCGCATTATCTCAACATTGTCGCTTATCGAAGCCATGAGCACGTGCCATATAGGATACAGGCACACGACCATAACTATCGTGAGGACTATGTAATTTATGATATTGAATAATATTTCTCCTCTTGATCTCTTTATATGCATCATTGCTCACTTCCCCCTTCGTTACCAAAGCCCGGAGCCCTGGAATCTCTTGCTAAGCCAGTTTGAACCGAAGAGGAATATCATGTTCACAACTGAATTGAACAGGCCTACCGCCGTCGAATAGCTGTAGTCGAACTCCAAAAGACCTTTTCTGTATACAAAGGTCGATATTACGTCCGACGTGTTGTAGATAGCCTCGTTATAGAGCAATATGATCTTTTCATAGCCCAGACCGAGAATGCTTCCCATCTTGATGATGAGCATCACGACTATGGTCGGCGCTATGCCGGGAATAGTTATATGCAGGGTCTGCTTCCATCTTCCCGCTCCGTCTATCTCAGCCGCCTCATAAAGCTGCTGATCTACGCCCATGAGTGCGGAAAGGTATATGATCGAGCCCCAGCCCGCTTCCTGCCATATCTCCGAAATAACGTAGATAGGAACGAAATAGCTCGGGTTATTGAGCAGGCTTGAATCTCCGCCGGTTATCGAGTTTACCAGCATTCCCACAACTCCCGTATCCGAAACAAAGGTCTTTATCATACTGCATATTACTACCATAGATATGAAGTGCGGAAGGTACGAGATAGTCTGTACCGTTTTGCGGAAATACTTATTCCGCACCTCGTTTATAAGAAGCGCCAGTATTATCGGCATCGGAAATCCGAATAATATGGAGGAGCCGCTGATTATGAGCGTATTTTTCAGCAGCCGTCCGAAATACATGCTTCCGAAAAAGTCTTTGAAATGCTTCAGTCCTACGAACGGACTTCCGAATATCCCGCCCTTTGCGGTATAGTCCGTAAACGCCATATATATGCCCAGCATGGGCTTGTAGCAGAAATAAAGATAATACAGGACTACCGGTATAGCCAGAATGTACAGCTCGTAGTTCCTTGTGATATCCTTCCGCAGCCTGCTGCGCAGGGTATTTTTTGTAAGAGCACCCGCCGTTGCGGCGGATGCTCTCATTCTCTTTGCTTTCATTGTCTATCGCACATCCTCACTTATGTTTATCTTTCCTGATATCTCTCATAAGCGTCCTGATATACCTGTACGTACTCGTCAACTCCTATGGTCTTGAGCTGGTTCAGATATGCGTCGTAATCGTCGAGCGACATCGTTCCGAGGATGAAGCTCATAAACGCCTCGGAGGTATATGTGTCAAGGTCGCTCTTTATACGCGCGATTCTGTCGCTTTCTTCCTCTGTGAGGATTATCCTCGGAAGCTGGGTCTGCTCGGCGTCGTTATCCGACCATACCTGAAGCGCGTCCTGCTGCTCGGGCAGGCTTGCGCTCTGCTCCATATATCTCGGGTCCTGAACGAACGGGCCCGCGCCGTTTGGACGGCAGTATATGCCGAGCGCTTCCGTAAATGACTTGCCTTCCGGATTGTTCATTATAAGATCCGTATACTGCGGATATCCGTCTACCATGTTGTAGCTCACGCCCTCTTCGCCGAAGTTAAAGAGCATGTGTCCTTCCTCGCTGTAGCCGTAGTCAAGATATCTCATAGCCAGCTCTACGTCCTGACAGTCCGAGCTTATCGAAGCCGAGCCGTACGACTGTACCATGTTGTCATACTGTCCGAACTTGACTCTTTCGCCCTTATTGAGCGAAGGATACGGAGCTGCAACAAGCTTGAATTCGGGATCTATCGACTTCATAGCCTCCGTCCATTTGCCCATGCTGCCGCCTACGTTGCCTATCATTGCTCCGGTCTTTCCGTCAAGCACGTTTGAATCAAGTATCTTTGAATCGAGAGTAGCCACGTTCTTGTCTATGAGACCCTCGCTGTACCACTGGCGCATAGTCGCTATAAAGTCCTTATAGCCCGGCTCCGCCTCGCCGTATTTGACAACTCCGTCCTCTACGTAAAGACCGCTGCGCACACCGAACGCGCCCGCAAACGTTGTTGACGATTTGAGCGTATCCACAAGGAAGCTCAGCGGCGCGTCCGCGCCCTTCTCGTTCTTGAACGCCGTAAGCACCGTATGCCATTCGTCCAGGGTCGTCGGCACTTCAAGATTAAGCTCGTCGAGCCAGTCCTGCCTGAGCATAGGTCCGCAGAATACTATCAGCGACTTATCGCCCCTTATGAACGGGAACGCATAATACGTGCCGTCGTCAGTCTTGCACATCTTGTCGGCCTCTGGGTGCTCCTCTAAGTATTTGCGCAGGTTAGGCGCGTACTGCATATAATCGTTGAGCGCGATTATGTATCCGTCCGAGATAGCCTTGTTGGGGCCGCCGGGGTGATTGTAGAAATCAACCTCCATTATGTCCGGATACTCGCCCGACGCAAGCATCATATTGTTCTGCTCCGCACTCGACGGATGCGTGAACTTAACGTCTATGCCGGTGTTCTCCTTTACCGCCTTATAGAAAGGCAGATCGGCAAAATTCGTAACGCCCGTCGTGCTCTGGTTGGGGAAATCGACCCAGTATGTGAGTGTGGTAGAAGCTTCTATAGGATATGTGTCTCCGTACTTCTGCTCGGTCGATGCGGTACGGTTTGTATCCGTATCCTTTTCGCCGCAGCCGGTAAGTATACCGGTTCCGATAAGAGACAATGCTGTCAGCGCTGCTATCAATGATTTTCTTTTCATAATATACTTCCTCCTTTTTATTTTCTCCAGCGGACGCCGTATCAGTTCCGCCGGCAAATCATTTCTGTTCGCAATACAATACTACCACATCCCGCGCCGCAATGTAAATGTCAGCATTTAAACATCGTGAGACAAAATCAAATATCGTCTTTATTATGGTGCATCTCACGGTATTTTCCGGGCGTTATACCCTCGGTTTTCTTGAACATTCTCGCAAATGTCCGCGATGTTGCATACCCCACTTGCTCCGCCACTCTCTCAAGAGTATAGTCGGTATTTACGAGTATTTCTTTGGATTTGTCTATCCGGTATTTGCTTATATACTCAAACAGTCCCACTCCCGTCTGTTCCTTGAACAGCCTTGAGGTGTATACGGGGTGCATGCCGAAGTGCTCCGCTATCATGGAAACGCTCAGATTGCAGTCGGTATAGTTTTCTTCTATATAAGGGATGACCCCTGTTATTATCCAGCTGTTTTTCTCGCCCGAGGTCTTTACCGCCATACCGGCTATCCTGTCGATGAGCGCGCAGACCATTTCAGTCTTTTTCCGCAGCGAGCCTGCCTGCGCCATATCGCTTATGATATCCGCTTCCTTTAAAATAGTCTCGCTGTCGTCTATCGCCATCTCGTTCATCGTGCGTACCACTGTTGACAATATATTGAGCATAAGGTACTGGATAAGGTCCGGCGCAAGCTGCTTATTATCTACATTTTCATCTATTATAGCCTGTACGAGCTTTTTCGCGTCCTCCGCGTTCCCGGCACGGATCAGATTACCGAGCTGGCGCTCGGTCTCAAACGGATAATGGTATCCGTTCCTGCTCATATTGCCCATGTCCTCGCCGAACAGTGTATCGTCTATTCCCATTGTATACTTATATTTCATTGTATCTACCGCTTCAATATATCCTTTGTCTGCATTTTCAATATTTTCAAACATAGAACTGAAGGCCACCGTGAACTTTATCCCGAAATGCTCGGCGATAAACTCCTGTGTCCTCAATACCACCTCTTTCATGTCGTCCTTTAATGTGTCCTCATGCTCTTCATTGATGTTTATTATGCCTGATATTATTCCCCGGCATTCAAACAGTATCCCGTAGTGCCGCTTGTTTATAAGCTCCTCCATAACGTTCGAGATGATGAAAACGATCTGCTGGAATGAATAATCATTGCACCCGCTTCCCGTCTCCAGCTCCTCGTCAAGAAAGATAACGAGCGCAAGGAATTTATCACCGGTGAATTTTATATCGTATATGTACAGATAATCGCTGAGAGCGCCGGTATCGCTCCCTGCAAGACCGCAGCAAAGCTTCTCAAGAAATGTGTTTCTGAGTATACGATTCTGGTCGTATATCCGTTTGTCGAGGTTCTTGTTCGCCTTGAGCATATCCTCTATGCCCGCGGCGATAACATCGAATTCGTTTTGAGGCGCATTCTCATCATCCCTGCGTCCGAGCATGTTGAGTATAGCGAACAGCGAGCCGTAGTTCCTGTTTATGAACCGGTGCATATACATTCCCACGCATATCAGGACAATGATGAATCCTATCCCGAATATCGTCTGGAACAGCATAAGTTTTATAATATACTGCGATTCGGAATGAGCCATTATATAATACCAGTCGCCCTGCTCGGAGCGCTGATACCAAAGCACGTATTTTCTGCCGCCGTGCCGCAGCTCGTCTGAGCCGATATTTCCCTTCAGACTCGAAACGTCTATGTCTTTATAGATATCTCCTCCCGTGGAGACCATTAGTTCGCCGTCTGCGCCCATTATATACACATCATTGCCGCCGCCGAGATTTTCTATTGACCTGAGCTGGTCTATAAAGGTCTGGATATTGACCGTGATTATTATGCTCTGGTTGAGGTTGTCCTTGCCGGAATAACCGAAGCCTCTTATGTAAGATATCTCGCCTGTTGATATCAGGTAAGCCTCCGATGCGTTTGAGTTGAGCTTTTCAACGAACGCACCGTAGCCGTCCGCGTCCTGAGGAAACGTTATGCTGTAGAACGTGGCGAGGTCGATAACTCCGCCGGTCGTGTATACCCTGTCGTTCTGCGCATCGATTATCGAAAGGCTCTGTATGTTGCCGTTTGAGATCTGAGCCCTTTTCAGATTTTTCACTATCTCGTTTATCTCCGCATACTCCTGATCCGAAATATCCTCTCCAACGTTAAAAAGCGAGATGACATCGCTGTCGAGCCAGATATTCGACGAGCTGTTTTTCAGTCCCTCAAACACACCGTCCAGCACAGAACCGGTATGCTCGATCAAATACTCGTCCGAATGCTCCATCTGCCGCCTGTACATCCCGGAAGTTGCAAACGAAATAACTATAAAAATCAAAATGAATATGACCGTTATATATATGTAAGACCGGCTCCATGAATATATCACACTTTGCCTGTTTTTTCTGTAAAAAATGATCTTTTTCAGTTTCTCGTTCATGATACCCTCTTCTTTACTCTCCCTTCGCCCTTTGTTGAGCAAATACGCTAAATTTACTTATAATTATATATGCATATCGTTCCGAAGTAAACAGACACTTTTTAACCTGTCAGTCCTTTTATTAACGCAAACGGTTGTATATAACGATCTGTCATACCTATGTTAGTTTCTGACGTTGACATATGTTTTCCGGTAATATATAATAAATAAGGACGAAGTTCCAGAGAAAGGTTGTGCATTTTGACATGATTTACAAAGACGTTGAATTTTTTGATATATGTGAATTAAAGGAAAATGAAAACGGCGGAAGGAGTCTTCTGCGGTTCCCCTCAAAGAATATAGAAAAAATGTTCTCGGAATATTCAGCCTCCTGCTGCAAGGGCGCTGAGCTGCGGTTCGTTTCCGACAGCGAAAGGCTCGAGCTGACCGTTTCCGCCGATGACGACGCCCCCGCAAGGCTGATAGTTTACCGGGGCGATTATTACATAAAAACTGTCCCGCTCAGGGCAAAGGAAAAAACGACTGCGGTGCTTGAAAGTCCCGAGCGGTTCGGCTGGGTCGAAAAGGAGTCGCTGGTACGAAAACGGTTCTCACCCGACGTATGGAGGGTATTTATAGATTCGGGACTTGCCTCCTTCCATTCGCTCGATAGCTTCGGAGGCACAGTGCGTCCGCCGCGTCCGGATGAGATCCCGGAAAAAAAGTGGCTTGCCTACGGTTCGTCTATAACCTGCGGCGAAAGCGCGTTCCTGCATACCAGCTCCTATATACAGCAGGCGGCATACCGTCTTGGCGTTGATGTGCTGAACAAGGGCTGCTCGGGCGCTTGCGCTTCCGAGACCGTTACGGCGGACTTCTTCAGCGGCGAGGACTGGGACTTTATAACTCTTGAGATGGGCGTTAATATGCGCAATGTCATAACCCCCGAGGAATTTGAAAAGCGCTCGGTATACATGATAGACAGTATGCTGAAAAGTCATCCCGGCAAGAAGGTGTTCGTGATAAGCATACTCCCTAACCATGCGATACGGACGGCGGTGAACAGCGTATACAAGCCGGATCACATAGCCTTCAACGATATACTTACAAGACTTTGCGAAACACGGTACAGGAGCACTGACGCCGTTCTGATAAAGGGCGAAGAGCTGCTGCCCGATTTCTGCGGGCTTACGGCTGATCTCATACACCCCTCCGACTACGGACATATGCAGATAGGCGAACGTCTCGCCGGCATTATAAACAGCTGCGGCGCGGTGTAATGCAAATACAGCCGGTGGCGAAATATCAAAAAAATCATATAAAAGGAGCTGCGGCATGGATCTTACATATTTCAACTGCGGAAACGATACTTTAAATAAAGCCTACTACACAGCCGTGGGCGATCTCGTTTCAAACATAAAGCTTTTCAAAGGCGGTCTGCTCGGCAGGGAAATGCCGGTGGTCATAGCCGGAATGGGCTACTGGACGCCCTGGACGAGGGATGCGGCGATAAACTGCTCCAACGCCGTCTCGCTGCTCTTTCCCGGCATGGCGGAAAACACGCTCGTATCGGTGCTTGAGGAGCACGGAGGCAAGGTATATATCGGCGGTGAATACTGGGATAAGATAATATGGACGTCCGGCGCATGGGAACACTATCTCACAGCAGGCGGACATGGCTTTTTAAAGCTCGCATACGAGGCGACGGTCAACACGCTGGAATACATGGAGGCGACCGAATTTGACCCGGACAGGGGGCTGTTCCGCGGCCCCGCCTGCTACGGCGACGGCGTAGCGGCGTATCCGGACAGATATGCGGTCTCCGGCGAAAGCGGTATAATCTCATTCGCACAGTACGCAAAAAAAGAAACGTCCTGCCGCGGAGAGGGCATACCGATGTTCACGCTCTCGACAAACTGCCTCTATTACATGGCGTATAAAGCCGCCGACATGATGGCGGACGAGCTGGGACTTGAAAAAAAATATGAAAAAAAAGCAGCCGTTCTGAAAGCAGCCGTAAACAAATACTTTTATATTGAAGAAAAGCATACCTACAGATATATGGTTGACGACTGCGGCGGCTGCGATGCACAGGAGGGCATGGGCATAAGCTTAGCTATCCTATCCGGCATAGCCGGAGCTGGGCGTTCCGCCGGGATCCTTTCCTCCCTCTCCTTAACCGATCAGGGTGTTGCATGCGTTTCGCCCTCCTTTGCGAGGTACTCAAAGGAGCCGGGACAATACGGCAGACACAGCGGCACGGTATGGCCGCATATCGAAGCCTTTCTGGCCGATGCGGCGCACCGCTCCGGACGGGATGATATTTTTGAAAAGGAGCTGTTCCTCATGGCCGAAAGAGCGGTGAGGGACGGGCATTTTGCTGAGATATACCACCCCGATACGGGCGAAATATACGGAGGGCTCCAGGAGCTGGGCGGACACGGCATAGTGCTTTGGGACTCGCAGAAGAAACAGACCTGGAGCGCTACCGGATTTCTGCGGCTGATATTCCGCTGTATACTTGGGCTGGAGCCGGAAACGGACGAGATACGTATCTCGCCGTTCCTGCCGGAGGGCATGAAAGAAGCCCGCTTTACCGGGCTGCGCATAAAAAACGCCGTGCTTGACATAACCATCTCGGGCAGCGGCGGGAACGTGACCGAAACTAACATAAACGGACAAAAAGCAAACAAGCCTTGTCTGCCCGCGGGCAGTGCAGGCAGACATGAGATAAATATAGTATTGTCATGATATCTCCCCCTAAAAAGAAAGCGCCGGGCTCTGTCATGCATATGCCTGACGGGGCCCGGCGTATTTCCGTTGATTTTTTTAGGCGGCTGCAAAACCTTTGTTCTGCGGCTGCTTATTTTATTTTTAAAGGAGCTTTGTCCAATATTTTTTTCCGGCAAATATAATACGGAACGGCAACGAGCAGCAGCGCTCCCAGCCATGCCGACGGCTCTATATAATACAATATCTCGGTATTCGCCGGGATCAGCGCCGCCCTTGCCATCGCCACCCTCACCGCAAATTCCGCAAAGCCAGAGATCATCGACCACAGAGAGACCCCGACCGACTGCAGAGCGGAACGGTATATGTTGAGCAGATACAGTATCGTAAGCGACAATGACATGATAAGCAGATAATGATCCGCTATCCGCAGCGCCTCCGCAGCGCCTGCCTCTCCGGAGTCTATGAACAGCCGCAGCAGATACGTTCCCGCAAGCGCCATGACCGCGCCTACTCCGACCGCCATCAGCACCGATATTTTTACCGCAGTCCTCACTCCGGCCTTTACACGCTCCGTGTTCCCCGCTCCGTAATTCTGCGCCGAATATGTAGTAAACGCAAAGCCCAGCGATATGGCGGTACTCTCCAGCAGTCCGTACAATTTGTTCTGCGCCGTATACCCGGCAACAAATATGCTGCCCTGCATATTTATCGTTGACTGCAAGATCATCCCGCCTATGGCTATGACGATATGCTGCAGTGCGAGCGGCGACCCGAACGCAAGCAGTTCCCTGATCATATCCGCGTCCGGCTTCCAGTATTCCTTTTTCAGCTCCACAAATTCAAGCTTAAGTATCCGGTGCAGACAGTACAGGAATGATACCAGCTGCGCTATGACGGAAGCGATAGCTGCGCCGAATATTCCCCATTTGAATACGAATACGAACAGCATATCTAGCGCCACATTCAGCACCGCCGCGATTATCATTGCTATCAACGGAGTGCGTCCGTCGCCGAACGCCCTCAAAACCGACGCCGCCATATTATACGCCGTTACGATGAGCGTTCCGGCTATCATCGTGGACAGATACAGCCCGGCGCCGTCTATTATATCCTCCGGCGTTTTCAGTATCCGCAGCAGCGGATCCGCCGCCGCCAGCCCCGCGGCAGTCAGGAATATGCCGATGGCTGCGCATAGCAGTGCCGACATCGCTATGGCCTTATTCATGATACGGTAGTCCTTCATTCCGAAATACCGCGAAATGAACGTTGCAAAGCCCTGAGTGAGCGCGGATACCGTCCAGAGTATCAGCCAGTAGCTCCAGTCCGTCGAGCCGACAGCCGCCAGCGCCTTCACACCAACGCCACGCCCGACTATCGCCGCGTCCGCTATCATATAAAACTGCTGACCTATATTCGTCAGCATGAGGGGGAATGCAAAGGTCAAGATCAATCTTGCCGGAGACCCCCCTGTCATATCCTTTACTCTGCTCATATAAAATCCTTTCAGTCTATTGACAGTCCTTTTTGTATGCTGTATAATTTAAATCGCAGCAACGCTCCGTCTTGCTTGCAAAAAGCGGTAGGTCAGCCTGCAAAGGGAGCGTTAGCGCCTCAGCGTTTCACGGGAGCTCACAACTCCCACTGAAATGATGAACGGCATCCGCCGCCTATAGAGGCGGATGACATCTTTGCATAGATTATAACGTCAGACATTTGGGAAAACAATATGTATGAGTACATATTTATATAAAAATAGTACCATAAGAGGTGTGTATTTTGGGAAACAAAAAGATATGGATCAACAGCGATCTCAAGGAACTTATCTCATATGAAAACCTGTCGATGCCGTTTATAAGCTCCGTAGACTGCTTCGACGATTATTTTATGAACGAATGGAGCTGTCACTGGCATAACGAATTTGAATTCGGTATCGTTATGAAAGGCTCGGTGGAATACACTATATATAACGGACAGTGCGCCACCGCGGTACAAACGCTGAACGAGGGCGACGGTATTTTTATAAACGCGAACAGCCTGCACAGCGCAAGAGGGATAGGCAAGGGCTCGAAGCTGGCAAGCTGTGTTTTTCCTGTGACTTTCTTCAGACCCGTCCCATTCCGCAGCAGCCTTCTCCTTTTCAATAAACCGCAGCTTTCCGGTCTGCCCCTTTATAAAAATAACGAAGCCGACAGAGGGCTGCTGTCGGCTATAAAGGAGCTGTGCGGAATATCAGAGACCGAAACGGGCTACGAGCTGCACTGCATTGAGATCGTTTGCAGGATATGCCGCCTTCTCACCATACGCATCCACGACGAGGACTTACACGCGCCCGAAAACAGAAGCGTTCAGGAACAGCGGACAAGAGATATACTTTCATATATACATGATAATTACAGCCGGGCTTTGAACATAGGCGATATAGCAAAGGCCGTATGTATAAGCAGGACAGAATGCTTCCGCAGCTTCCGTGCCGTTATAGGAAAGACTCCGGCGGAATATCTGACGGAGTACAGGCTCTCAAAAGCTGCGGCGCTCCTGTCCGATACTGACCGCACGGTATCCGACATATGCTTTTCCTGCGGCTTTAACGATCCAAGCTATTTCAGCAAGGTGTTCAGAGAAAAAAGCGGGCTTACGCCGGGAATATACAGGAAGAAATTCCGCAGGTATCAGCCGCGTTCCGCTCCGCCGCCGGAACGCTCTCTGACGCCGATATGATTTATCATGCTTGCCAGATATCCCGCACCGAAGCCGTTATCGATATTCACAACGCTTACGCCGCTCGCGCAGGAGTTGAGCATGGACAGCAGCGCCGAGACCCCACCGAAGGACGCTCCGTAACCAACGCTCGTTGGCACGGCTATGACCGGACAGTCCGCAAGACCGCCTATAACGCTTGCCAACGCTCCCTCCATACCGGCTATCGCCACGATCACCTTCGCATTCATTATATCCTCACTGCGGGCAAGCAGCCTGTGTATACCCGCAACGCCGACGTCGTAAAGGCGCGTTACCCTGTTCCCCAGCGCCTCGGCCGTCAGCGCGGCCTCCTCCGCCACCGGGATATCGCTCGTGCCGCCCGTAGCGATAACTATTGCGCCGTCCGCGTCCGGCTCCGGAAATTCGCCGGCAATACCGATACGCGCCGTTTCATAATATTTTATATCCCCTATCTCCGCAGCTTTATCCTTTGAAAGCCGCGTGATAAGAACTGTTTTCTGACCGCTTTCAATCAGTTTTTCTGTTATCGCGGATATCTGCTCCGCAGTCTTGCCCGCGCCGTATATGACCTCGGGTACACCCTGCCTGAGACCTCTGTGAAGATCCGGCTTTGCAAAGCCCATGTCCTCAAAGGGCTCCATTTTCAATCTCAGTTCCGCATCCTCGGGCGTGACCGTTCCGTCCGCGACCGCTCTGAGCAGTTCTCTTATTTCAGCGCCGGTCATGACCTCACCTCTTTGCAATTTAAATACTTTCCGTGTCCTTTCCCGCACCCTCTCGGTTATCGTCCGCCGCTGCGGTATGCGGTCTTATTCCATTTTATACACAGACCTACTGCAGCAGCGCGGCGCTGACCTTTTCAAGCTCTGCGCGTATAGCGATATGCTGCGGGCAGACCTGCTCGCACTTGCCGCATTTTATGCATTCTCCCGCGCTCTTTTTCCCGTGACTGCCTACAAGCCAGGTCTCCTGAGCGGCCGCGGCGGCCTTATCGCCGTACAGAGTATAGTAATTCATTGCCGTGAACGAGCCGGATATACCGATGTTTCCGGGGCAGACCTTGGAGCAGTAGTTACAGGTGGTACAAGGTATTATCGGTATCCTGTCAAGCTCCGCGCGGGCCTCCGCTAAGATCCGCCGCTGCGCCCCGGTAAGTCCGCCGAAGTCCCTCATGTACGAGATATTATCCTGCATTTGTTCAAGCGTGCTCATTCCCGAAAGAACTACCATAACGCCGTCAACATTCTATATAGATACTCAACTTATCTATATTATATACCCAAATCAAAATAATGTCAACGTTTTGCGGATAACCTTTTCACAGATACCTTCCCGTTATACTGTCCGGGTTCGCGGCTATCTCCTCCGGCGTGCCCGAGGCTACTATCCTGCCGCCGCTCTCGCCGCCGCCGGGCCCCATATCTATCACGTAGTCCGCGTTTCTGATAAGGTCAAGATCGTGCTCTATCACTATGACCGTCGCCCCGTTTCGGGTCAGCCTGTCAAACACCCTGACAAGCGTTTTCACATCCTCAGGATGCAGCCCTATGGTCGGCTCGTCAAATACGAACACCGTATCAGACTGCTTCCTTCCCATTTCGGACGCCAGCTTCAAGCGCTGCGCCTCGCCGCCCGAAAGTCCCGGCGTGGCCTCGCCGAGAGTCAGATATCCCAGTCCAAGCTCGTCGAGCGTGCCAAGTCTGCCGCATACGGTCCTCAGTCCGGCGCACGCCTCCATCGCGCGGCGTATATCCATCGCCATGAGCTGCGGCAGCGAATACTCCGCGCCGTTTTTGTTCCCGCGCCTTATCTCATACGCTCCCTTGCTGTATCTCGAGCCTTTACATTCCGGACACGGTATCTCCACATCCGGCAGGAACTGAACGTCGAGACTTATGCTGCCCGTTCCGTCGCATACCGGACAGCGCAGTCTGCCCGTATTGTATGAAAAATCTCCCGCTCTGAAGCCCTTTGCCTTAGCGCCCTCTGTCCTTGCGTACGCCTTCCTCAGCTCGTCGTGCACGTTCGCATATGTCGCCACGGTCGAGCGCACGTTTATGCCTATGGGTGAAGCATCTATAAGCTTTATCTGCTTTATCCCCTCCGCCCTTACCTCCTTTACATGCTCCGGCAGCTGTGCGCCTTCGGTCAGCGCCCTCAGCGCGGGTATAAGGCTTTCTAAGATAAGCGTCGTTTTGCCCGAGCCGGAAACGCCCGTGACAGCGGTGAGCCGCCCCTTTGGTATGACGGTTTCGAGCGGCTTTACAGTGTGTATCGCCCCGGTTGAAAGATAGATCGTACCGTATTCAAACACCTCGCCGGCAGCCGCGCGCTTCCTGACGTTTATATCCGCGCCGTCCGACAAAAACGGGGCTATCCTCGAATTTTTGCTGCTGACTATATCGCCGAGCGTACCGCTTGCTATGACGTTCCCGCCCTCCGCGCCCGCGCCCGGTCCCATTTCTATGAACCGGTCGGCAGCGGACAGTATCTGCGTATCGTGATCGACGAGTATGACCGAATTGCCGTCCGCGATGAGATCGTCCATCACGCCTCTGAGCCCGGCGATATTCGACGGGTGAAGCCCGATGGACGGTTCGTCGAGCACATAGAGAACGCCCGTGGTACGATTGCGCACCGCCCTGGCAAGCTGCATGCGCTGGCGTTCCCCTGTAGACAGAGTAGACGCGGCGCGGTCGAGCGCAAGATATCCCAGCCCCAGATCCATCAGCCGTCCGGCGGCCGAGAGAAATGAGCCGCAGATAGCCTCTGCCATAGGACGCATCTCCTCCGGCAGACTTTCCGGCACTCCCTTCACCCAGACAACAAGCTCCGAAAGCGTTTTTCCGCACGCCTCGTCAAGCGTTATCCCCCGGAGCTTCGGCGCTCTCGCCTTTTCCGACAGCCGTGTTCCACAACATTCGGGACAGGTCTCCTCATGCAGGAACTTCTCAACGCGCTTCATGCCCTTTTCGTCCTTGACCTTCGACAGCGCGTTTTCCACCGTGTATACGGCGTTATAATACGTAAAATCAAGCTCTCCCGCCTGGTTGCTGTTTTTTGATTTGTACAGTATATGCTTTTTTTCGGCAGGCCCATGGAAAACGATATCACGTTCCATTTCGGTCAGCTCGCTAAACGGCACATCGGTGCGAACGCCCATCTCACGGCACACATCGGTCATGAGCGACCACATAAGCGTGTTCCAGGGCACCACGGCTCCGTCGTCTATAGATATAGTCTCATCCGGCACGAGCGTGCTCTCGTCCACCGTCTGCACTATCCCCGTTCCCCCGCAGCGCCCGCATGCGCCGCTGCTGTTGAACGCCAGCTCCTCCGCCGACGGCGCATAAAAACGCGCGCCGCACTCGGGACAGACAAGCTCCCTCTCCGCCGCAACGTTTAACGACGGCTCAACGTAATGCCCGTTCGGACAGCGATGGCTCGCCAGACGCGAATACATAAGCCGCAGACTGTTCAGAAGCTCCGTTCCCGTACCGAAGGTGCTGCGTATGCCCGGGACGCCCGGTCTCTGGCGCAGCGCAAGCGACGCGGGAACATACAGTATCTCGTCAACATCGGCGGCCGCCGCACCCGTCATGCGCCGTCTCGTATACGTTGAAAGAGACTCGAGATACCGTCTCGAGCCCTCCGCATACAGAACGCCGAGCGCAAGAGACGACTTGCCCGAGCCCGACACTCCCGCCACCGCGACTATTTTATTGAGCGGGATATCCACGTTTATATTTTTCAAATTATGTACGCGCGCACCGCGCACCTTGATCTTATCCGGCATGTACGTTACCTCCCGACGCTTTGATCTGACAGTCTGCCGCAGAGTGCGGCTTTTCCTGCTGAAACGCAAAAAAGGCTTGATATCAAGCCTTTTTTGTATTGGCTGCGGAATCAGGATTCGAACCCGAACAGAGTGAGTCAGAGTCACTAGTGCTACCCTTACACAATTCCGCATCATCCGTATTTTTATCGTCCCTGCCGGACGACTATAATATAATATCATATTCTTACTCGTTTGTCAATACTTTTTTCAAAAAAATTTTATTTTTTTTGTACAGAAGTCAATGATGGGTGACACTTTTAATCAAAAACAAAAATAATTTCCCTTGTCAAGGTTGACGAAAGCGGTCAACTTCTGATATACTAATCATGAGAATAGCTCCTTTGACTAATGTTTTTCTTGGTCGTTAAACATTATATCACATTTGGATGCTATTCTCATCTTTTTTGGTCACCCATCAATTATATCATAACATTTTCTCGATTTTTTATCAGCTTAAATGTCTTGTTTGCCATGCATTTTTTACTATGTGCTAAAAGCTTCTTTTTTCAAACTTTACACATCGGGCACAATAGCCATTTATTTTTTGTGTTCATAACTAACCTCGCATAATTTTATCATAATTCATTTATCGTATCAGTAACCGTCATATTTCTTATCCTTTTTGCGGGAGCATATATCGCCGCAGCCGATGCGGTAATAACAAATAATGTGATAATAATTGCCGCAAAAATCGGGAGTTCCCATGCTTCGCCAAAGTATGCGGTTACAAAGCTTTCATAAAAGCTCTTGTGAATTGGTACTCCGGCCGCCAAACCCACAAACAGACCGCACAGGGTATAGGTCATAGTTTCGGCAGTTACCATTTTTGTAAGTTGATTATTGCCCATACCGATAGCGCGCATTGCGCCGTACTGCTTAATTTTTGCAGATACGCTCATAGAAATGCTGTTTACAATATTAAAGACAGAAATCACGGCAATAAGCGCCAAAAAGCCATATACAAGCAATGTGAACGCCCAATATGTGCCCGCAACCTCGCGGTTGTTTTCGCGCCTGTCGGATAGCAAAAAGCCGTTGGTCTCAGCCGCTGCACGGATCATGCTTATATCACTGTCAGACACATTTCTTATAAGCTGAATATCCGCTACTGAAAATCTTGTTTCTCCTGTTAAGCGCGTGAATATTTCTTCTGTGCACATTATTGTAGGATTGCCGCTTCCGCTTATGGGACTGTCTGTCAGTACACAGGATATTTCAAGCAGTTCACCGTTTAATCTGATTTTATCGCCTTTTTGGAGAGGGTTATCCTTGTCATAGACGGTCATAACAAAGCCGTCCTCCTTATAGGCGCGCTCCAGCCCTATTTTATCCGCAGACCATTTTTCCTCGTCTGCCCAACTAAATTGCTGTGCGTCTAATGAAACAAGGTCTATTGCCGTTACACCTTTATCCGTTTCGGTTGGGAAGTCCCCGCTGAAAGCGCGTCCGACAACACGTTTTACGCCTGCCATAGAACCAACTTCATCAATCAGCTCCTGCGTAATCGTGCAGGAACGGTCATCGCTTACGATGGACAAATCCGGCGTATGCGGCTGCAGGCCGTTCAGCGCGTGGCGCGTCCAGTCGTGGATAGCGGAAAACCCCAAAAACAGAATAATACTCAACGCAAACGAAAGGGTCATAAGCACAAGATTTTTCTTTGACGATATTGCGTGATTTACACCCAAAACCGTTTCTATTTTCCCAATACGCATATTTGATTTATGACGGATATTTTTTGCACTGTACGCATTGCCCGACACTGCTGCAGCAGGGGACACGCTTGCCGCCTTTTTCGCCGGAGAACGGGCTGCAATAAGGACAGTAATAACTCCCACTAAAATACCGAAAATTATACCGATAGGGCTTATTCCAAAAAGCGATATTTCAGAAAATTCACCGCCGATACCAAATTTCAGTACGGCGCACAATCCCCACGTTATAATTATTCCCAAAGCTATTCCTGTCGGAACGGCTGATTTGCACCAATACAAAGCCTCACAGCGCACGAATTTTTTATTTGCTTTTTGCTCGCACCGGTACAGCGCAGCATTCCGAAAAATTTTGTACGCTGCATAACATTGCTGTTTAAACTGCTTGCTATCATAAGCACTCCGGCAGTCAGTATAAGGAGAAAGAGGAAAGCGGCAACGGCGTACATTCCCTGCACAACATTATTTTCACTAAAACCCGACAGACCGACCATTACAACATTTTCGCTCACATTTTCTTCCGTAAGGGAAAATTGTTCCTTGATTTCGTTGATCGCTTTTCGGACATTGATATACTTATTGAACCGATAGAAGTGTTCGGGAACGGTTGTTATTCCGTTCGCAGTGCGCACCTTATCAAAGGCGGTCATGTTAACGCAAAGAATGATTGCGTCATACTTGCCGCTGTCTCTGTCCCGCTCAAAGCCGGATATTGTATATTCAAGATCCCCGGCGGGTGTTTTAAGAGTAATGCTGTCGCCGATTTTTACGCCAAGAATATCCTTCGCGTTTTCAGAAACTAACGCTTCATTTTCATTTTCGGGAAAACGCCCCTCCGTCATATAATCAAATGTATCGGTGAGGAATGTTTCATTCATTCCTGCGACAGCGGCTCTTTTTGCACCGATATAGTAGTCATTTTTAATATCGTAGTTGATAACGTCATATTCCGAAACCGCAGCAACATCGGGGCGGGACGCAATTTTTTCCGCATCGGCGGCGGAAATTCCGTGTACTCCGATATGCCAGTTACCGTGTTTAATTTTTGCGCTGGCATATTCCATACGAATACCCATATCCGCCATAGAAAACACAGCGGTAACGAGAAACACGGCAAGAACAATACATAGGATAGTCATACGGTTTTGTTTCCTGTGTACTTTTGCGGAAATAGGGATCAGGCTAAGATAGCTTTTCATTATTAACACCTCCCAAATCCGTCAGAACGCCGTCCGAAACATTCAGAACGCGGTCGGCGGACGCGGCGATAGAACGGTTATGGGTAATCAGTATTATTGTCTGCTCGTACTTTCTTGATGCTTCCTTTAACAATGCGATTACCTCGCTGCTGTTTTGCGTGTCCAAATTTCCCGTCGGTTCGTCCGCCAAAATAAGAGCGGGGCGTGTAATCAAGGCTCTGCCTATTGCCACTCTTTGCTGCTGCCCGCCGCTCAGCTCACTCGGTAAATGATTACGGCGATCCTTCAGATTAAGCACCGTTAATAATTCCTCCAAATACCTTTTATCGGGCTTTTGATAGTCAAGCAATACAGGGAATATAATATTCTGCTCAACCGTAAGTTCGGGAATTAAATTAAAAGCCTGAAATATAAAGCCTATATTTCTGCGGCGGAATATCGTTAGCTTACTGTCTTTCATTGTAAAAATATCTTTTCCGTCAATGAACACCTTTCCGTTTGTTGGCGTATCAAGCGCGCCGATCATATTAAGAAGCGTTGATTTTCCGCTTCCCGACTCTCCGACAACCGCAACAAATTCGCCCTTTGGCACATTGAAGCTGACGTCTTTCAATGCTTTTACAGCCGCTTCGCCGCTGCCGTAGGTTTTGCTTAATTGTTTAACTTCTAATAAATTCATAGTGTAAACACCTCTTTTCGTTTTTTACACTAACAAAATAACACACAAACCCTACTGTGGCCTTACAATAAGCCTACAATTTTGTAGGAATTAAAAAATTTTAAATCGGAGCAACGCTCTGCTTTGCTTGCAAGGAGCAGAGCTTGCGAACGATTGCATCCTGCAAAGGGAGCGTTAGCTCCTCAGAATTTCAGCGGGAGATTATAACTCCCACTGAAATTCTGAAATGGAACCCGCCGCCTCAGAGGCGGGGAGACATCTTTGCATAGGTTATAATAAATGTTGTTCCCTTGCCGAGTTCGCTGTCAACTTCAATACTTCCACTATGTTCCTCAATTATTGTTTTCGCAAGCGGAAGTCCGAGACCGATGCCTTGTGTGTCTTTAGAAAAACGGCTGCGGTAGAAGCGTTTGAAAATATGGTGCAAATCCTCAGGGTGAATGCCGCTGCCGTTATCCCTTATTATAAGCCGAACAGCAGACGGGAGCTGCCTGTATTCAATCCGGATCTTTCCGCCCCTTTGGGTATGGTCGAGAGCGTTTTTTACGATATTGTCTATTGCCTGCGTCAGCCAATCCTTATCACATAATAAGGTAATATTATCATCACCGACAATATCAATTTGCTTTCCCTCTTGGTTTGCCCGGAATATAAAATGATTTTTTATTTCTTTCATCATTTCCGATACATTTTCCGTTCTCTTATTAAGGCTTATCGTTCCTGCGTCAAGCTTGGTGATTTTCAAAAGATTTTGCACCAATATTTCGATACGGTCAAGCTCCTGCTCCGTAAGTGCAGTGAACTCCAGTATTTCCGGTGAACTTGCCTCATTTTGCATAATGCCGTTGTAGATGTTCATAGCCGCAAGGGGCGTTTTTAGTTGATGTGAAATATCAGATATGGTATTTTTCAAAAATTGTTTTGAATTTGTTTCCTTTTCCACATGAGCGTTCAGTATCGATACCAAGGAGTTTACCTTGTGAAATAGCTTGTACAGCTCACCCTCTTCATCACATTCAATACGCGCTTTGGAATTTCCCGCAATATATTCCGTAATCTGCATTTCGGCTTTTTCTATAATTTTATTTTGTTTGCTGAAATATCTGTATAAATCTATCAGTATTGCCGCAAACACAGCCAAAGCGGCGGCAAAAATAAGCGCAGCCGCATTTTCAATTTTGAACGCCATCACAAGTGCGGAAATCAGTGCGAACGTGAATATGCAAAATAAGATCACGCAAAAAAGTGATTTTATTTTTTTGTTCGTTAAAATTTTCATAGTACGCTCCACTTGTAACCCATACCACGCACTGTTACTATTTTTGTCGGCTTACTCGGGTTATCCTCTATCTTTGTGCGAAGTCTGCGAATATACACCGTAAGCGTGTTATTGTCAATGTAATTTTCATTGCAGTCCCACAGCTTGCTTAAAATCCTGTCAGCCGAAAGTACAATATTGGGATTTTCCATAAACATACATAACAGTTTATATTCGCCTGCCGTCAGGTCAATTTTTTCACCGTTTTTATATACCTCGCCGTTTAGCAGCTTGACGCTGATACCGTTCGCGTTTAACTCCGTATCGGCTTGATTAAAATTATTGCTTCTGCGAAGTATGGCGTTTATTCTTGACATCAGCACGGCTAACTTAAAAGGCTTTGTTATATAATCGTCGCCGCCAATATCAAGCCCCATTATTATATCGGTCTCCTCGTCCGCGGCGGTAAGAAATATAATCGGCACCTTTGATATTTTTCGTATTTTCTTGCATATGTCAAAACCGCTTCCGTCCGGGAGTGATACGTCTAAAATTACCAAATCATATTTTTTATCGGCAAATATCGCGTCCGTTTCAAGAACAGTCCGTGCAATATCTAACTCGTACCCCTGTTTTTTTATCGCAAAGGATAGCCCGTTTATCAAGCTTAAATCGTCCTCAATTATCAGTATTTTCATTGCACTGCTCCTTTATATTCTTGAATCTTGCGTCAACAGGTTTTTGTGCGTCTTTGGGTATGGCCCAACTACGCCCGAATTTTACTGCTCCGTCAATTCTGTTTTCCTCACATAGTTTTTGTATGCGTCGTTCTGAAATACCCCATTTTTCAGACGCTTCAATAACCGTTATATAATTCATAAATACAATCTCCTTTGTTGTAGTAATTTAATATATTATATACGGCTTCGCGAATAATGTCAAGAATGTTTAATGATATATTTATGCAAATCTATTGATTTTATATTTGCCCTTGAGGCTTCACTTTCTCTTTAGTCAGCTTACCCACTCAACAAGCCTTAATATTAGGTTTCTGTCTGTCAGGCTACGATTTCTCTACTGCTTCCTCTCTCCCACATCTCACGATGTGAAACTTGCATTCGCTATCGGGTTCGTTGGCAGCTACGCCCCTTTGGACTTTCACCTTAGAATTATGACATGCCCGTCATACAAAAAGAACGGCTGTATTTAGCCGCTCAAAATTCGTATTCTATGTTATTTTTCTTTGCCTGTATTAATCTGCTGTACTATCTCTTTAGCTTTGTCATTTCCGGCTTGCAGCCATTCCTCATAATCGGTTTTTGACTCCATAGACGGCTCTACACGTTCTTCCACCTTTTTTACCTGCCTTGTTTTGTTCGATAAACTGGGATTTAGCGCTTTCTTGCTAACTGTAAATCAATCGTATCATAAATAGTGATCATACCACCATGTTTATTGATTGCTTCTTCAATTTTTGCGAAGAACTCCGTTCTAATATTTTCTATAATTGCAATATGGTCTGAATATGTTCCAAGAAGTTCAATATATTCCTCTGCGGAAAATATACGTTCTCGATAAAATAACTCGTAGCTAATATCCGAAAAACCATATTTGCCTGCAATCATTGCTTGCTCCCTTGCCTGCTGTTCCGTATATTCAGATATTGGTTTGCGTTCTTTATGGTAATACTTATTGTAATATTGGTCATAAATCTCCTCTATCTCTTGTGAAAGTGCAGGATTTCCTGTATTATGATACGGATGATTCGCAAAACGTGCAAAAGCTCCTCCGCTTTTCAACATAGAAAATACTTTTTCATATCCGGTTTTCTCCGGCACCCAATGAAATGCAGATGCGGAAAACACCAAATCAAAGGCATTGTCTTCAAACACTGTATCTTCAAATTTACCTGTAATGACCGAAAAGTTTTGATATTCTTTAAACTTTTCTTTTAGCAATTCAGAGAACTGTTCTCCATATTCTACTGCTGTCAACCGGCATCCGGTAGTTAAAATCGGAGTCGTCGCTTGTCCTCCGCCACTTCCAACCTCAACAACATTGCTATTTTCATTAATAGGAATATACTTAAACAACGTCTGATACAATTCTTTTACATAGCCAGGGCGTAGCTTTTCATACGTAAACGCTACTGTATCAAACGTCCATTCCAATCCTTTCATTGCCGGCATAACAACACCCTTTCAAATTATTATTTTTCAGTTTCTATGTTATATAGATTTTACTATCATATTGTGATTAATTCAACCTTTCATAAACTGGATAGCCAGCCACCCTCGTCAACGGTCGAAATGAACGGCTTCGCCCGCCGCCCGCAAGAGCGTCTGTCCCTGATTATATTGTAGCCAAGAGAGTGAAAGCAACTAGTGCTTCCACCCTCGCATAGTATGATTTTTCTCATATCTGCCCGTATCGCTTCATATTGCCTTATTGAGTTAGGACGGCAAAAAAGCGTCAAAGTGTTATTTTGAACATTTGAAATCGCAGTTGTATATATCAGAAAATCAAGCATTTATACAGATTTGAGGTGGGGGCTCGTTGCACCGCTAAAAAATATAATACTATTTTTTATATCTCCGCTGTACCGCAGCGGAAGTACTCCCCAGCAAACGGCGCTCCCGCTCCGCATTACTTCCGCCGCAGGTCATGCGGTCTCATCCGCAAGTCATGCGGTCTCAGTCCGTCTCCATGCTTATCCTCTTATATGCCTCGGCGTAGCTTATCTCCTTTTCCGCCGCTGCGGCGGCTACGTCCTCGCCCAGAGGCAAGGTCTTTGCAATACCGAAGCCCTCAAGCCTTGTAACTCTCACGCCGCCGAGAGAAGTTTTTATCTCCTGCCGCGTTTCGTCAAGCTCGTATGCTACGCAGCCGCGCCTGCGCACCGACCTTGCGCCGGTGTTTTTCAGTATATACCCGGCTATCTCGTCGGCTGTGCGGTCGCCGCAGATAACGCGCAGCAGCACACCTCTGCCCGAAACGGCGGAAACCAGCGGCAGAGTGTACACGTCCTTTGCCCCGAGCGATACAAGCCCGGCAAGACAGCATTCAAGCCCTGTACAGCCGTCGCCGTAAAGCTCTGTCTCCAGCTCAGCGGCGGATGAGTTCGCCGCCGTTACCGCGATGTTGCCGAACATGGCGCGAACGCAGTTCACGCCGCCGCGGTATTCGCGCATACCGAAGCCCGCGCCCGAGCGCAGCACCGTCATAGCCGGCATTTCGGAATACCCGTCTGCTATGCTGCTTATCAGCGCCGCGCCGTCAGCCGTACATGTTTCAAAGCTCTCCGTGCCGCCGGTATACTCCACTCCGTCAAGCAGCTTCGCTACCACCGGAGCGGGGATATCCGTCTCGCCCCTCGAGGTGCGTGTTCTTCCGGTCCCGACCGCCACCGCGGACGAGATCACCTTATCCGGACGAAGCTCCTCAAGAGCCATGAACACGCCCACGACAGACGCTATCACATCCCGCGAGCCTGTCCTGTGCAGCACGATATCGCGCTCGTCCCTACCGTGCACCCCGGCGGATACCTTAGCCATCATCTCATAAACTGCCGCGGCGCGCCTCCTGACATTGCCGCTTACGGACAGATCGTTTATTATTTCCTCAACATCGCCAAGGGTACGCATTACCGAACGATGCCGGCGTCTCGTTTCCGTGCCGTCGTCGTCCACCTCGTCCCCGTAATCTTCCTCATCTGTTCTTGTAAAGTCCAGGACCCGTCCGCTTATCCCCTTTACAGCCGTGTCCCGGCTCTCAAGCCTTATCCCCTCAAAGCCGCATTCGTTCACCTTTCTTATGAACAGCTCCGGCCGTTCCATACATCCAACGAGCGCACCGAGCAGCTTTATGCCCGATATTCCCATAGACGCGTCAATATACAGTACACTCATTCTTTTCCTCCTGATGAGCCGCGTGTTCCGCGCGGCCATATATGTTCATTATGTCTTTTTCCTTCGCTGCCGTTATCAGAACCGGTCTCTGAATGAAAATCCCGACGCCTTAACTCGTTTAAAATGCATTTCGCCCGGCTTCTCCGCGGGATAACCCGTAGGGAGAAAGCCTTCTATTACATAGTTATCCGGAACGCCGAACAGCTCTCTTGCCTTCTGTTCGTCAAACGCACAGACCCAGGTCGTTCCCAGCCCCAGCTCCTCCGCCATCAACATCATATGCGTTTTAACTATGGCGGCGTCAATGATGCCGTGATCCACATTGTCCTTTCGCCTGTGCCACGACGCTTCTTTGTCGTAGCATACCATGAAATTCAGCGGCGCACCGAAACCGAAACGAGTACATTCGTCCACCAGTGCGAGCCGGTCTCTGCCGGTCAGCACCAGTATGCGCTGCGGCTGGTTATTGCAGGCGGTGGGCGCGAGCTCCGCTGCGCGGAGGATCTTTTCTATTTTCTCCTCCTCCACCGGCCTATCCTCAAACCTCCTGCATGAAAATCTTTTTTCCGCAAGTTCTGAAAAATCCATCTTATGCCCCTTCCTTTCCGATATCTTTTTATGACCTATGCAAAGCGGAGCGCTGCTCCGCTTTAAATTATACACGCATACGCGCGCTTTGTCAATAAATACGCTGTTATTCGAGCACCTTATAGCCCTCGCGGTCCCAGCTCGCGAAGGTCTGCATTTCTCTGTACACACCCGCCGCCATGTCTATCAGCGGCATAAGCGCGACTGCGCCGCTGCCCTCGCCCAGGAACATGCCGCAGTTCAGATACGGCTCCATCCCCAGCGCGCCGAGCGCAAGCGCAGAGGCAGGCTCCTTCGACATATGCGACGGGATCATATACCCTGCCGCCGCAGGACACAGCCGCGCGGCGCAAAGCGCCGCCGCAGCGGAGATCACGCCGTCTATTATCACCGGTATACGGCATAGCGCGCCGCCCAGAAAAACGCCGCACATACCCGCTATATCCAGTCCACCGACCTTTGAGAGTACATCTGTTATATCGTTCTTATCCGGCTTGTTCACCTCTATCGCCGTCCTCACCGTCTCGGTCTTTCGAGCCAGCCCCTCGCCGGAAAGCCCCGCACCGCGCCCCGTTACAAGCTCCGGAGCGGCGTCCAGCAGTACGGAGAGCACAGCCGCCGCGGTCGTTGTATTGCCTATACCCATCTCGCCCGTAGCAATGAGGTCATAGCCCTTTCCGCTCAGCTCCCTGACCTTGTTCACGCCGACCATCACGGCTCTTTGCGCTTCGCCGCGCGTCATAGCCGCGCCCTTGGCTATATTGCCCGTACAGCGCCTTACCTTCTCTGACATATCCGTAACGCCCGGAACATCCGTTTCAACGCCTATATCCACCGGGAACAGGTCGCAGCCCGCGCGCTCCGCCATGATACAGACGCTTGCGGCGCGTTTTGTGAAATTCTCGGTCACCATCGCCGTTATGCTGCGCCCGCACTGCGTTACGCCCTCGTCCACAACGCCGTTGTCGGCACACATTATGATCAGAGCCTTTTTCGAGCAGTCCGCATTGATATCGCCTCGTGCTGCGGCTATCTGCGTTATCAGCTCCTCGAGCCTGCCGAGACTGAACAGCGGCTTCGCCACCGAGAGCCACTTTTTCCTCGAAAGCTCCGCCGCCGCCTCATCCGGCGGTCTTATACCCTTTAATACAGCTTCCAGCTCCATACAAACCACCTATATCTCTATATATTTTCTCATGGCTATGCCTCTGTCGAACGGATGCTTTATCTTTTCCATCCTCGTAACATAGTCCGCCGCATCCACAAGCCTTTCATCCGGATCCCTGCCTGTCAGCACCAGCTCAAGTCCCTCCGGCTTGTTTGCAAAAAACTCCAGCAGCTCCTCCGTATCTATAAAGCCGTATCTCAGCGCCGGAACGGCCTCGTCAAGCACGAGCATATCACGACCCTCCGCCGCCTTGCACAGTCTGCGGAACACGCCGCGGTAATATATGCCGGCTTCGCGCTTTTCTTCATCAGTCATGTTCCACACGAACTTGACCGTTTCCGGACCGTCCCAAACGTCTATGCCGTCAACGCCTTTGAGCGCCGCGCGCTCGCCGGAGCCGTTCCCCTTGAGGAACTGGTAGAACAGAACGCGTCCGCCGCCGCCCGCGCAGCGCAGCGCAAGCCCGACCGCCGCAGTGGTCTTTCCCTTGCCGTCGCCGCAGTAGATATGGATCAGCCCGGTCTTATCCTCTCTGCTCATTTGACAAAAACTCCTCCGCGTCTCTTATTGTCTTGTCTATATCCGCCTCGGTATGCGCGTTGGATATAAACACCGCCTCGAACCGGCTCGGACCGAAATAGTTTCCTCTGCCGAGCATATGGTTGAAATATGCGGCAAACGCGGCTGCATCGGACTGCTTTGCATCGCGGTAGCCGCAGACTCCGCCGTCCTTGAAATACAAACAGCTCAGAGAGCCGATGCCGTTTACCGTGACCGCAGCTCCGGCTTTTTCCGCCGCACGCTTCAGACCGTTCCTGAACCTTTCACCAAGCGCGTTTATATTTTCATATATCTCCGCGTTTTCCTTCAGTACCCTAAGCTGGGCAAGCCCGGCGCTCATCGCCGCGGGATTGCCGCTGAGCGTTCCGGCCTGGTATACGCTGCCCAGCGGCGATACCACGCTCATTATATCGCGCCTGCCGCCGTAAGCGCCCACCGGCATACCTCCGCCTATGATCTTTCCGTACGTGACGATATCCGGCGTTACTCCGAAATACTCCGCCGCGCCGCCCATCGCGAGCCTGAACCCGGTTATCACCTCGTCGAATATGAGCAGCGCGCCGTATTTGCCGCACAGCTCGCGAAGCTTACGCAGATACCCGTCCTTCGGCACGACCAAGCCCATGTTTGCCGCCACCGGCTCTATTATTACGCAGGCTATATCATCCGGGTATTCCGAAAACAGCGCCTGTACGGACTGTATATCGTTATAAGCCGCTGTCAGCGTATCCTTAGCGCAGCCCTCCGGCACTCCCGCCGAATCCGGCGCGCCGTGGGTCATAACGCCCGAGCCCGCCTTTACGAGCATAGCGTCAGCATGACCGTGATAGCAGCCCTCGAACTTTATTATCTTGTCGCGCCCCGTAAAGCCGCGCGCCGCGCGGACGGCGCTCATGACCGCTTCCGTGCCGGAATTGACCATCCTGATCATCTCGACGCACGGAACGGTATCGCATATCAGCTCCGCCATCTCGACCTCAAGCCTAGTCGCCGCGCCGAAGCTCAGTCCCTTTTCCGCCTGCTTTATGACCGCTTCAACAACGCGGTCGTCGTTATGCCCCAATATCATAGGCCCCCACGAGCCTATATAATCTATATACCTGTTTCCGTCCTCATCGTATATATACTGTCCCTTGGCGCTGCTTATGAACCTGGGCGAACCGCCCACCGGACCGAACGCGCGGACAGGCGAATTCACGCCTCCCGGCATCACCTTTACGGCGCGTTCAAAAAGCGCCTCCGATACATCACTTTTCATTTATCCTATAAGCCCCCTTTTGATAAAGCCCGCAAGCTCCTTTGCAAAATACGTTATAAGTATGTCCGCGCCCGCCCTGTACATGCACGCGGCGGTCTCGCAGATCATTTTTTCTTCATCGATATAGCCCAATCCCGCAGCCGCCTTTATCATGGAATATTCTCCGCTCACCGAATAGAGCGCGGTAGGTCTGCCGAACCTTTGCTTTATCTCGTGCAGAACGTCCAGATACGCCATACCGGGCTTGACCATGATTATATCCGCTCCCTCGGCAAGATCCAGCTCCGCCTCCGTAACGGCCTCGTTTATATTATGGAAATCCATCTGGTAGCTCTTCCTGTCCCCGAATGACGGCGCAGACTCCGCCGCCTCGCGGAACGGTCCGTAAAACGACGACGCATACTTTGCCGAATACGCCATTATCGGCGTGTTTATATATCCGTTTTCGTCAAGCTCTCTGCGTATCGCGCCGACGCGGCCGTCCATCATATCCGAGGGCGCGACCATATCCGCTCCGGCTCTGACATGCGACGCCGCCGTTTTTGCGAGCAGTGCGACCGTCTTATCATTATCAACAGTCTCTCCGTCAAGCACTCCGCAGTGTCCGTGCGAGGTGTACTCGCACATGCATACGTCGGTTATGTAATAGAGCTGCGGATACTCCCGCTTCGCATATCTCAGCGTGCGCTGTATCACCCCGTTCTCATCCCATGCGCCGCTGCCGCATTCGTCCTTGTGTGAGGGCACTCCGAACAGCATAACGCTTTTGACTCCCGCCTCAGCCGCCTCCTCAAGGCATTCGCCTACGCGGTCTATACTGTAGCGGTACTGTCCCGGCATCGACCTTATTTCTTCCTTTATATTCTCACCGTCCGCCGTGAATATCGGATATACCAGAGAATCGGCGCTTATCCGGGTTTCACGGACCATCGAGCGCAAAGCCGCGCAGCTCCTGAGCCGTCTCGGTCTGTATTGCATATCTGTACCTCCATTATCCAAAATATAAATCTTTTTTTATCAGCCTCGAAATTATTATATCTTTTGATATACTCGTAAAAATGTCGTGATCGCCTGTTCAACTGTAAAACCGGACTTCGGTGAAAAACTGCCGTCTCCCATTCCCTGCATGATATTTGTGCCCAGCATATCATACACACTCTGCCTTGACCATTCTGAGATCTCACCGTCATCCGAATAAAGAGACTCTGCCGTCATAGTTGCAGCATTATAATAATCAAAAATACGATCTATTATTACAGCCGCCTCTTCTCTTGCAATGTTCTTTTCCGGCTTAAATTCGCCCGTGTCATATCCTGTAATTATGCCAACCGCCGCTAAAAACGCAATATCATCGGTCACATATTCCATATCAGAGTAACTGATATTATCGAATTCATTTCGCAGCTGTCTTTCTTCGATCATTGATACGATCACTGTTGGCAACCGGCGCGACTCCATATTGGCATTATATTTTACAGCCATCATCTGAGCCGCAAGCATGCAAAAAGACTGTCTTGAAATATCGTCTTTATATCCGACTGAAAGCTCATAAGGAAGCAGATTTTCTGCAGCCGCTTGACTGATGATACTCTCCGCCCATGGGCTGCACCCTTCAAGATTTAAACATTCGGGTTTGGTTTCTATATCTTCATATCCGTCATACTCATTGGGTATCCTTGTTTGAGATTTATATTTGTTTTTTAAATCTTCGGCAGCCATGATAAGCGCATTTCTTGAATTTCCAACCACAGGTTTATACCAAATGCAATTATTTATGCCATTCTCTCCTTTTCCGTATATGCCATATACAATATCGGTAACAAATATTGTGTGTTTACTGTTGGCGACATTCTTTTCATCGGTCCATAAATTGATATAGAATCTATCCGTTACAGTGCTATCTGTAAACGGAGCAAGTGCTCTTTCATATTTAAAATTCCAATAAACCTGTAAAAACGCTTCTATATCCTTTTGGTCTATATCCGCACATAAATCTCCTGAGATACCGGAATACTCTATTGAAGCATATTTTATATCATCAATAGAATCAACCCCCAAAACATCATGAAATGATGCAGTCTGGGGTAATTCCGATGCAGCATTTCCTGTCAAAGATAAAGATATAAAGTTAGCAACGATCAATATACATATAATAAGAAATTTTTTCATTTTGTTTAGCTCCTCGTATTTTACATTGATAAGAAAACCTATCTCTCAAAATTAATTCTTTATTTATTCACCAAAATTATGCACAGCATCAACAAACCGATACGCCAAATTTAGTGTATTATAAAAGCATGTACTATATCTGCAATTTGAAATGTGCAAACTATTTTTTTATCAGCCTCGAAATTATTATAACAGCCTCCTCTTTGGTAACAGGATCCATAGGACGAAATTCATTATTACTGCCTTGCATTATTGAGTTGGCATTAAGACTGTATACCGCCTCTTTGGCCCATTCGGAAATATCGCTGTCATCGTTATATAAAAAATCACCTTTCCCGCTGCTGATATTAAAATATTTTCTGCCCAGCAGCATGGTGATCTTTGCTGTTTGCTCGCGGGTCATATTCATTTCAGGCCCGAAAGCGTTCTCGGTCACACCGTCAATGATCCCCAGACCGTGCAGCTTTGCCGCGTTGATATTGTCAGTATCCTCAAAAACAGCTCTGTCCTTTATCGGAAACCCCACCCTTAATTGTCTTTCCGCAGCTTTTACGGCCAGATCGCAAAATTCGCTTCTGGTGATGTAAGTCTGATACCCGTATGAAACGGCGTCGGTCATGCATCCCTTGTCAAACATTTCATTTATTGATGCGGAAGCCCAGTCCGAAGGCTCTGCCAGCGGGTTATTTATAAACCCCCACTTAACTCCATCATTTGTTTTTAATGCCGCGGCTATCAGATTTTCGGATGACGTACCAAGCTCCGACGCTTCCGTGCCGCCGACCGCTTCACCTTTACTGTTGAAAATAAACCACTGCCCGTTTTTCTTAGCTGTTATCACGCCCTCTGTGCAATCCGACATTTCCTCGTATTCACATTGGAGCAAAACATTTCCCGCCTTATCTGCAAGCCCGTATCCATTTTGACTATGTATAACGGATACTCCTCCGCTGTATGCTCTCTGCATATCTATATCGTCCACCAAAGCGGTAAACCCGCCCGACGTATCTATGATGCCAAAACGGTATCCCAGCGTAACAGGAGCTATCCCATCATTAAAATCACCTGCAGAGGTATATTTCGGTTCGACCGCATAATTTCCGTTATGATCGATATATCCCCACAGACCGTTCTCATCCTTCACCGGAGCAAGCCCGTTGGAATAATCGCCTGCTTCCGCGAAACCGGCAGAGATAATGACGTCTCCCCGCATATCTATATACATGTGTTTGCCGCCTGATCTGACATGAGCATAGCCCTCGTTAAAATCATCGGCGTAGTCATATTTGGGTTCTATTATCCACTCCAAATTTGTATTGATATAACCGTACTTCCCGCTGCCGTCCGCTGCGGCTGCCATACCATCATGAAAATCGTTGATTTTCACTGCTCCGTCAACAGTATATATATCACCCCGTTTATCCATAAGCATATTCATCGCTCCTGCCGGAGAATCAGACCCGACAGCCCATCCGCATGAAAAATCGCCGCTGTAACGCATAGCGTTCCCGGGATATTGATAAACGGGTTCGCCGTTTTTATCAATAAAATTTGTCATACCGCCGCAATTGGCCATTCCCTCTTTAAACACGCCTTTGCCGTCATAGACCGGTTCTATTTCCCACCTTATATTTTCCTCTCCATATGTATAAAAGCCGCCGAAAGACATAGCAAGCAATGCGCACCCCGCCGCTGCTCCTATCAGCTTTATTTTCGCAGTCCGTTTCAAATTTACGTCATCTCCCATCCAAAAAAATATCAGACCATTCCAAAACGCCGGAGCTGTATGCCTATGCGGGTCAAAAAAGGCGGCTCTCCGCGATCTGTGCGAAGCGCCGCCCCGTGTTTCCCGTTCAGTTTAACAGCCGCTTGTCCTCAGCCGCCGAGGCGGAGCGCCTGTATCAGCAGCAGCCAGCTCAGCCCGTAATATGTCACAACCCCGATCAGGTCGTTCATGGTCGTTATAAGCGGCCCCGACGCTACCGCCGGATCTATCTTCGCCTTTTTGAACAGCAGCGGTACTATCGTTCCCACCGCGCTCGATATTATCATCGCGACCAGCATTGCAAGACCTATACAGCCCGACACGGCGTATGAGAACATAACGCCTCTGCCCTTGAACACTATTATATACAGCCCGACGATAACAAAGGAAATAACTCCGACGATCATACCGTTGAAGAAGCCGACCTTCATTTCCTTTGCCACCAGCCTGAGCTTCTGCCCGCCGGTAAGCGATTCGTCCATCAATACGCGTATAGTCACCGCCAGCGACTGTGTTCCCACGTTTCCGGCCATCGAAAGTATGAGCGACTGGAACGCCATTATCACTGTGAGCTGCGATACCACGCTTTCAAAAACGCCCACGACCGACGAGACCATCATACCCAAAATAAGAAGTATCAAAAGCCACGGCAGTCTTTTCTTCATACTATCGAACAAAGGCTCTTTGAGATCCTCCTCAGCCATAAGACCCGCCAGCTTAGCATAGTCCTCGCCCATCTCGTCGTCCACTACCTCAATAATATCCTGCGCCGTTATAACGCCGAGGATACGGTTGTTGTTGTCGAGCACGGGGATGGAGTTCTCGGAATAATCCTTGAGCTTTTCTATACAGTCGTCTATGCTCTCGCTGCCGTATACGTACGGGAACGAGGTCATTATAAGATCCTCAAGATCGGTATCCTTTCTCGCGATTATAAGCTCCTTTAGGTCTATCGCGCCGTAGAAATAGCCATCCTCGTCCACTGCAAATATCGTGTATATATTATCGTTTTTCGGCGCCTGCGCGATAAGCTCGGTCATGGCCTGCTTTACGGTCAGCCCCGCGCTGATCCGTATAAAATTCGTGGTCATCCTGCTTCCGATCTCGTCCTCATCAAACGAGGCTATGAGCGCAATGTCCTTTTTCACATCCTCGCTGAGCATTTCCGCCAGTATAGCGCGCTTGTCCTTGTCGATCTCGCGCATTACTTCCACGACCTCGTCCGACTCCATATTGGAGATCAGATCCGCCGCCTTTTTAAGATCCATCTCATCGAGATAAATGCCTACTGCATCCTTGTCGATATACTCGAATATATTTGAAAGCTGCTCCGTTCCGAGGATACGGTAAAGCTTTCTGCGCTCAAACGCCGTGAACCGAGGCAGCGCCTCGGCGATATCGTTGTCGTGATAATCGCTCAGGCTGTCGCGCAGCTTTCGGGGCGATTCCCCGCTCCTTATGATCCCGATTATCTCTTGTTCATAGTCAGGCTTTACCGCGGTCTGCTCTTCTTCCGTCTCCGGCGCGGTATTGCTGTTCGTTTCCAAGCTTTCATCCTGCATTTGTCTTCCTCCTTTTCCCTTGTTCGTTGTTACAACAGCCGGGGATATATCCGGAAAGACACGCCGGGATACGGCAGAGCGCATGCCTGCCGCAGCCTTCAGCCGCCGAGTTTACGGACGGAAACGGACTGACGGACACGGAATGGAACTCTGCGCCGGGATCCCGTCTGCGCTTTTTCCGGATCTGCTTCTACTTCGCCCATTACTGTCAGAATTACTCACTCCGTTCACCTGCCTTTTCTATCGGTTTTGATATCATACATGCTTATTATATACCACTTCAAATTGTTTGTCAATAAGAAAGTTAAAAAAGCAATACCCAATAAACGCGATAACACCGATATTTCTTTAACTTTCTGCACGCGCAGAAAACGGCGATAAAACAACCTATTAGTAACACATTAATAACACGTTAGTAACAATACCGGCAATGCTATAGCTTGCCGGTATTGATTCTCCTGCTGCCATCCTATGCGTCCCGAATATGCTCCGGCTCAATAGATAATATGCCGCACAAGCTCATTAACCTCTCTGTCGGACAAGCCTCCGACAGTGCACAGCTTTATAAACGCCGTAACAGGCATGTCCGTTTTGCCTGTCTCATAATTTGCTAAACTCCCTCTTGATACCCCTATCTCCTCGGCAAATTCCTCCTGCGTCATAGCTATTGATTTTCTTATGTATTTATACCCATGCAGTTTCACATCTTTGGGCTGAACATCACCGTCTCCGATGTGCATATCAAGCAGCTTTGTTACTGTAGTACCGTACAGTATCGCCAGCTGCGCCGCAGTCTTTACAGTCATTTGACGCTCGCCGTACTCATAGCTGCGCAGTGTCTTTACCGTGACACCCAATAAAGACGCTACCCGTTCCAAATTGTAACCTATGCGCTGTCTGCTCTCGGTCAGGCTTCTGCCTATCTCTATCAATGTTGTGTCTTTGTTGTTCTTTGTCATTTGTTTTGTTTCCTTTCCATTATAAAATATTTTGCCCTAATTTTTTCAATTAATATTATAATGGAATGTTTATGAATAATAAAGAATTATATTGCAGTTAATGAAAAGTTTGTTAAGTTTTAAGCGGTATATGCTTGAAAAAGAGTGTTTTGAAAAAATAAATTTACAGATACATGAATTTATGTTTTTACTTAAACCAGACAACAACAAGAATTTTAATAAATCATAATAATCATTATCGACCAACAAAATGACAAAAACAAGCAATATTGCCGAACAGGAAAGAAAATAGACAAAACCAACATTTTAACGGCAAAAGAACCGGTACATATAATGATACACCGTTTTTGATATGACAGCTTTTTTCTAAGAAAATTTCAAAAAAACACTTGACAAACCACGTTAATCGTGGTATAATGGTATCATAGAGAGGAGGTGAACAAGTGGCAAAGAGAAA
>CALXZP010000002.1 GCA_944393255.1 uncultured Clostridia bacterium | reverse complement strand
AGGAGTCTGGGCCGTGTCTCAGTCCCAATGCGGCCGATCAACCTCTCAGTTCGGCTACTGATCGTCGCCTTGGTGAGCCGTTACCTCACCAACTAGCTAATCAGACGCGAGTCCATCCATAAGCGATGAAATCTTTCAATACTCCGCCATGCAGCAGTGTATCTTCATGAGGTATTACTACACGTTTCCATGTGCTATCCCTCTCTTATGGGCAGGTTACTCACGCGTTACTCGCCCGTCCGCCACTGTCCTTCTTCTCATTCGCTCCGAAAAGTTCATTCGAAGAATTCTCGTTCGACTTGCATGTGTTAGGCACGCCGCCAGCGTTCGTCCTGAGCCAGGATCAAACTCTCGTTCATTTTATCCTTCATCCCTGTTCAAGGGATGTTTCACTCATTCTCCGCTGACTTCGTTCTCTCAGAACTCGTCTGCTTTTTCCGAATTTTTTGTTTGTAAAAAACTCTCAAAGTTATTGTCGTACCCTCTCGGGTACTTCCAAGAACTCACACTGTTCATTTTTCAATGTACAATTCGCTGCCGCTTTCAGCAACTTTGTTATTATATCATATCGCCGCCGCTTTGTCAATACCTTTTTGAAAACTTTTTTCAGGTTCTTTTCATTCCCTGCGTCCGTTTCCTTTTTCTGTACCGTCCTTCGCTGACAGCTATATTAATATACCACATCTCCGCCGCATTTGTCAATACCTTTTTTCATCTTTGTCTATCTTTTTTCTCTCCCACTATATATTGTGTCTGAAATAATAGCAAATATACAATTATACGTCAAATTTACCATATGGATCGTTTATTCTTCTTTAAACAGCTCATAAACACCCGGATTCGATGTTTCTATCAAAAAGAAATACGAATCCGCCGCAGCCTCCCCCATATCTACAGATCCCGACATCTTTATTTTGCCTATCACCCCTATAGTCCCCGCTGTCTCGGAGGACGTTATCGGCTCAGCGCCGTATGCGACATATGTATACTCATTCCCGTTCGGAGTAGTTCTTATTTTATCCGATACAGCATATACGTAATATTGGTTTCTTATGCTCTGCCCTTCGGACAGATATTCCATTACCATTGAATCCTCTGTAAACGAAGCTTTTATATCAGATGCATACAGCTGACTCATTTCATGGTCTGACACGCTTGCCGCCATTCTTAGATCTTTATTCATGAAAAAGTCAGGTGATCCTATAGGGACAAATTCAAATGAACTGTATTCAACCGCAGCAGTATCTATGTAGGAAGCCATTTCTTCATCAGATATATCTATGGATACTTTTATATCCTCCGCTTCCTCCTTATTTTCGCTCTTATCTGTACCGGACTGTTCTCCTTCTTCATCCGAATAGTCAGTTTGCGGTTTGATCTCTCCGCTTACGAGTTTATCGGCATAGCTGTCTGCCGTTTCCCTGTCTTTGCCGCATCCGGCAACCGAAAAAATCACTGCCGATGCAAGCACAACAAATATAGCTTTACTCATCTCTTAATCCCCTCTGCATCCTTTCCCAATCTTCTTTTGTCAATCTCGAAATATGCTCCGTCTTTATTTCATCTATCATGCTGCAATATATATTTTCATTTGTATGATGGTATGTGAACCCGCATTTTTCCTGCACTCTTTTTGATTTATCATTTCCGTCGTAATAACCGCACCAAAGAGTGTCCATATTCTCAGTTTCAAATGCATATCTTATAAGCTCTTTTGCCGCCTCGGGTATAAGTCCCCTTCCCCAGTACGGCACGCCTATCCAGTACCCAAGCTCCGCATCATTTTCGCCTATTTCAAAATTAGCTGCTGCGGCTTTCATTAAACCAACGCTTCCGACCGTCTCATTTGTTTCCTTTAAAACAACGGCATATGTCCCCTCTGCCGACAGCACCTCCTTTATCACCCGGCGGCTGTCCTCCACGCTTACATGCACCGGCCATCCCGCCGCAGGACCGACCCTATCGTCAGATGCGTATTTATATAAGCTTTCCGCGTCATTTTCCGTCCACGGACGCAGAACAAGTCTTTCAGTTTCAAATATCATTTCTATTACCATTTATCCTTTCGTAAGTTTTCTTTTAATGTATGATCTTTATTCATCAAATCTATCATGACCCCACCAATGCGGAACAAGTTCTTTAAGACGTATCGTATTTCTTTTCTCATGATCGAGCATTATCTCAATATCACCGCTATCTTTATCAAGCTGCATCATCAGCTCCCGGCATGCCCCGCAGGGCGATACGGCTCTTCCGTCATCCGTTACTGCCACTATCTTATCAATACTGTTCTCTCCGCACGTGATCATATTCGCTATAGCATTTCGTTCGGCGCACATTCCAAGGTTACACGCCGTATCTATACAAACTCCCGTATAAATATTGCCTTCCTTAGTTAGAAGCGCAGCCCCTACTCCGCCGGCCTCTATAAACGGAGACACCGCCCTGTTAAAACAGACCCGTCTTGCTTCTTTATATAACATTTCCCATATATCCACTATTATACTTCTCCCGTTCAAACCGATTTATTTCTATATTATTTTCATTTTAACACAATAAAGTAAAAAATGCAAGCCCCAAACACAGCAGCAAAAACAGACTTTTATAGAGAATTGCTGATATACCTCAGCGCAGATGAAAACAAACTGTTTTTTTGTAAATATTGGGATATGAAACAAAATAATTGAAAGACTTAAAACATTATTGAATCTGCTGCTTCCGGCACAGAAGCATCCGATCTCAGCTATGCATTATCGGATGTTCCGCACCTGACCAGCAAACCTTCCTCTTAAACATATGCGCCTTGCTAAGTAATCGTATGATCCATGTAAATCCGTCCGATTACCGTTCCGTCCCGATAATGCGGGATGCAGTGTACCGCTTTTATATTGATAATATTATCTTCTGCCTTGATACACACCGGTATGGTCTTTACCTCCGGACGTTAATAGCGGACACATTTAAATCACTCAGTCCTGTTATACTCCATTCTAACACAACACGAAAACAATTTCAATAGAATAGCAGAATTAACGTCTTTTTTGACATATTTGGCAATTTACATACCACAGAAATTATGTTATAATAAATACAACTCATGAAGAAAAGCAGCTTCGCTGCTGTTTCTTCGGCATGTATTTATTGTAACGCTGTGTAACAATGCTATACGCATTGTATTTATGTTAGAATAAATACAACTCATGAAGAAAAGAAAAAAAGGATGGTATTATGGAGTCATTACACCAAATTATTGTAAACTCACTAACAGATCTTGTTGTCTGCACAGCGTTCCCGATATTCTATGCAAGCGTGCTCTCTATGCGGTACGGAAAACGCAAATATCTGCTTATTTTCCCGGCCGTGATATATCTTGCTCTCAACCCGATCATTTATCTGGCAAAATTTCCGCAGTTTCTGCAATTTTTCTCCGGGATCGGACTTATGCTTGCCGGAGTATTTATATTCAGCAACGATAAACCGCTTAAAAAGATCATGTACACTATGATCCCGTATGCTGTGAATATCGCTGCCTCTATGATATACTTATTTTTCAGAACCTTGTTTATGCCGGATTATGAAATAGTTTTCGGAAGCAGCGATTATATCGACTTCGTGTTTTTCAGTATAGGGATCGTGCTTCCGCTGTTTCTGATCTCAAGACTGATACAGCGAAAAAAACCGAATATATCCGATCTGACCCTAATATACGTCATTACAACTGTACTTATACAGATGATAGTCATGACATTGATCATGTACGTATACACAATCAATTTGGATAAGGTTGTCTTTTTGTCCGCTCTTCTGGTGTATATGGTCATATCGCTGACTCTGAATATCCTCGTTATACAGTACATACTTCACATAAGCCGGGAGAACAGTCGCCGTGAGCTGATTGAGAACCAATATGAGCTGCTTTGTGCACAATACGGCGAACTGCGCGGCAGCTATGTCGTATACAAGAAGCTTCGTCACGATCTCAAAGATCACATCCGCGTTATAGAGGGGCTTTCACGTTACGGCAAAACAGAAGAACTGACGAAATATGCCGGTAAGCTTATTGAGGACTGGAATTCGCTGTCATCAAAAACCTTCTGCGATGTTCCGGCGGTAGACGTAGTTCTTGCCGATAAGTACAGCGCCGCCGCTGCCGGAAATATCAGAGCGGATTTCGCCGTAAGCGGCATATCAGAAACAAAGGCTGACAGCGTATATATGTGCAGTATATTCTCCAATCTGTTAAACAACGCTATAGAAGCGGCGGGACAATGCAGTAAATCTCCATATGTTGAGCTTCGCAGCGGCATAAGAATGGGCAATTTTGTTATCACATGCCGCAACAGTATACCGGAGGCTAAAAATGAGAAAAAGGATCCGGATATGCACGGTTACGGGCTGCATATCATATCTGAGCTCTCAAAACAGCTTGGAGGCAGTTTCGTATATGGTTCTGATGACAACACATTTACAGCAACAGTAACGCTGCCAGTCATAAAGAAGGAGGGACGCAAATATGATCCGCGCGGCAATAATTGATGACGACAAAAGTTTCTGTGAAGAGCTTAAAGAACAAATTTTAAAATTATACAGTCAATTTGAGGTCTGCTGCTATACCAATATAGAGGATTTTGCCGCCGACGCGGCAGAGTATAATATCGCCATAGTTGATATAATCCTTGATGAAGGCAACGGCATAGATCTCGCGGAAACGATTTCTTCGGAATTTCCTCTTCTGAATATTATTTTTGTATCCGCAGAGCGTGATTTTTTTCAAGATGTATACAAGGTGACCCATTCATATTTCATGGTGAAACCTATATCGGACAATGAGCTTGACCGGGCGCTTAAAATGTGCTGTAAAAATCTGAACGAAAGATCGCTGTACTTAAAACATCGCAGCGGAATTGAAACAATAGCGCTCAATACAGTGGTATATTTCGAAGGCATACTTAAGAAAACAATGATACATTATGCGGACGCTACAAAGAAGCTTGTCAACACACCGCTGCGCGAGATCGAAAAAAAGCTGTGTAATTCCAACTTTGTCCGCACGCACCAAAGCTACATAGTGAATATTCAGTACGTTCTCTATGCTTCGCGCAGATCGCTTTCAACACTATCCGCAGACATCCCGGTAAGCCGAAAGTACTCAAGCAGCATTACCGAAGCAATGGGTAAATATCTCATTGGGGATATACCCGCAGACAATGACGAACATCCGGTGAAACGAGCACCGAAAAATATTGAATTGTCAGAGGAATAAACTTATTGTCAGAACTGAAAGTGTCTTGCGGTATCCCTAAAAATATCAAAGGCTGACGCAGATGAATCCATACAAGGATCCATCCGCGTCAGCCTTATCTTTATCTGCATCAATATTATCTTACTATAAGACTTTCGCCCGTCATTTCCTCGGGCTTTTCAAGTCCCATCATGTCGAGCATGGTAGGACAAAGATCGCAAAGCTTTCCTTCCTTGAGCTTCACATCGCCCTCTCCTATGACGATCATCGGTACAGGATTTGTAGTATGAGCCGTAAACGGCTCCTTCGTTACAGGATCGACAAGGCAATCCGCATTGCCGTGATCTGCTGTTATTATGGCTTTGCCGCCCTTTTCGAGCAGCTTGTCAACCATTTTGCCGACACATGTATCTACCGCCTCGACAGCGTTTACGGCAGCGTCTATTATACCGGTGTGCCCTACCATATCGCAGTTCGCATAGTTAAGTATTATCACATCATACTTATCCTCGTCTATAGCCTTGCATACGGCGTCGCAGACCTCCGGCGCCGACATTTCCGGCTTAAGGTCAAAGGTCGCAACATCGGGCGACTTTATAAGTATCCTGTCCTCGCCTTCAAACTGACGCTCCTCGCCGCCGTTGAAGAAGAAGGTAACGTGGGCATATTTCTGAGTCTCCGCTATTCTCAGCTGCGTCAATCCGAGCTTGGATATATATTCTCCAAAGGTCATATGCAGCTGCTCGGGCGGATATGCAACGGTAACATTAGGCATCTCTGCATCGTACTGAGCCATGCATACGTAATTCACCTTGAAATAGCCCTTCTTGCGCACAAATCCGTCAAACATGGGATCTACGAATGTTCTTGTTATCTGCCTTGCACGGTCGGGCCGGAAGTTGAACATGATAACGCTATCGCCTTCCTTTATCATTCCATCCTTATTTATAACGGTCGGAACGATAAACTCGTCTGTTACACCGTTCTCATACGACTTCTTTATCGCCTCTACGGGGTCGGTCTCCTGTACGCCCTCGCCCATTACCATAGCATCGTACGCCTTCTCGACTCTGTCCCATGCATTGTCGCGGTCCATAGCATAATAGCGGCCGCTCACGGTCGCAACCGCGCCGACGCCTGTTTCTTTCATATAGTCAACAAGCTCCTGCATATACTCAACGCCTGAGGTCGGCGGAACATCTCTTCCGTCATGGAAGGTATGGACGTACACCTTCTCAAGCCCAAGCTTTTTCGCCATTTCAAGCAGACCCTTGAGATGTCCGATATGGCTGTGAACTCCGCCGTCGGAAAGCAGACCTATCAAATGGAGCGCATTCCCGCTGCCCTTTGCCTGCTGCATTGCTGTTTTAAGAGCCTTGTTCTCAAAAAACACTCCGTCCTCTATGTCCTTTGTTATCTTAACGAGCATTTGATATACCACTCTGCCTGCGCCGATATTGGTATGTCCTACCTCACTGTTTCCCATCTGACCGTCCGGCAGACCCACAGCAAGTCCGCTTGCCTGGAGCTGCGTATTGGGGTACTTCTCCATATAAGAATCAAGATTAGGCTTTTTCGCCATATAAATAGCATTTCCCTCATGGTTCTGATTGATGCCGTAGCCGTCCATGATTATAAGAGCTATAGGCTTTCTTGACATTATTTTTTCCTCCCTCATGTGTTTTCTCTCGTTCCCGGGTGACAAATCCAGTTTAAAATGCGGTACACACTTTACTGTATGTGTACCGCAGACTTTTTGCATCTTATTTAGCAGCTGCAACAATGGTTGCAAAATCCGGAGCCTTCAGTGACGCGCCGCCTATAAGACCGCCGTCGATATTCTCCTTCGCGAGAAGTCCCGCGCAGTTTTTAGCGTTCATGCTGCCCCCGTACTGTATCGTTACAGCCTTTGCAGCCGCCTCGTCATACAGGTCGGAAAGCATATGTCTGATACCGCAGCAAACCTCCTCAGCCTGATCGTCGGTAGCGGTTCTGCCCGTGCCTATCGCCCAGATAGGCTCGTACGCTACTACGACTTTAACTGCGTCCTCAGCCGGCACACCGGCAAACGCCTTCTTTATCTGGATCGAAATGAGATCCATTGTGATCCCGGCTTCTCTTTCTTCAAGCGACTCTCCGACACAAACTATCGGTATAAGCCCCTTTGAAAGAGCCTTTACGATCTTTTTGTTTACAGTTTCGTCCGTCTCGTTATTATACGCTCTTCTCTCGCTGTGACCGATTATTACATAATCGACCCCGAGATCGGCAAGCATGTCCGCGCTGACCTCGCCGGTAAAAGCGCCGCTGTCCTCAAAATGAAGGTTCTCCGCGCCTATTTTTACATGCGTACCCTTAGCCGCCTCAACAGCGGGAGCAAGGCATACGTACGGCGTGCAGCAAACCACCTCGCACTCCGCGCCCTTTGTCGCTTCAGCGACTTCTTTTACAAAATCATATGTCTCCGACGGCAGCTTGTTCATCTTCCAGTTGCCCGCAATAATATACTTTCCCATTGTTATGACTATTAGATCCTTTCACAAATTTATATTCAAGCCTTGTCCGTAAGGGCAGCAATACCCGGAAGCTCCTTACCCTCAAGGAATTCCATCGAAGCGCCGCCGCCTGTTGAGATATGGCTCATCTTATCGCCGAGTCCCGCCTGGTTGACAGCAGCTACGCTGTCGCCGCCGCCGATTATGGTCGCAGCGTCAAGCTCAGCCAATACAGACGCTATCTCATTCGTTCCCTTTGCAAAGTTAGGCATTTCAAATACGCCCATAGGCCCGTTCCATACGACCGTCTTCGCATCCTTGAGAACATTTTTATAAAGCTCTATCGTCTTGGGTCCGATATCAAGTCCCATCCAGCCGTCCGGGATGCTTCCTTCGACCACCTTAGACGGAGCGTCGTTGTCAAACTTTTCAGCTACGACCGTATCTATCGGCAGAACGAGCTTGTCTCCCGCCTCGTCTATCATCTTCTTCGCATAGTCGATATAATCGGGCTCAAGCAGTGAAGTGCCTGTAGTTCTGCCCATAGCCGCTTCAAATGTGTATGCCATTCCGCCGCCGATTATGAGCTTATCGACCTTCTTAAGAAGATTTTCAATGACTGATATCTTTGAAGATACTTTTGATCCGCCGAGTATTGCAACGAGCGGTCTTTCCGGAGCATTTACCGCATTGCCGAGATACTTGATCTCTTTTTCTATAAGATAGCCCGCAACAGCCGGCTTGAGCAGTGCGCTTACGCCTACATTTGAGCAATGCGCCCTGTGAGCAGTGCCGAATGCGTCGTTAACGAAAAGATCCGCCAATGAGGCAAGCTCTTTTGAGAAAGTCTCTTCATTCTTTGTTTCTTCCGCTCTGTAACGTGTGTTTTCAAGAAGCACAACGTCGCCTTCGCTCATATTGCTTACAGCATTTTTTGCATTCTCGCCCACAACATTATCGTCAGCAGCAAATATCACTTCCTTGCCCAGCTTTTCCGAAAGTCTCTTTGCGACCGGAGCAAGCGAAAGCTCGGGAACCGGCTTGCCCTTAGGCTTGCCCATATGCGAGCAGAGGATGACCTTAGCCCCGTTGTCGATCAAATACTGAATTGTAGGCAAAGCGCCGACTATTCTTGTTTCGTCGGTTATCTCCTGCTTATCGTTCAGCGGTACATTAAAATCACATCTTACAAGGACCTTTTTGCCCTTGACGTCAACGTCTTCTACTGTTAATTTATTGTACATAATCGTATCTCCTTTTATCACCGCAAAGCGGCATATTTAGCTAAGTATATTTTATAACAAATTAGCGAAATTTTCAAGCACTTATCTAAATTTTGTTCAGTTTGTTTGAAAATTTCTTTGTTCGATAAATTTATATCAAACTTTGTGTATATTTTGCACAATCTCAAATTCTTTATCCTTATTACAGTCCAAGCAACCGCAGCGCCGTTACCGCTCCGGCAACTCCCACGAGATCCGCCAGAACCGCGCACGGTACAGCTCTTTTCACATATTTTACCCGTGTTTTTGCAAAATACACGGCAATGCAATAAAAAGTCGTCTCCGTGCTGCCGCATATGACGGATGCGAGCCGGCCGGCAAGCGAATCAGCGCCCTGATCGCTGAGTATCCCGGATAATATCCCTATAGCTCCGCTGCCGGATACGGGACGGATCAATATAAGCGGCATCACTTCGGCAGGGATACCGGCTTTCTCCGCAAGAGGCGCTATACAGCCGATCATAAGCTCAAGCGCGCCCGACGCTTTGAGCATTGACGCTGCGGTGAGCACTGCGACCAATGGCGGGAATATGTCTGCAAGCAGTCTCATACCGTCGCCCGCACCGTTTATAAAGTCGTTGTATACAGTCTTTTTTCTCGACAGCGCAATGATTATTATCAGCGCTATCACCGCCGGAGTGATATATTCCACCGTTAACCTCTTTTCAGTCTATACATCATTTTTACGGACAGCACTCCCGCCGCAAGAGCCGCTGCCGACGCGAACCACACCGGAACTATTATCGACACCGGATCCGCCGAGCCCGCCGCGGCCCGGAGCGCGATTATTGTCGTAGGGATCAGCTGGAACGATGTAGTGTTTATGACAACAAGCATACACATTTCATACGACGGCGTCTCCGGCCGCGGATTTTCCATATCCAGCTCCTGCGCGGCCAGCATTCCCATAGGCGTTGCGGCATTGCCCATACCGAGCATATTAGCGGTCATATTCATTGAAATATGCCGCCGCGCACTGTCGCCGCAGCCCGGGAAAAGCCATTTCACCAACGGCGCTATTATCCGGCATATCGTATCCGAAACGCCGGAGCCTTCCGCTATCCTCATTATACCCGTCCAGAAGCACATTGCCCCCGCAAATGATATCAGGGTAGATACGGAGGTCGCCGCCCCTTCAAAAACTGCATTTACCGTCTCGCTTACCCTGCCGGTGAAAACAGACGTTATTATTGATACAAGGATCATACCGCTCCATATCCAGTTCATACACATTCACCCCTGATTTAAATTCTATTTTAGGTATATTCTACGGTAATTTTAAATATGACCTGAAAAATACGTAAAATTGCTTGAAAAGCAGGATCGTTTAGTATATAATATACAATTGAGATCAAGGCAAGGAGGATATCGATGCAGCTTCCAAATGATTTTCTTGACAGGATGAAGGCACTCCTGAACGACGATTATGACGCATTTATACGCTCATATGATACTCAGCTCAACAGCGGCATCCGTATAAATACGCTCAAATGCTCCGAACCGGAACAGCTTGCGGAAACGCTTCGGCTGGCAGAACGCGTAAAATGGTGCCCATCAGGCTACCATGCCGACAGATCGGTACTGAGCGGCAAGCATCCCTATCATGCCGCGGGAGCTTTCTATTTCCAGGAGCCTTCGGCTATGTGCGCCGCTGAGGGGCTGCCGCTCGGAGAGGCTCCGCGCATCCTCGACCTGTGCGCCGCCCCCGGCGGCAAGACCACGCATATAGCGGCAAGGATGAATAACCAAGGGCTGCTCATATCCAATGAGATCGTTTCAAAACGCGCCGCTGTCTTATCCGAGAACGCCGAGCGCATGGGACTTACCAACACAATAGTTACAAACGAGACCCCGTCCGCACTTGCCGTCAGTTTTCCGAATTTCTTCGACGGCATCATCGTTGATGCGCCGTGCTCCGGTGAAGGAATGTTCCGCAAGGAACCGCAGGCAGCTGCGGAATGGAGCGTTCAGCACACGCTATCCTGCGCGCAGCGCCAGAAAAATATACTTGACGACGCTTACCGTATGCTCAAGCCGGGCGGCTGCATCATGTACTCCACCTGCACCTTTTCCTTTGATGAAAATGAAGCCGTGGTCGAATACATGGCCGATAAATACGGCATGGAAATATGCGATATCCCCAAGCTCGATATGCTTTCTCCGGGCATCGGGGAATATCCGGATATAGAAAAATGCCGCCGTATTTTTCCGCACATACAAAACGGCGAAGGACATTTCGCCGCTCTGCTGCGCAAGAAAAACTATATGCATGAAAGCGAAGCGGCGCAAAACAAGCCAAAGAAGAAAAACGGCAGACGTACAGACGAAAAGGCTCTTGACAGCGCTGTGAAACTTTACAGAGATTTTGAGAAAACATACCTTCACCGCGAATGCCGAGGCGAATTTACACTGTTCGGCAGCAGACTTTACCTGATGCCGGAAAAAATAAATACTGACAAGCTCAGAATCGTCCGCTGCGGATTGCTCCTCGGAGAGGTCAAAAAAGACCGTTTTGAACCGTCGCACGCGCTTTCGCATGCGTTCCCCGCTGAGGAATACGCAAACAGAGTCGATCTGTGCGCCGATTCCGAGCAGCTGAAAAAATACATGGCAGGCGATATTCTAAACGCCGATAAAAACGGCTGGTGCGTAATAACAGCCGACGGATATCCTATAGGCTGGGGAAAAGGCTCCGGCGGCACAGTAAAAAACCGCTATCCCAAGCACCTGAGGGTCTTAGCATGAACGCCATTCAAAGCTGTGAAATATACTAAAACAATTTATCGGGAGGATCAATATGATAAAATTTATAGCCAGCGACCTGGACGGCACTCTTCTTAACGAAAATAAAGAACTGCCCAAGGATTTCGACTATGTTCTGGAAAAGCTCAATGAAGCCGGAATCAAATTTGCAGTATCAAGCGGCAGACAATACGATACAGTCATAGATCAATTCGGCAAATACAAGGACAGCATGACATTTATAGTGGAAAACGGCGCTATGGTATATGAAAAGGGAAAACGTATCCTCTGCGATCCGCTGGATAAGGAACAGGCAAAAGAGATACTTGCCATAATAAAAAAAGAGCCGGGACTTTATCCGATCGCCTGCGGAGTGAACGGTGCATTCGGCGAAGAGGAAAACAAAACGCATATACAGAACGTTATAATGTATTACCTCAACTACCGCACTGTAGATGATGTTATTGAGCGTTCGTCCGACGACGATCTGCTTAAGATCGCCGTTTACGACGATGAATTATCCGAAAACCACTGCTATCCCATTCTGAAAGACTATTACGATACCGCGAATATCCTTGTTTCGGGCACAAATTGGCTCGATATAATGAAAAAAGGCGTTACAAAGGGCAGCGCCATAGAACAGCTGCAAAAGCTTTACGGCTTCAAGCCCGAGGAATGTATGGCATTCGGCGATTTTATGAATGATGCGGATATGATGCGAGTATGCTCCGAGAGCTATGCTGTTGAAAACGCCCATCCCGAACTCAAGGCGCTGTGTAAATATATATGCGGATCAAACGACGATGAAGGCGTTACCAAAACGATACGGCGTGTCGTTCTCGGCGAATAAGCCCATATATCTGCCTGCACGGTAAGTACATTCTCTCTGTATCCATATTCAGCGGCGCCGGCAAAAAGCTCCTGCCGGCACACGCCCGGACAGGGCTCTTTTCAATAGATCTCCGCGCTTATTTTGTTGACTGTCCGGGAAATTCAAAAGTACCGGCTTATCTTTCCGTAATTATTTTTATCGCATCGCCTGTTTTTAACGAGCATGCATTCGCGTCGTCGGTATCGATGTGCATTTCCGGCGTGAAGCTGTCGTTCACTCTGACCTGGACGTCAAAGAACCGCGTCGGTTTTCCGGTCTCGACCTCAACATCTACAAAGTCATTATCCTTCAATCCGTATTTTTCCGCAAGATATGTAGGTAAATGGATATGTCTGTTAGCTATTATGCAGCACTCGTCAAGGAATATGCTCCCTTTAGGCCCGACAATAGCCATTGGAGCGGCGCCGTCCAGCTGCCCCGACGGGCGCACCGGCGGACTGTTCTTCAGCTTGAACGTATCTGTCCGCGATATCTCGACCTGGCTCTCGTTTCTGAGCGGGCCGAGTATCCTCACCTTTTCTATAGCCCTGAGCTCGGGGCTTACGATGGTAACGCATTCCTCAGCAGCAAACTGACCGCCCATAAGCTCTTTCTTCTTATGCAGCTCGTAGCCTTTGCCGAACAATGTATACAGATCCTTTCTGCAAAGATGTACGTGCCTCGCAGAAACACCTATCTTTATCACATCATCTGTGTTCTGACATTCTAAAACCGCCTCGTCCGCGTCTATAACGATCCCTTCCAGTGTTACCACCGCATGTACCTCCTGTGATCTTTATTTAAGAGAGGTATGTGCGCTGTGCCGCGCACATACCTCTGTATCTATCTCGTTTCATACTCAAATCCGCTGATCAAAAACGCCGCTGCCGATACAAATGCAGCCGGTGAGCCCGTTTCACTCCGTACCGCGCCGTTCATCATATCCGTGTGCGTCCGGACGCGTACCGCCGTCGCCGTCAGGCTCGATATCATTAGCGTCAAGATGCAGATACGGGAATATTTCCGGATGCGGACGGTCTATCACCTGGGAAGCTTTAAAGCTTCCCAGCTTCTTAGCCATATTCGCTCCTCTGTCCACCGAGGCTCTTACTGCCGTCAGCTCGCCTTTTATAACGATAGTGACCAGTCTGCCTCCAAGCTTTCTGTCTGTCGTCACAAATTCAACGTCAGGCGTACTGCACATTTCATCGAGCATTCTGATCGCATCTCCAAGACCGCTCACCTCTACCAAACCGATCGAGAAATTCACATTCATAACAATTCCTCCCTTAATAGATTGACGGAAACATTTTGCGGCCGCGTAAGCGGTCTCCCCCTCTTAAGCATTCATTGACGGTATACGTCAGACCATATCATAACCCGGCGCCGACAGCTTGAGCCGCTCTGAGAGCATCATCCGCCGAGCCTGAAATGACCTTTGCACATATAGATCCCGAGATAGAATCCGCAGCTTTAACTGCTGCGTCCACAGCCTTTTTTACCGCAGATACATCACCCTGCATTTTTACCGCCATTGTGAGCGGTGCTTCTGCGGATCTCACACTTGAAGATTTATCGGAGTCAATTGCAATAATTTTTACATCCGCAGCTTTTGCCGCAGCGTCGGCAGCCGTTATAGCTGTCACAAAACCAAACATTTCAACTATTCCGATAGCACTGTTCATTGTTTGCATTTCCTTTCCACTCCGTTAACTGAATTTTTGTTTGTATATATGCGATCCTCATACTGTACCGGGCATATGCCCGCTGCCGGCTGTTTAAATTAAGATCATATGACCCGATCTGCGGCTTTACAGAATTATTTGCCGCACTGTTCAAGCACCTGTCTTGTCACCTTTGCGACTATGCGCTCTATGTCCTGTTCGCTGAGATCCTTCAGTTTCGGGGTTTTGTCCTGCTTGGAGCTGCCGGACTGAAAACCATGGTAAGCCGCGCTTGACTCGACCCCATATTTCTCATTCGCTTCCGTGGGTGACAAATAGCATGTGTCGTCGCCCATAAAGCATCCGGGACAAAGCTTCTCCATAGGATGTCTGCCCGTAACTCCGAACTGCTTCCTCAGTTCAATAAGCTTTTTTACTTCACCGCAAGGGATCTCGTTCTCGCCTCCGAGCATCCTTGCATAAAAAAGAAGCTTTGCATAGAACTCTGTCGATTCCATTCTGAAAAACGCCGTATTAAGATCGCATCCGAATGAGATCGCGCCATGATTTGCAAGAAGTATAGAGTCATAATCCTGAAGATACGGCTCAAGCGAGTCCGGTATTTCCATCGTTGACGGTGTGCCGTACTTAGCCGTCGGAACGCCGCCGAGGAATATAACAGCCTCAGGCATTATGAGCTTATCCAAAGCAATACCGGCAATAGAGAATGATGTCGCTATCGGCGGATGTGCATGAACCACGGCGTTTACGTCCGGTCTCTGCTGATATACCTTGAGATGCATTTTGAACTCCGACGAGGGTCTCCACGGGCCGTTTTCCTCCTTAAGGTTTCCTTCACCATCAGCCTTGCATATCATCTCCGGCGTCATAAACCCTTTGGAAACTCCCGTAGGCGTTACGTAAAACGTATTGTCGTCTACCTTAACGGAGAAATTACCGTCATTGGCTGCAACGAAACCGTCGTTGTAAATACGTTTGCCGATCTCACACATTTCCTCTTTGATCTCATAATCAGACTTGTACATAATTTTTGCCTTCTTTCCTTATTATTTTTGTTTTTGTTTGTTTTGTTTTTGTTTTCTTTTATTATACAACACTCTGTCCGTTTTGTAAAGACTTTTAACAAAAATAATAAGGAAGAAAGTATCATTTATCAAATATATACCTTTAGATACATTCATTTTATCATATATTAGGCTTGATTTCAATACTTTTTTTAATGCATATGTATATATTTTATTAACTTTGTACACCGGGATATATTTGACCGCAGCAACAAAAAATCCCCTTAATGCAGACATGAAATTCCTTTCATCCGTCCGCTTTAAGGGGAACGTATTATTCATAACACCGTATCATATGCCCGGGCTCACTCTGCGCTTCTTCCGTTTTGCTCCTGCGGCTGTACGCACGACGCAGAAAGCCCTCCGGATATCGTCTTTGACAGCGTGTCCGTAAGACCGCCGAGCGGCATATCCAAACGATTGGTTATACAATCCTTGCAAAGAGCTATGTAGCC
>CALXZP010000001.1 GCA_944393255.1 uncultured Clostridia bacterium | reverse complement strand
AAAACTTTTTTCAGGTTCTTTTCATTCCCTGTGTCTGTTTCCTTTTTCTGTACCGCCCTTCGCTGACAGCTATATTAATATACCACATCTCCGCCGCATTTGTCAATACTTTTTTTCATCTTTTTTTACTTTTGTGCATATCTTTTTACATATTAACTTAAATTACGCGTTCGTTTGTATTATTTGCACACTCAAAAAGCCTCCCGGCAGAGGTTATGGATAATGCTCCGCCGAGAGGCCGCTTATATATTTCTTAATTAATACCCGCCCCAAGAGCAGCCGCGTTGTAAAAACTGTCCTCAGACCGCAGATAGCCGAGTATTTCCGCAAAATCAAATGTTACATACGTCCTGTCATTTATTATCACCGCAGGAGCGTCAATCTCTTCAACTCTCTCATTGCCCTGCGCATCCTTAACCGTAACGCTGTTTTCATTTATAGTTATAATAAACGCTGTAACACCGTTGATATTACACTCTACCGTTACTATACCATTGTCATATGAAATATCATCATTGCTTATACCCGCCTCATTACAGAAGCTGCGCAGAGGGAGCAGCTCGGCGCCGTTATACTCTACCGTTTCCACGTTCACCACCATAGCCGCCTCGGGCGCAATGTAAGCCGCAAATACATCAATACTGTTATCCTCTGTTATTTCCGGGATATCCACATCGACCTCACCGTTTATATTTTCAAATTCGCAGTTCATTGATACCCCGATCCTGATATCAGAATTTTCCTTAGTTATTCCCGTTTCGCTTATATCTTCATCTGTTATCCCGAGTTCTCCTGAAACTGCCGAAATAAGATCGTACAGGTTTGTATCAATATTAATACCCATATCAAGCGTACCGATAGAACCGTTCTCGCCGAGAGTTACATCCATCGTTACCGCATCATCGGCAAACAGCTTCACACCGTTGAGTATTTCATACCATTTTTCCACCTCTGCACGGTACTGTTCGCGTTCCTCATCCGTTATCTCCGATGTGAGCGCAGGCTGTATGTATATGTTAGACGGACCGTCTGCTCCGCCGATCACTGTGGCGTCCAATGATGACGTATATATATCTGTAGCCCCATCCGCTCCGCCGATCACTGCCGTATCCGACGACGCGGCTGTTTCCGCAGACACTGCGATCGATGACAGGACAGGCAGATAAATATCCTCGCCTTTCAGCATGAGCTCCTTGACCGCGTCTTTCATCTCCTGCTCTGTATAAACGACCGAATATACTCCGTCGCTGTATTCCGGTTCTTTATACATCGTTTCTGAATTCAGTTCCTCAATAAGCTTCTGCATCTCCTCAGACGTACCCATATTGAAGGCACTGCCAATCTGCGCCATAAGCTCTTCGCTTTGAGAATAATCCATTACCATGTACTTATCTTCATCAGGCGATTTTATTATCTGCACAAATACCGGAGCTTCTTCATCCGTAAGATCCATATCCGTATAAGTCTGTACAGAAATATCTTCCTCACCGGGGATCTTCATAGTCATATCCATAGCCATGCGCATTGCTTTGCCGTCTTCCGACATATCGAATGCACCGCTGTAAACATAATCCAGCTTCATTTCTCCGTCAGGTATCTCTAATGCCTTTTTAAAATCGTCGCTTATCTCTTCAACATCTATCGACATTGTCATATCAAATTCAGCGCTGTATACCTGCTCTTTCATAGCTGCATAATACTCATCATCCGCAGCAGCGAAAGCGGATGCTCCGCTCAGCAGTATTGCCGCGCTAACAACCGTACTTATCATTCTTTTCATTGTCATGACCACCTTTCATAAGAACGTTTTAAAAATTTTAAAATCGTTTATATTCCGGAGCGCTCAGAGCCGTATCTTCATCCGTCCGTTTCCTTTCAGATATTCACACTGCTCAGCGCCCGGTCGAACCGAAGCCTCCGTTGCGCTCACCGTCGGCATCATCGCTGTATGTGATACCGTACTCCACAAAGATACCCTGACAGAACCCATCGCCGCGTCTCAGCTCCAAAGTCCTATGCTCATTCGTATCATTTGTGATGCGCACCATAATATGTCCCTCATTTTTGCTGTTATAATAATCGCTGTCTATTATCCCGACAGTATTATTAAGCTGGAGCCTGAACTTAAAGCCCAGCCCGCTGCGAGGATATAGCTTAAGCACCCAACCCTCGTCGATACGCACACGTATTCCCGTGGGGATTTTTACGCTCTCACCCGGATTTAAAGTGAACGCCTCGGGCATATAAAAATCATAGCCCGCCGAGCCCTTGGTCGCACGTTCCGGAAGCTTTATACCATTGTATATATCCTCAATATCGCATACTGCGGGAAATTCGCTCTGCCAGTCGTTTTTAAACTGATCAAAGCTGACCTTTTCAAATTCCGCTATTCTTTTCAAATTCATCACCTTCAAACCCTTTCATACTTTCATTTCCTCATATGTTCTTAACATACGCCCGGCACAGCGGCACAAGAGAATCCAGGCTGTCAAACAGGAACAGCTTCACCTCACCGCAGCCCTCGTATAAGACCGGGATCTCTATTTCATCGCCGGATATCTGCCCGTAAGAACCTATATTCACCGTACCCATCGAAAACAATTCTCCGTCTTTATATGACGCCGCGGCTATCACCGCGCCGCCTTCGCGCGGCTCTATATTCTCCAGCTTCGTTCTTATGCCTTCCGGCGTCAAAACCGCTTCGGCAAATCCAACGTTCTGTTCAGTTCCGGGCGTCTCGGACGTCTCCGCACCGAACATGCTGTTCGCTATATTGCCCATGTTTATCAGTCCGTGTCCGTAAAGATCATCTACCCCCTCGGGGCCTGCGTCGTCGGCATTATCTTTTATAATCTTTTCGATCTCTGATACTTCAAAACCGCTGTCTGCGCTTATTATCATTGCGGCTGCCGCCGCTGCGTACGGAGCGGCCATGGACGTGCCGCGCTTTGTTCCGAAACCGCCGCCGGGGATAGTACTGCTGATATCCGTTCCCGGCGCACATACATCGATCACCGATCCGTAATCCGAATAAGACGAGTCAAATTCACCGTTCTCCTTACAGGCGCTGACTGTTATGCAGCTCTCTATATTTGCGGGCGAGCATTTGTTTGCGTCTATACTGAAATTACCCGACGCCGCAACGACCACAGTACCGTTTTCCACCAGGCTTTGAATGTACGGCTCCAGCATATTTTTAACAGCAAGATCGGGATCCTTACTGCCCAGACTGAGATTTACTACATCCGCCCCTGTCGCCAGCGCCCTTTCGAGAGCGCTTGTCAGCTTGGAAAATCCGGTCTTGCCTTCGGCGCTCGTTATCTTATACGGTATTACAGTGACGTTCGAAAACGTGTTGTCACAAATTATTCCCGCTACATGAGTACCGTGACTGTGGTCGTCCATCGGATCGCTGTCGTCATTATAAAAATCATAGCCCTTTTCCGTATTGACGCGTCCTTCCAGAAACGGATGAGTATAATCTACGCCTGAGTCTATAACGGCTACCTCAACTTCGGCGGCATTTTCCAAAACGCCTATATCCTCAAGATATCTTCGATTGAAAATATCACTTTTTATAAACTCCGCTCCCCATCCGATGTGAGCGCCCCAGCGGTAGCCGTTTTCTTCATTCTCAAAAAGCTCCAGCGTAATATCGGGTACGGCGTTAACGCCGTCAATACCGTTAAGATATACGCACGCGGCGCGCGCCTCCGCGGCTGAACCGAACTGGAATATATACGTTCCGAACGGCGAGACCAGCAGCTCCTCCGCTCCCAGCTCTGAAAAATACAGCTCCGGTATTTCAGCGTCAATACCGGCAGATGCGACAATGCGGCCGGAATGATACGGATCGGTCACGGTCACGCTGCCGCCGCAGCGCTCAGTATACAATCCCGCCGCCGCAGCAGCCGACTCTATATCTATCATCAGCGTGCCGTCACGCATGACGAAACTGTCATCCTCAGCAGAAAACAACGATATATCTCCGCTATACACTTCTCTCGCGCCCATTTCTCTTTCAAGCACTCCGGCGGGCACAAATATTTTACCGCCTGTTTCCTCAGCTTCGGCGCTGAGCTGGATGACGGCTTCTCCGTCCGCGACAGCTATACTGCTGCCTTCGGTAAATTCCAGCGTTTCCGCCGACGGGCTCTCCCGTCTGCACAGGTCGTTCAGACGGGCGGTATATTCAAAAAATGCAGGATCCGCATATGTATTGCTTTCCGCAGATACGCACACACTCACACCCGCAGCAAGCGTTACGGCCGCAAACGCGGCAGCATATTTTTTCATTACAAATCTTCCTCTGCCGATATATCTTATCTCAATTATACACTATGTATAAATAAAAATCAAGAGCTATGTATACAATTCATATACAAAGCCCTTTCATTTAAGTCCAAGACCGATCCTTACATACCTGATATACCTTAAACGCTTTTTCCTTTTAAAAATTACTGCCGTTCCAGCCCCAGTCGGACACGGGATGATATGTTACATAGACCGCATTGCCGGGTATCCCCAGCTCACGTTCGTACAGACCGCATATTTCTCCTGTCATTTTCTCATAATCCGATGATGACGCGTTTCCGTAAAGGCTGACCGACACATAAGCTCCCTTTTCAAGCTTCCTGCCCGCAAACCACAGGTCATAATCATCCTCGATACCCACCATAAGATAGCTTTCGGACTTATGGATGATCTCCGCGCACTTTGCAAGCTCCGACTTGATCTTCTCTTTCTTTTCCTCCGTTACCGGCATTGATATTTTTGAATCGATAAACGGCATAATATTATCCTCCTCTTTAGTCCGTATTTTTGTTTCGATGTCCGACGCCTCGCCGCCGGCTTTACAGCGCCGTGTATACGCAGTATAAACTTCTTCGCCGGCTGCTGCGATGAGACATTGCGTATATATATTATATCATTTCACAGACTTCCCGGCAATATAAAAATCAGACAAAAAGAAAATTATGCACGGTTGAATTTGACGCCGCCCGATGATATAATAGATAATGATCAATCTTAAAGAAATCTTAAGATTTTTATTAACAAAATAATAAGAAACACATGATATCATATAGATAAACAAAGACGCAATGACCGGGGAATACCTCTGCATTCCTCAGTCATACGCAAGTAAAGACAAAAGGAGGTAAATATGCAGCTTACGGTTTTAATAGTCGATGACGATGAAGAAATAACCCGCAGCACGGGTATATTCCTCAAAGCGGAGGGTTACCGTGTGCTTGAAGCCCACGACGGTCTGGAAGCTCTGGATATGCTTATGAGCGAAGAAATACATCTCGTCCTGCTCGATATAATGATGCCCAGGCTCGACGGGATCTCAACTCTTATGAAGCTTCGCGAAAAGAAAAACATACCCGTAATACTTATTTCGGCCAAGTCGGAGGACGCAGACAAGATACTCGGACTTACCGCAGGTGCGGACGATTACGTTACAAAGCCGTTCAATCCGTCGGAGCTTGTGGCGCGGGTGAGATCCCAGCTCAGACGCTACACAACTCTGGGCGCTATGGAGAAACCGTCGGAATCGGTCATTACCATCAACGGTCTGTCGGTAGATACCGAATCGAAAACGGTAACGCGCGACGGTATCGATATCCACCTTACGCCTATTGAGTATAAAATACTCGAATTGCTGATGAGAAATCCGAACAGAGTATTCTCCGCAGACGATATCTACAGACGGGTATGGAACGAGGACGCGGCGGTGAACGACAATACGATAGCGGTACACATACGCCATATCCGCGAAAAAACCGAGATAAATCCTAAGCAGCCTCAGTATATCAAGGTGATCTGGGGGATCGGCTATTGCATAAAAAAATAACGTCCGCTTTTAATAATCTAACAGGGAGTGATAATAATGAAGGGTAAAAAAATATTATACAGCGCATGGATGAAGACTGCGGCATTTGCGGTATGTATCGCCACGGCTGCGGGCGCAGTGGGCGCGGCCGGCAAAGCTATATCTGAGATGCGCAACGGGAGCGGATACCGCCCCGGCGAATCATTTGAAGAAAGCAGCGTTATCGCAGGCTCGCTCAGCTCAGGAGCTTACATCCTGATAAGCGCGGTAACGGATAACGATGAAAACGCCGTATTTGACAATACCACACTTGAAAGCAGCGGTATCGAATACTACGCCGAAAATCTAAAGACCGGAAAAAAGCTTACAAATACAGGCGACAGAAACAAAAACAGCTATATAACCGATATTGAAGACATTACCAACGAGGGTCTTTATTTGACTGTCGAGAAGAAAAATAACGAGTGGTCTGCGGACGGAAATGAATACGCGCTCCGTAATTACAGCGACTCGCTCATATATGAATATGAGCCGTTCTCAGACAGCGAATATACCGGAGATGCAGAAACAGCGAGCGACTACGCCCCCGGCGGACGCTCAGACAAAAAACCTCTTGACGACTATATCGTATATCTGCGTGTAAACCGGGACAAGGCCGAGCAGCTGCTCATACTGTGGCAGAGAGCGCAGTCGGCAACGGACGGAGCGCTGAGAGGCATACCCGCGTATGCGGCGGTATTCCTGCTCGCTCTTATATATCTCAGCTTTGCTGCGGGAAGACGTCCGGAGGACGATGAGATCCATCTTATGACCGCAGACAGAGTGTTTCCGGACATATCGATCCTCATAATGTTTACTGCGGTGATACCTATTTTTCTGGAAGTGGCAGCGTCAATAAACATGCCCCCCGATGATGATATATTCAGACTGTATTGGTCGCTTACCGCAGCCGTATGCAGCGCGGCCGCAGTCACATGCTGGCTGTCGATAGTTAAGCATTTAAAAAATAATACATTCGCACAGCGCTGTCTCGTGTGTCGTGCGGCATCATGGATCTGGCGGCTGTTCATCAGGATACTGAAATGGGTGTTTATCAAGCTGCCGAAGAAGATCGGAGCCGCGTACAGCTCCGTAAAAGCGCTTGCCTCGGCTAAAATGTCATATATAGCAATGCTTGCGGCATCGGTCGTATATATGTGGATAACGGTGGCCATTTCATGGCTGACGGGCGCGCTTCTGTATGAAGGCGACGGCTTATCGGCATTTTTGGTTCTGATATGCATTGCTCTGATCGCGCTGCCGGTCGCTGTCATATTCAAAACACTAAAAGGGTATGACGGCATACGCGCCGGACTCAGACGCATACGAAACGGAGAAACGGATCATAAAATAGACGCCTGCGGCAGTATGCTCACCGACGCCGTTGCCGAGGAGATAAACGAGATAGGAAGCGGTCTCTCAAAGGCGGTCGAGCAGTCGGTAAAGTCAGAGCGCATGAAGGCGGAGCTTATAACAAACGTGAGCCACGATCTCAAAACACCGCTGACTTCCATAATCAATTACGCCGATCTGCTCATGCAGGAGACGCTGCAGCCCGAGGAAGCTAACGATTATGTAAAAATAATAGCCCAGAAGAGCAAAAAACTCAAACAGCTGACGTCCGATCTTTTTGACGTATCGAAGGCGCGAAGCGGCAGCGAGGAGGCGGAGCTTGAAAGTATAGACTACAAGCTGCTGATAACCCAGGCGGAGGCGGAGCTTGACGGCGAGATACAGAAAGCCGGTCTTGAATTTATCCTTGACCTGCCGGATGAGGACGTCAATATAACGGCCGACGGCAAAAAGCTTTCAAGAGTTTTTGAAAATCTCATAATGAACGCGATAAAATATTCGCTCAGGGGAACAAGGGTATATATAGATCTGCGGTGCAGCGGTGAGATATGCACAACGGAAGTAAAGAACATCGCAAACTACAAAATGGACTTTGACGACGATGATATAACCGAACGTTTCGTAAGAGGCGATAGCTCGAGAACTGGCGAAGGCAGCGGGCTTGGACTTGCGATCGCAAAATCTTATACAGAGCTGATGGGCGGACGCTTCTATATCAAGACCGACGGCGATCTTTTTAAAGCCGTTATAGAATTCAGGCTCGGATAGATCAACTGCAAAACGCTGTGCTTATCTCAAATTCGGCACAGCGTTTTCTGTTTTTGTATTTCCGTTCTCAGAGCGCCCCCATTAGGCGGATATGACGCATTATTCACAGATAAAAAAAGAACGCGCGCGCAGCAGAAACATCTGCGGCGGGCGCGTTCCGTTTACCTGCCCGGCAGCATGCCGGGACATGTTAATTCTTTAGTTAGACTGCTTCTTCTCCACAGTCTTTACAGCGTCGCGCTCCATTTTCAGAACGCTCTTTTCATCCTGCGTACCTATGTTGCCCGTTTCGAGGAATACATAGTTATCCTTGATCTTTACGATCTTGCCGCAGATGCCGCCGATGGTCACTACCTTGTCCCCGACCTTCATTGCGTTGAGCATAGCCTTTGTTTCCTTGTCACGCTTTCTCTGAGGTCTGATAAGCATGAAATAGAAAACAACGATTATGATGAGAAGCGGAGCAAAGCCGATTATCGTGCCTAAAATACCGCCTGCCGCTCCTTGCTGCTGTCCGGCCCCCGCAGCTGCTTCTTCGGCCAGAGCCGTTATTCCGAATAGATCCATGTATTTGTCTTCCTTTCCGTTTTTAATATACAAACAATACAATTATACTACATACGCAGATAAATTGCAAGCAGTAATATCAAAATTCATATAAATTTTACAAACCGGCTCAATTCATATCCCTGACGGCATTAGCCAGCTCGACCAGTCCGCCGCCCTCAGTGACCTTTTTCCAGCCCTCGCGGATACCGTCCGCCGCTATGCTGTTCCTGCTGCACGATTCCGAGAACTCCAAAAGATGATAGCAGCCGTCGAGAGACGATATCGGCAGCAGCATTGCATACCTCTTGCCGCTGCGGTAAAGCTCGCCTTTTTCTATGTACGTATTCTCGAGGGTACAGAGGGCCGATTCCATGTCGCTGTACGCCGAAAAAATAAATATAAAACAGCTGTCTCTTCTCTTATCCCGGCTCCTTCTTGCCATCTTTCCATGCGGCTTCTCATCCAGCAAAGAACGGTACTGTCTGCCGCCCGCCGGATCCATACCGCGGCTGTTTCCTGTATTGCTGCTTTTTATCCTCACCCCCGCAGCTCTGTTGAAATTCTCTTTTGATATCTTCCTGTTCGTGCGTTTTATCCTGCTTATTGAGAGGTGCACCCCATTTTTAGACGTTGCCGCCTCCACCACTACCTGACCGTCGTACGGATCAAAACCGGTCTCCTCCCGTACAGTCTCCATGAGCATAAACAAAAATCTGTGCAGCTCTGCCGATCTGGGTTCAAAAGAATCCGGACTGAGATCAAATAATTCAAGATCTCTTGTATTTAAGAAAACGATAACCTCTTCATTCGATATTTTTTTTATTTTCAAATTCATCACTCCCTCCGACAGACCGCCGTTCGGTACGGCGCCGCGGTTTCTAAAAGACCGGTGAATAACCTCATATGTCTTATATCTATTATACTATAAAATGATCGTTTTGGCTATAGATATTCTGAAAAAAACCTCAAAAACATTATGGTATACTATTAATTTTATTGCACAATTCCCTTATTTGTGTATAGATACAGCAGGAACAGGCAACAATAGGAACGAAATCAGGAAAAATAATATACAGCTGCAGCTATGCGGCTGAAAAAACTGAAAGGAAGAAGTTGTTATGGATCAGAAAAATCAAACCAAAAAGCTTCCGGGCTTTTACATAGCACTTTGCTGCTGTGTGATCGCTATCGGTGTAGCAGGATTCTTTATGCAGAACATGGAGGAGTCGCAGTCAACCAATGCGCTTACGCCTGTGGAGGAAACGGCCGCTCCCGGCCTTATTTCATCAGCGGCAGACGATGAGCACAGCAGTCTGCCTGTAGTTTCCTCACCGCAGCCCGCATACAGCGAAGCTGCCGCCGCTGAAAGCCTTGAAGACGCTCAGACTGGCGATACCGCTGCGGAAACAGACGCTGCACAGGACGAATATGTGCCGACCGACAGCTATGCTTACGATAATCCCGATCTCGAACCCGCTTCCGTGATAGTCCAGGCGGAGGAATCCGGACTCCTGAGCGATCCCGTTCCCGGAATGACCGTTCTTTACGGCTTCTCAGGCAATACGCTTATGTACAATGAGATACTCGGAGACTGGCGCACTCACGACGGTGTGGATATTGAAGCTGATATAGGATGCAGCGTCAGCGCCGCCGCCGGCGGTACCGTCACATCCGCAAGGAAAGAGACCTACGGAAATACCGTAACGATAGACCACGGAAACGGACTGAGCACAGTTTACGCACAGCTCGGCGAGGTCAGCGTTGCGGAGGGCGACACTGTAGCCTCGGGCGACGTTATAGGAACTGTCGGAGACAGCATCGGTGAAAACACCAGACAGGCACATTTGCATTTTGAAGTACGCCGCGACGGAAAGCCGGCAGATCCTGAAGAATTTTAATATACGCTTCAAATGCAGATCCCTGTCATGTCTCATATATCGTGAGCAAAAGCATAGGGCTGCCGCGGATGAAACTTTTGAAACGTTCATCCGCGGCAGCCCTCCTTTGCGTAATATCACATCATATCGTTCATAATGATATCTTCATATGTTTCACGCTTTACTATCACCTTGGGCACTCCGTCCTTAACGGCAACGACCGCAGGACGCGGTATCCTGTTATAGTTTGAAGCCATTGAATAGTTGTACGCGCCTGTTGCGAGAACCGCAAGTATATCGCCCGCTTCCGCCTCCTGGAGCATAGCGTCCTTGAGCAGAAGATCGCCCGATTCGCAGCATTTTCCGGCAACCGTGACCTTATCCGACGCCGGGGCTCCGGCTTTGTTCGCGATCACTGCCGCATATTCCGACTGATACATTATATACCTCGGATTGTCGCCCATGCCGCCGTCTACGCTTACATACTTACGCACACCCTTTATATCCTTTATACCGCCGACGGTATAGAGAGTTATTCCGGCAGACGCCACTATCGAGCGTCCCGGCTCCATGAGTATAGACGGTATATCAATACCGCGCTTTGCCGCAGTGCTCTTAACTACCTCAGAAACGTGCTTTATATACTCGTCATACGGAACGGGATCGTCCTTTTCGGTATACATTATCCCGTAACCTCCGCCGAGGTTAAGCTTCTTTATCTCAAGACCGAGCTTATCCTTGAGATCCCCGGCGAAATCCATCATTATCTGTGCCGCCTCGCAGAACGGCTCCACATCGAATATCTGCGAGCCTATATGGCAATGCAGTCCGTCCGGATCGACATTCGGCATCCGGTGCGCCTTTTCATATATCTCAAACGCTTCTCCGTTTTCCAGCGCAACGCCGAACTTGGAATCGATCTGACCTGTGCGAATGAAGCTGTGCGTATGCGCGTCCACACCCGGCTTTATCCTGAACATTATCTTCTGGACAATACCGTGCTTCTCCGCAATAGCATCCAGCAGCTCAAGCTCGTATATATTATCGACTACTATATGCCCTACTCTGTTTGCGACCGCCATTTCCAGCTCGTCGGCAGTTTTGTTATTGCCGTGGAAATACACCTTATCCATCGGAAATCCTGCTTTTATAGCAGTGTAAAGCTCTCCGCCCGAAACAACATCGGCTCCGAGACCTTCCTCCGCCGCCAGTCTGCACGTATACACAGAACAAAAAGCCTTGTTTGCATACAAAACAAGACCGTTCCCGCCGTAATACTTGTCGATCGCTTCTTTATATACGCGGCAGTTTTTACGGATCAGATCCTCGTCCATTACATACAGCGGCGTTCCGTATTTCTTCGCCAGCTCTACCGTATCGTTTTTGCCGATCACAAGATGATTTTCCTTATTTACCGATAAATTCTCTGAAACAAACATTTGTATCTATCCTTTCCGCGGCAGACTACGCCGCGGCAATGACGCGCACTGCCGCCGCGGACCGCTTTATCATGCTGTACTGCCTTCTCCTTTATCCTCCAGCTCCGGGAATGAAAGCTGCTCAGTAAGGCTTTTTATTTCCCTGCGCTCTACAAGAGGCTCTGCTCCGTCCTTTATACATTCCGCCGTGACCGTTATCTTTTCTATATCCGGCTCGGACGGGGTATCGAACATGATATCCGTCATCGCTTCTTCTATTATGGCGCGAAGTCCTCTTGCGCCCGTGTTGCGCTCCATTGCCTTATCCGCTATCGCATCGACAGCCTCGGGCGTAAATTCCAGCTCTACATCGTCAAAGCCCAGCAGCGCTTTATACTGCTTTATAAGCGCGTTTTTCGGTTCCGTCAATATAGTTATAAGCGCCTGTCTGTCAAGCTTGTCAAGTGTGGCAAACACGGGCAGACGGCCTATAAACTCAGGGATCAGACCGAATTTCAGCAGATCCTGCGGAACGATCTGTTTGAGCAGGTCAGAAACATCAAGCTCCCTTTTGCTCTCTATCTTTGCCCCGAAGCCGAGCGATTTCGTTCCCGTACGCTCGCTTATTATCTTATCTATGCCGTCGAACGCTCCGCCGCAGATAAACAATATATTCGTGGTGTCTATCTGTATCATTTCCTGGTGCGGATGCTTCCTGCCGCCCTGCGGCGGTACCGACGCAACAGTCCCCTCAAGCATTTTCAGCAGCGCCTGCTGTACGCCTTCTCCGCTTACGTCGCGCGTTATTGACGGATTTTCTGACTTTCTTGCTATCTTGTCTATCTCGTCTATATATATTATACCGCGCTCCGCCGCTTCAATATCATAATCCGCCGCCTGTATAAGCTTCAAAAGAATGTTCTCAACGTCCTCGCCCACATATCCGGCCTCGGTAAGAGACGTTGCATCGGCTATGGCGAACGGAACGTTTAATATCCTCGCCAGATTTTGCACGATGAACGTTTTTCCGCTTCCGGTAGGTCCTATCATAAGGATGTTGCTTTTCTGAAGCTCAACGTCATCGGACTCATAGCCGTGTTCGATACGCTTATAGTGATTATACACCGCGACCGAGAGTATTTTTTTTGCTTTTTCCTGACCTATCACATATTCGTCAAGAAACTCTTTGATCTCACGCGGCGTTGGGAGCTCGCCGTCAAACTCCGCTTCATGCCGCGGTATCATATCCCCGAACAGCTCCCTGCACTGCTCTGCACAATAGCTGCATATTTTTGCGTTCTGTCCGTGGAGCAGAGGACCTACCGCAGCAGCGGAGCGTCCGCAGAATGAGCAAAACTGTTCATTATTTTCAGCCATATTCCGTTTCTCCGTTTTTATTTTCTCTCAGCTGCCGAAATGATAACATCATCTATAAGCCCGTAAGCCTTCGCCTCGTCAGCCGTCATAAAATTATCGCGCTCCGTGTCCTCGCAAAGCTGCTCGTAGGTCTTGCCCGTACGTTCAGCAAGTATCCTGTTCATTTTCTCCTTGGTCTTTACAAGGTGATCCGTATAGATCTTTATATCGGTCGTCTGACCGCTCAGCCCGCCCCCGGAAATAAGCGGCTGATGTATCATTACCTCGCTGTTGGGAAGTGCAAACCTCTTGCCCTTTGCTCCGGCAGCAAGCAGGAAAGCGCCCATCGACGCCGCCATTCCGATACATATTGTCGATACGTCGCATCTTATATAATTCATTGTATCGTAAATAGCCATTCCAGCCGTGATCGAACCGCCGGGACTGTTTATATAAAGCTGTATGTCCTTATCCGGATCCTTGGCCTCAAGATACAGCAGCTGCGCCACGATGAGCGCGGAAGTAGTATCGTTCACATCTTCTCCGAGAAAAATTATCCTGTCCTCAAGAAGGCGCGAATATATATCGTAGCTGCGCTCTCCTCTGTTATTCTGTTCAATGACATAAGGCATCGTTGCCATGTTAAATCCCTCCTATCGGCATAACGCCGTACTTTTTTACATGCGCAGCGCCATGCCGCGCATACACCCAATAACTGCGATATGCCGGCAGCTCGGCAGGACGAAAGCAAACCTCCGCCCATACCGGCCCCGGCATAATAGATCACACGCTGATCACTCAACTACTGCATTATTGGCAAGCATTTCTATTGTCTTTGCAAGAACCATTTCTTTCTTTATGCCGTCCATTTCGGCTTCGGATATGAGTTCCTTAAGCTTATCAAGCTCCATATTATACTTCTTTGCCATATCAACAAGGTGGAGCTCAAGCTCTTCGGGGCTTATTTCTATTCCCTCAGCCTTTGCTATAGCATCGAGAACAAGACCTCCGTCCACCTGCTTCTTAGCCTGAACGCGGTAAGCCTCCTTCATATCGTCTATCGTCTGACCCGTATACTGAAGATACATGTCAAGATTCATGCCCTGATAAGAAAGTCTTGTTGAGAAATCTCTTATCATATTGTCTATCTGCGCTTCGACCATCGCCTCTGGCACGTCAAACTCAGCGTTCTCGACCGCCTTTTCAACAGCCGCATTCTGAGTTTCGGTCTCAGCCTTTTCCTTAGCCTTCTCCTCAAGCTTCTTTCTCGTGTCTTCCTTTAATTCCGCAAGCGTATCAAATTCGCTGACCTCGCTCGCAAAATCATCGTCAAGCTCGGGAAGTTCGCGAACCTTTATCTCGTTTATCTTTACCTTAAAGAGAGCGTCTTTGCCTTTAAGCTCCTCCGCATGATATTCCTCGGGGAACTTAACGTTAACATCCACAAGATCGTCTGTGTTTGCGCCTATGAGCTGCTCCTCAAAGCCGGGGATAAATGTATCCGAGCCTATCTCAAGCTCATAGTTCTCACCCTTGCCGCCCTCAAACGCCTCGCCGTCAACAAAGCCTTCAAAGTCGATAACGGCGATGTCGCCCTTCTCGACAGCCCTGTCATCCACGCTTACAAGACGTGCACTTCTGGTGCGCATTGCCTCTATATCCTTGTCCACATCTTCATCAGATACATTATAGTCTATTTTCGGTACCTTTATACCCTTGTATTCGCCTAATTTTACCTCAGGTCTTGTAGTTACAAGCGCTGTGAACACTACCGGCTCTCCGTCCTTTATATCCTCAACGTCAAATTCGGGACGCGCTACCGCGTCAAGACCGCTTTCCTTAAGCGCCGCCTCATACGCGTCCGGAAGAACGCTGTTAAGAGCATCGTCATAGAATACAGCCTTCGTATAATACTTTATTACCACTGACTTCGGCGCTTTACCCTTTCTGAATCCCGGTATATTAAACTTGTTTCTGTTCTTTTTGTAAACCGCGTCTATAGCCTTTTCAAAATCCTCAGCGCTGACCTCAAACGTAAGCTTGCTTAAATTTTTCTCTACCTCTTCACATTTTACTGCCATGTGATAAAATCCTCCTTTAGTATACAGCCGCGGACGTCGCTATACAAAGCGCGACAGATATATCATATCCGCGCATTTCAAAATCTGTATAATTATATCATAGTATTTTATAAAATGCAATGTTTTTTTGATTTTTTTTATAATTTAATAAAAAGTTCACAGAAACTCAGACCCGCCGCGGCAATATATTATTCATTGATTTATAAAACGGCCGTAAAAGCATCAAAAAAACAGACCGGATACCGGTCTGTCTGCGTCCCGCCGAGCATCTATGATATATTGCTTGATCTTGAGTCCGCCTCTATATCTGCCGACAGCCCCTTCTCACAATCACAGCCATACAGCTTATCGAGCTTCAGCGCTATCGTGAGCGGGATCCTAGAATAACCTCTCTCGTAATTCGACAGACTGCGCCTTGATATGCCTATGCTCCGGGCAGCCTCCTGCTGTGTTACTCCAAGCTTCCCTCTCCTGTACTTATAAATATGTCCCGCGACCTGTATCACTCCGGTCTCGTATATATCGCCCATATTTCTTATCCCTCTCACACTTTGCTTTTCCGGCGCATATCCGGCTCCGCTGCATCGAGCTCAGCCATTTCCAGTTTCAGCTCATCGAGAACATTATAATAATCAACAAGCTTTTTGAATGTCGTTTTATAAAGCTCCGCCATCTTGATTGCCATATTAAGGCTTATCTCCCGCTCTCCTCTTTCATACGACGCAAGCGTCCTTTCGGAAATATTGAGCGCTCTGGCTGCTTCTTCTCTTGAAAGCCTTTGAGTAAAACGGTATATACTGAACCGCCGCCCTATATATTTCAGCAATTTATCACGATCCATACTCATCAGCATGTCTCTCCTCTCTATATATTTGGAGTAAGTATCATCAAAAATCTTACTTTTGACTCATTCTTGATGATCTCACTTTTATAACTATCCGTTTGCAATCACTATTAGAGCTATAAAAATTTCCTGTTTAAGTTTATTTTAGCACTTTCCTCCGCATTTTTCAAGAAATAATCTGATATCAAGCCAAAATTCGTCAATTTAACAGTTCATTGACCAATAAAATACTTTTTCCGATCAATCCTTAAATTAGTTTTTGGATAAATCTACTCACGTAAAAATTATACAGAAGCACAAAAGAAATAATGGATATTGGTTTTTTTACGCCCAAAACTGTATATACCGGGCAAATAAATGCCTCCGGGAAAGTTTTTGTACAAAACCGACAAAGTGCACAAAAAAAGCGCAGCCGCAGTTTACCGCAGCCGCACCCGTGATCTTAAAATATAAATTCAAATTCGAGGTCGCCTATCTGCACAAGCTGACCTTCCTTTATACCCATGCTTACAAGCTCGTCTATAACGCCCCTGTTTATAAGAGAACGCTGGAAATATCCCAAGCTTTCATTATCGTCAAAGGTCACGCTGTTTCCGACAGCCTCGATCCACGAACCTGTGATAACAAATTTGTCGTTTTCGCGGTGTATCTCATAGCCCTTTTCCGATTTATCGGTATATCTTTCGGCTTCAATATCGACCTGAGGTTCAAATACCGTTATGGGAGGCAGCTTTTGAAGCTCTTCGTACGTCTTCATCATAAGCTCCCGCACATTCATACCGGTCGCTGCCGAAATGGTTATCACCTCGTATCCGCGCTTTTTCATATCCGCCATGAAACGCTCGTACGCTTCCTCGTCCTGTATTATATCCGATTTATTCGCCACAATTATCTGCGGTCTTTCCTCCAGCGCCATATCATAGGCGGACAGTTCGTTATTGATTATATCAAGGTCTTCCGAAGGATCTCTGCCCTCTATCCCCGAAACATCAACTACATGAAGCAGGAGCCTGGTCCTCTCTATATGGCGGAGAAACTCGTGACCCAGTCCTACTCCCTCGCTCGCACCCTCTATTATACCCGGGATATCCGCCATAACGAAGCTTCTTCCGCCGCCCAGATCCACAACTCCGAGGTTAGGTGTAAGCGTTGTAAAATGATAATTTGCGATCTTGGGCTGAGCCTTCGTCGTCATGGAAAGCAGCGTCGATTTTCCCACGTTCGGAAAGCCTACGAGACCCACGTCCGCAAGCAGCTTAAGCTCAAGTATGACCTCGCGTTCCTCGCCTTTCTGACCGTTCTTTGCAAAATTCGGCGCCTGCCTTACCGCCGTTGCAAAATGCGAATTGCCCCAGCCTCCGCTGCCGCCCTTTGCTATTACAACATCTTTTTCCGGGTCGGACATATCGGCTATTATCAAATTCGACTCCGCATCGCGCACAAGCGTTCCCTGCGGTACGTTTATAACTATATCCTCGCCGTTCTTTCCCTTCCTGCGCTGTCCGGCGCCGTCCATGCCCGTGCCTGCCGCATATTTGCGCTTATAACGAAAATCCATAAGCGTAGTTATGCTCGTATCGACATGGAAAATAACGCTGCCGCCGTTGCCGCCGTCGCCGCCGTCAGGTCCGCCCGCGGGCACGTATTTTTCGCGCCGCCACGAAATGGCGCCGTTGCCGCCGTTACCGGCCTTTATAAAAATTTTCGCCTTATCGGTAAACATGCAAAACCGCCTCCTTTTTTACATATCCGGGCGACCGCCTCACATCTGCGCTCACCCGGTAAAATAAAAATCCCAAAACGCACATAAAACGTCTTGGGATAGGTAATCATGAATTAATCAGCATAGACGCTGCACTGTTTTCTGTCTCTGCCGAGTCTTTCAAACTTGACTTTGCCGTCTATCAGAGCAAAGAGCGTATCATCGCTGCCTCTGCCAACGTTGTTTCCGGGATGAATTTTTGTTCCTCTCTGTCTTACAAGGATGTTTCCCGCGAGAACAAACTGACCGTCAGCTCTCTTAACGCCTAATCTCTTCGATTCACTGTCACGACCGTTTTTTGTACTGCCGACACCTTTTTTATGAGCCATGTGTTACACCTCCCGTGAATATCTCATCAATATCTACAGTTTCCGCAAGCGCCGCCGTTACGCGTTTACAGCTGTGATCTCAACCTTTGTGAACGGCTGTCTGTGACCTTTCTTGCGTCTGTAATTCTTCTTTCTCTTCATCTTGAAAACAACGACCTTCTTAGCCTTGCCGTTTCCGAGCACCTTAGCCGTTACAGCCGCACCCTCTACAGTGGGAGCGCCGACTTTTACGTCGCTGCCTTCGCCTGCCATAAGCACCTTGTCAAAGGTTATCTCAGCGCCTTCCTCAGCGTTGAGCTTCTCAACTCTGATCACGTCGCC